>DATJMU010000173.1:0-63379 GCA_035508555.1 Occallatibacter sp. | reverse complement strand
CAGCTTGGGCACGCCGATCTCCGCCGGCACGCCGCCATGGTTATCGCCCTCGTACTCGATCGACATATATCCCTTGTGTCCCGCCTCCGCGTACATACGCCACACGCGGTCCATATCGATCGGCGTACCATCGTCGAACTTGTCCCTGATGTGAGAGACCGTCGCGTAGGGCAAGCACGCGGCGATCTGCGCGTACTGATCTTGGGTGGCCGACGGAATAAAGTGCGTGATGTCCAGGTTGATGCGCGCGTAGGGCGAGTCAACGCGGTGCATGATCTCCAGGCACACATCCGCGCTCTGCGAAACCCCGGAGTGATCTTCGAGCCCGAGCACGATGCCTTTCTTCGCGGAGTAGTCGCTGGCGGCCTTCAGGGTGTCGACCACCCAGCCCACGGCTTCCTGCATCGAGGCGCCCTCGGGCAGCTTGCCCGCAAAGACGCGCAGGTGCGCAGCGCCGAGCTGGTCGGCCACGTCCACCCACTTCTTGATGTCATCAACAACAGCAGCGCGCTTGGCCGCATCGGCCTGCACCATGCTTGACCCGCAGGCCGCGCCTGAGAGCGGCACGGCGTTCTTGTAGGCGAGATAGCGCAGGTTGGCCAGATAGCCGGGGTCGGTTGACTTAAGGTAATAGACCGTCATGTCGATGCCGTCCAGCTCGAGCTCCACGGCCTTCTCGATGAACTGCTCAAGGGTCATCTGCCCGTGGGTGAGCATGGCGCGGTACGAGTACGCGCAGCAGCCCGCGAAGAGCCGCGGCATCTTGGCGGGGTCCTGCGCGGCGTCCGCACTTGCGACGCCGGCCTGCGGCTCCGCGCCCAGTTTTGCAGCCAGACCGGTTGCGGCCAGCGCGCCCGCGGTCTTCAGGAAATCACGGCGAACCATCTTGTCCTGCATCTTTCCTCCAGCACAACATAGTAACGCCGCGGTGCCACCCTACGCCCGCATCCGCGGATTTACCCACCGGTACACCAGGTCAGTCGCCGAATTTACGAGAACGTACGTCAGCCCGATGGCCAGCAGGCAGCCCTGTACCAGCGCGTAGTCGCGGTTCGAAATCGCCGTCACCACCAGCCGCCCCAGTCCCGGCCAACTGAAGATCGTCTCCGTGACGATGGCCCCAGCCAGCAGCGCGCCGAACTGTAACCCGACAATGGTAATGATCGGCACCAGCGCGTTGGGCAGCGCGTGGCGGCACACCACGGCCGTCTCGTTCAAGCCCTTGGCGCGCGCCGTGCGAATGTAGTCCTGGCCGAGTTCCTCAAGCATGGCCGTGCGCACCATCCGCGTGAGGATGGCCGCCAGCGCCGTGCCCATAGTGATCGATGGCAGGATCAGGTAGCGCCAGTCGATGGCCGCCGTACCCGTTGCGTTTGCGCCGGAGACGGGCGTCCAGCCGAGCAGAATCGAGAACACCAGGATCAGCACCGGCCCCAGTGCGATCGCCGGCACTGAGAGCCCGGAGAGCGACACCACCGACAGTGTCTGATCGAGCCAGCGGCCCCGCCGCACCGCGGCCACGATGCCCGCCGGCACAGAGATGGCGAGCGCCAGTCCCAGCGCGGTTACCGTCAACGCGATTGTGTAAGGGTAGCGTGTCAGGATCAGATTGACGACCGTCGCGTGCAGGCGGATGGAGGTGCCGAGATTGCCGTGCAGCACGCCGGCCCAGTAGTGGATGTACTGCTTCCACAGCGGCTGGTCGAGCCCATAGGCGTGGCGCAGCGCCGTGATGTCGGCCGAGGTCGCGCCCTCGCCCAGCATCTGCAGAATGGGATCGCCCGGGACCAGATGGATGAGCAGAAAGACCAGCGAGACCACCAGCCAGACGACGGGGATGGTGAGCGCGAGGCGGGTGAGGGTCTGCTTCATAAAGGCAGTGGTCAGTGATCAGTGGTCGGTGATCAGTGCTGGGCTACGGAGCTTTCGCCCGGCGCGGCGATGAGCCGATTCTGATTATATGCGCGGCGCAGCGTAGAGCTGAGCGTCGCTTCTAGGTTCCTGACAACTTGATTTTGTATCAATGAGGGTGCCCCAGGTCCCGCTTTTCGGGCCTGGGATTGGCAATCGTACGTACCGAATCAAACGGTCACGGACCTAGCGATAGATTTCCGGAATAAAGTTCTGCTCCTGGATGGGCGGGCGAACATACTTCGACTTGCCCACATGCGGCAGTTTGAGCGGCTCGGGCGTCAGGTCGCGGTACGGGATCATCGAGAGCAGATGCCGGATCACGTTGAGCCGCGCCGCTTTCTTGTCCTCGGCGTTCACCACGTACCAGGGCGACTGTTTGGTGTCGGTCACGGCGAACATCTCGTCCTTGGCGCGCGAGTAATCGGCCCAGTGCTTGCGCGACTCCAGATCCATGGGGCTCAGCTTCCAGCGCTTGGTGGGCTTGTTCATGCGGTCCTGGAAGCGCCGCTCCTGCTCCTCGTCGCTCACCGAGAACCAGTACTTGATGAGCACGATGCCGGAGCGGATCAACATGCGCTCGAACTCCGGGCAGCTCTGCATGAACTCAAAATACTGCTGCTCGGTGCAGAACCCCATCACGCGCTCCACGCCTGCCCGGTTATACCAGCTCCGGTCGAACAGCACCATCTCGCCGGCCGCCGGCAGATGCGCCACATAACGCTGAAAGTACCACTGCGTCTTCTCGCGGTCCGTCGGCGTGCCCAGCGCCACCACGCGGCACACGCGGGGATTGAGCGTCTCGGTGATGCGCTTGATGGCGCCGCCCTTGCCCGCCGCGTCGCGCCCCTCGAAGAGCACCACCACCCGCAACCCCTCATGCCGAATCCACTCCTGCAGCTTCACCAACTCGATGTGCAGCCGCCGCAACTCGCGGTCATAGTCGCAGTCTTTGCCCAATCGCAGCACATGGCCCGCGCCGCAACCGGAATCTGCGTCAGGATGCGGGCCGTGTACGCGCCCGTTTTCATCCGCTCCACCGTTATGCGCGTTGCCTCGATTCTCTTCGAACTTGTACCTGGTTTTATCTTTCATGCAGCACCCCCGTTCGCGCCGCTGGACCTGCGATTCTCATTATCGGCAGAACAAGGAAGAAATGTGCGCTTTGTGCAACACTTTCTCGCGAGCGGTGTTCCAAAGAGGGAGCGCTGTGCCGCAGGCCGGGCGGGCTATCAATCCACATCCGCGAGGAACCATATGAGAAAAGCTCTGGCTGTAGCCGTCGTGTCTCTGCCCCTGGCTTTGGCGGGATGTTCCCATTCTCAGCCCGTCGCCTATGAGCCGCCGCCGCCACCCCCCGCCTATACCGAGATCGCCCAGCGTGCCTATCACCAGGGCGTTGCCGCGGCCCGCCGCGATATCGCCGCCGGCTTGCCGCCCGATGTGGCCCGGCATCCCCACTTCCGCAATCCTCCCGTGCCGCCTCCAGCCTTTGAGGATTTCCGCCACGGCTTCCGCGCCGGATACCAGGCCGTCTACCGTCATGGCCCACCCCCCGGCTACTGAGGCTTGCCGCCCGCACGTAAGTGGAGCGGAATGGCCAGCGCCTGCAGCCGGGTCAAAAGCCCGAGGCGCCGGCCCTGCGCTCCTTTATCTCCTCGGATCCCATATGCGAGGAGGCACAGCGCGGATTCAACCGGGCCAGGCCCTCGAAGATCTGGAGCGCCCGGCCGGAGGTCGCCTGAAAGTTAAAGCGCTCGTCAAAACACTTCCGGGCGCGCAGCCGAAAGGCGGCCATCTCCGCGGCGCCCAGCTCCTGCCAGCGCCGCAGGCTCGCCTGCGTGCCCCCCAGCGTGTCGTCGGCTACCATGCCCGCGCGGTCGGCTTCGATCTCGCGCCAGATATTCACTTTGTTCGAAAGCAGGACGGGCAGCCCGCACGAGAGCGCTTCGGCGAATACGAACCCGAAGTTCTCCTGATGCGAGGGCAGGACGAAGACCTCCGACGCGGCATAGGCCCCCCACTTCAGATCCCCTGTCAGCATTCCGGTCCAGGCGATGCGATCCCTCATCCCCAGCCGCGCGGCAAGGCCTTTCAGCTCTCTCTCCCAGCCCACCCGGTCCGGCCCCGCAATCACCAGCCGCCAGCTCGAATCGCCGGCGAGGGTGCCCGCGAACGCCTCAATGAGCACGTCGACCGCCTTCTTGGGATGGATGCGGCCAAGGAAGAGCGCCAGCCGCTTGCCGCGCAGCTCCGGCCACCGAGTCAGGAACTCCTCCGCCGCCTGTTGCGCGTCGCCTGGCGGGCCCATGGTGCCCAGAGGCACGATGACTTCGTTCACCCGGTAGGGGCGGAACGATTGTCGGGCCAGCAGCATCTCCTCTTCGCAGGTGAATAGCACCGCGGCCGCGCCATGCATCGCCTTGCTCAGCAGGGCGTGCCAGTAGACCGTCTTCTTCAAGTGCTTGAGGGGAAACTGCCGCTTGAAATACGGATCGAGCATCCCGTGACAGAAGACGGCATAGGGTGTACCCGTACCTCTCAGACCGCTGTAAGTTGCGGCTGCGTTGTGCTGCCAGATGCCATGGACGATCACCGCGTCGAAGCGGGAAGAATGAGCCCTGATCCAGGGCACGGCCCGCGGCGTATAACCGTAGGCGCCTCGTCCCGGTCCCCATGCGGTTGTCTTGCCGGGGATGCCATATTGGTTTGCCAGCGACGGCGCGTCCAGAGTCGCCACCTCGCAGGCGTGGCCGGCGGCTTCCATAATGTCGCAGAGCTGTCTCATTCCTTCGACCAGACCGCCGGATGCCGGGTCGACAGAAGGGATCGTATGCAGGAACTTCATTCTTGAACGCTTGGTTGCCTTTCTTCGCAGCACCGAACCGGCATTGCTCCGTCAAGAAATCTGGAGAATCCTCGAACAAGTCGCAATCTCTCCGCAGCACCATCGAAGGATCGCGGCGTAGAAATCGCCATAAATACTCCCAGGGGACTGAAAGAAGTATACCAAGGGGCCTATTGATTGGATGCGGATTCCCCGGGCCCGGCTGGCTCCACGCGCACCTTGGTGATGCGCCGTCCCTCCATCTCGGTCACGGTCAGCCGCCTGCCATCGAACTCTGTAGACTCCCCCAGCTTGGGGATGTGCCCCAGCCGCACCAGCATAAAACCGGCCAGCGTCTCCACGCCCCCGTCCCGGGGAAGGCTCCATTGCATCTGCGTCTCCAGGTCGCGCAGGTTCGTTCCGCCGTCCATCAGCAGCGCCCCGCCCCCCGCTGTCAGGATCGACTGCGCAGGATTGTCGAACTCGTCCTCCAGTTCGCCCGTCAACTGCTCGATCGCGTCCTCGGCCGTCACCAGCCCCACCACCGAGCCGAACTCGTCCACCACAATGGCCAGTTGCCGGCGCCGCTGCTGGAACTCGCGGATCATGTCCAGTACGGGCTTGGTCTCCGGAGCCACCAGTACGTCCCGCATGATCTGGCGCAGCCGGACCTGGGCCAGCGGCCTGCCCGCCAGCGGCGCCCCGCGAAAGTGCATCAGCCGCGCCAGGTCGCGCGCATACACCACCCCAACAATGTGCTCCGGCCCGCGCCCTTCGTCGTAAACCGGAACCCGCGAGTGCCGGTGCGCAATCACCCGCCCGCTGGCCTCTTCGATGCTCATGTTTGAAGGCAGGGAAAAGATGTTCCGGCGCGGGGTCATGATCTCCCGCACCGGAATATCGTCAATCTCGAGCGCCCGCTGCACCAGCTTCTCCTGAAAGGATGGCAGCAGCCCCATCCGTCCCGCCGCCGAGGCGATCAGCTTGAGCTCGTCCGCCGAGTGCACTGCCGCACGCTCCGCAATCGGTACGTCGAAGCCCCGCAGCACCGCCGCGGCCGAGCTCCGCAGCAGCCGCACCGCCGGCCGGGTCACCGCAATGAAAGCCAGCATCGGCGGCGCGATCGCCACCGCCAGCGCCTCGGCACGCCGCAGCGCCAGCGACTTCGGCACCAGCTCGCCCACCACCACCTGAAAGTAGGTGATGAGAGCAAAACCCAGCGTGACCGCGGCTACGTGCGCATAGATTCGCGCATGGGGCAGGTTGCCCATCCATCCCATCAGCATCGATGCCGCCAGCGGCTCGCCCATCCATCCCAGCGCCAGCGAGCACAGCGTCACCCCCAGTTGCACGGCCGGAAGCAGGTCGTCCAGGCCCTCGCGCAACCGCCTCACCGCTCGTGCGCCCGGCACTCCGTCGGCCACAAGCTGCTCCACCCGCGTGTCCCGGATCGACACCAGCGTGAACTCGGCGGCCACAAAAAATGCGTTGCCCAGGATGAGCATGGCCACTGCGACCGACTTGAACAGATTCAGCCCTTCCATCCCGCCTGTGAGCATAGCATTCGCAACGGACCCGCGATCCGGGACGAGAGAGTCGGGGAGAGGGAAGCGTGAGGAGCGCGGGAAGTCGCCGGCGCGCGGACCTATGCGGCGAACTCCAACTTGCCTCACCGCTCCCGCGCGGCACCATTCTTCTGGAACCATCGCTCAGCGCTTCGCGTACCTTTACCCGGAGGATGAGAATGAGAATACCGCGCAAGTGCGCCACGCTTGCGGTGGCCCTGGCGCTGGCCGCCTTGCCAGCCGTGGCCGCCGAGGCCACGTTTGTCCGCACGCTCACCGTGAACGGCCCCGTCGAACTCACCGTCTCCACCGGCGCCGGCTCCATCCATATCACCCAGGGGCCGGCCGGGAGTATCCAGATCTTCGGCCGCGTGCACAACTTTTGGGGCGGCGACGCCTCGCTCGTTCAGCAGATCGCCAATCGCCCGCCCATCGAGCAGACCGGGGGTATCGTCCGCATCGGCCAGAACCAGCGCCCGTTCCACAACATCGCCATCGACTACGAGATTCAGGCACCTGCCAACGCCTTCCTCGACGCCAGCACTGGCGCGGGCAGCCTGTTTGACGATGGAGTTGGCCAGAATGTCCGCCTCCACAGCGGCTCCGGGACCATCCACGCCAACGGCCTCACCGGCAGCTTCTCGCTTGAAACCGGCTCCGGAAGCATCTTCGCCAGCCAGTCAGGCGAGGGCGACGTGCGCGCGCAAACCGGCTCCGGCAGCATCCAGCTCCAAAGCATCCACGGCGGCCTGCACGCCCAATCCGGCGCCGGCAGCATCCGCGTCGCCGGAACACCCGACGCTCCCTGGCACATCGAAACCGGTGCCGGCAGCATCGACTTCGCCACCGGCGGCGCCTCCCTCGACATCGACGCGGAAAGCGGCTTCGGCAGCATCCGCTGCGACCGCTCCCTCTCCATGAAGCAATCCGAAGATCATCACCACCTGGTAGGCAAGCTCGGCGGAGGCGGGCCTGTAGTCCGCCTTGAGTCCGGCGCCGGCTCCATCCACATTAATTAAGGCCTCCGCGCTTTCCGTTCCGGTCCTGGCGGGCACGCTTCCCGCCCCGGCGTCCTTAGCGCGCTGTATCCGGGATGCACGCCCGCTGCCAGCCCCTGCCGCTCCGCAATCCTCTCAAGCGAGCCCCTGAGCTGCGCCCGCTCCGCTTCGTTCAGCCCGGCACACATCGCTTCCTCATGCGCTCTCGCCGCGCGTGCTATCGCCCCCAGCGTCTGGCGTCCCGCATCGGTCAGCGCCAGCGAATAGATGCGCCGGTCCTCGCGGTTTGTCTCCCGCGCCACCAGCCCACGCTCCTCCAGCGCGTCGATCACCGCCACCAGCCGGCTCGCATGCATGCCCAGCCGCCCTGCCAGCTCCTGCTGGCTCATTCCCGGTTCAACTCCAAGCAGCCGCAAGATCCCGGCGTCGGCCGGCGCAAGTCCCAGTGGCTCCAGCATTCCTGCAAACACCTGCGCCGCCCGCGCCCCCGTCTGCGCCAGCAAGAATGCGACGGAGATGGGAGGAATTTCGGGTTTTCGAGTTGTCATACAGCAAGTATTTCATAAAATAATCATTACAAAATGTAACGATTAGCATCTATAATGGACTGAGGAGGTCGAACATGCCCCCGTCCACCGTCTATACCGGCTCTCGTCATCACAGCCCGCCCCTCGGCATCGTCGCCATCGTCTTCACGGTCCTTTTCTGTGCCGGCCTCTATCCCGTCACCTACTTTGGCGGCCAGCCCAGCTTCCCGATGCCCTGGGCCGCGCCGCAAACTGTCACTGCCTTTCTTCAGCAGCGCCACTCGGCTGCCCTCCTGTGCGCCTTTCTCCACTTCGGTTCGGCCATTCCCCTCGGCATCTTCACCGCCGCCGCCGTCAGCCGCCTGCGCTTTCTCGGCATTCGCGCCGCCGGCATCGACATCGCCCTCTTTGGCGGTTTCGCGACCGCCATCCTGATGATGGCCAGCTCCGTATGCCTGTGGACCATGACCATGCCCGGCGTGGCCCAGGACCCCGCGCTCGCCGAGGCTCTTCACTTCCTCAACTTCGCCCTCGGAGGGCCCGGCTATTCGGTCCCGCTCGGCCTTTTGATGGCCGGCCTCTCCATCCCCGCCTACTTCCGCCGTCTGGTTCCGCGCTGGATCGTCTATCTCGGTCTCGCGCTGGCGGTTTGCGGCGAGCTGAGCTGGCTCGCCTTCGAGTTCCGGTCCGCCCTCCCGTTGATCCCGCTCACCCGCTTTCCAGGTTACGTCTGGCTGATCGCGTTCGGCTTTGCACTGCCGGCGCGCGCGCCCCGCGCCGCGGCCCAGGAGGTACAGGCATGACCCCCTGGCGTGAGCGCGATACTATCCGCTTGCTCCACATTGTCCTCAGCGTGCCCATCGTCGGCTATCTTTACGGCCCCGTTGCGCACATTCCCCACGCAGCGTGGTTCACCCGTTGGATCGCCATGCCCATCGTGGTCCTGAGCGGGTTCTGGCTCTGGCTCAAGCCGCGCATCGTCAAGCGAATGCACGCCCGGCGCAGTCCGGCTCCGCACGATACCGCCCGGCCGCATGGCGCCGTCGCCCTGCGCCCTCCCGGTACACTGAAAGCATGATCCGTGTCTTTCGCCCGATCCCCGTCGAGCGCTTGAAACTTCTCGTCTTCGATCTCGACGGCACCCTGATCGACTCCGCGCAGGACCTCTGCAACAGCGTCAACGCTACGCTGACCCACTTTGGCCGGCCGCCGCTGCCCGACCCGCTCATCGCCAGCTTCGTCGGCAACGGAGTTCCTGTGCTCGTCCGCCGCGTGCTCGCCGCCGAGGACAACCTGCCTCCCGATCAGGTCGATGAAAAGCAGCTCACCGACGCCATCGCCTACTTCGTCGCCTACTACCGCGAGCACAAGCTCGACTATACCTACGCGTACTCTGGCGTCCTCGAAGCCCTGGAGGCGCTGCGTAAGCTGCACGACGCCCCTGGCGGCGCGCCGCGCATCATGGCCGTGCTCACCAACAAGCCCGTCCGTCCCGCACGTGGCATCTGCGATGGGCTGGGTATGGCCGGATACTTCCTCCACATCTACGGCGGCGACAGCTTCCCCGCCAAGAAACCCGATCCCATGGGCCTGCGCTCGCTTATGGAAGAGACCGGCGCCCTGCCCGAAGAGACCGTCATGATCGGCGACAGCAAGGTCGATGTCCAGACAGCCCGCAACGCCGGCGTCTGGAGCCTCGGCTGCGACTTCGGCTTCGGCCCCCGCAACCTGATGGAGCTTCCCCCCGACGTGCTGGTGGATTCGGCTGCCGACTGGCCCTCCGTCCTAACTCCGGTAAGCATCGAGGAGGAGGCGCGCGCCTGACCTCTCTTGGCGCGCGTCCCACCTTCATCGCCGATAGCTAAAAAATCCGGTGTCTACAACTCCAGGTAGCCTTCCAGCTTTGGCAGCGTATTCGTCCAGCCGCGCTCGTGCCCGTTGCGCGACTCCTCGGTCGCGAACCGCTCGTGCAGCAGCACAATCTCGGTCCCTCCCTCCACGTCCTTCAGCCGCACCGTCACTTGCGATTCTTCCTCGGGATTCCACGTCGGTCGCCACGTAAAGCTCACCGCCTCGTTGGGAACCAGTTCCGTATATACGCCCTCCGCGGAAACGCGCCGCTCGCTTTGCTCGGGATTGCCGTCAATCGTGCCCTGCATCACGATCCGGTAGGAGCCGCCCACGCGGAGATCGTTCTCCACCACCACCGTGCTCATCATCCCCGGGCCCATCCACTTGCGCATCGCCTCCGGGTTGGTCCACGCATCAAAGACCCGCTGCCTCTCGGCCCGGATCACACGGCGAATCTGTACCTTCAAAGTCGCGTTCCTCTCAATCTCAGCCATTGTCATCGTCCCCATTCTCATCTCCTTCCAGGTAATTCTGGAGAGCGTCGAGCTGCCTGCTCCAGAAGCGTTCATACCAGGCCAGCCACTCCTCGGCGGGCCGCAGATTCTCCGCCTTCAACCGCACAATCTGGAAGCTCCCTCTCCGCTCGCGGGCGATCAGCTCCGCACTCTCCAGCACGTTGAGGTGCTTCGAGACCGCGGCCAGCGACATGCGGTAGGGCCTCGCCACCTCGCCCACCGTCCGCTCGCGCCTCGCCACGTCGCGTAGGATAGAGCGGCGCGTGTTGTCGGAGAGAGCGTGGAAGATGGAGTCCAGCCGGGCGGCGTTTCTCTTAACCATGTGGTTGAATGTAGCGCGATCTGGAAAAACTGTCAACCGTGTGGTTGAATGTTTCTCTGCACGCGAAGCGCACAGCCCGTGGCCGTCTCCGTACCACACCCTCTACGCGTGCAATCAACGAGTTTGAACGCGTTCATTTTTCTATTGACTTCTCTTCGGATTTGGTCCATGTTGTACTTGAACGTGTTCAAATCTATGTGAAGGAGATGATTATGTTCGTTGCCGTCGGTTACCTCGGCTATTTAACCATCAGCATCGCGCTTACCGTCTGGGTGGCGCGGACACTGTTTCGCAGCGGGCGTGTCTTTCTGCTCGACGCCTTTCGCGGCAACGCTCCGCTGGCCGACTCCGTCAACCAGCTCCTCGTCGTAGGCTTCTATCTCATCAACGCCGGCTACATCGCACTCGCCTTGAAGACCGCGGCTCCGATGATTGATTTCCGCCAGATGATCGAGCTGGAGAGCGGGAAGATCGGCGTGGTTCTGCTTATCCTCGGTGCGATGCACTTCTTTAATATGTTTGTGCTCGCCAAAATGCGCCGGCGCACGATCGAAGCACATGCGGGATGAAGTAGCTCTGGCGTGGGCGTGCGGCACTTGCGCATTGAACGTCTATCAATCTGTGGCTGGAGGCAAAGATGAATCCTTGTATTCCCCACCAACTTCCGCTGCAACATGGCCTGGAAATCTACTATTTCTCCTACCTGGCCGCGTGCGCCGCCCTGATCGTGCTGCTGGCTCGTATCCTGCATCGTGCGGGGGCCGGCTTTCTGGCCGATTTGTTCGCTGGCAACGCACCGCTGGCTCGCGCCGTCGCCCATCTGCTGGCTGTGGGCCTTTACCTGGTGAGCCTCGGATACGTTGGAGCATCGATTCGCACCTGGGAGCAGCTGATTACCGTTGAAGCTGTCGTGCAGGTCGTAATCGGAAAACTGGGCGGGCTTCTGCTTTTCCTGGGATTTACTCATCTCTTCAATCTTCTGCTGCTGGCCGTCTTCCGCCAGCGGTCCACGCGCATCGCCCGCGCCGGAGTCCTCTCATAATGGCCATCCCCGTCACGCCCAAATCCGAAGCCACGCGAAAGCGCATCCTCGAAGCCGCGCTCCAGGTCTTCCGCGAGCGCAGCTTTGAGGCCGCCACCATGCGCGAGATCGCCGCCGCCGCTGGAATGGCCGTGGGTGCGGCCTACTACTACTACGACTCGAAGGAAGCGCTGGTGATGGCCTTCTACGAGCAGTCGCAGCAGGAGATGGCGCCCACACTCGACCGCATCCTGGCCTCCTACCGCACGCTCGAACAGCGCCTCCGCGGCATCATCGGCCAGAAGCTCGAATACTTCGCGCCCAACCGCGCCCTTGTCGCCGCGCTCTCGGCCCACATCGATCCCGAGCACCCGCTTTCGCCCTTCAGCGCGGCCACCGCGCCCATACGCGACCACGACATCGCCTTCTTCACCCGTGCCGTCGACGAGTCGAAGCTGAAGCTTCCCCCCTCGATCCTTCCTTACCTGCCGCGCCTCCTCTGGCTCTACCAGATGGGCATCTTTCTCTTCTGGATCTACGACCGCTCGCCCCGACAGACCCGCACGCGTCTGCTCTTTGACAAGACGTTGGCCATGATGCTCGTATTCTTCAAGCTCGCTCAGGTCCCCGCCCTGCGCCCGCTGCTCAGGCCCGCCGGCGAGCTCCTCAAAGCCATCTACGGAGAGCCCGCGCCATGAACTCCCGTCCCTTGCGCATCGTCTTCCCCGGTGGCAGCGGCCAGGTGGGCCAGCTTCTCGCACGCTATTTTCAGAGTCAGGGCCATCACGTCATTGTCCTCACCCGCGGGCCCTATACGGCCAACTGGCAGACGGTGCACTGGGACGGCCTCCATCCCGGCCCCTGGGTCGAAACCCTCGAAGGCGCCGACGTCTGCATCCATCTCTCCGGCCGCAGCGTCAACTGCCGCGCCACTCCCGCCAACCGCCGCACGCTCTACGACTCGCGCATCGGCCCTACCCGCCTGCTCAACCGTGTCATCGCCTCGCTTGAAGATCCCCCGCGCGTATGGCTCAACGCTTCGACCGCAACCATCTATCGCCACGCCCTCGACCGCGATATGGACGAGACCACTGGCGAAATCGGCGGCGGCGAACTCATCTCCAAACACCGCCGCGCGCCAGCGAAATGGGACTGGACCATTCAACTCGTCAAGGACTGGGAAGCGGCCTTCTTCGAAACGCCCACGCCGCGCACGCGCAAAGTTGCTCTGCGCACCTCGCTCGTCTTCAGCCCCACCCCCGGCAACGTCTTTGAGGTCCTCTCCAACCTTGTGCGCCTGGGCCTCGGCGGCACGCAGGGCAACGGGAACCAGTACGTCTCGTGGATGCACGAGACCGACTACGCCCGCGCCGTCGACTTTCTCATCGAACGCGAAGAAATCGCCGGCCCCGTCAACCTGGCGTCGCCCAACCCGCTGCCCAACCGCGAGTTCATGCAGGCCCTGCGCGACGCCTGGAACCGCCCCAACGGCCTGCCCGCGCCTGCGCCGCTCATCGCTCTCGGCTCGTTCTTCCTGCGCACCGAGCCCGAGCTCATCCTTAAGAGCCGCCGCGTGGTTCCCGGCCTCCTGCTGCGCGCCGGCTTCCCGTTCCAGTTCCCCGTCTGGCGCGATGCCGCAGCCGAACTTGTTTGCCGGTGGCGAAGGCGAAGCGGAGATATGTGAACAGCGGCTCTGGTAGATATCAAACAGGACACAATAGCCTGGCTTTGCCTCGACCCGAGTGACCCGCGCAGAAGCAAGACCTCTGGGGTGACGGCTCTCTCAAAGCATCTCCGAATCTTCTCCAGACGCTGGTTCGCACACCAGAAGCTGTTTTCAGCGATATGCCAACCAGATCGTCATCGTTCCGGAGCTCTCGCAGCGTCGAATATCACCCTGAAATACACTCGCGATGGCGAAGATGGCTGGGCAAATGCATCAGCGCTGCGCCACGAACAGAAGATTCTGAGAGAGAATCACCCGAAAACCACCCGTTTCGGCGGCAAAGAGAATGCGGATTGGTAGCGTTCCGACCGTCCACAGGACTCGCCGTATTGCGCTCACCCAGCCGCGCAGTGACGGAGTATCTTCCCATGACCGCACCTTGGAGTACGAGAGGCAGCGAAACATCTGTCGAATCGAACTCTCCGTAAAGGCCTGTTCATGCGTGAGATCGCCATACCGAACCCGGGATCCGAAGATTCCCTCCGCGTTAGGAACATGCCCGATGCACAATCCGCTCGGAACGAGAACGCGATAGACCTCCGTAAGCAGGTCAAAACATTCCTGACGGGTCAAGTGCTCCAGCAGGTCGAAGAGGCAGATGATGTCAACGGAGCTGCTCGGCGTTTCCCTGAGAGTCGCCAGTCCGTCTCCCAGCTCGACACAGTCGATTCCGCGGTTTTTCGCCACCTGCACCTGCTCCGCTGATCCATCAACGCCGCGCAAGTTGCTATAGCCGTGCTGAGCAAGAAACCAGAGGAGAGTGCCGTTGCCGCAGCCGACGTCCAGAATCCGTACCTTTCGATCTGCAGGAAAGTGGGTGCGAATTACTCGACTCAAATACCGGCGTTGTGCGGCCAGCACGAGATGTGCCTGGCCGCTTGAGACGTACGCACTATAAACCCGGTGTTTCCAATCCAAAGCCTTTGTGCCCTTTCTGCTGGTTGCACAGGATAAAAGCAAATCCACCGGAGGATGAGCCTCAAAGCAGGCGTCTCCCCGTCTTCTCAGATACTGCTTCCTTTAGAGCATTGGCCGGCGGCGTGGCTTCCAGTCGATCTCATCGCAGCCGCGAAAGCCAGTCGTTGGAGACGGGGGGCGCCCCAGCTCGTCATCACTGAACGCCGATCCACGACTTTCCCACGCCCGCTTGGTCCGCAATTCAATTCTCCTCCCCAAAGGAGGAGTGCTCATCTTGAGCGGCCACACCACCCAACCTCGATCGGCCGCTGGGCCGCCCGCCTCGGATGAAGCTGAGATGCCGGCTCGCATGAATTCAGCGCGAGTCTCAGTGGACCCGGAGAAAGCGGGCAAGAATCATGAATCTCTATGTCTGATCTGGCAATGCGCGGAACTTCGCGCGGCTGCCGCACCTTCTCGATGAAGCTCCAGTATATCCCAAGGCCTGTCGATTCAATCCGACTCATAGCGCGTAGGCTCGACATGGTTTTACAGAGATTGGTAAGAGCCTGGTTACTGAATGCTTTGCCCGCGGCTGCAAAGGTTCACGGCTCCGGCGTGATATCCGTGACCGGCAAATCCCAGTGCCCCAGCAGAATCTCAAACCGCCGCTGCTCCTCTTGCTGATAAGTCGCCTGGTCCGGCCATAACTCGCGGATAAACGCTTCTTCATCTGGGTTCGCCGTTGTCGCCACCGTCGAATTCTTGTAGACGATCGTCACGCGATAGTCCCAGCGGCCATCCTCGGTCGTGTGGTAGGCCGGCGATTCCATCTTGACGGAAAGTATTCGCCCGGTCGATTGAATCTTCTTGAGCAGCGGGTAGTGGTTCTTCAGGAACAACTGCAGGAACTCCTGCTGATGCCCCCACTGCACCTTGTAGTAGTACTCCACGGTGTACGGCTGCCCGGCCGCCCCCTGCGGCGGCGCGCCCTGCGCCCTCAGCGGCGCGGCCATTGAGATTGAAAATGCAGCGGCAAAGACGGCGACGAGAAATCTGCGCATGATGCCCCCTCGAGTTGCAATTGAGTTGTGAAGGAGATTGTAGCGCGAACCGTCCGCGAGCAGGCGAGCGGCGTTTGTCCACCTGATGAGCGGCAAGAAAAACCGCGGAACCAGGCCTCACAACTGCCCGACTCCGCGGCCATGAGTGGTTCTACGACGAAACCCCGGGCTCCCTCTCGACTGCCATGTACGATGACTGCATATGAATGTATGAATAAGTTGAGCGCCAGGATATAAGTACCCGCGCACTTTGCAGTCTATGCGCGAGTTGAATTCCGGGTAAGGAAACTTCTCAGCAGTGAGCCACATTCTCCAGCGCCGCGCGGCTCGGAATCGTCATCGTCGAGCCGTGAAAATCCACCAGCCGCCGGCTCTTGAAGATGCTCAGCGTCCGCGTCACCGTCTCCCGCGACGCGCCGATGAATTCGCCGATCTCTCCATGCGTGAGCGGAAACCGGCAGCGCGTGCCGCGCTCCGTCTTCTGGCCGTTCTCGCTCCATTCCAGCAGCAGCCGCGCCAGCTTCTCCGGCGCCGAGGCTGACAGGCCCACAGTGCGCAGCTGATGGCAGGCCAGCGTATAACTGCGGCTCAGCTCTTCCGTCACCGCCTGGTAAACCTCGGGGTGCCGCGTCATGAAGGCCAGAAAATCCTGCCGCCGCACATAAGCAATCTTTGCCGGGTAGAGCGTCTCCGCCGTCATCTCATAGGGGCGCCCCGACAGCGTCGACGCCAGCCCCAGCACTTCGCCCTTCTTGGCAATCCGCAGGATCAGCCGCTTGCCTTCCGCCGAGTTCATCGACAGCTTCACTTCGCCTTCCAGCACGATGCGCACCCCCGAAGCCGCGTCCCGCTCCGAAAAGATCGCCAGCCCCGATGGGTACTGCGATGCGTGCCACAGCCCTTGCAGATCGTTCTGCGCGGCTTGCGGCAGAGTGTTGAAGAACGTGCCAGTCTGCTGGGATTGGCTGCCGATGATGCTGATTGTGCTCTCAAAGACTCCCATGTGCGACCTCCTCGTCGGCACAACTTAACTCTTACTCTTGGATTTCTCCGGCTAGATACTTCGTCCAAAGCGAACTGGCTGCGATGTGCGCGCGGGCCTGCGCACAGATCGCACGCAGCGTCTTCAGCCCCGCCGCATCCGCGTAGGTCACGTCGGTGATATCCAGGATGAGCTTGCGGGAGTTCAACTGCGGGGCCGTTTCCACCCATACGCGGTCAAGTTCGACCGCCCACGGCCCCGCCACCCGCCCTTCCAGCTTGATCCCAACCGTCTTGTCGTTCTTCTTCAGTGTGATCTTCAGCGTAACCTGGCTCATCCTGCGCCGCACCCTTCCTATATGCATCGTGTGTGCCAAACTGCGTGACGAACCGACGCTGTATCGTTTGCGCCTGATTTTGGAGGGAGTTACAGAGCGGAGCAGCAAGCGGCTACCCCGTGACAGTGCCGCACGTGACGAAGTGACGATGACGAAATAGCGTCGCCGCGACTACCGGTAGTCACTTCGTTCGATGCCTAGCTTTTTCATCTTGGAGTTCAGCGTGGTCCGTTTCAGGCCCAGCCGCGCCGCCGCGCCATCCGGTCCGCCGATCTGTCCCTTGGCCTCCCGCAGCGCCTTCAAGATATGTTCGCGCTCGGCCTCGTGCAGCGTCGCATTCTCAGCCAGATCCCCTGAATCGTCGGCCTCGTCTCCCTCATCCTGCATCTCGAGTTCGGCCAGCGGCACGTGCAGCACCGTCCCCCGTGACAGGATCACCGCCCGCTCCAGAAAGTTTTCGAGCTCGCGGATATTGCCCGGCCACTTCCAGTGGCACAGTGCCTCCATCGTCTCGTCGGGAATCGTGACGATGTTCTTGCCCATCCGCCGGCTGTGCGTCGACACAAAATGCCGCACCAGGATCGGAATGTCTCCCACGCGCTCCCGCAGCGGCGGCGAAAACACCGGGAACACCTTCAGCCGGTAATAAAGGTCGTCGCGGAATCGCTTCTCCGCCACCATCCTCGCCAGGTCCCGGTTGGTGGCCGCGATCAGACGCACATTTACCTGGATCGGCCGCGTCCCTCCCAGCCGCTCGATCTCCCGCTCCTGCAGCGCCCGCAGCAGCTTCGGCTGCAGGTCCAGCGGCAGCTCGCCCACCTCGTCCAGAAACAGCGTTCCCTCGTGCGCCAGCTCCAGCCGCCCGATCTTGCGCGCAATCGCTCCCGTGAACGCGCCCTTCTCGTGGCCGAAGAGCTCGCTCTCCAGCAGCCCTGCAGGGATCGCCGCGCAGTTCAGCTTCACAAACGTCCGCTCGTGCCGCCGGCTCAGCCGGTGGATGGCGCGCGCCAGCAGCTCCTTGCCCGTCCCCGTCTCGCCCTGGATCAGCACCGTCGCATCGGTCGGCGCCACCGTCTCGATCTGCTTCAGAACCTGTTTGAGCCCCCCGCTCTCGCCCACGATGTCCTCGTAGCGGTTCTCCAGGTTGATCTCGGCTTCGAGGTACTCTTTCTCCTGACTCAGCCGGTCGCGCAGCTCGGCGATCCGCCGGAATGCCATGGCATTGTTCACCGCCATCGCCACCTGCCCGGCAATTTCGGTGAGCATCCCGGCGTCGCGCTTGGTAAATGCATTCTCGCGGCGGCTCGCAATGCACATCGTCCCGATCGGCTCGCCCCGGTAGATGAGCGGAACCCAACAGCCCGCGACCATCTCCAGCGCGATCAGATGCCGCAGCGGTTCCAGCGCAAACCCCGCATGGCGGATGTTGCCCAGCACCGTCGCCTCGCGCGTCTGGAAGACCTTGCCTGCGGGTGTGCCCTCCAGCGGAATGCGCACCTCGCCCTTGAGTGGCTCCGCCGCGTCCGCGCTGAGAAACTGCACCATCAGGTCCCCGATGGCTTGATCGTAGAGCGCCAGTGTCGCGCAGTCGTGCGGCGCCACCTCGCGAATGCTCGCCGAGATCGCCCCCAGCAGCTTGCGCACGTCCACGTTGGCCAGCAGCGCCTCACTCAACTGCAGCATCACGGCCTCTTCCGCGCGCTTCCGGTCCGTCAGGTCCCGCGTGACCTTTGAATAGCCCGTCAACTGCCCCGTCTCGTCCCGGATCGCCGTCATCACTACATTGGCCCAGAATCTTGACCCGTCCTTGCGTACCCGCCAGCCCTCGGTTTCCACGTGCTCGCGCGCGGCCGCCAGCCGCAGCAGCTCCGCCGGCCTGCCCCGTGCCACGTCCTCGTCGGTAAAGAACCGCGCAAAGCTCAGGCCCAGCACCTCGTCCGCCGTGTACCCTTTGATCCGCTCCGCCCCCGGGTTCCACGTCATCACGCTGCCCTCCATGTCCAGCAGATAGATCGCGTAGTCGTGGATGCTCTCCACGATCGAGCGCAACTGCAGATCCTTGCGCCGCAGCTCCATCTGCGCCGCCCGCTGTTCGGTAATGTCGCGCACAAAGCTCAGCACCACCGGTCCCCCGGCCGTCCCGATGGGCTTGAGCATGATGTCCACCGGGAACTCGCTCCCATCCTTGCGCAGCGCGAACAGGTTCAGTCCCGCGCCCATCTGCCGCGTCCTCGGATGTGCGTTGAAGTTCTCGCGGTGCCCCGGATGTCGTCCCCGCAACCGCTCCGGCACCAGCGCGTCGATCGTCAGCCCTACCATCTCCGCCCGCGCGTAGCCGAACATCTCCGCGGCCCGCGGGTTCGCCTCGCGGATCGTGCCGGTCGAATCCGTTACAAAGATCGCATCGGGAGAAATAGCAAAGTGATTTTCGAAGGCAATCTGGGCGAACTCTGCCTTTTGCTGCCGTGCGGCAGCCCCAGCATCCATTCCCGGGGAATCAGAAATGTGCGACAAGGGCCCTGACCTTTGCAAGCAAAGTAAGCGATTAGACCCTTGCAGCGCAAGCAAATCGCCGCCGAATATCTCTTCCCGGCCGTCATCGTGACGACCTTCGCCTATGCCCTCCTCGAGTCTTGCGGGGTCAACCTCGCCCTCCACGCCATCGCCTGCCTGCTGCTACTCTGTTTGCTGAGTTACAACCGCTGGTCCAGCGGCGCCGTGCTGCGCCGCCGCACTTCCTTCTCGTGAATCCGCCAAACAGTTACGCTCATGTTCACTCCCCGCATCCTCACCCGCGCCTCCTTCACCCTCGCAGACATCGGCATCGAGCTCTGCGCCCATGAGTGGCAGCCCACGCCCGCATACAATGCCCTCGTTCACGCCGAATGGCGCCGCATGGTCGCCCGCTCCGCCGAGCCCCTCTGGGATGGCCTCTACTACCGCGTCCTCAACCTCGACGAGCTGGAGAAGGGAGCAGCGCCGGCAACCCTGCGCCTCGGAGCCGTCCGCTATCGCCACCTCGCCACCTTCCCCGCGCTCCACGACCATCACGCCCGCCTCCATCTCGATCCTTTCAACCACCTCTCCACCGGCGCTCTCATTCGAACCAGCGACGGCTTCTACCTCTTCGGCAGGCGCGCCCGGAACGGCGCCACCGAAATCATCGGCGGCGGCGTCCAAAGCGACGAACTCGTCGTCGCTTCCGGCGCCGACCTCGAACGCAACCTCTATAAGGAACTCCGCGAAGAGGTAGGCATTACCCGGCTGGACATTCACGCCCTCTCCGGCATCGGCATCCTCTACGCCGCTACTTCGAATGTCATTGTCATCGCCCACGCCGCAGTCGGACTCTCGCGCGCGGCTGCCGAGAACCGCTTCCTTGCGCGCACTGAACCCGAGATGGCCGCGCCCGTCTTCGTTCCCGAACACGATCTCCGCGCCGCGCTCCACTCCATGGCCGGCTATCGCACGCTGATCCCCGAGCTGCTGTGATCTCTCGGGGCGCTCGCCCGCCTCGTCACCGGCAGGCCGACTCCAGCCACCGGCTGATGTACACCTGCGCGTGTGCCTCGCCGCAGTAGTGCCGGGCGTGCGGCGCATCGGCCGCCTCCTTGGTCCATCGGAACACCGTCAGTTGCGCATCGCTGCAGTGGATTGCAATCCACTTCTGCGGGTTCTCGCTCTCCTCCCCGCAGATCTCGCACCTATAAATCGTCCCAATCATCGCCCCACCTCCAGGAAAATCCTACAAAACGACGCACGCCAATCCCTGACCGCGCCAACTAAGCCCTGACCCCAGATCTCTGACCACTGACCACTGTCCCTACTCCAGCATCTGCATGTTCAGCGGTTCCACCAGCAGGCAGTCCATCGTCTTCATCCGCTCGAGCGCGCGCGCCAGTGCCGACGTCCTGCATGGTTCCACCGTAACCACGAACGGCAGCGCATCCGCAGGATACCCCGGCTTCTGCACAATGGCCCGAATATTGATCCGCTCCGCTGCCAGCGCCCCCGTAATCTCCGCCACGATCCCCGGCCGGTCCCGCACCAGAAAACGTATGTAATGCGGTACCTCGAACTCCGCGCCCACCCTTGCCGGCGCCGACGGAATTTCCACCCGCCGCGACCCGTGCGCTAGCGCCAGCAGGTCGCTCACCACCGCCACCGCCGTCGGGTGCCCGCCCGCGCCATGCCCCGAGAACACCACATCGCCGCCGTACTTGCCCGTCGCGATCACCATGTTCTCCGTGCCCCGCGACCACGCCAGCGGCGACTTCAGGTCCACCAGCATCGGCCCCACCGTGGCTGCTACGTCGCCCTCCGTCTGTTCCGCCCGCGCAATCTGCCGGATCGTGCAGCCCAGGTCCCGCGCATAGCTGAAGTCCACAGCCGACACCGCCGTAATCGCCTGCGGCGCGATCTCATTGGGATCGATCGCCGCCCGCAGCGCCAGCCGCATCAGGATCGCCAGCTTCGCCCGCGCGTCGAACCCGCCCACGTCCTCCGTCGGATCGGCCTCGGCGTATCCCTTCGCCTGCGCTTCCTTCAGCACATCGGCGTACTCGGCGCCCTCGTCCATCTTGCTCAGGATGAAGTTGCACGTCCCGTTCAAAATCCCCTCGATCCGCGTAATGCGGTCGCCGGCCAGTCCCTGTTCCAGCCCCGGAATCACCGGAATTCCGCCCGCAACCGCCGCGCCGTACTTCAGATGCCCGCCCTTTCCCCTCGCCAGTTGCTCCAGCTCCGGCCCCTGGAAGGCAATGAGCTTCTTGTTCGCCGTCACCACGCTTTTGCCGCTCGCCAAGGCCCGCCGCACCCAGATCCCCGCCGGATCCAGACCCCCGGCCAGCTCCACCACCACGTCCACATCCGCGGCCAGCACCGCCTCGGCGTCCTCGCTCCACACCACCCCCGCCGGAACCCAATTCACCTTCTTCCGCGCCACGTTGCGGTTAAAGACGTGCGTCAGCTCCAGCCCCGCCGGTTGCGACTCAACCAGAATCCGCGCCGCCGAACGCCCCACCGTCCCAAACCCAAACAGAGCGATGCGCAGCGGCCGCGTCCGGCGCGATTCATGCGCCGTTTCGGCGGAATGAGACCCGGAACCCATTTCTTGCGACATGTGAGACTCTCAATCGAATTCAATGAATGGAGATGCGCGCTTCTCCTCTCGATCATACCCGAGCCCCAAGAATCCTCTGCTCGTTCTTGCGTCCCCTCGTGTAGCATGGTGGGCAAGATGCAGCGCGGCATCGCCATCCTGTTCATCCTGTTTTTCTCGGCAGGACCGCTGGTCGCCCTCTCGCCGGCCAGCGACGACGCCTATCTGCCTGCCTGCTGCCGCCGCGACGGAATGCACCATTGCGCCATGCGCATGGCCATGATGGCTGCGCGCACGCCCATCCCGCCCGGCGCGCCGCCCGTCGTCGGAAACCCCTCACACTGCCCTTACTATCCTCACCACCTCGGCGTCTGGTCTACGCCTGCGCACGCGCTGCTCGCCGCGCCCGCCGTTCTCGCCGAGATGCTCATCGAGCCCCACTCGCCTGGCGCCGCCCGCGCCACCGCCCGCTTCTCGCAGCTCCGCACCCGCTCCGTCCGCGGCCCTCCCGCAGTCACCCTGGTCTGACAATTCAGGTTCGGTCGTTCAGCGCCCCGTGCCGCAATCATGGGAACTGCCCAACAGGCGCCGCTCTCGGCAAGAATGGCTTCGGGAAGGGTATGGCCACACCCGCGAAGGGTAAGGCCAAGCGCGCGAAGGGTATGGGCTTTAGCCCCTACATTCGAGACTCGTCTTGGGCGGGGCTTTAGCCCCTGAGGGCCGCTTCCGTTTGGAGTCTCGAAAGCCGGGCAATTGCTTGCTGTGTCCATTGAGCGCGTGCGCAAACCTACTCTCTGAACAGGCCGAACCCGCTTCCCCATCCCCGCCGGGCCTCACGCGGCCACACCGCTGCGTCCGCAGCCCGCACCCAGCCCTGTATTGCACGGAGGTCGTTTCATGCACCGCCTTTCTCTCTATTCCATCCTCGCCGCACTCATTCTCTTCGCCGCATCCATCCCCGCCCGCGCCACCGTCTTCGCCACCGTGCGCGGCATCGTCCACGATCCCCAGCATCGCCCCATTGCTGGCGCCAAAGTCACCCTCCAGTCCGCCAACTCCGCCTTCGTCCTCCGCGCCGTCACCAACTCCGATGGCGCCTTCGAGCTCCGCGAAGCTCCCCTTGGCCTCTACACTCTCACCGCAACTGCCGATGGCTTCAAGACCGTCACTCAGGCCCTCACCCTCGCCTCCGGAACCACCCCCATCCTCCACATCCCCCTTCCCATCGGCGCAGCCAATGAATCTGTCACCGTCCACGGCGAAGCCACGGCAGCCGCCACCGTCACCCCCACCACCCTCGTCACCCGCCAGATGATCCTTGACACCCCCGGCGCCGACCGCACCACCGGCATGGAGATGATCACCGACTACGTCCCCGGCGCCTACATGACCCATGACATGCTCCACATGCGCGGCGGCCATCAGACCAGTTGGCTCATCGACGGCGTCCAGATCCCCAACACCAAGATCGCCTCCAACGTCGGCCCCCAGATCGACCCCAAGGACATCGACTCGCTTGAAACCCAGCGCGGCAGCTACGCCGCCGACGTCGGCGACCGCACCTACGGCGTCTTCAACGTTCTGCCCCGCAACGGCTTCGAGTTCAACCGCGACGGCGAGCTCTTCCTCTACGGCGGCAACCTCTACTCCGGCGAAGCCCAGCTCTCCCTCGGCAACCACTCCGAAAAAACCGCCTGGTACTCGAGCGTCACCGGTTCCCGTTCCAACTACGGCCTGGCTACGCCCGTCCCCGCCATCTACCACGACGCCACCGACTCCCAGAGCGGCTTCCTCTCTCTCATCCGCAACCAGACCCCCAAGGACCAGCTCCGCCTCGACGCCCAGGTCCGCCACGACTTCTTCCAGGTTCCCTACGACCCCGATCCCAACGATTACGAGTGCACCTCCGGCTACTACTGCTCCACCGGCCTCCGCGACGGCCAGACCGAGGACGACTCCTTCGTCATCCTCGACTGGGTTCACACCCTTTCGCCCAAGGCCCTCTTCGACGTCGCGCCCTTTTATCACCTCAACGTCTCTAACTACGATTCCCCCACCGACGACTACCCCGTGGCCACCACCTGGCACCAGCGGTCCAACTATGCCGGCGCCCAGTCCGACGTCCGCGCCGAGGTCGGCCCCAACGACCTCTCCGCCGGCCTCTACTCCTTCGTCCAGGCCGAACACGACCTCTTTGGCGACCAGGTCAACGACGGCTCCGGCCCATCCGAGCCCAACACCACCGCCACCGCCAACGCCGGCCTCGTGGAGTTCTACCTCGCCGACCACCTTCACCTCGGCCGTTACGTCACCCTCCTCGGCGGCGAGCGCTTCTCCATCTACCGCTCCGTCCTTGACGAGTCCGCCACCTACCCCCGCATCGGCGCCACCGTCCTCATCCCGCGCCTCAACTGGGTCTTCCGCGGCTTCTACGGCCACTTCTTTCAGCCCGCGCCCATCCTCACCGTCTCCACCTCCGTCCTCGAGTACGCCAACTCCCTCGGAGGCGGCGAAAACGCCTTCACCCCCATCCCTTCCGAGCGCGACGAAGAGCACCAGTTCGGCGTCCACATCCCCTATAAAGGCTGGACACTTGACATCGACACCTTCAAGAATCGCGTGAACAATTTCCTCGACCACTCCAACCTTGGCGAATCCAACATGTACTTCCCCATCGCCGTCGATGGCGCCCTCGTCCGCGCCTGGGAGATGACCCTCCGCTCGCCCCAGCTCGCCCGCTGGGGCCAGTTCCACTTGAGCTACTCCAACCAGATCGCCGAGCAGCGCGGCAACATCATCGGCGGCTTCACCTGCTCCTATCCAGACGACCCCGCCTGCGACCTCGGCCCCGATTACTTTCCCGTCGACCACGACCAGCGCGACACCCTCAACACCGGCTTCGTCGCCAGACTCCCCGCCCACACCTGGTTCTCATCGAACGTCTACTATGGCTCCGGCTTCACAAACGGCCTGGCCGGCTCTGGCGAAGGCCCGTATCAGGGCAACAATCTTCCCGCCCACACCACCTTCGACATAGCCGCCGGCCATAACATCGCCGAGAACTGGGATCTCTCCGGCTCCATCCTCAACGTCACCAATCACCGCGTACTCCTCGACAACTCCGTCACCATCGGCGGCTTCCACTACAACGACCCAAGAATCATCGCCGCGACCTTGCGCTACAAGTTCCACTTCTGAGCGGTCCAAGGGCAGGGAAGCCGCGTCTTCCGCCACTCTCCGGGTGCCCCACCCTCGCCGCGTCTTTGTTTTTGCGGCTAGGGTGGGGTTGGCCCCCTGTTCGCATCACTCCACACCCCGCCAACCTGCTAACTCGCCAACCCTGCGCCAGCGGGACCAACTCGCGAAACGATAAAATAAAAGCGAACCCACTCGGAGCCCACATCCTTTGTCCGACAAGCCCACTCCTCAAGTCGAGCTCTTCGACACCAGTCTCCGCGACGGCCTCCAGCAGCCCGGCCTCGAGATCTCCGTCCCCAATGCCGTCGGCCTTCTCCAGCGCATGTCCGCCTTCGGCATCCACTACGCCGAAATCGGCTTCGCCGGCGCCAACCGTTTCGTCTCCGACCTCACCGCCGCCCTCGACTCCGCCGAAACCGGCCCCATCCGCCTCGCCCTCTTCGGCCGCACCCGCGGTCGTGGCGCAACGGTCGAACAATGGCCCGACGTCCAGTTCATCCTCTCCCACCGCACCCGCATTCCCGCCGCGGTTATCGTCGTCAAGTCCCGCCTCCTCGACGTCATGCGCTCCCTTGAGACCACCCCCGAGGAAAACCTCCGCATGGCCTTCGAGACCGTCGACTGCCTCCAGCAGCACGGCCTTGAGGTCCTCGTCGATCTCGAGCACGCTATGGACGCCGCCTGCGGCCGCCGTGAAAACGGCATCCCCGCGGACTCCGACTTCGCCGCGGCGTCACTCGACTACTTTCATCGGCTCGTCTCCCAGTGCGACACCCAGCACGTCAGCCGCATCGTCGTCTGCGACACCAACGGCGGCTCCAACCCCGAAGAAGTCACCCGCGTCATTGCCGACCTCGTCTGCCGTCACCCCGCCGCCCACATCGGCTTCCACGGCCATCAGGACCGCGGCTTCGGCGTCGCCAACACCCGCGCCGCCATCCTCGCCGGCGCAATGCACGTCCAGGGAACCCTCCTCGGCACCGGCGAGCGCTGTGGCAACGTCAACCTCACCACCGTCACAGGCGCCATGCAGCTCCGCGGCGAAGCCCGCTTCGTCCCCGCCGACTCCCTTGCCGGCCTCACCTCGCTCGCCCACTCCGCCTACGCCGCCTTCGGCCTCGAATCACCCCATGGAGCGCCCATCGTCGGCCCCGGAGCCTTCGGAACCTGGGCTGGCATGCACGGCTCCAGCGAACGCAAAAATCCCGGCGCCTATCTCTGGTGCGACCCCGCCCTCGTCGGCGCCGCTCCCGCCATCGGCGTAAACGCCCAGTCCGGCCGTGCCAACGTCGTCGCCCTCAGCGAAACCCTTGGAGTTCCCCTCTCATCCCAGCAGGCCCAGTCCCTCATGGACCAGAACCAGGCCATGATCGAAGGCGGCGGCTACACCTCTAGCGAAGTCTCCTTCCGCCTTGCCTGTATGCGCACCCTCGGCACACTTCCTGACTGGTTCGGCGTCCGCAGTTGGCGCGTCTTCGACGAGTGTGATGAAGTTGGCACCCACTACGCCATCGCCTTCATGACCCTCATGCTCGAAGAGCAGAAGCTCGCCACCACCCGCGCCGAAGGCGCCGGCCCTGTCGACGCCCTCACCAAGGCCATGCGCCGCGAGCTCGAAAAACCCTTCCCGGCGCTGGCCGAGATGCGCCTCGGCACATTCACCGTCACCGCCCTCGACATCAGCGCCCACGACTCCGCCGCCCACGTCCGCGTCACCGCCAGCTTTAACGCCGACAACCACGAACCCTGGGTCACCGCCGGCGTCAGCAGCGACCTCAACCAGGCCGCCCTCAACGCCATCGTCGACGGCTTCCATTACTGGCTTCTCAAAAAAGCCACCGACTGCCCGGCGTCCGAAATTCGCTGAGGGCATCCACTCGCTCGCCCTCAGTTCTTCCCCACAATCACCAGCGTCACCCCCACCGCCACCAGCAGCACACCCACCCACCGCCAGAAGCTCACCCGCTCGTGCAAAAACACCACCCCGCCCAGCGCACCGGCGATGTAACTCAATGCCGTCACCGGAACCACAAAGCTCACGTTATATACGGACAGCGCGCCCAGGAGCGCAAAGAAAGCCAGGGCCATCATCCCCACGCCCACCCACATCCAGGGCTGCCGCAGCGCCCGCAGCACCACGCGCGAAATCTGCGCGGGATGGAAGCTGGTCGCCTCTCCCACGCTCTTCATCGCGCGCGACACACACAGCTCGCCCCCCGTTCCCGCCAGCACGATCACCGAAAAAAGAATGAAATTTCCCACTTAACCTCGCCCCGCCGATTGCCCGCCCGTACTCTGCGGCGTAGTCCGCGGCGTGGTCCGGCTCACCACGAATACTCCCACGCAGATAATCGCCACTCCCGCCCAGCGCAATGGTGACACCCTTTCCCCCAGCACCAGGTATCCAAGCAGCGCCACCACCCCGTAGGCCACCGACGAGGCCGGCTGCACAAAGCTGTAGTCCGCCCACGACAGCACCAGCATGTAGGCGACAAAGAAAACCATCAGCGATCCGATCCCCATCCAGATAGGCCCGGACCCCAGGATCCTCCCCGCTGCCCCCAACAGGTGCGCCATCGGCCACACGCTCAGGGCGCCCACCTGCTTCATCCCCTTGCCCAGAAGCACGTTGCCCAGCGGCCCGCAGAGCACCATCACCAGAATCATCAAAAACGTCTTAAATTTCATGCTCCCGTGGTGCTTCGCTCGCCCTCCCGACCCGTGAGGATCGGGCTCCTGGCCCATCGGTTCCCCAATCGTTTCAATAGACACGCATCGATTGTATCGAGGCGCCCTTATCTCCACCCGCGTCGGTAGTGAGCCAGTTTGAACGGCAAGGTCTGAAGGGTACGGACTGAAGGGTACGGGCTTTAGCCCGTACGTCCACTACCGACCCGAGGAAAAGGGCTTCAGCCCTCGACGGATCCACTTCGGAATCAAACCCATCCACTGCCTCCGCGTCGTCCGCAGGTCCCGATTCCTCGTCAAAGTAAGGTACATAATCCGGCGCGGCTGCGGAGCGGCCCGGCGTGGCTTTCTCATCCTGTCAGGGTGACGTGATTATCGCATCTTGTTGGTTTAATTACGGATAATACGCCTAGAATCGGCTGTGTAGGAATTGTGCAGGCAAAATCTCGATTTCTGTGAATATCTTGAACGCACGGCACGATTCTGAAGTGACGATTCATAGGTTTAGAAGCCATTATCCCATGCCTAAGCCGTGTTCGATGACTGGCGCGATCTCCTGCTGCGGCGTGATGGCTTGCTCCGGCTTCATTGCCGGTGTGTGGGCACTCTCGTGGGACACGTCATGCCCTAACGCCTCCGGCAGCTTTGCACGGTCGTTGGTGTAGAGCTGCGCGTCCACCGCGCCGCGCGAGACGGCGACGTATGCCATGCGGCTGTTGAGAAGGTCTTTCGCAGCCAACTCGGTATCGACGTGAATCAAGACGCGCTCGGCGGTCTGCCCCTGGCTGGAATGGCTCGTCACCGCATAGCCGTGATCGAGATGCGGATGCTCGCGCGGATCGAGCTGCACGTCGCGGCCTCCGTCCATCTTCAAGCGCATCTGCCCATCCTGGCCGATGGCTCCGACAGTCCCTAGTTCGCGGTTGGCAACTTTCAAATCGTTGGCCGGTGCGGTGAACTGGATACGGTCGCCCACGGCGAAGCTGCGCGGCTCTTCCCGATAGACAGACACGCCCTGCTGACGGCGCGGATCATAGGTCACCTCTGAGCCATCGGCCCGTATCACCGTCAACAGGTTTTTCTCCGCATCCACGCTCTTGACTCGTGCGTATTCGCCGCGCTCCATTCCGGTCTCTTTCGATGCGCGGGCGTAGCGCACTACATCGTTGAACTCATAGCGCGCGGCCCATGTCCGCTCCGGCCCGGTAAGGTCCTGGCGCGGCACAAGCGTCTGAATGCGATGTTCCTCTTTACTGACTGAGCCGCGCTCCTGCATCTCGGCATGAATACGCTCGTTGATCTCCACGCGGGAACGATTGTCGGGAGAGACAACCAGCGTACCCTCCGGCGATTTCGCATATTCCTTCGCAATGGCGGTGATGCGTTCCTCGCGGCCTGCAATCTCATGGACGCGGCCCTGCCGCTCCAAACCCTGCACGGCCTCGCGCACCTCGCCCCGCGCAAGCTGTTCGACCACCTGTTTTAGCTCCGGGTTTTTCTGTCGGACGATCTCTTCGAGCTTCACCGTTTTCATGCCCGCGTCCTGGAGCTGCGCAAAGGGACGCCCGGCCTCAACCGCCTCATGCTGCCGCCGGTCGCCTACCAGCAACACGCGGTCATTGGGATGAAGGCGATTCACAAACTCGTGCATCTGTTTGGTGGATGCGAGCGAAGATTCATCGAGCACATACAGGCGGCGCTCGCCGGTGTCCGGCTGCTGTCCACGTGCAAGATGCCTTTGCAGCGTGGATGTTTCCATGCCAGCGTCAGCGAGCTTTTGCGCCGCGCGGGACGTGGGCGCGAAGCCTTCGACCTTGTACCCTTGCGCCTCTGCGCCTTCACGGATGACGGCCAGCGTCGTTGTCTTGCCCGCACCGGCGACGCCATCCAGGCCTACCATCTTTTCGCGGGAGAGAAACACCTGCTCGACGGCCTGACGCTGCGAGGCATTCAATTCCGGATGGTGGTCTTCCGTCGTAATCCGAATCTGCGGAGAAACCAGCGTCGGCTCACTCACTCCACGCTGATTGCCTTCCTGCATCCGTGCGACGATCTCGCGTTCCATGCGAAGCATCGCGGCGGTTGTGTACTGCTGTCCTGCTCCGGCATGATCGACCGTGCGAAACTCGCCTCGCGTGGCCCGCTGCTCGAACTCCTGCCGGATGTGGGCATACGTCGTCTCACCCATGCCACGGCTGAGCGCCGCTTCCAAAAGGTCACGCCGGTCCAGCACAGCGGCCCGCTCAAAAAGATGATCGCGGGCATAGGTGACGGCCTGTTGCGCGATGCGGTCGGGTTCGTAAACGTGGCGCTGTTCATGCGCCCGTGCCTCGGCCACAACCCGGTCGGCCTGGTGTCCATATTGCGCGGCCAGCTCGCGGTGCCGCTCCAATACCTCTTCCGGCGATAGCATCTCTTTACTATCCCGCGTCCGGTGCGCCGCAACCTGCGCGGCTCCGGCTCCATCCAATCCCATCTCGCGGAGATGGTCTTTGATCTGCTCCCGGCGCGGACTGCTGGCCTCCAGATACTCTCTTGTATAACCCTTGATCTCCGGCTGTCCGTGTTTGCCACGCTCCAGCTCGTAGCCCAAACTCTGCAACCGCATCGCCAGCTCGGAACGGTAAACGCTCGTGGCATAGCGTTGCGAAGCGAATAGCTCTTGCGGCTGTAAAGCTCGGGTTTGGCCGTTATCACGCTCGGTGACGTTGAAGATCACCGCATGGGTGTGGAGCTGCGGCGCGGCGTAGCCTTCAACGGGCCGCGCGGTGTCGTGCTCAAAGGTAGCCGCAACGAATTTGCCAGTTGTCTCCGGCGCGTGGACATTGCCAATCCGCGCCTGGGTGTACTTCTCCAGCTCGGCCAGTGCAACACGCACACTTTCCCGATGCGCCTCTCGCACACGCCCATCGCCGCCGACAAGTGCGGTGAGAGAAACAGACTTCGGCGCGGAGAATGTAGCGTCCCAACCGGCGCGGTGCTCCACGCTCGTCACTTCCTTGCCGAATTTGCCCTCATAGGTTTTAGAAACCTGATGGCGAACGAGCTGCTCTTCCGTGTGCGGGTGCTGGCCTTCGGTCAGACGTGCAAAGTGCTCGTCACCAACCGCGCCTTCCAAGCCCCACTGCTCGGACAGCTTGCCTTGCCATTCGCTATGCCCCTGCTGGTCGCGGCTCCAATAGTTCTGCCGCTCCGACGCAAACTCCCGCTCATGGTACGTCCGTACTTGGCTTGCCGACAGCGGTTTGGAGATCGTCAGCATAGGGAGATTTTAATCCTCATCTCAACAAAAGCCGATTCGTGTCACCGCATTAGGCTGCCGGGCAGACCTCAATTCTATTGAACTCTCTTGGCCCAAACGCGGTACTGATCGATAGTGGCACTCAGCTCTTTGAAGCACCGAAAATGCTGGACTCGCGAATCGAGTCCAGCCCAAAAGGCCGTCAGTCGCCCACTCCAACCCACACAAAACACAAGGCCATTCGCACCTGATTCAGGCAAGCCCATTCCCGTAGATTATGAGCGCGCCGAGCGGGGATATCCAAAGGTAATTTGGATTGTAGCGTCTGCTCTGCTATCTTGCGTGCATGAGAGATGTTGACGTTCGTCGTGTTCTTCTGGAGCGACTAAACGGTTTATATTCCGATGATCGCAACACGATCATTGTTGAGGAGCTTGGCCTTTGCGGCGGATTCGTCCGCGTGGACGTTGCTGTCGTGAATGGCTGCCTAAAGGGATATGAGATCAAGAGCGACCGCGATACGCTCAAGCGTCTGGGGAGACAAGCGACAACTTACGGTAAGGTTCTCGATTCCGTGACGCTTGTTTCAGGGGAAACGCATCTAGCTCAGGCTGCCGCACTCCTTCCCGAGTGGTGGGGGATTGAGGTTGCTCAGTTTGATCGGCAAAGCGGGGAGACGCGACTAGTGCCTTTTCGGCCAGAGAAACCGAATCCCGGTATTGAACCAATTGATCTCGCGCAGCTGCTGTGGCGCGATGAGGTCCTCAGTATCTTGGATCGGATTGTCCCCGGACACAAACTAGCCCAGAAGTCCAGGAAACATCTCTGGAAGGCGCTAGTGGATGCTGTCCCCGTAGACGAATTGAAAGTCATCGTACGCGACGGCCTCAGAAATCGAATGCGATGGAGAGTTGCCGGAGCACATACGCAATATGATGAGAGGTCGCAACCTTGCGCCACGTCGTCAGATTGCCTGTCCCAACGAGCTCGTTCGCGCAGTCATCGATATAACCATCGCCCCAGCTAAGAGACCTGCCAGCGTACTCCGGCCGCGCAATCAACTCGCGACACACGTCGTGGAATTGTTCATAGCCGTAGTCGCGTAGGTTACGCCCCTTGGGTACGAGCCAATACTCATCCGTCGTGTATCGCACACTAGCAGATGGCCTCATAATTCGCGGGTCAACCTCAGATGGTTCTGGGTGCGAAACTGCGTAGTCAGCGAAGCTCGGTAAGCGACCGGACTTCTCCCGCAAGACACTTCTCCACAACTTCCATTCGCTACGTGGAATGAATGAGAAGTCAGACGGTGGCAGGCCAATTAGATTCTCGGGAAATGACGTGCCTGCGACTGTAAAGCTGCGCCATGCATTTAGTTCTGGAATGCGGGAGATGAGAGCCAATGCGTCTCGCGTATTTATGCTGCGGGAGTCGGGGGTGAGCGCGCGGAAGTCCAACAGCAAGTCGGCATCGGCTTTCCGGGTGTTAACTGCCGCTAGAAGCCGCTTCAATTCGGGACCGATATCGGCATAATCAACGAAGTCCTCGCGTTGAAGGCGAATACATACGCCGCGACGGTCTGTTGCCACAGAAGCAGCGCAAGCTTCCAGGTAATCCTCACCCCTAACCAAACTCACAACTGGGATCGGAGACAGTCTGCGAGTGCGAGCGGAATCGCAAACGAAGCTCAGCGGATGCCTACCATCATCCATGCGCTCGCTTTCCGCTATCCATAATAGGTCGAGAAAAAACACCTTTTCTCGTCCCCAGGCACGCTCAATCTTCTGTGTGACCTTCTTGAGGTGGGCGTCGATTGTTCGTGCCGGTGTCTCTGCCTCAAAGTCCCAGGGAATTGGTGGAAGCTCAATTACGGGTGTCATTCTTGCCTTGAGCGGTAGGGGGACAGAGCTGAGTGCACCGTACTCGCCATCCCGACCTTTCAAGATGGGTACATAATGCTTATGGTCAAACATTAGACTCCCCCGATTGTGTCGCGAAGATCCAATCAACCTTCTTCTTTAGCTCGTGGCAGTGTGCTGGACTAAGGTGGCTATCATGCTGGAGTCGACCAACCACAATGCCAGGAGCGATTCCAAGTTCATGCGCAAAACGACTTACAGCAGCACAAGAGAAGGCACCTCTCCTGCAAAAGGCTCGGTATTGCGAAGCCGGGATCAGCCAATCACGTGAAAAGGTATCAGCTTCCGCTTCCTTATCATCCTTATGTTGCTGATCTTCCTCGACGAAGACGTCCCGCTTTCCGTGCAATAGAATGTGGCCGGCTTCGTGAAAGAACGTGAACCACAGGTGATCGTCTGTCTTGTACCGGAGGCTAAGCTGTATCAAAGCTCTATTCGGACTTAGCCAGCGGGTTGCCCCCCAAACACTTGTTCCAGGGATTTCAGGAACAAACACTACAGCAACGCCCGATGCGGCACAGATGTTTTGGACTGTAAGCGCAACTCCGCGATCGAAGTTGCGAGTCAGTGACCGGATTTCGCTCAATGCCGCCTTGAATGCTCGCTCGTCAAAGTCACGACAATGAAGACTTCCAGCGTCCAATTCGCCTTTGCGAAGCCATGCAGATATTGCTCCACGTTCACTCCTGTAACTCGGCGACAGCCGGAAAGACGGAGCGGCTGCACTCCACATTCCTTCCCATGTCGAAGGGGAGGCCACGCCGAAGAAGCGGAGCAGCGCTTCAATTTGAAGTGATCTGTCCTTGTGCGCCTCAACCCAACCCAATTTCGCCATTGCTCTGTACGGAATGCTCTTGAGCCAATCGGCTTGGCTCTCTAGAGACTCGAACTCCTTTGCTCGTGCAAGTGCCTCTCGATAGTTCTGCTCACGCACCATCCAGAATGATGCTGGAACTCCCAATACTCTTTCAAACTGAATGGCGGTTTCCGCTGTGATCGCCGCCTTGCCTTTGACAATTTCGTTGATGGTCTTCTTCGGGCGGCCCATGCGCTCGGCTAGTTCTGCCTGCGACATTCCGCGTTCACTTAGCACCTCTTCCAACGTCTCACCGGGAGGAGAAACAATGTCCGGGATGTACTGATTCTCAATCCTTTCACTCATGTGTATCCTCCACTCCCACGAGAATGATTGCTGTCACCTTCTGCCAATCCAACCCTCCGTCAGCTTTGGACGGGACCGGATTATTCGCCGGTCGGAAAAGAAGGCGGTAAGGGCCATCCAGGTCTAGCGACAATACTCCTCTGCGGTCCCCTTTCAACTCGTGGCATCTGCCAGGGAGATAACGCATCACCTCCAAAGACGCAGCGGCCTTAAGGTCGTCCAACCGCCGACCAATCAACTTGGCGCGCTGAATGTTATAGCGGCGGATGAGTCGCTTCGCTTGGTTCCAATCGTCCGGTTCGTCACCGGCAGGAAAGAGTATTGTCATATCAATCCATTCATGTATTATATTAACCCTATGGGTTAATGATGTCAAGACTGTAAACGAAGGCGAACGCGTGCTCGGCTAGCTCAGAACCCACCGGGTTAGGCTAGTCAGAATCAGGTGCGGTTGACGGCTCTGCTCTAGGGCTAGAATTGACGCGAATCCAGCACTTTTCGGTGCTTCAAAGGGCTGAGTGCCACTACTCGATCAGTACAGCGTATGGGCCAAGAGAGTTCAATAGAACAGAGGTCTGTCCGGCACAAATCAGTACCGTGAAGACACCTTCCGGTCATTCAATCCCCTTCGTCTCATCCCACACAAACGCCTCTTTGGGTTTGTCATTGGGCTTGTCAGCGGGCGCATCGAAAAGCGGAAGCGTGGCCTGGGCCGCTGCTGGCGTCTTGGGTTGCTCGGTGCGAACTACCGGCGTCGGCGGTGACGGCCTGGGCACAGTCTCCGGCAATTTGCGCTCGATAAACTCCGGTTGTCTACCGCGCTTCTTTGAAAACTGGAAGTGAACTGGAACAACTTTGTTTTCCTGCTTGATGAAACCGTGCAACGGCTCCAAGCCGGAGATTTCTGAAGCCATGACAAGCGGCTTGGTCGCAATTTCCATCGCAAGGGATTTCCTACTGAACAACAGTCCCACGCTGCGCGATTCCTTGAGCCGCTCGACCTCGATCTCTCCGATGGCATCGGAAATCCACTTGGCGGCGCGCGGCTCGGTGGTCTTGAAAAACAGCTTGGTTGCGGGCTGCGAGAGCATGGCCTCGGTGTCCTGGCCGTAGCGTTTTTCAAGCTGGCTGCGCCCCTGAAAGCCCACCACAACGGGATTCCCGTACTTGCGGTTTTCCGTGACGGCGGTGTGGAGCTGTGGCAACTTGTTAAGGCTTGCCAGCTCGTCCAGCACAAACCAAACAGGCTTCGCTGTATGGTCTTCGCAGTAGCCCATCATGCGCAGGATGAATAAGTCGAGCCACACGGAATGCAGCGGCAGAATCTTTGCGCGGTAGGCGGGGCTGGAAGTCAGAAACACCCAACGCTTGCGCGCGGTGTACCACTCGGCGGTCGCAAAGGTCGGCCTCGTATGCTCCCACTCCGGCAACAGCTCCAGACAGTCCGCTACCATATTCAGGCTGGCGAGCACGCCCGCTCGCTGTGCGGGCGCGCCTGGATCGAGCAGCGCGGCCAGCGGCGTTCCTTTCACCGCTGCCTCGATGCGCGACGCGTCGGCCATCATCTTTAGAATGTCCCTGGGCTGCGGCCTGCGCTTGAGCAGGTGGGCCAGTACCCGGCGCGGCCCTTCGGTGAAAAACTCTTTCTCGTACTCCTTTTCTGGTATGAATGCGGCGGCGATAGTCGTGGCCGTCTCGTCGCGGTCGATCTCGTCTCCCAATCCCCAATATGGGCAACGCTGATCCAGCGGATTGAGAATCAAATCGCCGCTCGCGGGCGAGTAGAACTCGCTCACAAAGTCCATTGCCGGGTCGTAGACGATGGCGCTCTCTCCACGTTCCCGAACCTGGCGAAGTAGCTGCCGGATGGCATTCGACTTTCCGCTGCCGGTGTCGCCCATCATCAGAATATGGCTCGCTTCGAGACGCTTTGGGATGCGGTAGCCTGGGCCAAAGGGCAGCCACCGCAAAAGCGCATTCTCGAAGCGCAAACGGAAACGGATGCCGTCTGTCTTTGTGCCATGCCACCGCAAAACCGATGCCAGCTCCGGGCCTTTGGTTCTGCGTCCGTGGCGCTCTTCCTGCTCGCGTCGTCGCCCGAGTCCCTGCTTCATTTGGAGCCGGAGCACATAGAGCAGCATCAGCACGGCAAGGCTGTTTAGCATGGGGCGTCCAAGCAGCCACCACGCGCTCACACCGTCATAAACGTAATCGCGCAATCCTTTGGCGAGACTGTCTGCGGGCACTTTCTCTGGGGCGCTGTAAGCTACTCCGCGCCAGCCCTCCTCAATGGCCTTGGACGAAAGGCTGACGGGCAGTTTCGGGTCCGGCCCGGCGACAACATCCTCGGCTGAAGCAGGCACCGGCTTTCGCCTGGGCGCGGTCTTCATCACCCACCGGATAGTCGTCTCGCTGTGCGGAATCCCCGCCCCTACGGAGCTGGCAGCATAGGTCGTGAGGTAGACCTTTTGCAGTGGTTCGAGCCTCCAGTAGAGCCAGGCTGAGGCCGGGAAGAGGAGGACAATCGGTCCGACCGCAATCCAGAAAAGGAGCCAGAACAGCCGTCCCGTCCGGCTTGGAAAACGCATGGGGCCGCTCACTGCTTGCCCCCGTCCGCTCCCTCCTGGGACAGAAAATTCTGGAGCAGCTTGCGGGCCTTTTCGAGCTTTTGGGCGTCGGCCTGGTCACGGATTTTGAGCACGGAATCAGGCAATAGATGCTTGCCCTCCGCGTCCGCCAGGGCGGTTGCATGGAAGAGATTCAGGAGCACGTACCGGGTCGCCATTAGCTCGGCCAGCAACAGTTCGACCGGATCGGCAGGCCGCTGCCGGGCCGTCCGCAGGGCCAGCTCGCGCAGCCACTCGGCAACGGTTTTTCCCGCGCCTTCGGCGGCGGCCTCCACCTCGGCCAACTCTTCCGCCGTGACTCTGGTTGCAATGGTTTTGGCGCGGAGAACCGGACGCGCTTCGTCCTTCGGCGAGGCTGGAGACTGCAACGGAGTCGGGATGCGGGGAGTGCTCATGGAGAAACCCGCCTCGAAACCAGCTTGCACCCCGCAATTTTTCCCGTCAAGCGCCGATTGATGGAAGCCTTTGTGTATCAGCGCGTTTACACGCCGCGCAGCGTGGAGCGCTCTGAGCGTTTACCGGCGTAAACGCTAAAACCGTGATTGGATTCACCGTTGGCTAAGTTTCTGATTCGATGCGCGTTGACGCTGGTAAACGTGGACGCAGGCCACGTTTACCGACAGCATCCCAGTTGGGGGTGACGTGTCACTCCTTCATCCGATGCCGTAGGCAGCGTCGGTCTTGGGACGCTGGTTCTGACACGGAACTCCCGGCCCTGGTGCTCATAACGGAGCGATATACTACCCACATGAGCAAACGGCTTCTCCAGGGGCAGGAACTGGAACAGCGAGCGCGAGAGCTTGGTGTCGATATTCAAGGCTCACCGCGTACCGGTAGCTCATCCGGTAATCATCCGCGCGCCGAAGATCATGAGCTTCAGCAACGGGTCATCCAAGCGGAACGGGCGAATCGAGAGTCCCGCCTCTGGCTCCTGGCGTTGATTTCCGCCGTGGCTTCCGCCATCAGTGCTCTGGCCGCTTGGGCTGCGATCCTACGAAAATAACCCAGGCGACGGCTTAGAGATCGAGCTTGCGAAGCAGACGATCATCGTCGCCGGTGTCGGCATCGGCATTAGCGGGCAGGATGGAGGCCAGCCGGTCTTCCACATCCAGTTTGAATGCGGCGGCGATCTTCGCCACATGGACGCCACATGTCCCCCGCAACTCGCCGAGTGCGCTCCCGAAGGTCCAGCTATGAAAGCCCCAGCCGTTGGCGTGGTGGATGCCGTCGCGTCCGTCGGCCCCCACTCGCTCAAGGAACTTCCGGCAAGCTGCACGCATCGCTCGCAGACTCCCGACCAGTTCGGACCCGCTCTCCAATTTGCCCAACTCATCGCTGAGACGGTGCCGGATTTCGATCACCGAGTGGACGCAGTGCGGAGGCATCTCCATCTCACTCGGCTCGTACAACACCCGCCGGTCTTCAAGAAAGGCGATCACGCGCCGGGCAACTACGATCTCCATCTCAGCAGGCTGCCATGATGCTCCGCCAAATGGCGTGGATATGCCTGTCAGACGGTTAGCGATCTCCGAGAATTTCATAAGGTCCCCTTCCTGAGAACGGTTTATCATGGAAAACTACTGGATAAAAGCCGATTTTGTGTCTTGAAACCCAGGGACTCCCTATGAAGAGGCGAGCATGTCAGAGCCGCGCGAACTCTTGGTGCGTCTACTCGACTACATCAAGGAACAAGCTAAGGTAATTGACCCGCGAGGATTTGTCCTTGGTAGCGCGGGCGCGTTCTTGCGTAGGCGGAAAGATGTTGCTGGCCTTCAAGGCGTTGAATTTGATCTGCGCGTAGAGTCGGATCACATCTGGATGCGTGTACCCCGGCTGGCGTCTGAACCTCCACCGTCAGCGCCAGAGAGCTACAAGGCAGTCATCAGCCTGAGTCCGAATCCAGACGGTCCTTTGCCTTCGCTAGACGAGCGCGTTCTCAATTGGGAACTGAATCAAGCCGTACAAAAACGTTTTGCAGACAAAAGCACGGACGACCCAGATGTACAGGAAGAGATTCAGCGCTTCCGGGTCAACTGGTGGGAAAAATCCCGCCGTGCGCTTGAGTCGTACACATTGACGTGGAAATCGTGGGCGAATGCAGAGCGTGAGCGCCGCAAAACCATTACGCTCTACGGCGATTTGTTTGCTTTGATGCACTCGATTGAGGCCGAGCAAACCAACAAGCCGCAAGAGCTGGTTTGGGGAATCGGAATCTCGACATGGCGGCTTGCTCACGAAAAGGGAAAGTTTTCCTTTGAGTACCCGCTCCTTACCCAAGCAATCGAAATATCGCTTGATGATAAGTCGATGGCGATAGAACTGCGCCCCCGCGCAACAGATACTCAGGTTGAATTTGATGCCATCACGGCTTGCCATGTTGAAGGGGCAATCGAAGTTGAGAAAGCAGCAATCGATCACCTTAACAAGCACAAGGATCGGCCAGTCACTCCATTTGATACCGGCAGCTATTCAGACGCGCTGAAACTCATCGCAGCGAACCTCGACTGCGAGGGGATTTATCAGGAAGTGCTCTTGAAGGGTGATCCTGTGCCCGCTGCCGGAGAGCATTTGGTAGTTACTGACGCTTGGGTCTTGTTCAGTCGTCCGCGCACTGTCAATTTCCTTTTTGAAGACCTGAAACGACTCGGGGAGAACCTCAACGATGGATGCACGATTCCAGACGGGCCTATGGCGCTTGTCTCTGAGCCTTCGGACGAGCCGCTTACATTTCAAGCCGTAAGTTTTCGGGGAATTTCCAGCCGGGGCGAAACTGGTGGCTCTCACAAACCCCAAGACTTGTTCTTTCCCCTTCCCTACAACGAAGAGCAAGTTACCATCGTCAAGAACCTTACGCACGCTGCGGGTGTGGCGGTGCAAGGACCACCGGGAACCGGCAAGACCCATACGATTGCGAACATCATCTGCCACTATCTCGCACAAGGTAAGCGTGTGCTTGTTACCTCGCGCGGGGACGCCGCACTGAATGTTCTGCAAGAGAAGATTCCCGATGATGTTCGCTCGCTCACTGTTTCGCTTCTTGCCAGTGACCGCGAAGGCGTTCGGCAATTTCAGGCGTCAATTGAGACGATTCAACACCGTGTGTCTCAGCTCAACCCTGAACTAACGATGCGGGAAATCGAGAGATGCCAAATCGCCATTGATCGGGCACACGCCGAATTGTTGTCCATCGACCGGCGAATCAATGAAATCGCTTTGCACCAGCTATCAGAGATTGAAGTGGATGGCGTTCCGATGCGCGCTCAGAAGCTCGCCGAACTGGTGCTGAGCGGCAACGAATTGCACGGTTGGTTCGATGACGCCGTTTCACTGACGCCGAACAATGCGCCCCCGTTCGATGACAGCGAGGCAGGAAGAATACGCCACGCAAGACGAAACCTTGGTGCCGATCTTGTGTACGTCGATAAGCGTGTTCCCTCGGCTGAGATTTTTCCCTTGGTAGCCGAGATTTCTCGCCTTCATGACCTGCTTGTCGAAAAGAACAGAATTGAAGGCGAACTCCATCGTGACGAACAAGCCGCGCTCAAGGCGTTCACGCCGAAAACACTGGCCACTGCGCGGACGTTCTTGCAATCTATTGATGAGACTTTGGAACTCCTCACGGACATAGAAGAAGCGGGCAAAGAATGGCCGTTCGCTCTCCGTGTCAAGTGCCAGCAATCGTCGTTTGTTTCAGAACGGCGCGCCCTCGAAGAGCTACTTAACGGCTTGGACGAGCTTGTCAGCGCCCGTGCCGAATTTCTCATGCACCCTGTGAGCATTGCTGCTGAGGTATTCGATAATCCAAAGTCCATCGAAGCAATCAGAAATGCAGCGGACACGGGAAAGCCCTTCGGTCTACTGTCTTTTGGGGCGGCAGATGCAAAGCGGCACATTCAAGGCGTCAGAATCGATGGCAAACCTCCAGCGAACGCCGAAGAGTGGGCGCATGTTCACAGATACGTAATTCTGCACAGCAAGGTACACGCATTCTGCATACGATGGAATGGCGTCACGGAATTGTTGTCCATTCCGCCCTTGAACGGTGGTCTGGCCGGTTTACGGCAAATTGAAGTCACAGCAACGCTCGCTCAAAAAGCACACCGACTTGCTACGCACTATGATGCTTTGCTGTCTGCTCAGGCATTGGAGGTATTCACAGAACTGCCAGACGAACTCTCGGGCGGCACGCGTTCCGAACTCGAAGTATTGCGGCAGAGGATCATCCAAGTTCTGACGCTCGATGAACTCTCCCATGCCCCGATTCGGCTTGCTCAATTGACCGAAAAGCTCGCTGGATGTTCTGGGCCTGTAGTCGATGCGATGCGTTCATTCGTGGAGTCGTCACTGGGCAATGGCGATTTGTCCAACGCCTCGGTTGCATCACTATATACAGAGCTGCTCGCCGAACTGCGGCGCATCGCTGGTCTGGCTTCCGAGATGGGCTGCATCCGTGAAGGCGCATGTCGAATAGCGGAGGCCGGTGCGCCGAAATTAGCGGAGCGTGTGCGCTCCGTTCCAGTTGCCTCATCGGGTGATGATGGGATTTTTCCCGTCACTTGGCGTGATGCTTGGAACTGGGCGCGAATGCGAGAGCATCTCGACCGGATTGAAGGTCGAGCCGAGTTGCGTAGCCTTGCGGAACGAAGGCGCGAACTAGAAGTGGGCCTTTCTCGTTTTTATCGTGAGATGGTTGCCAAATCAGCGTGGCTTGCCACCAAGAAGAATGCAACCCCGCGCATCCTTCAAGCACTTGCGGGCTACGCTATAGCAGTTCGTAGGATTGGGCAAGGTACTGGACCCAATGCCACGCGATACCGGCGAGACGCGCGGCAAGCGATGTTTGACGCCGCTGGTGCGGTTCCTTGCTGGATTATGAACCACACTCGTATCTCCGAAGCAATGCCGCCAGAGATAGGCATGTTTGACCTGGTTATCGTGGACGAGGCCAGTCAGTCTGATTTGTGGGCGCTCCCGGCAATATTGCGGGGCGAGAAAATTCTGGTAGTTGGCGATGACAAGCAAGTCTCACCAGATGGTGGATTCATCGACAGCGGACGCATACAAGAACTACGGCAACGTTTTTTGAGCGAGCAGCCTTACGCGGCTGAGATGACGCCGGAAAAGTCACTTTATGATCTTGCCGCCCGCGTTTTCGCCGCGACTCAAATCATGCTTCGGGAACATTTCCGGTGCGTTCCTCCGATCATTGCCTATTCAAACCGTACCTTTTACAAGGGCCAGATTCAGCCGCTTCGGATTCCTCGGGCTTCTGAGCGCATCGAGCCGCCGCTCGTAGATATTTATGTCGAGGGTGGGGTTCGTGACGCGCATGATTGCAATCACCGGGAGGCCGAGGTAATAGCCGATGAGATTAACGCAATTCTTGCCAATGAAAAACTCAGGGGAAGAACCATCGGCGTTGTGTCGCTTCTCGGCGGAGAGCAAGCGAAGCTGATTGACTCGGTCGTAACCCGGAAGTGCGATGCGGGCGAGTTGCACAGACGAAAATTTCTATGCGGCGACGCGCGCACTTTCCAGGGCAGTGAGCGCCACATCATGTTTCTGTCATTGGTGGTTGATCCGCTGAACTGCAAAGCCCTTTCGGGCAACATGTTCGACCAGCGGTTCAACGTCGCTGCCAGCCGTGCTCAGGATCGAATGTATCTGGTGCGGTCTGTCCAGCTTTCGGACCTTTCGGACAAGGACCTGCGAACAGGGCTACTCACGCACTTTGACAACCCGCTGGTTGTTGATAAGGTAGAGGCGGAAGTTCTTATCGACCGCTGTGAATCGGGATTCGAGAAACAAGTCTATTCGGAACTTGTGTCCCGAGGCTATCGCGTAACACCACAGGTCAAAACCGGCGCTTACCGCATCGACATGGTTGTCGAAGGGCAGGGCGATCTTCGACTGGCTATTGAATGCGATGGGGATGAATTTCACGGCGCTGACAGATGGCAACATGACCTTAGCCGTCAGCGTGTGCTCGAACGTGCGGGGTGGGTATTTTGGCGTTGCTTCGCTTCAACATGGGTGCTTCGTAAAGATGAGGTCATGGAGGAACTTGTTCAATTCCTCTATTGCATGGGCATAGAGCCATTGGGAGCAATCGAGACTGCTTCTCGCATCGTCGAGAAGCGTGTGGTCAAGCCTGAATCAGACAAGCCGGTTGCTCAATCTGAGCAGTCTTTCGATGCTTCCAGTTCACAAGCAAGCGGCGGGACACCCGATCCCGCTTATCTCGAATTGGAAATACCGCAGAGTTCCGGTGAATCTACTCAAGCCCACGGAATAGGTGGAGCGATTCTGGCGGGCGCTGATGTAAACATTCCAGAACCGCGTTCCAGTGAATCACCCAAGCGGCAAGCGTTTCAAAAGGGCGATAGTGTCACCTACAGGACCAACAAAGGCAAGAGACGTACTGCGGTGGTTGCTTGGACTGATGGAAAGCAAGTAAAGCTAATTGACAACGGGGCCACTGTAAGCAAGAGCGTGGATGACATTTTGACCGTCAGCGGCCTTGAATCAAACCTGCTTAATTAAAACTGTCGCGATACTGCGGTCGCGTTGAACTGCAGGCGAATAACTACTGTGGCGAGTGGCTTCCCGGAATCTCATGACCCCTTTACCGCGCAAGCGCTTAAATCGTAGGGTATATAAACCCTGCAAGGATGGGCAGATGAAGAAGACTTCGCAAGAAAAGGAACAGCACGAGCAACGGGCGATGGCAATAGTCAATCAGCTTGGGGCCGAGTATGGGGCCTGGTACGGGTGGACTGAGGGTTTTGGCAGATACGTAGCCTTGGGCGAGTACATACTTGAGGAAACCGAGTCAGACCTGCCCCATGATAAGTGGCTGATGGATGCGAGAGAGTCCTTCCTCAAGTGGAAGAAGGATCACCACATCGAGACGGCTCCGCCCGCAAATCGCAGGGCAAAGTAACCTGGGGGATGTCCTCTCCCGGTGAATGCCAGGGCGTCTCCCAAACTGGATTACGACAGTTTAGCGGCGACGAAATCGATCTGATCTTTCACCAGTTCGAGACCGTCCGGCGGGTAGAACACTAATGGTTGACCAAGCATTGACGTGTCGAAGGTTTTTCGCCGCCACGTTACGGATGTAATCCCTTTTGCGAGTAGGTCTTTGGGCCACTTTCTGAGAGTGCCGCACTCCTTGTGCGAGATAACATTTCTCAGAATGCGCGCGAATTGAAACCACGGCTCGGCCTCGTACACAGGAAATTGTCGCGTTTCCTCGCAGTACAGCAGAATTAGCTCGTGGGCCTCGCGTATCAATGTCCGGAGAAGACTGTTTTCGTAGTTCCTTTTGAACCCTTCGCAGGGAGTGTGGTCAACATCAAAGGCTCGTCGTACCAGTGGACCAAGCTGAATCTTTATCTCTCCCTCGCTGCTTTGGAAGACAGCCCACTTCTGAGCAGCGTCTCTCCAACACTCAGGAGGTACAAGCTTCGGGCACACGGACCCGTAGAGAAAATTGTTAAGAACGTTGTTGAGGCCGTTCAACAATTCTTCCTTCGTGAAAGGAGTATTCCTACGGGGAAGCGCATCGGGAACTGTGCGGCGCACGATCATTCCCCCGATTATAACCGCGTTATTAACGTCCTCTGCACTCAAGAACGGGAAGTCGGCGAGGCTTCAGCCAGCTTCAGGATTTGTGCTGCCCTCGCGATCAAGGCAAGCCCGTCATCGCATTGGCTGGCGGGGATGCCGCTGACGGCGGCATCCCCGGCGTTTTCAGTCGTCTCCTTCTCTTCCTCAAACGTGCTGCCGAGAATCAGGTCCACGGCTCTCTGCGCGTTGGCGGCGGCATGAACGATGAGCCGGTTATCTTCTTCCAGCGTGGCAATCCAGTTCTGGATGTAAGCGGTGGTGTTGCGGTCGGTGTGCTCGTTAGCGATGCCAGCGATAGCGCAAAGAAACGCGGCTCCCATCTCGGCTACCAGTTCCTCCTTGCTGTAAAGCTCGTCTCCGAAGCGGTCGCCAAAGGTGCGATTGAGACGGCTCTCGTGGCCGGTGCTGTGTACTAGCTCGTGAAACAGGGTGCTGTAATAGTGCGGCGCATCCACAAAGCGGTTACGGGCGGGCATGTGGACGGAATCGGTGGATGGCCGGTAGTAAGCGCGGTATTCGGTGGGGCTGTTGAGATGTAGCACAGGGCGGCGCTCCCATCCGGTGACAATGCTCTCGCAGAGTTCGTCTTCGCCGATCTCCGGCGCCGTGGCAGGCTGCGAGATTTCAGGAAGCGTGAGGCCGTCGCACTGCTCCACATTGAAAACCGTGTAGTGGCAGAGAACGAAGGGAGCGCGCTCATCCTTGTCAATGCCGTCCTTGTCTTTCGTGCCATGTTCGGGAAGCTGTTTATAAAAGATAATCGGCGTCCCATGCTCGCCTTTGCGGACGCTCCCTTTCAATGCCTGGGCCTGCTTGAAGGTAAGCCAAAACGGGGAGCTGTACTCGCTCGACCAAAGCAAAAGGACATTGATGCCACGGTAGGGCTTGCCGGTGTAGAAATTGCACGGGAATGGTCCGCCTGCGTAGCGCGGCGTCTTCCACGGCTTCTCCCACGGAATCACGCCTGCTTTAAGGCTGGAAATAATGCGGTCGGTGACGGTCTGGTAAATGCTCGGCCTGCTGGCTGCCTTACGATGGTTGCGGTATGCCATGACGTTTGCTCTCCTGTGCTGCCCGCGTGGGGCGGAATCTGAAGGAGGGCAGCTCGCCTTCGGCTCTCAACCAAATTTCTTTTGTTGAGTGCCCCCGCTTCATGTTTTGTGCGGCGGGCAGAGGCGAGGCGGGTTCGGTCAAGGGCGGGCGTACTGTGCCCGTTTATGGAGCGTCAGCGAACACCCTTGACGGGTTCCGACCGGCTCTGCCATAAAGCCGCATGAAGCGGGGGCACTCGATAAAAGAAGAAATTTAGGTCTATTTCCGCATTGCTTTCAGGGTCGGGCGTTGCGGGGCAGGACACAGGCCCCGCTGACGTGGGTGGTGGAAGACGCCGGTGCGATTTCGGCGGCTGGAACCAGGGAGGAACTTTCCTCCCCGCTTATCCGCTTCCCACTCGTAAAATAAGAAGGGAGATTGATCCTGTGGTTCCTTGACCAGAGGTTCTATGAACGATTCTGGGATTCAACTGCCTGACTTTTATGAGGTCGTCGCGGGGAGCGAAATCGCGGCGGACGATGCAACCGAATTGGAACGGCTTCCCGATCCTGACGGGGAAACCACACTCCCGTTCACACCTCTTGGTGGCTCGCGGTTCGAGATACTTACCTATTACCTGCTCTCAGGCGATCCCCTGAATCCCCAAGCCAAAGTAATCCTTGTCAAGAGCACTGGCGATCAGGGCAGAGATGTACTGGTTTACGTCGATGCGAAGCTCCAGACCATCGTGCAATGCAAGAACCTCTCGACACCCTTAGACAAGCCTCGATTGCTGCGGGAGCTCGTGAAACTGGCGCTTCACGACATGAAGACGCCATTTATTCCAGACAGTGGCGTGAAATATGAAATATGGGCACCGGGCGGCCTCTATCAGCCTGCGGAACAGTTGCTCGCAGGATGGCCGACTCAACTGACAGAAGGTGATGTGCAAACTGCCTTCCATGCAGTCACCAACGAATACGAGAAACTCAAAGATTTCAAGTGGGACGACTCAAAGGAACGGCTGCTGACCACTCTTCGCACGAAGATCGAACCGTGGCGTCAGCTTAACCTTGATGTCGCAAGGCGAGTTCGTAACAATCATGATCTCTACGTCCGTTATTTTGCTGTCACCAGCGTCATGCCAGCGACTCAGGTAGAAGCCTACTTTCGACAGCGCGATGCCAGGGAAGAAAGCACGCGCGGCGAAATGCTTTCCCTCACGACGCGAGCAAACAAAACGCTAAGCACGATTCAGGAAAATCTCTCGAATATCCCGCACCGTGAAGTTACGAGTGACATTGACCGGGACATCGACCAGGCACGGGATCGAATACGCGCGGGCGCGCCAGATGAGGCCAGGATACTCCTGAAAGGTGTGCAAGAGAGGCACGCGGGACGGCTCACATCGCATCATCGTTTCCGCCTCGTATCGAATCTGGCCTACGCGGCATTGCAGGAGAGTAAGCTCCCCGAAGCATCCCAGCTCTTTCTTCAGGCTTTGCAATATGAGCCGGATAATGAAGACGCGCGAATCAACGAAGTTCTTGCCTATTACCTTGTGCGGGACAATGAGCGGGCCTTTAAGGTGGCCTCGAATCTCCGCCAGAAATATCCGGCAACGCCGCGCCTCGCTTCTCTGTGGGTAGCGACCGCACCGGATGAAATGAAAACAGGTGATCTGGAACAGGAATTGGGTTCTATCCTCACCGGCGAACCAGACGTTCTCGCTTCACTGGCGCAGCGTGCTCTGCAACGCGACGAATTGGAGGCAGCCTCCGCCTATGCCACGTCTGCCAAGAAGCTGCGCCGGGAATGGTCTGTACCTGTTCAAGTTCTGGCACAGGCGGAGCTGCGCCAGGCGTTGCCGAGCGACAATCTCCGCGTTGTGAAAAAAGAGGAGCGGTTAGAACACGGCGAGAAGGCCGTAACGATAGCGACCGAGGCGTTATCGCTTGCACAGCGGGAAAATGCGAAACCATCTCAGGTTGAAATTCTGCTGGTACGATGCCGCGGTTATCTTGTGCAGGGCAAGATCGCGGAAGGCTCCGGCGATGCAGCAGCGGCTATTGCTTTGCTGCCAAACCACGCTGACGCACTTCTGGCATTGACTGAGAGCAAATTCGCGGAAGGCAAGCTCGAAGAGGCCGCCGACGCAGCGGAACGGCTCAATGCGATTGCGCCGATGCCACCTATCCGGGTCATGCAGGCGCAAGCGCTCGCTGGCACCGGGACGGATGCCAACCTCGACAAGGCCATCACCATACTCTCAGAAATTACGGGACGACTTCCGGCTCCTATGCGTCCCTCAGCAGTTGTTCTCGCCATGAAAGTGATGGTGCGTCGAACGAAGCTGGATGTTGCTGGTTCGTATTTGCGGACTCTTTCGGGCCAGCTCGATCCAGTAACGGAACTGGCCGCCAGAAGTGCTATTGAACCTGACGCAAATCGCGCGGTCGAAATCGCGCTTGAAGCCAAGTCTCGTTGCACGGAAGAAACAAACTTTGAGACGAAGGATTTTCTGGGTCGAACCTTCATGCGACTCCAGAGACCGGGAGATGCCCTATCGCTCTTCCAAGAGCTGTATGCAGCGGAGTTCCCAGCCTTCGAGGTGCGATTCTTGGTCGATTGTGCTTTCAAACTGGAACGGCACGACATCATCATGCAGGTGTTCGACAAGCTATCCGAGCAACCGGGTCGCCAGTGGGAAGAAATCGAGTTCGAGGTGCAGTTTCTTGAGAAATACGACGTTCCAAAGGCGATCGCCCGATTGACGGCATTTATCGACGAAAATCCTAATCACAGGATCGCGCAACTGCGGCTATCTACGATTGGCGTTCTGCATCGCAAGCCTGAATTGGTGAAATCCTCCCTGGCTGACTTGCCTACTGTTGACGAACTTCGAACAGGCTATATTCGCGTCGCAATCGGTGTTTTGAGCCAGGGACCGGACAAGGCAAAGGCGGTCGATTATGCGTACCGCTATCTGCGTATCCATTTCGATGAACTTGACGCGCATCGCGCGATGATTCAAAGCGTGCTGGCAACCGGGAGCTTGGCTATTCCCGAAATTTCATTGTCAGAAGTCGTCATGGGAGCTGCGGTTCAGTATCAAACGCAACCTACCGGCGAACTCAGGTGGGTAGTCCTAGAGGAGACGGCTCCTCCCATTCGTGACTTCGATGAAATTGCACCGAGCGACCCGCGTACCACCGAACTTCTCGGTAAGAAAGTTGGAGATACCTTTGTTGTCGTAAAGGGAAACATTTGGAATACGGAGGCTGTGATTAAACAAATCATGCCGAAGTATCTGCGGCGGCACCATGATTGCCTAGCAGGGCTTCCAGAACGGTTCCCTGATTCTCACGTTGTTGAGTCCGTTCCCATCGAACCAGCGGACCATCCGCTTCAACTCGGACTCGCCGCAGTGCTGGCCTCAGCGCAGACGAGATTCCTGCGAGCGGAACAGGTGCGAAAGGTCTACCAGACCATGCCAATGTCACTTCATTTATATGGAGCGCCCTTCGGAAAGAACGCTTACGCTGCACTGATGAATATTGCTGTGACGGAGAAGCTGGGAGTGAAATGCGCCCTTGGGACGAGCGAGGAGTATCAGCGCGCACTTGCAGCTTTGGCGAACGCCTCCACCATTGTCTTGGATTTATCGGCGATAGGTACGGTTCGGCTTCTCGGCTTATCCAAGATTCTAAAGTCCAGGACATACAAGTTCGTAATCTCCGATGACACGGCGCTGGAACTCGATGAGATGCTGGGTCCAGAGATGAGTGAATCCTCAGACAGTGGAATTCTCGCATTTGAAGATGGCGAGTATCGCATGTATCACGAGACTGCCGAAGAACGGAAGCGGAGGCGCGAGAGGGATCAAGAATTCCTCCGAGAATTTCATGGGGATGTCTCCACAGCCTCTCCAACACGAATGGCCTCGTGGTCATCGGAGGAGAGAAAGAGTGTGTCGGACTATGTGGGACTCTACGGTGCCGAAGCGATTGCACTCGCAAAGGAAGACAAAACGGTGCTCTGGACGGACGATGTGATTCAGTCTCAGCTTGGTTTCGGCATGTTTGGAACCGTGGGGGTCTGGACGCAGTGTGTTCTTGCGCGACTTGCGGATATTGGAGAACTAAGTCGGGAAGAGTATGTCATTGCAACCGCCAAACTGGTTGGATTTGAATATGCCGGAACATACATGGATGCCGCTGTGTTTATCGAATCTGTGAAGCAAGCACAATATGATCCTGACGCCACACCGCTCCGACAGGCAATTGAGATTCTGGCCTCGCCGCAAGCGAATCCGCAAGTTCGCTTCGGAATCTTTCGCCAGCTTCTCAATCATCTCTATTTGACTGATGTGAGTCCATTGCGAACCTGCATGGTGATCCGTGCATGTCTCGCTGCCCTTGCTCAGACCCCGCTCCTGTGGCAACAGCTTATGATTTTGAGACGGAATAGCCGCGTCTTGTTTGGATTGAACGTGATCGCAGAGCAGCAATTCAATAGGTGCTTTGATGCGTGGACGCAAGGATATTGAAATACTGCCGCCAGCGGCGGCTAGTGCGCGGAGATTTGCCGCTAAGAACGCCCCGGCGGGGCTGCGGCAAATCAGAACAATATCAGTGAGGAGCGTCCAGTCCGGACATTGAAATGATTACCTCCCTGCGCCAGCCTCCGCCACGGCTCCGGCAACAGCGGCTTCGGGAGGTTCACGGTCAGCGCGGCTTGTTGCGCTGACCTCTCTTGGACTGATCACGGGTAGCCGCCGCTTTCGACGCCTTGACCCTGGTGTCGTCCGGCTCCAGTTGCGACATCTCCCATCCCGCCATGCCCTGCAACACGCGGTCGGCGTGCTTGATCGTGTTTACATGCCCGTAGTGCTGCTCAATCATATGGACGGAAGTTCCCATCTGCTCTGCAAGGAAATACACGTCCACGCCTTCCTGCAATCGGAGCGTGGCGTAGGTGTGCCGGAAGCAATAGGTCGAGCGCGGCACGCCTTGCGTGCCTTCGCGCAGATTCGCCTCGTTCAGAAGATCGGCAATCAGGGAATTGTAGAGACTTTTTTCGGGTTTGCCCGAAACGTTGGTAAATACCCTGTCGCTCGGTTCCGTGGCTTTGGAGATAACGCGGATGCGTTCTAAATAGTCTCCAACACTCTTGGGCGCAACCAGCTTGCGGGATTTGCCCTTTCCCTGCACGAACAGCACGACAATCTCGCGCCCTTCGCGGTCTTTCGCGGGCATGATGTCGCGCCAGCGCAGATTCTTCATCTCCGCTGGCCTCATGCCTGTATTACACGCAATCAGGATCATGTTGTAGGTGACAGTGCGATACCAGATGCTCGAAGGCTTGTCGGCCTCACCAATCCACTTGCGGCCTACGGTGTGGAGCTTGCGATATTCCTCCAGCGTGAACTCATCCCGCCGCATCGTCTTGAGCTTCGGGCGCTCATCGAAGCGCTGGCTTGCGGGAACATAACGCTTCTTGACGGCATAATTCATCACCGCACCGAAGATGGACATCTCGAAGCGGATGGTGGAATCACTGATATAAGGAACCACTCGTTCATCGGAAGGTTTGACTTCAATCGGTTTCAAAACCCGGATGCCCAGGGTTTGCTGAACCTTGGTGCGGCGCTCAGCTTCCTTATCCGCGAAGGCTTGTGCCATGTCGTCGCTGACTTCCCGAACGCCGTTGCGCTTGTGGCGTCCCGCTCCGTTCTCCCGCCGCCATGCCGGATAGCCGCCCCAAAGCTCATCGCCGATAAGGTGCACTTGCGTTGAACCGACATACCTGTCTAAAGCGCCTTCGATGACAGCACGAACTTTCTTGGGCCGCGCGGCGCTAATTTCGCCGCGTTTCGCTCGCGCCTCCTGGATCAGGGAATACTCTCTCCCAACCTCGCGGAAGGGATGGTTGAACACAGGAACGTCATGTTTCAGCCGAAACCGGATGTCCGCATCCTGGTCGAAGGCGCGTTCTCGCGCCACCTCGATGTCGGTTGTCTTGAGCGAAACCGTCTTGTAGCGGTCGGCCTTGGGAATCTTCATGCGGCAATACCACATCCGATGATCCACGTCGCCGCGCCGGAAGAGAATCAGGCCCGGCTTGAGTTCCGCTTTGTCGGTGACGAATCCCATATTCGCCTCAGCCTGTTTTGATGCGTTCTGTGCAGATTCCGTGCAGATTTTTTCTGCAAGTCCTTGACCCCATGTATCTGTGTAGGACTCGTACAGACAATCGTAAAATATTAACTTGATTGTTTGTAATTAGTTACAATACAGTTGTCATCCTGAACGGAAGTTGGCACCAAATGGGCCTTGACCATGCTCATTCCACCGCTTTTTCCGATCGGGACCTCGGGCTCAACCCACTGGACAGGATTGCAAGTGTTGCCTGCAATTTGGAGAACCCCTGATGCGTTTCACATGCTCCACGGCCGCTTCCGCCTTAGTTAGGCCTCATCCGCATCCGCTGGGAGCCGGCAGCATCTCACACTCATAGACCGCGGGGTGCAGGTCGCCCCGCTCAAAAAATAGGAAACATCGCGGTCAAAAGACTCTCCCAGGCTTTCGATACTGAGCCTTTTCCCCAGCAAGACATCAAGACGGGAACTTCTATTTTTCGGATTCGGTGCATATGGCCCTGATTGTTCTTGCCGATTTCCTCCTTCCCGCCCGGATAATACTCCTCGTGGCGGCTGCGATCCCATTTATTTACTATGGGATAGCGATCTTCAGCACCCTGCGGTTCTTCCGCAGGCCCAAGCGCTTCACCAGCCGGTTTCTACCTCCCGTCAGCAACCTCAAGCCGGTGCTGGGACTCGACCCGGAAGCCTACGAAAACTTTGCCAGCTTCTGCCGCCAGGACTACCCCGAGTACGAAGTCATCTTTTGCGTGGGAGACTCCAGCGACCCCGCCCTGCCCGTCATCCAGCGCCTCCAGGCCGATTTCCCCGGCACCCGCATTCGCGTCGTCATCGGCGCCGGGCGCACCGCCACCAACGACAAGGTCGCCAAGCTCGCCCGCCTCGTCGAAGAAGCCTCCTACGAGCACCTGGTCATCAGCGACAGCGATGTGCGCGTCGAGCCCGACTACCTCCGCCGCATCGTCGCCCCCATGGCCGATCCCGGAACCGGAGCCGTCACCTGCTTCTATGTTCCTGAAAAAGAAACCGGTTGGGTTCAGCGTCTCCAGGAGGTAGGTATGTTGTCCGACTTCTACCCGGGCATCCTCACTGCCTGGCAGCTCGACGGCGTCAAATTCGCCCTCGGCCCTACCATCTGCACTACCCGCTCCCACCTCGCCGAGTTCTCCGGCTACCCCTCCATCCAGAACAAGCCTGCCGACGACCTCTGGGTCGGCCGCCTCATCGCCGAGTGCGGCCACGAAGTGGTCCTGCTCCCCTACGCCGTCTCCACCGTTCCCGATTACAGCTCCTTCCGCGAGCTCTTCTTCAAGCGCCTGCGCTGGATTACCGTCATGCGCCACCTGCGCCCCTGGGGACACGCCGGCCTCATCTTCACCCTGGGCTTGCCCTGGGCCCTGCTCGCCGTGGCCGCCGTGCCTTCTGCGGCCGTAGCTGGCATCTACCTCGGGGGATACTTCCTGGCGCGCAGCGTCCTCACCCTCCTGGTGGGCTCCGCGGGCCTGCACCAGCCCGGTGTCTGGGCCAAGCTCCCGCTCATTCCCCTCTGGGACCTGCTGGCCTCCGTGATCTGGGTCCTCAGCTTCGCGCACAACTCCATCCGCTGGCGCGGTCACAGGTACGCCATCGTGGACGGCAATCTGGTTCCCCTCACTTCCATCGCATCGGGCTCTGCCATCCCCGCTCCGGCCGCTCCCGGCGCGTCCAGACCTGCCGGCATCCACGCCGCCCTTGACCTTCAACCCGAAGCCCCCGCCGCCCTCCGCACGCCCACGGTCTCCAGTTCCCTGCGTGCTGGCGATCTGGCATCGTTGACGGAATAGAGAGTTCGCAGGGAGAGCGCCGCCCTGCAGGTCGCTGCCGAGGGCCTCCGCGACTTGCTCCGGCGCAGAAAGTGCGTCGCCCATCCCCGCCTTCCAGAGCGGATAAACCGCCCCGCGCCGGCCGCAAGCGGTCAGCCGATCAGGACGACCCCGAGCGTACCCGAAGCATCAGTCCCAGCCGGGCAATCGTCCTTGGAATCGAATCCAGGGGAGATCGAGGTTTGGCAAGGACACCGCTTCAGCCGTGCCGCGAAGTCGCTCGAAAACCGCGGGCTATACAGTCTGCCGAAGAACTCCCGGCGAAGCCGGTTTTGTAACTGGGCACGACTTCACTGTGTCCGAAAGCGCCGCAAAACAAAGGTGGGGCTTTAGCCCCTTCTGCCCGGCTTTGAGAGCGAAGGCGAGTTCCGCGGCTGGATTTTCAGGGTTCTCATCGATGAGGCGCTGACGATCTCTTCCCGACGCTATCAAGCCTTCTGGCTGACAAGCAGCCTCGAGGTTTAGTCAGAGCAGGGAATTACCAAGAACAAGAGAACACGATGATGACACCAACCCGGAATGCTTTGCCCGCTCACTTGAACGGTGGCAAGGGGGCGTCGGCCAAGGACGTCTTCACCCAAAAGCAGTTTGCCCGTCAAGACATTGCAATCCGTCACGTCGGACTACACTCTGCAGACCCGGCGGCGTCGGCGAAACTCTACCAGGAAGTCTTTGGCACGGAAATTGGGTAGTGGGTCAGTTTGGTTTTCCACAGGTTGTCAGCGGAGGCGAGTATGCTTTCGCCTAAGCCGAAAACCCCCAAGCCTAACCCCATTCGGCTCAAGAAGAGGAAGCGCATGACTATTTGCGCAGCCTTCAAGAGCATGTACGGTGTCGTTCTTTCTGCTGACACGCAGGAGACACTTGGAAGCACGAAAATCAGGATCCCCAAGTTGGTAATCAAACCGCACGTAGGCGAACCAACCGACAAGGTAAGGATGCTGTTTGCCGGGGCCGGAGATGGCATCTTTGTTGATCGACTGATCGAGGAGATGTGGAAAGCGGCCGAAAGGTGCAAGGGGACCAAGATTGGGGAGGTGTTTGAGGATGTTGAAACTGCGCTGGTAGACTGGCATACCAAAATTTGGAAGGTCTACGCCGGAACAGGCGATAAGCCAGATTCGGAATTGATCTTTGCTATTTATGTTCCCCGCGAGATTCGACTTTATAAGGCTTTCGGTCCGACGGTCACAGAAATTCAGGACTATGCCTTTATTGGATGTGGAAGAGAACTTGCGGAATTTCTCGTGGATCACGTCCGAGTGGACACCGACAGCATTGAAGAAGACTTCGCAACATCTCTCTACATAATCTGCAATGTGAAAGAGCATGTTGATGATTGCGGTGGCGACACGCAGATCGCAGCCCTATTTTTAGACGGCAGCATTCAAACCATGAACACATACCAAGCAGGCCAACTCACTCAGGGAATTCAAGACATTGCGCGGTCTATCTTTTATCTCTTCTCCGTTGCGTGTAACTCGGAAAGTAGCCGAGATGATGTGAACCGAACCGCACGGGGCACGGCCACTGAGATCAACCGAATTCGCGCTGCTCTCAAAAAGAGCGTCCCAGATCGCGTCCGGGTAAGCCAGGAATTGAAGGATTCGGTCCAGACTCTCTATCAGCGTATTGAATGGCCTCCGACCGATTAGGCCGTCTCTCCTAGTGCCCGGCGATAGGGTTCCCGATCTATCTTCGACGGTCCCATGGCAGGCTTTGGCAATAGCGCAATACGAGCTTGCGAAGGTTAGCGGCGCAAGGTACCACAGCCAATCACAAAGCGTTGTCATATGCATGGGCAGCCCCGGAAGATCGGCTAACATCCAAGTGCGGCCCCTGGTGCTTTGTCCCCGTGATTTCGTAGCCGAACCATTGAACTTGGGTGCCCCAGGTCCCGCTTTTGACACCTGGGAAATTACGACACTATACGGTCACCGCACTAGTTTGAACTCAGCGAAAAAACGTCGATGAATCCAGGCATCTTCTCAGGTGGCACTACCACAAAATAACGATCTAGGCGCGGAGCCAGAAGCGAGTTCTTTGCTTTGGTTCCTTCTTCGATCTTTCCGAGCAACTTGTAACTGCCGTGCTGCCCTCGGTAGATCCAGGTGGTTCCGTCGGCGCCGCACTGGGCGTAGAGCCGTCCGGTGGCCGGATTGAACGCGAGGTCGTCGATTCCGCCGCCGATAGGCAGCGCCTCAAGTTCCTTTCCCGATTGCGTATCGAATACGACGAGTTTGCCGTCGCGGCAGCCAAGAAAGAGCCGATGATGCGCTTGGTCGAGCGCCATGGCCACGTTTCGTTTGCCCAGCGTGACGGGCCACGTGGCGATAATCTGGCGTGTACGGCGATCGAGCACGACCACTTTGTTCACGGACGCATCGTTGACAAACATCCGGTCAGAGTTCTTTTCGAGCGTCATTGCTTCCAGCGTCTCGCCCGGGATTTTGATATCGGCCAGTTTGGTTCCGCTCGTCGTATCGACGACACTAAGCATGGAGTAGGATTCATGCGCGTCGCCTCCGCCATTGTCGACGTAGAGCAATTTAGTCTGAGGGTCGTAACCGATGGCGTCAGCGTCGACTTCCAGCGGAATTGTCTTCAGCAGTCGATAGGTTTTGCCGTCGTAGACACGCACCTCGCCCGTGCCGCCATCGGTGATGTAGATGCGGTTGATGTCCTGGCGGACGAGAACCGCGTGCGGAATCTCGATGCCGTCGATGGAGCGAAGATACCTGCCCGAGGCAAGATCGAATACGAGGACCTGATGCGCAGACTCCGCCGCCGCGAACAGGCGGTTCCCGCGAGGGTCGATGCCAAGATGATCGAAGCGGCCCTCGATTGAAGCGGGCATCTGGTCCTGTTGTACTGGCACGATGAGCGCGGCCCTTGGCGGCGGATCTACTGGCCAAGGCGCGAGAAAAACAAAGAGCAGAGCTCCGACAAACGACGTGATCCAGCAGGACAAGAGCAACTCCACTCTGTAGGGTTGGACGTTCATGCGAATCGATTGCAGCATTAAGCCGCGGGTCCGCGCCAGAACAGGCTCCCGGCCTTCCGGCCATCGGCCTCAACCGCCGGCTGAGCCGTTGGCGGCGCTACTTAGCAGGTCCGAACAGCTTGGCGAGTGTTGGCGCCTGCCGCTCCACCTGCGTGCGGATCTTGATGCCCTCGGCGATCGCGCCCTCTTCTGTCGATGCCGTGGCGAAGGGCACTTCCATGACGAGGAAGCCGATGGTCTTGCCGTTCCGATTGTGTAGCGGAATGAAGGTGTCCCAGAACCCGCCTGTCTGGATGCGGTTGACCTTCGGTTTGCCCGAGGCGACCATCTGCAGATCGCTTGGCGACGACAGCTTGCCGACTTTCTGCGGATAATTGCTGGCGATAATTGCATTTACAGTTTGTCCGGGAGGCACGGCGTGAAGGCTGAGCTTTTGTATTTCGGGATGCTGGGACTTGATTTTTTGAATAAGCTGCTCAGCGTAAGGTGCATCGACCTGGATTCGGGGCGCGGGCGTGGCCCCAGCAGTCGGTGTGGTTTGACGCGCCGCAAGGGGAGATGGGGAAGCCAGCATCGCTATAAAAAATACCGGCAAGAACATCGAAGATGGTTTCATCTGTTTTTCCTGATTCGTGGTTTTCGATCCGTGATTGTGCAAAACGCGCAGATTGAGTCCGACGCGCGCCTGCGCGGCCGGCCCGTTTCGGTGCAAGGAGTTTTCAGTACGTGACGCGAACGGAGAATTCGAGCACGCGCGGTGTTCCCGTCCCGACGAGGCCGGCGGAATTGACCGTCGACGTGATTGTGCCGAAGCTCGAAGGAACCGAAAGCGTTCTGGCGCCGGTGGAGGAGTTGGTGGCAACGCTCAGTGTGGACGACGGCTGGCCATACTGTGCGCGGTTGAAGATGTTGAACGACTCCGCGCGGAAGATGATGCTGCTGGCTTCGGTCACGCGGAAGGATTTCTGCACGGCCGCATCGTCCTGCCACAACGACGGCCCAACGGCGAGATTGCGTCCTGCGTCCCCCCAAGCGCCGACTGCAGGCAGCGAGAAGGCCGCGGGATTCAGCCAGTGGTGGACCCCATGGCCGAGGTAGAGTGGCACACCAGCCACTCGATCGGGCCGCTGATCGACGTTGTTGCCGTCCGGAAGCTCCGAGCTCGGCCGGTTAAGAAAAATGTTGACGGGGAAGCCCGACCGGGCAATCAGGACGGACTCGATCGACCATCCACTCGCAATCGGATCGATCGCGCCTGCCGAGGTAAAGAACTTGCCGCCGCGTCCGAAGGGAAGGTCATAGACCAGGCTCGCTGTACCGGTATGGCGCGAATCGAAATCGCTGCTGGCGTAGTCGCAGCGGAAGCAGGCGATGTCTTCGGGTGAGTCGGCATCTCCGCTGCCGACCGATCCGTCGTCGATCGCATGGGAGTACATATAATTGCCTCCGAAGAACAAGCCACCGTGGAATCGCCGCGTAACGCCGGCCTGAAAGGCATTGAAACTCGATTCTCCCTCGTTATACTTCGTGTCAATCTCACTGGGGAACTGCGGCAGCGGCCTGGTATTGGTGGCAGGGTTGATGAGATTGGTATAACTCCGCCGAAAGACGTGTACCCCATGTGAACCCACATAAGCGAGCGTCAGTACGGTTTGTCCCGGAAGCGCCTGCTGGATCGATCCCGTCCACTGCTCGACGTAGGAGTCGGGGTGATGGCGCGCCATCGAGCGCGGCGTGAGCGCGAGTCCGGTGGACGGCGTGAGCGAACCCGGGACAGGATAGCTATAGATGACTGTTGAGCCGTTTGATTGCACTCCGCTTGTTAACAGTGTGGACGGCTCGTTGTTCACCACGGGGCTGTCCTCGTCGCCGAGCTGGTCTTCTCCGTGGTAAGTTCCGAAACCTGCGCGCAAAACGGTCCTGCCCTTGAACGCGTCGGGAGCGTATGCAATCGAGACGCGGGGATCGAAGTCGCGATAGTTGGGGAAATAGAACGCGGCGCCCATTCCGCAATAACCGCCGCAGCTCGCGATGTCGAAGGGGTCTTCGCTGTTGTGGACTTCGGTGAAAGGCGAAAAGTAGCTGTATCGGAGACCAAAGTTCATAGTGAGCGAAGGCGTCGCTTTCCACTCATCCTGCGCGTAGCCGGCCGCATGGAACTTGCGCATGCCCTTATCGGGCAGGGGCGCGGTAATCTGGTACGTACTCAACTGATTGGCAAGCAGCGCGGCTTCATTCAGAAACGTTGCGGTTCCATCGGTTGAGTTGCCTTCGTAGAACCACGGCCACTGTATTTCAGCGCCGAATTTGAGGGTGTGTTTGCCCTTCGTCCACGTAACGGTATCCAGGAGGTCTTCATCCTGCCCGATTTGCTGCTTGCTGTAGTTCTCCGGAAGTTCGGTGAACCCGGTGATGGAGAAGTTGATGGGGAGGCCGGTGGCCTGGTTTTGCTGGTAAACGTTGCGATTGAAGCCAAACTCGGCTTCATTGATCATGTGCGCATTCACAATGTGCGTCTCTTGAAGCACGGCGTTATTGACGTTGGCCGTGATGGTCACGCCCTGTCCCAGAGCGTCGAGGGCGCTGGTGGAAATGCCATAGTCGGCGTTGTAGCGGATGTAGCCGGAGTCGTGGTCGCTGAAGCGATGGTCGACGCGTGCGGTGCCGGCGTTTTCCTGATCCGGGCTCGGTACCACACCGGTGTACGTATCCACGTCTGGATCGGAGGTTGCCGCTTCGCCCTGTGGGTAAGCATTCACCACCGGCGCCAGGGCCGGCTGGTCCGCCGCCACCTCGCTGCGAAAAGACGCGCTCGGAACAAATCCAGTTTGCGGAACGCCGCCAAGTTGCTGCCGAAATCCCTCGTAGTTCGCGAAGAAGAAGGTGCGATCCTTCTTGACCGGTCCGCCCAGGCTGGCGCCGAACTGGTTGAGCTGGAAGACGGGCCGCTTGTTCTTGGATGGGATGGGCCCGAGGGCGTCGAAGTAGTTGTTGCGAAGATAATCGAACGCGCTGCCGTGGAACTCGTTTGTGCCCGATTGGGAGATCAGGCTCACCTGCCCGCCCGCCGAGCCCCCGGTGTCGGCCGTGTAGTCGGCTGTGTCCACCTTGAACTCGGCAATTGCCTCAGTTGAAAACTGCAAACGCAATGCCGACTTCAGAGACGCGTGAAAGACCCCACTGGCATCGATGCCGTCGAGACGGAAGTTGTTATCGTCGGTTCCGTTTCCTTCGAATCGGATGGTCTGCTGGGAGCCCGATCCGGAATCTATAGCGCCGGGAGCGAGCGTCTCGATGTTGGTGATGTTGCGTCCGTTCAAGGGCAGGCTCGAAATCTGAATCGACTGTACGGTTCCACTCACAGCAGCGTTGCTCTTGTCGAGTTGCGCGCCCTCCACAGCCTGCACGAACACGGACTGGCTGACTTTTCCGAGGGGGAGTTTCACGTTCACGGTGCGCACGTCGCCAGCATGGAGATCCATCTCGGGAACCGTTACATCTTGGAAGCCCCTGTGCGTTACAGTCAATCTAAAGCGGCCAACTGGCAGCGCGGACAGCGCGAAGCCACCGTGGCTATTCGAAACTGCCGTGCGCGCCTGGTTTGTGCCTAGTTGCGTGACTGTAATGGACGCGCCTGGGACCGCCGCTCCAGACGGATCCATGACCGTTCCGTTGATTTCTGTTCGATCGATCTGGCTTTGCAAAGCAGCGGGCAATGCGAGACAGGCGAAGATCGCCAGGCGGATAAGGAACTTTCGCATTTCGACTCCTGTGGCGTTCGAACTCAATAGGACCATGGGGAATGAACACCGTCTTCTGCAAAGGCGCTTCTTGCTTAGCGGGCTTCAGTCCAGCATGAACCGATCAAAACTCAGCAACCTTAGAGGGAACTTAGAAGAAGCTGTCAGTCGTCTCGAATTCACAGAGAAATAACCCAACACGACAAGACGATTGGAAGAATGAGGCTATGCAGATCTGCATGATCGAGGACGACGTTCGACTGGCCGAACTGGTCAAGCAGGCGCTTGAGGAAAGCCGTCACGTCGTGGCTCATCTCGTGGATGGAGAAGGCGCCGCGGGCTATATCAGCGCGCACGACTTCGACATCGTCCTGCTCGACCTGATGCTGCCCGGCATAAGCGGACTGAGTGTGCTCAAACAACTGCGTCATGCGAACTGCCTGACACCGGTGATCGTGATCTCCGCCCGCGACACGGTGCCTGAAATGGTTCGCGCCCTCGACATCGGTGCCGACGATTACCTCACCAAACCGTTTCACCTCGACATTCTCCTCGCGAGGCTTCGCTCGGTTTCGCGTCGTGGCCCGGTTCCGCAATCCGCGGAGTTGAACGCGGGGCCAATCTCCCTGCACCAGGAACAGCGTGTTGTTCGCCTCGATGGAAGGCGGTTGGAACTGACAAGGCGGGAGTACATGCTTCTTGAGACGTTAATGCGCCGCGCCAATCATGTGTTAACCCGAGATCAGCTTGCCGAGGCAGTGTGGGGATTCGCCGCCGAGGTGAGCACCAACAATCTGGAGGTGCACATTCACAGCCTGCGCGCCAAGCTGGGAGCTTCAGGCGGCCGCTTGATCCACACCGTGCGCGGGATCGGATACGTATTGCGCCGAGAGCATGAGCCCGAAGGAGAGGCAGCGTGAAGTGGAATTCCCTCCGGGTCCGGTTTGGAATGTATTACGCCGTCTTTACGCTCGGCTGCCTGTCGCTGTTTGGTATCTTTCTGACCTTATACCTAAAAAGGGCACTCGAAGATTCACGTCTCCCCGCCATGACTCGCCGCACGGCGCGGCTGACAGCCGACGTGGATCTCGATTTGAAGGATGACCTCACAGCGACCTTGCAACAGAGCTTGGAGCGTTATTTAAAGGTGGCTCCTGAGACTGATGAAGTGGTGGTGCGCAGCAGCGACGGCAAGAAACTCCTCTTTGCGGGCGGCAACGAGCCGTTTGTTGAGACCCTGAGAAGCTGCACCGCGCCATGTTACCGCGAGTATTCGTTCAACGGGCGCCGCTTGAGGACCTATTTGGTTCATACCACGCTGGGAGGCTTGCCGGTGCAACTTATGATGGCCGGCCGGATCGATGAAAACACCGGGATCTTGCAAACCGTGCGAACATCCTATTTGCTATTCGTCCCATTTCTCCTGCTGGCATCTCTCACAGGCGGTTATGTGCTGAGCGGCAAGGCCCTCACGCCGGTGGGCCGGATGACGGCAATGGCCAGCCGTCTCAGCATCTCCGATCTTCGCGGCCGCGTCCCCGTCCCACAAACCGGTGACGAGCTTCAAGGGCTCGCCGAAGCCTGGAACAGCATGCTCGCCCGGCTGCAAGTCTCCGTGGAACGCAACGCGCAATTCACCTCTGACGCTTCGCACGATTTGCGCACATCGATCGCCGTCATCCTTGCCGGCGCACAATTGGGCCTGAGCAAGCCGCGTACGCAGGAAGAACACACCAGGCTGCTACGAGGCACAGTCTCAGAGTGCGAGCACACGCTTACCTTGCTCGAAGACCTGTTGATGACAGCGCGGTACGGATTTGAGCAGCACGAACTCTCCCAGGAGCCTGTGGAACTGGCTTCGATCGTGCACGAGTGCTGCACCCTGTTCCTGAATCAGGCCGATGCGAAGGACCAGTCGTTCATCTGCGATCTCATTCCGAAGTTGTGGATCCTGGGCGACCGCTCGCTGCTGCGCCGCCTCATCGGAGTGCTGCTGGAGAACGCGATCAAATACACTCCGATGGGCGGCGCGATTTCGGTCGATCTGAAAGAGGCCGATGCAAGAGTGGTTCTCGCGGTCCGGGACACAGGACCGGGGATCGCTGCGTCGGCCCTGCCCCACATCTTCGACCGGCACTTCCGCGGGCCTGATCAAAAACAGTTCCAGCACGGTAACGGGCTAGGACTGAATATTGCCCGCTGGATCGCTGACGCGCATCGCGCCTACCTGACGGTCGAAACCGCGTCGCAAAAGGGCAGCGTGTTTCAGGTCTCGTTCCCCAAGTTCGAAACAGCGACTCGGCCGCCGGCGTATCGTTAGACGGTTGCTTTCAAGTGGCGGTCTCACTCGGAACCCTGATGGAAGCCGGATGCAAAGCCCGTCAGTCCGATTCCTTCCTTCGACGCTATTATTGTGACAATTTTGCGCATGAGCGACACCGGATTCAACCTTGCCTTTGCGATGCGGGGCCCGCACCCTGCAGGGCAGCGCGGTCACTCCGTAATGCGCCAGAATGTCGCGGTAGAGCGGATTCAACTGCGGATCATAGATGTCGGGCGCCAAGACGCCATCGCGGAGATTATCGAGAACCACGATTCTGGTAGTCCCGCCCAATCGCCTGAAGGCCTTCTCATGCAGTTCCGCCCAGGCTCTTGAGCTGGACCGGAACACCAGCAGTCGGATTGACTTGCGACTGCAACCGAGCGTCAGCACGAACAGCCGCGTGCGCCGGCACTTGCTCGTCACCGGATCGCGCACCATCGGGCCGGTGCCGTAATTGACCTGGCACTCTTGGCCGGGCGGCGTCTCGATGATGGCCCGCGCTTCTGGCGGTGCGGCTGCGCGAAGTTTCCGCACGTAGCGCAATACACTCTGGTAGCCACCGTTGAACCCGTGACGGTCAACCAGGTCTTGCCAGATTCCCATCGAGTTGCGGCCGCGGTCGAGCTCCTGCGCGATCAGTTCACCGTACGCCTCGCAGCGGCTCGCCGGTCCGCAACCCGGTGTCTTGGCCGAAAAGTCGGTGATCACCTCCATGGCCGGTTTTGAATCTCCGCCCTCAGAGTCGGTGATCAGGTCGATGGCCGCCTTTGCCGGACCACGGCGTCCCCAACCACCAGGACGGCGTAACGCAATCCCGGCGCCACGAAGATACTCGCCCGCCGTCTCTCGATGCACCCCCGTCGCCTGCTCGATGCGCCGCAAAAACCACCCAAGCCGGCCCAGGGCAATGACTTGTTCCCGTTTCTCTCTGCTCAAGACATTACTCATGACCACAGAGGCTAACTGCCTCTGCAGCGGCTATGTCTCAAGCCACCTCCCTATGGGCTCTTCGTCAAATTTGATGAACCACAGCTGACACTTTTCCGGCACAGTGAATGGCGATAGAAGTAAAGCAGGCTCTGGTGACTCTCGGCGAGGGCCATGGGACAACGGACTTTGGTTCCCGATGCTGGAGAAGTCCAAC
>DATJMU010000172.1:0-21945 GCA_035508555.1 Occallatibacter sp. | reverse complement strand
GGAGATTCCCGCCATGCGCCTTGCCGTTCCTCTCGTCCTGGCCGCGCTTTCCCTGGCCACCCTTGCCGCCACATCGCAGCCTCCGGCCTCCGCGGCCGATCCTGGCTCCGTAGCCCTGACCCCGCCCATGGGCTGGAACAGTTGGAACTACTTCCACGGCAACGTCACCCAGCAGGATGTGCAGGCCGCGGCCGACGCGATGGCCTCCAATGGAATGCGCGACGCAGGCTATGTATACGTGAACATCGACGACACCTGGCAAGGACAGCGCGATTCGAACGGCGTCCTCCACCCCAACTCCAAGTTCCCCGACATGAAGGCCCTCGCCGACTACGTCCACTCCAAGGGGCTCAAGCTCGGCATCTACTCCGGGCCTGGACCCAAAACCTGCGCCGGCTACGAGGGTTCCTACGGCCACGAGCAGCAGGACGCCGACCTCTATGCCTCCTGGGGCATCGACTACCTCAAGTACGACCTCTGCAGCTACATCGGTGTCATGCAGCAGACCTATCCCAACGACAAGGCCGCCCAGATGAAGATGATGATCGCCGCCTATGACAAAATGCACAAGGCCCTCGAGTCCACCGGCCGCCCCATCGTCTTCTCCCTCTGCCAGTACGGCTGGGATTCCGTCTGGGAGTGGGCGCCTTCGCTCGGCGGCAACCTCTGGCGGACCACCGGCGATATCCGGCCCAGCTGGGACAGCATCTACGACATCCTCGAGCAGCAGGCCGGCCTCGCTCAATACGCCGGCCCCGGCCACTGGAACGACCCCGACATGCTCGAAGTCGGCAACGGCGCCGAGGGGCGTGGCGGCAGGATCAGGTACCTCTCTCTGGCCGAAGACCGCTCCCACTTCTCCATGTGGGCCATGCTGGCCGCGCCCCTGCTGGCCGGCAACGACCTTGCCGACATGAAGCCTGAGATCCTCGCCATCCTCACCAACCACGACGTCATCGCCATCGACCAGGACCGGCTGGGCAAGCAAGCCACCCGCGCCTACGCCGACGGCGAGGTCGAGGTCTGGACCCGCCATCTTGAAGGCGGCGCCTTGGCCATCGCCGTCCTCAACGCCGGCAGCGATCGCTACTCCACCCACCCCTTCCATCTCGATCTCGCCAGGCTCGGCCTCCACGGCCCGCAGCAGGGCAAAGACCTCTGGACCGGCAAGGAAGTCACGCTCACCAACGACGAACCTATCGAGATCGCCAGCCACGATATCCTGCTGGTCCGCATCCCGGCGCCGAAGCACTGAGCGCGCAGACCCCCGGTGTGCTCCGTCCCCGTCTTGCCGCGCTCCTTGCGGCAAGGCGGGGATTCGCCTGCGCCGGCGAGATCGCGCCCGCGCCCGCCGAGCTCCCGCAGTCGAACGAGTCGATCCGCCTCGCAAGGCCGACCCCTCCAGGCCGGCGCCCCGAAGAATCCCTTACCGTCCTTCGATCCGCCCCGTGAGGAGTTCTTCTCTTACGTGTAAGAATCCCTTTGCTTTCCTTTGATTGTCCCGGACTTGAGTTAACCGGGCCCGGCACGCGGAGGGCTCTGGCCCCTCCAGCCAGCCGGTCTTCGATTCCCGAGCATTTTCTGTCGGTTGCGGGTGCTTCGTGTTACGATCCCCGGCTTCCGGCCTCGTCCGGTGCAATCGGGTTTGTCACACCAGCAACCGGCTCGTTCTCAATTCCTTACCCATCGTTCTTCCCGAATTCACACCGTAAATTCACTTGCCCGTCGCGTGTTCCGAGGCGGAGGCTCAAGTGTCTGTGAGACGGTGGCTCCCCAGCAGCTCGCGGCCGGTTGCCAGGATTGCCCGCGATTCGGAGCGCCCACTCACACGACGACAGTAAATCTACAACCAGACTCAGCCGACCTGCCACAGAGATACCTCCGCGCTTGAAGGAGAACCTTGCTCGTCGTCACTTGGGCGACCATGGCCCATGTTGCGGCGTCGATTTGCCGCGATCCGGTGTGGCTGCGGTTGGGTTGAATACGGATTCACGCTCGAGGCCAACAACGTGAAGCACACCACTCAGAACGCCGCTCGAGAGCGCGTTGCCGTGCTCCAGGCGCCCTCTCACTTTCCCCAGCCGGAACCGGCCTTCCCGGCGGCGACCGCCGCAATCGCTCGTTCGTTTCTCAAGCTAAACAGTCACTCAAGCAAACAAACAAGCTCAGCTGCAAATCAGGAGGACAAGCTTCCATGAGGAGTTCAATCGGCAGTGTGCACGGGGTTTTCCGCGTACGGAGAATGCCTGCAGCCGCGCTCGCCTTCGCCATCGGAGTGATGGTCTTGTGTTGCACAGGCGCGTTGGCCCAGAGCGGCGCGGGCCTGATCGAGGGAACCGTGAAGGACCCGACGGGCGCCGTGATACCGGGCGCAGCCATCACGGTCACCAACCATGCCACCGGCGTGAAGACTACCACGAAGTCCAATAAAGTGGGCTTCTACATCGTGCCTGACCTGTTCACCGGCACCTATAACGTGTCGGTCACCGCGCCGAGCATGAAGACTTACAGCCGCAACCTCGAACTGCTGGTCGGCCAGGCCGCGGTGGTCAATCCGGTGATGACGGCCGGCTCCATCACCCAGAAGGTCACGGTCCAGGCCAACGAGGTCCAGCTCGTCGACACCACCAACGGCACCATTACGGGAACGCTCGACAACGCGCGGATCAACCAGTTGCCCATGAACGGGCGCAACATCGTCACGCTGGTGAACGAGACCACACCCGGACTGGAGAGCTGCCCGGAGTCCAGTTCCTGCGCCAATGGTGAGCCCGGGCCGGCAACCGAATATGAAGTGGATGGCGCCACCCTGGCCAATCGCGAGTTCGGCGGCCTGCACACAGGCGCGGTGCAGGTCGTCGATCCGGATTCGCTGCAGCAGGTTCGCGTAGAGGACTCCAATGCGGGCGCGCAGTATGCTTCTCCAACCACCGTCGTGCTCCAGACCAAGTCCGGCACCAACCAGTTGCACGGCACCTTCTTTGAGACGGCCCGCAACAACGACATGGGCGAATCGCGAACGAGGAACGACTCCTCCGACTTCGCCGCGCCTCACCTGGTGCGCAACGAGTTCGGCCTCTCCGCCGGTGGTCCCATCGTGATCCCGCACGTCTATCACGGCCGGAACAAGAGCTTCTGGTTCTTCGCCTACGAGCGCTATTCGCAGGCGAGTGTAGCCGAACAGGACGAGAAGGTGCCCACGCTGGCCATGCGCAACGGCGACTTCAGCGGAGCGACCAACAGCTCCAACGTTTTGCAGGAGCTCTATGACCCGGATACCACGACCAACAGCGCCGCTTGCGCCGAGCCCTCCGGAGATGGCACTGCCGCTTATGCCAATCCCTATTGCCGCACGCCCTTCGCCTACAACGGAGTGCTGAATACGATCAATCCGGACCGCGAGTCGCCCACCGCCGCGGTCCTGAACGCCATGACGCCGCTGCCTTCCAACACCCAGAACCCGCTGGTCGGAGATAACCTCGTCGGCATGGTGAATGAGCTGCAGATCGAGCCGCAGATCACCTTCCGCCTCGATCACGTCTTCAACCAGAACAACCGGGCCTACCTGCGCTACACCCAAAACATCTCCACAGACATCACGCCGCGCAACGACCCCGACAAGGAGTCCTACACGCTGGCGGCCAAAACCGCCGCCGGCGTCACCATCCCCGCCGGGGCCAGCGGCATCGCCTACGATCCGGACGCCACCTTCGCCTCCTCCATCGGATTTACCCACATCTTCTCGCCAACCCTCTTCTCCGAGACGGTTTTGAGCGGGACCTGGGAGAGCGAGCAGAACTACGCCGGCGGAAATCCTTTTACCGACTACGAGCAGGAGCTGGGCCTGCCCAACAACTTCGGCGAGCTGGGCTTTCCGTACGTCAACAACATTCTCCAGGAGATGGACGGGACGATGTTCCAGTACGGCATGACCTCGAAGGTCTTCCAGGTCGACGAGAACCTGACCCGAACCTTCGGCCGGCACGAGTTCCTCTTCGGCGGACGCTACCGCTTTGAGGAGTTCGGATCGCGTCCCGACGAGATCAAGGACGAGGTGGAATTCGACGGCCTCGCCACCGGGCTCCTCGATCCCACCAAGTACAGCGATTCAGAAGCCAACGCCTATGCGAACTCCGGCCAGTTGAACGCCGACGAGTACATCGGTTCGGCATACAGCTACAGCAACAACCTGGAGCCGCCCTATCAACACATCCACGACATGGAGATCGCCGGCTACTTCCAGGACAACTACCGCGTCCGCAATGACCTGACGCTCGACCTGGGCCTGCGCTGGGAAGCCTATCCGGCTGCTTCGGAGGGCGACGAGATGATGACCTTCGACCTCAAGCACGACGCCATTGTCACCGCTGTTCCGACCTCCACGCTGATCGCCAAAGGCTTGACCACTCAGGCCGTCATCACCAACGACATGAACAACGGCGCCACGTTCGAGACACCCGCAGAGGCCGGCCTGCCCTCGGCGCTGACCGATAACTTCGACGCCAACTTCCTTCCCCGTTTCGGCGTGGCCTGGCAGCCCTTCGGCCATTGGGGAACGGTGCTGCGCGGCGGCGTCGCCAGGTATCTCTATCCCGTGCCCGTACGCGAGGGCTACCGCCTCGTGAACCGCAACAATCCCTTCATCGCCGGCTACTCCGAGAGCTACACCAGCAATCAGCTCACCCCCCACACCAATTACATGCTGCTCGCCCCGCAGAACAGCTCTTCGAGCTTCAACTACAACACCACCAACGCAAGCACGGGCAACGGCACGCCGATCATGGGCGTGAACAGCACCGGCGTGATTAACAGCGCGACCACCACAGCCATCAAGCCGGGCACGAGCGAGACGACTATCGATCCCGACGACGCCCCCAGCTACATGGACGAAGCCAATTTCACCATCGAGCAGCCCTTGAAGTGGGACTCCGTCCTGCGGGCGAGCTACGTCTACTCCCGCGGCGGAAACCTGAACAACTACTTCTACTACAATGCCCACCCTTCCGAGTACAACTGGGAGATCCAGCAAGGCGCGGAGCCTCCCCACTCCAGCGCCATCGGACCCGAAAACAGCGGCACCGGCGAAGGCCCCTACGACCAGGTCACCTGGGGCGACGGGAACGAACTGATCCAGAAGACAGGCTGGTCGAACTACAACTCGCTCCAGCTCAACTTCCAGAAACTCTACGCCCACGGCTCCGCATGGCAGATCATGTACGTCTGGTCCAAATCGATGCGCACCGGTGATGACTACGGCGGCGAGAATGCCGGCGACATCGCCCCCTACAGCGCCTTCGTCAACTCCTACGTGGGCAACTACGTCGGCGCGGGTTCCTCGTCGGGCTTGGCCACACCCGTAGGCGGCACGCTGATTGCGCCGGCTCTGCCTCCGCCGCCTCCGGCCGGCGTACCCGCCTGGGGATATTACAAGGCCCTCAACCGCTGGGAGAACTATGAGGTGGACACCAACAACCCGCCCCAGCACATCCAGTTCAACGGCATCTACGACCTGCCCTTCGGACATGGCAAGCGGTTCTTCAGCGGCGTCGACAAGCCCCTGGACGAGGTCATCGGCGGCTGGCAGATCTCCGGCGCCGGGCACATCATCCTGAAGGACTTCGACATCACATCATCGAACTGGGGGCCGATCAACTCCAGCGGAGTCCACATATACAAGAAAGGCGCGCCCATCACCGACTGCCGCAGCGGCGTATGCCTGAAGGGCTACGAGTGGTTCAATGGCTACATTCCGCTCACCGCCCGTTCCGGCAACACCTGTTCGGCAGGATTGTCAACCGTAGTCAGCGGCCTGCCCAGCGGCTGGGCGCCCTATCAGACGCCCATCGACAGCACCGACTGCAGCTCGCCCAGCAACGGCAAAGCCGTCGCGGGCAAGTACTTCGGCGAAAACGAGGTCAGCATGAGCAATGTCGAAGGGCAGAAAGACGGAACCGTCATCGGCTACGGCGACGTGCCGTCGGCAACCAACAACGGCTCTTCGGAAACGGGTATCGACGTCGCCAATCCCTTCGGCCATACCATCCTTAACGGGCCATGGAACTGGGAAGCCGATCTCTCCCTGTTCAAGGTCTTTCCCATCAACGAACGGATGAACTTGCGCCTTAACTTCGACGCCTTCAACGTCTTCAACCACCAGGGAACTCCCAACCCCAGCGGCAGCGACGGCACGGTCTGCGTGACGGCGGGCGGTTTTGGATGCTCGTCGGCGAACGACCCGCGTGAGTTGCAGTTCACGGGGCGGTTTACCTTTTAGTCCTCCACCGTCGTTGCCGACCCGCGGGGGATGAAACTGTGCCCCATCCATCGGACGCCTTTGTTTTTGTCCGATGGGTGGGAGTCCGTAGAATTCATCTCTTGTTTTGTTGCACTTGCAATTTTGTTTCTTATCAGTTTGGGGGAGGTCTGTATTCTTGCTGCGCCCCGGCCGGTTGACTGGCCGGGGCTTTCTTGTATGCGATTGCCGGGTTGCGGTCTGGCGGGGATCGTCTCTGGCGCGGCCGGAAGAGAACAGGGATCGAGCGTTCCCGGCCGCGCTGTGGCTTTGCCAGGATCCCGGCGGCGCCTTGCCGGGAAGCCTTCAGGTTGGGTGGACTGGAAACCGGACTGGAGGGTAGGCCATCCCGGTTGCGAAGGGTCTGCCCGCTGGTTTACCGGGCGATGGTGACGGTCAGGTTCACGTCCACCGGAATCGGCTGGTTGTCGATGGTGCCGGGACGGAAGCGGAACTGGCGGACAGCGCTCACGACGCTGGCATCCCACGAGGCGTTCAGGGAACGAACCACCTGGATGTCTTCAGGGGCGCCGTTCTTGTCAACGGTGAGCAGGAGGCCGACCTGGGCACCCTCGGGGATGTCGCTGTAAGCCACACCCTGCGGAACCGTGACCTGGGTCGTCCTGAGGATTGCCGGTGCAACCACTCCGGTGCTGACGCGGAGGTTGGTGGTGGACAGGGACGCGTCGGCCTTGGTCTGGCTGGCGACCGCGGCGACGGGAAAGAGGATCGAGCCGAGAAGAAGAGTCGATACGAGACTTGTGCGCATATTTTCCTCCGTTGGGTTGATTGTTACCGGCATCAGAATAACCAAACCAATATACGATTGTCAAACCATTTCTTGTGAATTTTATTTTTCAATCATTTACTCGGCCCCTACGCCGCGCATGCCGAGTCTCGCGAATACACAAATCAGTTTTCCACAAGATCCAAGACGGCCTCCGCACAGGCAACTCCATGAGCAGGCGCGACTTGGAGCCGCCTCGGATACGCTCGCCGCAAGACCCCGGATTGGCAGCGCCGATCTGCCGCGGCAAGGCCCGGTTTGACGCGCCCCGCCGCGCGCAATAGCTTGAGAGTGGCGCTTAAGGAGAAAAACCTTGAACGAGCAAAGTGAACGTGTTCAGCAACCTGCCCACGAACCTATCCGGGATCAGCGGACCGACTCCCGTCTGGCCGTGGTCATTATGGCCGCGGGCAAAGGAACGCGCCTCAATTCGAAGCGCGCCAAGGTGCTCCACGAGGTTGGGGGCAAGTCGCTGCTGGCGCATGTAATCGCGGCGGCGAGCAGGGTCGTTTCGCCTGCCCACATCTACGTGGTGGTGGGGCACCAGGCTGAGCGCGTGCGCCAGGCCGTGGGCGCCACCGGTGTGCACTTCGTGGAACAGACCGAGCAGCGCGGGACGGGCCACGCTGTGCAGGCCGCTCGCGACGCAATTGCGGGCTACGAGAATATCCTGGTGCTCAGCGGCGATGCGCCTCTGATCAGCGCTGAAACGATCGAGCGCATCTGGCACTTTCACCGGCAGCAGCACGCTGCCATGACTTTGCTCACCGCGGTTCCCGGCCAGTCGTTCGGATACGGCCGCATCATCCGCCGCGCTCCGGGCTCCCCGGAGGTCGAGGCAATCGTCGAACAGAGATCCCTCACCCCCGAGCAGGACAAGATTCCCGAAATCAACGCCGGTTTTTATGCCTTCCGCACCGCGCCGCTGCTGGCCCACCTGGGGGAGCTCAGGGGCGACAACCCCCAGGGAGAGCTGTACCTCACCGACATGGCAGGCGTGCTTTCCGCGGCTGGAGAGCGGGTGGTGGCCATTCAGACCGCGACCCCTGCCGAGATCGTCGGCGCCAACACCATCGCCGAACTGGTCTGGCTCGACGCCCTGCACCGGAACGCGAACGCCAGCCGCCTGATGAGCGCCGGCGTCACCATCCTGCGTCCGGAGACCTGCCTGATCGATGTCGGCGTCGAAGTGGGCCCGGACACAATCATCGAGCCGTTCGTCCAGTTGCTGGGGACGACGCGGGTCGGCGCGGATTGCCGCATCCGGTCTTACACGGTGATCGAGAACTGCACCATCGGGGACCGGGTGCTCATTCTCCAGAACTGCGTGATGGCCGAGAGCAGGATCGCCGACGGGGCGCGCCTCGGCCCATTTGCTCATCTGCGCCCCCTGTGCGAGATCGGCCCCGACGTTCACATCGGCAACTTCGTCGAGGGCAAGAAGACGCGGATCGCCAGAGGCGCCAAGGCCAATCATTTCGCCTATCTCGGCGACTCCGAGATCGGCGCGGCATCGAATATCGGCGCGGGCACCATCTTTGGCAACTACGACGGGGTTCACAAGCACCCGACCCGCATCGGCGAAGGCGTCTTCGTGGGCAGCAACTCGACGCTCGTGGCCCCCGTCACCCTCCACGACGGCGCCTACATCGGCGCCGCCTCCTGCATCACCAAAGACGTGCCGGCCGGCGCTCTCGCGGTGGGCCGGGCCCGCCAGGTCGTCAAGGAAGGCTGGGTTGCCGCCCGCCGCCAGCGCCAGCAACAGAAGGATCAGCCCGGCTCTGCGTAAGGGGGAGCGCTCGGTAGTGGGTCAGTTTCAATTTCCACAGGCTAGATTTGGCAATGCGATTCGTGAAATCATGGGAACATGACCATCGCTAGGGGCAAACGACCGCGCGATCCGAACCAGCTTGCCAAGTGGGTTGTGGAGCAATCGACGACTGAGGCGGTTCCCGAAAAGCCGAATGCGGAACTTTTCAGCCTGTCGGCGTACATGGCCGCAATGGGACGCAAAGGCGGTCAGGTGGGCGGGAAGCGGCGTCTGGTGACCATGACGGCGGCGCAGCGGAAGAAAGCGGCGGCGAAGGCCGCTCAGGCCCGGTGGGGGAAGAAGAACGGATGAACGTATGGAAGTACCACGTTGAGGTAATCCCGCTGGAGTTTGGTCAGCAAGGAGCGTGGAGCATCAAAGATTCTCCCTATGGCGAAACCAAACTTACGGAAAAACTAAATGATTTTGGCCGATGGGGGTGGGAGTTGATTTCCATTTTCCCGATTCCGTCAGAGACTGGACAGCCATTGTTCCCGCCCAAACTTTACGCAGTTTTCAGGCAGGATGATTCAGAAACAAGGGTCGGGGTTGTTCCTATTTCCTAAATGCTTCGATCCGTGCGATCATGTCACCAAATAGAAAACCCGCCTGCCAGGGCGGGTCTTCGGTGTGGCTAATCCATGCAGCGACATCATCGCATGGAGTTTGTCTAAATGCAATCCCTTCGCAAGCAAAAGTCGGTCATAGAATTGGCGCTAAAAATCACGCAAATCCTAGAGCGGCATCCAGACCGGATCGAAGCCGCGTGTGCTTGCACGGTTGCGCGAGAACTACTGTCACTTCACGCGCCGAGCGGGATCTTCCTGGGGTCCACAGCGAACAAGGGTCTGCATAAAAAAGGCGTTTCCGCTTTTATCCATAGCTGAAACGGCACCCCCTGTCGGCTGCCATCCTTTGCCTAAATAGATGGTTACTTTTTTAACGAGTTTTTCGGCTGATCCTTCGCAGACGATGCCGTATTCGGTTACTTTGGATGCCATCCGTTGCCCCTCCCAACAGACGCGCAATTATAATCCGCAATCCTAAACAATTCTCTTGACTTTCTAAAGCAGCTTTAGCATAATAGTCATTATGAATTGCTTGGACTCCCAAACCAGAACACAGATTATTCGCTGCCTGATTGAAGGGTGCTCGATTCGGGCAACGTGCCGAATGACGGGAGCGGCCAAGAATACGGTTGTGAAACTACTGGCGGACATCGGTACAGCATGTGCCACATTTCACGATTTCCACGTCCGCGATCTCCGAGTGAAGCGGCTCCAGTGCGATGAAATTTGGTCGTTTGTCGGAGCGAAGAAAAAGAATGCCACGGTGGAGCAGAAATACCAAGGGTGGGGAGATATTTGGACGTGGGTAGGGATTGACGCCGACAGCAAAATGGTTGTGAGTTACCTTGTCGGCGGACGAGATGCGGGATGGGCGCTGGAGTTCATGGAAGACTGTGCCAGCCGCATCAGAGGGCGCGTCCAGGTCACCACAGACGCGCACAAGCCCTACCTGAAGGCCGTGGAGGGCGCATTCGGGATCGAAGTGGATTATGCCCAACTCCAGAAAATCTACGGCGCGCCGTCCGATGAAGAGCAGCGCCGCTATTCTCCGGGCAAGTGTATTGGCTGCGAGATGAAGACGGTTTTAGGGTATCCCGATCCTGACCATGTGAGCACGTCCTATGTCGAGCGGCAGAATTTGACGCTGAGAATGTCTTCGCGGCGTTTTACTCGCCTGACAAACGGTTTCAGCAAGAAAGCTGAGAATCACGCTCATGCGGTAGCGTTGCATTATATGCACTACAACTATTGCCGAGTGCATCAGACATTGCGGGTAACGCCAGCGATGGAAGCGGGGCTCACGGATCACGTTTGGGACACGGAGGAATTGATTGCTCTGCTTCCCAAGTCAACCGTGGGACCATCCAAAATCGACCGGGAACTGTTTCGCAGGGCACTTGGCGAAAGCGCCTAGCGATGGATTATTGCTCACTTTCTTGTGGAGTAATGAGCGGCGGCAATCCAACGTCTTCCCCAGATTCAGTTAGAAACCTTTGCGCCCTGAATAATTTTCCTAGGTTAATCATGTAACCCTTATTCGCATCCCAAATAACCTCTGCGGCTTCATCTGTTTCGGCCAAGAATGTGCAGGCTGTCATCTGGAGACAGAAATCAAGGTTCTTTCCCCAATCCTCTGCTCTTTTCATATGGCAAGGGTCCACCCACATAGGGAAACTAAACTCATTCTTGAGCAATACCGCATTAGTTTCTCCGCCACACGCAGTCGCCGCATCCTTCTTGGCTCGGTGCATTAGGTATGCGATTTGGCGAAGTCCGATATTAGCGGAACATGTTGTGCTAAATAAGGTTCTAAAAATCGGGTCGGTTACGCTCGCTCCTGCCCCAATTCCAATGTAGCCTCCGCTTGCATCTTCTCGGTCTACCGGAACCATAGTATTCGGAGGTTCGCAATTGTAGAGACGTATTCCGCCTCCGGTCCTGATATTCGCTTGCTTTGGCCGATTGAGCGAGGCTCCTAATATTATCTGAATATAGGGGTTACCCTGCCTGTATTGATCTGCCCATTCAAACATCGAATTCCGCACGATTTTTTCAAACTGTGCAAAGTTTTTTGGGTCCTGATTCTGCAAATCGGTAAGAATGTCGGGAATGAGCGTGTTCGCCGCGTTACCGTCGTCGGTTGCATTTGCAGTCACATAAACGCCTGTATCGGCTATTGCTTGATGGACCTTTATTCCTTCGCGGGTGGTGCCATCAGTCATCGCAAGTTGCGTGTCGGCGGCGATGATTAACCCCTCATCGCAGAGCATACCGATACCGATGGTCATGCGTCCTCGTTTCGCCAGCCGCTCAGGTTTTTGTAGTTCTCGTGGAATAATTGGTCGCGGCTTTGGGAATGGCGGAATCATAGCTCACCGCCTCCCATGCTTGCTAATGCTTGCGTTTCCTGTGGAAATCCAAACTGACCCACTACCGAGCGCTCCGCATCGTCGCCCTGCGGACTATAATCAATTCCCACAACATGGATCTTTCGAAGGGGCTGTTGAATCGAATACGCAGTTTGCGGCGGGCCGGCTGAAGTCGCCGCCGCCTTCTTGCGGTCCCACTTAAGAGCCATTGAGAGCATGGTGTCGGCATGCTAAATTCGGACTGAAATGGGCGTGATTCGGTAGGCTGCATTTCCCTTAGTTGCCAAGTCAGCCAGGAAGACCCATAACTATAATCTGTTCTATAGTTTGGACGAATGCATCTCGCAAGTCGGGTGCGGCAAAGACAGGCAGGGAGAGCGGGGCGATCGGCAACGATCCAGTCTGCAATCTCTCGAGGAGATCCCGACGGACAGGAAGCGGGGATTGCTGAATCCCGTGGTCTGTGGCGCGGGTTCGCGTTGGAGGTTATAGATTGGCTTTGAACCTCGTACGTCCGGCAGTTTTGAAGGCGGTCGACTTCGACCGCGCGCCCTCCAATGAGGCCATACCGCAGGTGCGGCGCTCCTCTGCCCGCATTCTTGTCGTCGATGACGAAGCCCCGGTACGATCGATGATCGGCTCCACGCTCGAGCATCAGGGCCTCGACGTTGTTCTGGCGTCGAGCGGGCGGCAGGCCCTCGAACTGCTCAGCCTGAACAGCTTTGACCTCGTTCTCACCGACATCGTGATGCAGGATGTCAACGGCATCACCCTGCTCGAACGCATCCATGGGCAGCATCCCAATCTGCCCGTGGTAATGGTCACCGCCATCCACGACATCAGTGTGGCGATCGACTCCATGCGGCGCGGCGCCTATGATTACCTGCTGAAACCCTTCGAGCGCGAGCACCTGATGAACACGGTGGAGCGGGCGCTCGACCACCGCCAGATCCTCGAAGAGAGCCACAACTATCAGCAGAGCCTGGAGCAGATGGTGCGGGCGCGCACCGAGATGCTGCGCCACGCCATGGAAGACCTCGAGCACTCTTACGACGTGACCCTCGAGGCGCTGGGCGATGCGCTCGACCTCAAAGACTCGGAGACCGAGGGCCACTCCAAGCGCGTGACTGCTTACACCATCGCACTGGCCCGCGCCATGGGCATCTCTCCCTCCGAAATCAAGATCATTGCGCGCGGCGCGTTCCTGCACGACATCGGCAAGATGGCCATCCCTGACGAGATCCTGCGCAAGCCCGGCAAACTTACTCCGGAAGAACAGGCGGTGATGCGCGAGCATTGTGCCCGCGGCTATCACATGCTGCGCAAGATCCCCTTTCTCGCCGAAGCGGCCGAGATCGTCTTCTCCCACCAGGAGCACTACGACGGCACCGGCTATCCGAGCGGCCTGCGTGGCCGCGAGATCCCGATCGGAGCCCGCATCTTCGCCGTCGCCGACACCTTGGATGCCATCACCAGCGACCGCCCTTACCGCAAGGCGCGCAGCTTCGATGTGGCGCGCGAGGAGATACTGCGCTGCTCGGGCACCCAGTTCGATCCCGCCGTGGTTGAGGTCTTCCTCAAGATTCCGAGCGAGCTCTGGCAGGAGCTGCGGTCGGAGATCAGCGGGCAGAACAAGCGCTTCTCCACCTTCGACATCTCTACCGCCTCCTGACGCGCCAGGAGGCCTTGTCAATTCTATGTGAAATTCAGCAGAACGCCGCCCCGCGCCGGCTGCGAGAGCCCGCGTCGACAAGTAGATTAAACATATGATTTTAAGAGCTGAAACAGATCAGCCGCGTGTGGTTCCCGGCGCCGAAACTGCGGCTTTCCGCCCGCGCACTGCAAGCAACCCTCATTTCCGCGCGGCCATCCCCTCTCATAGAGAATCAACCTCGTTGTGAACTGTGGTCATCGGCTCTCCCCCACAATTGGCATGTCAACGATAAGGAGGTTTATCGTGTCTCTCTTCCCGAAAACAGCTTTGGTTTGCAACCGGCGCACGGCGCTCCGGTACGGCCTTCTCTCGGCCGGAGTGGCTCTCGCCGCCATGATTGGCGTGAGCGCAACGCTCGCCGCCCAGGATGCCAACATTCTTGAAACCGGCTCCAGCCTGCTTTATCCGCTCTTCAATGTCTGGGTTCCCGTCTACACCGGGGCTCACCCCAGTGTGAGGATCACCACCCAGTCCACCGGCAGCGGAACCGGGATGTCGCAGTCCATCGCCGGCATCGCGCAGATTGGCGCCTCCGATGCTTATCTGAGCCCCGCGGTGATGAGGATGCACTCGGACATGCTGAATATTCCGATGGCGATCTCCACGCAGATGATCAATTACAACCTGCCCGGACTGAATGAAAAGCACATCCGGCTCAGCGGGCCGGTCCTGGCCGGCATCTACGACGGCAGCATCCGCAATTGGAACGACCACGAGATCGCAGCGATGAATCCTGGTGTCAGGCTGCCGGATCACGCCATCATCCCCATCCACCGCAGCGACAGCAGCGGCGATACCTTCATCTTCACCCAGTACCTGGCCTTCAGCACGCCCTCATGGCAGAGCAAGTACGCCTTCGGCACGACCATCAGCTGGGCGCCGGTGCCCGGCGGACTGGGCGCCGTGGGTAACCCCGGCATGGTCACTGCCTGCCAGGGCAATCCCTACTCCATCGCCTACATCGGCAGCAGCTACAAAGAAGGAACGGACAAGGCCGGGTTGGGCATTGCCGAGCTGAAGAACCGCGCCGGCAACTTCGTGCTCGCCACCCCGAAGACGGCGGCGGACGCGGCGGCCCAGATGGTTTCGAAGACCCCGACCGACGAGCGCGTGAGCCTCATCTTCGCGCCTGGCGCCGATTCCTACCCCATCATCAACTACGAATACGCCCTCGTGAAGTCCGACCAGCCTTCCGGCAATATGGCGTCGGCTCTGCGCGAGTTCTTGAACTGGTCCATCAGCTCCACCGGCGGCAACTCCCCGCGCTTTCTTGATCCGCTCCACTTCTCTCCGCTTCCTCCTTCGGTCGTGAAGCTGAGCGCGGCCCAGATCGCCAAGATCCAGTAACCTCGCCTGGCGCGCTCGCCGGCCGGTTTCGGCCGGCGAGTGCGTCCGGTCACCTTCTCGCCTCGTTCCTGTCTTGTCCGGAACTCCAATTTGTCATCTCTCTTCCAGGGCAGGTGGCCCAGCTCCCGTCTGCTGCGGTGCACAGACCTCAATTCAGATTGTTCTGGATTCAAACCGTCAAGATCACCAGCCTTCACCGGATCTCCGGTGCTGGAGCATCACCAATGATATTTCGCCGGCTCATCGCGCCGATTGCCAGCTTAGTGGGCATAACCCTGATCGGGATCGTCGTCTTCCTCTGGAACTACGCCTGGCCCGCCATGAAGTTGAACGGGTTTCATTTTCTCGTCGACAACAACTGGAACCTCGGCAACCTCTACGGCAATCCCGTCGTCCAGAACGGCCAGCAGATCATGCCGGGCGCCGAGTACGGCATTCTCTTTCTCATCGCCGGCACGCTGGCCAGCACCGCCCTTGCCGTCCTCATTGCTGTTCCTTTTGGCGTTGGCTCAGCCATGTTTCTGGCCGAGGGTGTCCCGCCCTTTCTCCGCCAGTGGGTATCTTTCTTCGTCGAGTTGCTGGCCGCCATTCCCAGCGTGGTCTTTGGGCTTTGGGGCTATGTGCTGGTGATTCCCTTTCTCAGCAATCACCTGTTCCCCCTCATGGTGAAGTATTTGGGATTCATCCCCGTCTTCGCCGGCCCGTCCGGCAGCGGCTACGGCCTGCTCACCTCCGGCCTGGTGCTGAGCCTCATGATCGTGCCGCTCATCGCGGCCACCGTCCGCGACGCTCTCGTCTCCCGGCCCATCGGCCAGCGCGAAGCCGCTCTTGCCCTGGGCGCCACCCGCTTTGAGACTCTATGGTCCGTCGAGCTGCCCGGCGTGCGCCGCGTCGTCATCGCCTCCACCATCCTGGCCACCGGGCGCGCCTTGGGCGAAACCATGGCCGTCCTCATGGTCAGCGGCAACGCGCTCAATTACCTGCCAACCAACATCTACTCGAACATATCGACGATGGCCGCGTTCATCGTCTCCCAGCTCGACGGCGCCCTCACTGACCCGACCGGCATGGCCATCCGCTCCCTCGCCGAGGTTGCCCTGGTCCTGTGCCTCATTTCGATCGTCGTGAACGGCGCAGCCCGCCTTCTGCTCTACTTCAGCGGCTCGGAACGCCTGGAGGCTACCGCATGGATGTAACCATGACTGAGGTCCGGGCAGCAATTATCGCCCCCGGTTTCGTGAGCCGCTCGCGCCGCCGCATCTTCAACTCGCTCGGCTGGGCCAGCATTGCTTTTGCCTTTGTCGCGCTCAGCGCGGCCATGCTCTCCATCCTCATCATGGTCTTCCAGCGGGGAGCGGGCGCCCTCAACTTCAAGATCTTTACCACCACCACGGCGGGAATGACCGGCGGCCTGATCAACGCCATCGTGGGCACCGCGGTCATGTCGTTTGGCGGCATCCTTCTCGCCATTCCGCCCGGCATCGCCGCGGGCATCTATCTCTCCGAGTTCCGTCGTGGCTATCTCGCCCCCACCCTGCGCTTCATGAGCGACGTCCTCGTCGGCGTCCCCTCCATCGTGGTCGGCTACTTCTGCTACGTTACGATGGTCGTCGATCTGGGCTGGCACTTCTCGGCCGCCGCCGCCGCCATCGCCCTGGCGATCATCTCCCTCCCTTACATCACGCGCTCCACAGAAGTGGCCCTCCGCGCCGTGCCCAACACTTTGCGCGAAGCCGGCCTCGGCCTTGGCGCCAACACCGGCACCGTGATCATGCGCATCTGTCTGCCCATGGCCCTGCCTTCCATCATGACCGGCATTCTGCTCGCTCTTTCCGTCTCCGTCGGTGAGACCGCTCCTCTCATCTACACCGCCGGGTGGTCCGATTATCTGTGGTCGGGCCATCTCACCAACGAGCCGGTCGGCTACCTCACCTACGTCATCTGGACCGCGATCACCGAGCCCTTCCAGGGCGCCCACGCCTTGGCCTACGCGGCGGCGTTCCTGGTCACCGTCTTCGTTCTCCTTATCAGTGTCGCCGCCCGCGTCGCCCTCTCCCGCCGATCCGGCGGTAGCCATCGTGGCTAGAGCCGGCGCTGCCCGCGGGCTTCGGCCGGTTCGCCAGAGTCCCGCAAGCCGGGCTCTCTTGCCCAACCCGCCTCGCTGTTGCAGTATGGACCTTGCGGCGCCACGCGAACGGCCCGCCTCTGGAGATCGAAATGAGCGTGATTAAGTTCGGTACCTCCGGCTGGAGAGCCGTCCTGGCCGACGAGTTTACCCTCGCCAACATTCGCCTGGCCGCCGCCGGCATCGCCGCCCACGTGAAATCCCAGCCCGCCCCCCATCGTGTTCTGGTCGGGCGCGACCCGCGCTTCCTTGGGGAGAGCTTCGTCGCCGAAACCGCTGCGGTCCTGTCCGCCGCTGGCGTTGCGCCCATCGTCATCGCGGACCCCGCGCCCACCCCGGCGATCGCCTACGCCGTCCGCACCCTCCACACCTCCGGCGCCATCAACTTTACCGCGTCCCATAACCCGCCCGAGTACAACGGCATCAAGTTCTCGACCCCCGACGGCGCGCCCGCTCTTCCCGAAGTCACCCGGCAAATTGAAGCCGCGATCGCAACCATCGAAGCCGGCGGCGCGCCGATCGCAAGGGCGAATCCCCCCGTTGGCGGCTATGAGACCGCCGACGTCAAGCCCGGCTTCCTCAAGCGCATCGCCGCGCTCGTCGACCTGAAGGCCATCGCCAACTCCCGCATCAAGGTCGTCTACGATCCCTTCTGGGGCGCCGGCCGCGGCTATCCCTCCGACCTGCTTCGCGAGGCCGGCGTCGCCGTCGAAACCGTTCACGACTACCGCGACGTGCTCTTCGGCGGCCACGCCCCCGAGCCCTCGGACGAGCTCCTCTCCGCCGCCAGGGCCAGGATGAAAGAGACCGGCGCGGCCCTCGGCATGGCCACCGACGGCGACGCCGACCGCTTCGGCATCGTCGACGGCGATGGCACCTTCATTCAGCCCAACTACGTGATTGCCCTCCTCTTCGATTACCTGGTAGAAACGCGCGGCTGGCGCAACGGCGTGGCCAAGAGTGTGGCCACCACCAATCTGGTCAACGCCCTCGCCGATTACCACAAGATCCCGCTCTACGAAACCCCCGTCGGCTTCAAATACATTGGCGAGCTCATCAACGAGGACAAGATCGTGATCGGCGGGGAAGAGTCGGCAGGCCTCACCATCCGCGGCCACGTGCCGGAGAAAGACGGTGTCCTCGCCGGCCTGCTCGTCGCCGAGATGGTCGCCACCCGCGGCCAGTCGCTCCGCGACCAGCTCCGCGCCCTGTTTGCCAAGGTTGGTTCCTATTATCCCGTTCGCGAGAACTTCCACTTGACCCCGGCGGTGAAAGCCGCGTTCACTGAGAAGTTGAAGACCGACCCGACCGAGCTCAGCGGCCGCAAGGTCACCGGCATCGTCCGCACCGACGGCCTGAAGCTGATCCTCGAGGACGGCTCCTGGGTTTGCTATCGGCTCTCAGGCACCGAGCCGGTGGTTCGTGCCTATACCGAGGCCCGCAGCGAGCAGGACACGGAGTCGCTCAAGGCCGCGGCGGAAAAGTTTGTTCTGTCTTAGCGCCTGTTAACACTACCGGGACCATCCACCCTGCTGGTGTTAACAGGCCCTGGATAGATTGCCGTTCAGCAACCCTTTGTCGCCGGCCGTGTGCGGCGACAAAGCCGGGCAGCCGGCGCGATAGAGAGAGTCCGAGGAGCGATTGCCCGATCTGCCCGTCCAACCCGAACTGATCCCGCCTCCCCTGCCGCCACGCGACCGCGCTCTTCCCTGGACCCAGCGCGTCTGGCGCCCCGTGGGCACAGTCCTCGCCGTCGCGCTCGCTGCGCTGCTGCTCTGGCACGTCTTTTATGGCAAAGACGGCGTCTCGGTGTGGTGGAAGAAGCGCGCCGAGGACCGCGAGTTGCGCAAGGAGATCGACCATTACCAGCAGGAGAATGCACAGTTTCGCGACCGCATCCAGCACCTCCAGTCCGATCCCGACGCCATCCAGCACCAGGCCCGCGAGGAGCTCCACTACGCCAAGCCCGGCGAAGTGATCTATACGCTGCCTGCGCCGCCGCCCTCCCAGCCCCCGTCGAAGTAGATCGCGGCCCGGGCCCCTGAGCTGCCGAAACCCGGCGCCAAACTCTCTTCAACTCCTGCCTTTTGCCCTACAATCGAAACTGGACCTCGCTCGCGGAGGGATGGGTGAGCGGTTGATACCGGCGGTCTTGAAAACCGTTGTGCCTGCAAGGGTACCGGGGGTTCGAATCCCTCTCCCTCCGCCATGTAAGCTATTTATAATCAATATCTTATAGGGGTAGCAATATCTCTGGGTCATCAAAACCAACAATCCAGGCACAAGAGCGCAGGGGCGAGCCATGATCAACCCTCCCTTGAAGTGCCCCAGATGAGCCAGAATGATCTCATGCACCTGAATTCCCATTTTCAGCAATGGAAGACCGCGAGAGGTAATGCGTTACCGCCAAAACTCGATCCGTTGAACGATTACAGCATCTTCGCTTCTACTGCTTACAGAACCAGTACTGCCAAGTGGCTTTTTCCTGAAGAAAAGGCCACCCTGAAGAATGCCGCAATGTTGATAAGTGAAGCGAAAATGCTCTAATGCTGGGCAACCGGTCGAAATAGGACGGTCCCGCCTGTTTTCTGTGCGCGCCAAATGCGATCCGGATCGAGAGTTGCCAATGCTTGACCGTTACGCCAGATGCGAGTCGGACGATTTGGCTCGAATAGTGCGTCGTAGCGGTCGCCCATCCATCTTTGATTGAGAGCATAGAGCTTGCCGAGCGAAGCGCTCGGTACAACCGTGAGATTCTCCCCGCCCCAGGTACGGAGTCCGGCGACATCCGGAAAGACGAGCGTATCCAGAGCGTCGTATCCCATAATGCGTACCGGACCGAGCGGGTAATCGCGCGGCGGATACAGCTTCGGATTGACGTGCTCTGGAAGCAGCGGCCCCAGGTTCGAGCTGATCGCGCGGGCGAGCCACGTAAATCCCTCGCTCCGCTGGCCGCTGCGAGCCAGGGCCATGCCGATGTAGCAGAAGATTCGCGGCCACGCCGGCCCGCGCCAATAGCCGCCCCAGTGCGGCGTATCGAAGGCGAGAGTCGGCAGCAGCGGACCGTCGAATTTCTTCGGACTGTTCAGGTCCTGCAGCATGGCCGCGATCCGCTGTGGGTTGTTTTCAAAGTAGAGGAGATAGAACGCATCCAGATTTGCACCTCTCGTCCATAGCTTCCCGGTCTTTTCGTCCAGGTCCCAATAGCGCTCTGTTGACGGATCCCAGAGCTTCTCACGGACGGTTGCTAGGGTGCTTGTGAATTCCTGCTCCCAAGGTGACGGATCCTCGCCCTGGACCCGCGCCAGCCATGCCATCTCGCGAAGACTCCATAGATTGAAGACCTGCTCATTGACCGCCGCGGTTGGATCGCCGTAAAGGTCAATAAATGGGGAATCCTTGTCATCCCAACCAGTCTCGTATTGATGCAGCCATTCGATGAGCCCGTCGTGTTTGGGATCGCGCACGGCCAGCAGCTTTTCGCGATACGCCAACAGTGCTTGCCAGACAGTTCGATTTCCTGCGATACCTCCCGGCCTGGCTTCCAGAATGCTGGTGTCGCCGGTGAGCCGGACGTACTCCCCGACGAGCGACGCCTGCACCGCCACACCCTGGGTGTTGCGTACCGCGTCTGTGGCCGCGAAGGTGTTTGTCCCTGAAGGGAAAATGGTCCAGGCGCTCGTTCCGTCTCCTTGTGCATTCACGGAGTAGCGAAACCAGTTCAGGATGGCGGCGCGAGCCAGCGCCTGCTGATCGGTGCCCGACAGCGCAATGGTCTCTGCAATGCCATCGTTGCTCCACATCCCCATGAATTCGTTCCAGTCGGCAATCATGATGGGTGTTGCTGGCAGATAGCGGGCCTGGCAGGTGGTATTCAGAAGACCTCTCCAAAGCCATAGCTCGCTGCGCACCAGCTCCCGGGGAGCGATGCTCTCCTTTGCCCCGGTGGTGCCGATCGTAAAATCGACTGGCGCGGCCGGAACGACCAGCGGCACGGAAGCGAGATAGGTATTCCAGTTGCGATGAGTCTCCCTGTCGAAGAGGTCCGGCGATGCGCGCAGGTGCGAGAGAACGTCTTCGGCTTCGCGTTCCGTACCAGCCACAGCCATCAGCAGGGCGGCCTCTTTGCCGGATTGCAGACTCCACTGGAACTGGCCTTGCTGCACAGCCCCGCGCGGCCGCGAGTCGACCATCACGCGATAAGGCCACCGCGGTGAGCCATAGCTGACTGCCTCCGTGCCGGGACCGGAAACCACATTGAATTCAATAGGTCGAATGCCGATTACTACGCGCAAAGGTCCATCGGAACGAATAACTCGGATGCGAACCACCGCCATGGACTGGCCAAAAACGGGGTAAACAGTAAGGCTGACCTCCGGCCCTTTCACGAATGACGCTCGATAGATGGTGCGATCCGCAAAGTAAGTCATGCTGCGTCGGGCCGGGCTGGAAGCGAAGTCATAGCTGCGGCCCGACCCGCTTGTAAGTATCGGCGCGGCAATCTCCAGTGCCGCCGCCCGGTCGCCGCTGTTCGTGGGAGCGCCGGGGCCGGCCACCGGAACGTACATCTTCTGCGATCCGGATCCTTGTTCCTGGAGAGACAGGTAGCCGTTCGATTGGTAAAGAAGCGGCTTGGGAGGCGCCGCTGCATCGAATCGCGTGAAGGCCGCATAGTCGAAAGACCGGGTGAGCCACGCAGGACGTGGGCTTATGGCGCCGGACTCGGCGGCGGCCACGGTTCCCGACAGTACCAGAAGAAGAACGATCGCTGAATTCCGCATGGCTCACCGGGCTGTAAATCAGATCTTATCCCCGAATACGTTTGAAAACCCACATCGTGGCTCCGCCCCATGGAAGCGGCGATTCAGAAGGATAGTGTCAATCCGAACTGGCCGATCCGCGGCGGAAGATCGCTCGTGATATACCCGAACG
>DATJMU010000171.1:0-11696 GCA_035508555.1 Occallatibacter sp. | reverse complement strand
GTCTTCCTGCGTGCTGGCGCTGGCCGGCTGGCCGGTCACGATCAAGAACATCGAGGCGGCGATCGTCGATCGGGGCTGGGAGATGGGCTGGATCAAGCCGCAGCCTCCCGAGGTCGAGACGGGCAAGCGGGTGGCGGTCATCGGCAGCGGCCCGGCGGGACTCGCCGCGGCCCAGCAGCTCCGCCGCGCCGGGCACATGATCACCGTCTACGAAAAGAACGACCGCATCGGCGGCCTGCTCCGCTACGGCATCCCCAACTTCAAGCTCGAAAAGCATGTCCTCGACCGCCGCATCGAGCAGATGCGCGCCGAAGGCGTGGTCTTTCACACCAATGCCTGCGTCGGAGGCAACGTACCCGTCGAAGCTCTCACCGATGCCTACGATGCCATTCTTCTCTGCGGCGGCGCCGAGCAGCCGCGCGATTTGCCCATCCCAGGCCGCGAGCTCAAAGGCATCCACTTCGCCATGGAGTTCCTGCCCCAGCAGAACCGCCGCAACGAGGGCGACCCCGAGCAAAAGATCGTCTCCCATCCTTCGCAGTCCATCCTCGCTACCGGCAAGCGCGTCGTCATCATCGGCGGCGGCGACACCGGCGCCGACTGCCTCGGCACCACCCACCGCCAGGACCCCTTGAGCGTTCACCAGTTCGAAATCATGCCCAAGCCCCCGGCCGAGCGCGCCGCCTCTACGCCCTGGCCGTTGTGGCCCCTCCAGCTCCGCACCGAGGGCGCCCACGAAGAGGGCGGCATCCGCGACTGGAGCATCAACAGTCTGAAATTCACCGGCGACGAACATGGCAACGTGAAGCAGCTTCACGCCGTTCGCGTCGGCCCTCCGCCCAAGTTCGAGGCCATTCCGGGCACTGAGTTTACGATGGACGTCGACCTGGTCCTGCTTGCCATGGGCTTCCTGGGCCCGGTCCGCACCGGCATGATCGAGCAGCTAGGCCTGGAGCTGGACCCGCGCGGCAACGTCAAGACCACCGACTTCATGACCTCGGTAGAAGGCGTCTTCGCCGCCGGCGACATGCGCCGCGGCCAATCCCTGGTAGTCTGGGCCATCGCCGAAGGCCGCAAAGCCGCCGCCGCCGTCGACAAGTACCTGGCCACCCAAACCGAATCCCGCAACCAGCTCCAGCGCGCCCTCACGTAAGCGCTCTTTTTGAATAAAGCCCTACGCCACCGATGCTGTCATCCTGAGCAGCCCGACTCGCCTACGGCGAGTTACGGATGGTATGAACAGGGATCGTGCGGGTAAGCTGGGTTGACTGTGGGTTGCGGAAGTAGGCCGGCTGCGTAATTGGTGCATTTCGAGCCCGATCCTGAGCATGGCTCCAGATTTTGTGATCGCGATTTAGGTGACGTTGGCCGCTTGCGGTCTGCGATCGCGTTGAGGAGATTACCCGATGCACAGTCTGGCCCGATCCCGGTAACGGAGGAGCAGTGGGAAAACCGGTTGGTAAGGGAAGGAGTCTGAGTCTGGAGTGCATCGAGCCCAACGCGGCGGGGATCGATGTGGGGACAACGGAAGTCTATGTGGCCGTATCGCCGGACCGGGAGGCGGAGCCGGTGCGTTGCTTCAAGACCTTCACCCGCGACTTGCGGGAGATGGCGGCATGGCTGCTGCGATGCGGCATCACCACGGTGGCCATGGAGTCGACGGGAGTCTACTGGATTCCGCCCTACGAAATCCTGGAAGAGGCGGGGATGCGGGTTTGCCTGGTCAACTCGCGTTACGTGCGCACCGTGCCGGGGCGCAAGTCGGATGTGAGCGACTGCCAGGGGCTGCAGTACCTGCATTCGGTAGGGTTGCTGAAGCCCTCGTTTCGCCCCGATGCGGCCATCTGCGCCCTGCGTTCCCTCAGCCGACATCGCGCCAGTCTGGTGGAAAGCGCCGCCGTGCACATCCAGCACATGCACAAGGCTCTAACGCAGATGAATCTGCAGATTCATCACGTGTTGTCGGACCTCACCGGAATCAGCGGCATGGCCATCATCGAGGCGATCGTGGCCGGACAACGCGACCCTCTCCAACTGGCCGGCCTGTGCCATGCCAAGGTCCACGCTGACCGGCAGACGGTGGTCCAATCGCTCACTGGAAATTATCGGCCCGAACATCTGTTTACGCTGAAGCAATCCCTGGCCGCCTACAAAAGCTATCAACATTTACTGGCCGAGTGCGACCAGGAAATCCAGCGCCTCACCCGCACCATGTCGGGCAAGGTGGACGGCGGCACAGCGGCCAGCCACACCACGCCCAGCCTGCAAAAGCGCCGCAAAAATCAGTCCCATTTCGATATGCGCTCGGAACTGCATCGGCTATTCGGCGTGGATCTGACCGCCGTGCCGGGCATCAACGCGCTCACCGCTCATACGCTGCTGGCCGAAGTCGGACCCGACCTGAGCCGGTTTCCTTCCGCAGATGCGTTCGCCAACTGGCTGGCCCTGTGCCCCGGCAATAAAAAAAGCGGAGGCCGGGTTCTGTCTTCCAAGACCCGCCCTACCAGCAGCCGCCTCAGCCACGCTCTCAGAGTCGCTGCCCAGACTTTGGCCCGTAGCCGTTCCTACCTGGGCAATTTCTACCGCGCTATGCGTGCCCGGCTCGGGGCTCCTCAGGCCATTACCGCCACCGCCCACAAGCTAGCCCGCATCCTCTATCACCTGCTCACGACCGGCGATGCTTACGACGAGTCGGTCTTCGCCCGGGAACAACTCAAGCAAAACCTCCGCATGCAAAAACGCCTCTCCAAACAAGCCCAAAACCTTGGCTTTCAACTCGTACCCATTACTGCCACAGTGTCTTGTTCATGAGGAGCGACCGGACGCGAAGCGGGAGGGAGTCGAAGGACCTGCGTTCCCCTTCCTAGAACATTTCTAATTTAAGTATCTACATTTATGCCGGGTGCCCCAGGTCTCGCTTTTGAAACTTGGGAAATACCTAACTACCGCTCCTGACAATTTCTCTCTCAACCCCAGCTCTCAAGCGGCCGCGATCTGGCTGAAGATCTCCGCCAGCTCAACGTAAAGCGCCGTCGCCTTCACCTCAAGCCGCCCCGCTTCCATCCACTCCGCGCCGGCCTGTGCGCGTCTGGGGATCGACGGTCCACACCGTCTCCACGCCCATCGCCCGATAGTCCTGCGCGCGCTCCTGCGTGTCGGAATAGGTATCGTCCGGCGAGAGGATTTCGACCACCAGCAGCGGCGGTTCAGTCACAATCTCCGGCTGCGGCTCCGCGGCCATCACCACCAGGTCCGGCACGCGAATCCTGTTCTCCGCCACCCGCACCCGCTGTTCCGTGCTCGACGCGGTCCCCCACTCCCTCTCGTGATTCACAAACCACGCGGCCAATAGCGCCTGCACCCTGGCGTGCTCCCACTTGCCCACATTCCGCTCCTTGATCTCGCCATCCACATACTCGCGGTCCGGGCGGAAGCTGGCCGCCAGATACGCCTCAAGCCGAACATGCGAAATCGTCGCCATGCCATCGACCTAGCACAAACTGGATTTGGGTGCCCCATCCTTCGCGCCTTTTGCGACGGGTGGGCCTGGCGCCAACTCTCAAGCCGCCCCAGCCCCACGCCGAAAATACCTTCCTGCCTCCGGCCGGAACAGCAGCCACGCGATCGCCACCAGAAACGCCGCATGTCCCGCCATCTTCCCGTAATCGGGCACGCTGATCGCCACGTGAAACGCCAGCCACGCCACCGCCAGCCACCGCGCCCAGTTCTTCCCCACCAGCAAAAACACGCCCGTCACCACCGCCGCCAGTTCCGTCGCCTCCACCCACACGGCATCCTTCTCCCATGCCAGCAACGAGTGAAAGTGCGCGACAAACATCGCCCCGCCCACCGCCAGAAAGAGCAGCGCGATCACCCAAATCGAAACCGGCCTCTTCGCACTCACGATCGTCCTCCGTCCCAACCCTGACCACTGATCGCCGTCCCTTGCATTGTGCCACATTTTGCTCCACAATTGATCGATGCCGAGCGTAAACCTCCGCCAACTCCGCGACACCCGCCAGCTCAAAGCCTGGCTCGCCGCAGGCCAGACCGTCGAACTCCGCGAGCGCAATCGTATCCTCGGTCGCATTCTCCCCGAACTGTCGGCGGGACAGTCGGATGCATGGCCCGATTTCGGGGCCCGCCTCAAACGCATCTACGGCGATAGCGTTCTACCCGCCGTCGAAGATCTGATTGAAGAAAGGGATAGCCGCGATTGACCATCTACGCGGACAGCAGCTTCTTTGTCCCGCTCTACGCACTTGACGCACACTCGGCGGAAGCCACGCGTCGCATATCCTCAAAGCCTGCGGTCTGGTTCACCCCATTCCACCGCGCGGAGATTGCGCATTCACTCCATCGTCAAGTCTTCCGTGCGCGCATCTCAGCAGCAGTCGCCGCCCTCGCATGGAACGAATTCGAGAAAGATTGCCAACAAGGAATCTGGCATTCTGTCGAGTTCTCCGATAGAACCTGGCAGACCTGCATCGACCTGGCCCGCCGCCACGGCCCCGCCCTCGGCGTCCGCACCCTCGACTCTCTGCATGTAGCCTGCGCCCTGGAGCTCCGCGCCCAGCGCTTCTGGACCTTCGATGATCGTCAGGCCAAGCTGGCGCAAGCCACCGGCCTCGACATCAGCTCCTGATCCAGCGCTCCCGCGCCGCGCCCGCCTGAACCCGCTCAGTCCTCAGCTCACCAGCTCGAACGCCCGGATCGTCTCTTTCCGCACCGTCAGCCGCTCCACCAGATCGGTGCGCACCTCGTACCCACGCCCCGGCGTATCCGGCAACGCAATCTCGCCCTCGCGCGAAACCGTGATCTCCGGCTCCACGATGTCCTCGGCCCAGTACCGCGCCGAAGCCGATACATCTCCAGGCAGCGTGAAGTTTTCGAGCGTCGACAGCGCGATATTGTGCGACCGCCCCACGCCCGTCTCCAGCATCCCGCCGCACCACACCGGCGTCCCCCGCTCCTGCGCCGCGTTATGCACCGCAATCGCCTCCGAGAACCCGCCCACGCGCCCCAGCTTGATATTGATGATTCGGCACGACTCCATCTCGATCGCCGCCAGCGCATCCCGCCGGTTGTGGATCGACTCGTCCAGGCAGATCGCCGTCTCCAGCCGCTTCTGCAACAGCGAGTGGTAGTAGAAATCGTCATGCCACATCGGCTGCTCGATCATCAGCATGTCAAACGCGTCGAACTCGATAAGATGATCCAGGTCCCGCATCCGGTACGCCGAGTTCGCATCGCAGCTCAACAGAATATCCGGCCACCGGTTCCTCACCCGCTCGAACACCTCCACATCCCAGCCCCGCTTGCACTTCAGCTTGATCCGCTGGTACCCGGCCGCCAGCTCCTTCTCGATCATCTCCATCAGCTCCGCAACCGTCGGCTGAATCCCCAGCGATACCCCGCACGCAATCCGTTCCTGCACCCCGCCCAGCAGTTTCCACAGCGCAACCCCTTCCCGCTGCGCCTCCAGATCCCAAATTGCATTCTCCAGCGCCGCCTTCGCCATCCGGTTGTCCCGCACCTGGTGGAAGATCTTCGGGCAATCCCCTCCGTGCTGCGGATGTGCCGCCGCCAGCGCCGGCGCCAGCTCCTGCACCATCACGTGCCACGCCGACTCCGTCGACTCCCCTGAAAAATGCGGATGCTCCGTCGCCGTGCACTCGCCCCACCCCACCAGCCCCTCCGAGTGCACCTCGGCCAGCAGCACCCGCCGGTCCTTGGTCGCGCCAAAGCTCGTCTCGAACGGCCGCAGCAGCGGAATCTGCAGCTCCCGCAAGATAATCGCATCAATCCTCATAACGTCACGCCTTCCTCAATCGTATGAATCATGCTTCATCTCCACTGGGCCGCGGCCCCAGCTCAAAGACTCCATTCCCCTCGGCGTCCCGCGCAAAGCCCAACACACTCAAGCCCTGGGAAAACGCCCTCTGAAACTTCCGCCGGTTCTCCGATTGCACTGCCAAGGCGCGATCCCGATCCGCCTCCGTCGCCTTCCACTCCGCCACAGCGGCCGGAACCCATATTCGTTCTGTAATCTCCAACAGCTCCTGTGCGCGGCCCTCCAGCGTGGCTTTCACCCTTGCTGAATCCAGCCGCCACTCCGCAACCAGCCGGTCCGTGGGCAATCCGCCCTGCAGACGAGAAGAGGATACACCATAAAAATCCTCAAGATAGGTGGAAACCACCGCCCCCAGCCTGTGGATATTCAGATAAGCGTTCTTGATCTCCAGCGGGTCAAAGGTCCACTCCATCAGTCGGAACCCCCGCTCCAGCGCCTCAACCCGCTGCGCCCGCTTCAGTTGTGCCCCCAACCCGCGATTCCGGTACGCCGCCCGCACCGCCAGCATGTGCGAGTGCAGATAAGGCCGCAGCCCGCCGCCGTTCGTCTTCACCCCCGGCCACGCCGCCGCAAACCCCACCAGCGCCCCCGCGCCCCGCCCCGGCTCCACGCTTCCCAGCTCGCTATCGAAGGCCCCTATCACCTGGCCTCCGATCTTCTGCGCCACTCTGAACGCCCTCCGCGGAATCACGTCGCTCTCGTCAAAGCCCCACGTTTCAATCTGGAGCTGCACGCAGCCCTCAAGCTCGTCATACCCCTCGCAGTCGCGAATCCCGATCATCGCTGACCCTCGGCAACAGCCTTCGGCCCGCCCTCAACAGCCACGTCCGCTCCGTCCCCTCCCAGCGCCCGCTTGGCCTGCTCCCAAAGCGCCTCCAGCTCTTCCGGCTTCAGCTCCTCGAGCGGCCGCCCCGCCGTCTGCTCCATCTCTCTGAACCGCTCGCGGAACCGCAGATTGCACCCTCGCAGCGCCATCTCCGCGTCCGCGCCCAGGTGCCGCCCCAAGTTCACCACCGTAAACAGCAGATCCCCCAGTTCCGCTTCCACCCGTGGTTTCGCGCCCGCATCCGTCCGCGCCGCCTCGGCCTCCAGCTCCGCGGTCTCCTCGGCAATCTTCGGCAGCAGCTCCCGCCAGTTCGGCCAGTCAAACCCCGCCTTCGCCGCCTTTCCGCCCAGCTTGGCCGCCTCGGCCAGCGCCGGCAGCGCCCTTTGCACGCCGTCCAGCCGCGACTCCGCGCCCGCGCCGTCCCCGCGCGTCTTCTCCGCCCGCTTGATCTCTTCCCAGTTGCGAAGCACCTCCGCCGCGCCCTCCACGTCGGAGTCCACCTCAGCCCGGTTCCCCGCCGCCCGCGCCGCCTCGTCCCCAAACACATGCGGATGCCGCCTGACCAGCTTCCGGTTCAGCTCCTCCAGCACCTCGCTGATCGTGAAATGTCCCTCGTTGGCCGCCATCTCCGCGTAGAAGAGCACCTGTAGCAGCAAATCACCCAGCTCTTCCTTCAGGTGCGCCCAGTCCCGCCGCTCAATTGCGTCGAAGACCTCGTAGACCTCTTCCAGCGTGTACTTCTTGATTGTGTCGAAGGTCTGTTCCCGGTCCCACGCGCACCCGCCCGGCGCCCGCAGCCGCGCCATAATCCCCGCCGACTCCGCGAACAGCCTCGCCGCGCCTTCCACATCGGTTGCATATCCCGTGCCACGAGTCTCTTCTTGCGGTTCTCTCTGCGCTGGGTCACTCCCCCTGACATTCATGCACCTCCAGTCTACCGCGCCGCCAGTTGCCGCAGTGTCCCATTACGATGCACGCCCGCAGCACGATGCGGCTGCCCACAGTACGATGCAGGGACCCGGTACGAAATAGGAACCCGTTACGGTGTGGATGCCCCATCCTTCGCGTTTATTGCGAAGGGTGGGCCTGGCCCACCGCCCCAGCGCCTCGTTCTCCACCACAGGCCGGCGACCCCACCCTCGCCGCGTCTTTGTTCTTGCGGCTAGGGTGGGGTTGGCCCACAGCCCAGGCGCATCGATCTCCACAACCCGGTGCTGCTGCGTCCCGTGTGACCCACAACCTGGAAATGCACAAAAACAAAATTATGGGTGCCCCAGGGCTAGATTTTGAGACCTGGGATGGCAGAATAACCGCGCCCGATCCCGCTCGGCAGCCGCCCCAACCTCTTCGCGCCCTTTACGAAAAGGATGGGCCTGCCCCAAGGCCCCCCGTCCAGCTACACTTACCCCGTGACCAAAGAACGCTGGGCACAGATCGGAATCACGGTTCAATTCCTCATCGTCGTCAGGACCCTCGGCGAGTACTTCCGGCTCAGCCACGTCCACGGCGCGCGCTTCTCGACCGCCGCCGCCACGCCCTACATCGGCGGCGCTCTCATCGCCGCCTGCCTCTGCTGGCTCGGCGTAACCCTCTACTTCTTCCGCCGCTACGCACTCGCCGCCTGGCTCGCCTTGGCCACCGTAATCATCCTGCTGGCATACAAAATCGCCATCATCGGCCGGTAACCACCCACTCCAATCGCCCGTCCCCGCCCCCCTGGTCCTGCGCCCACACGCTCGCTTGGTGGGAGAACCTTCCCCTCCTTGGCTGGCTCTACAGCATTTTCGCTTCGAGTGTTGACAGAACCGGCGCTGCTGAGTGGCTCTTTCCTTTAAAAAAAGCCACTTTGGCAGATGCGGCAATGTCAATAAGTGGAGCGAAAATGCTCTGAGCTATCGTCTCAATTTCCCCACGCCATGCTAGCTCTGCGGCCAACAGAATTATGCCAGCCCGACGCGGCGGACCAGGTCCGCGAATCGCGGGTCGCCGCGGATTGGGTCGAAAAATGGGTGGGTCTTCAAGAACTGCAGAATATTCGATTGTTCCCGGTAGGCCTGCTCGAGCCAGTAGAAGGCCTGATCGTTGTCGCCGAGTCCCAGATACGCATTCACAAACGCGCCCGCCGGGATATAGCCCGCCTTCCTGCGCCGCTTCAGTTGTTCAAGGAGCTGAAGCGCATCAGTGCGCCGGCCCGCCTGGGCATACGCTCGGATCAGGACCCCTATGGCTGCAGGGCCGCCTTTCGATAGAGACGAAGCCTTCTCCAGCACTGGAATCGCCTCGGCCGGTTGCTTGTTGGCGACCAGGGCAAAGCCCAGACCCAGCAGAGTACCCGCGTCCTCGGGCTGCACGGCGAGGGCGCCGCGCGATTCACGGATGGCCTCGCTGTACCGGTGCGACTGAAAGAGAATCCACGCCACGCTGCCGCCAGTAACGGCGAGCGGATCCAACTCCCGGGCTCGCTCGATCTGCGCGACCGCTTCATCCGTTCGCCCCTGGCACAGCAGCCACAAGGCAAATCGAGCGTGAGCATCCGCGCCGTTGGGGTTCAGGTCGAGAGCGCGCCTGTACTCCACCTCCGCCTCGGACCAGTGCCATTGTTCCTGCAGAACATTTGCCAGCACCACGTGCGCTTCAGCCATATCCGGATCCAAAGCCAGTGCCTTGCGGGCAAAGCTCAGGACCTTCGGCCGCGTCTCTGCGGGAGATGCTCCGGCCAGGACCGTCCCGAGTTGGGTGTAGGCCTCGGCCAGGCCCAGGTATGCGGGTGCAAACGTCAAGTCCTCATGGAGCGCATCCTCAAAATAGTGGACGCTTTGCTCGATCTGAGCTCCGTTTGCGTGATCCAGAACATATCTGCCTTGCAAATAGCTCTCGTAGACTTCCGGCGCAACAGGACGCGCGGAGCTCAGCCGCTGGTCTTCCTCCCCGGTGACGGTCACTTCCACTTTTTCGGCAATCGACCGCGCCATTTCGCTCTCCAGGGTGAGCGCGTCGCGCATTTCACGGTCATAGGTCTCTGACCAGAAGTGCGTGTCGGTTGCGCCGCGAATAAGCTGAGCCGTGACGCGGATGCGATCGCCCTCTGTGATCACCGAGCCCTCGACGACGGCGTCCGCACCCAGTGTTCTGGCAATCTGCGGTAAGGAGAGCTGCGAATCCTTAAAGCGGATCACGGACGTGTACGAGATAACTCGCAGGTTGTGGATGTTCGCCAGGCGCCCGATGAGAGCCTCCGTGATGCCGTCGGCCAGGTATTCCTGCGCCGGATCTCCAGACAAATTTCGCAGGGGCAGCACTGCGAGCGACCGTATCCTGGGCTGAACCTCATCGGCTGCGCGATGCCCCAACACCAGCCAGACGGTAGCCAGCAGGCAGATGCAGACGGCCGCGGCCGGCGCCACCCATCGCCGGGCCCTGCGAAGGCCGATTGCGCCGGGATTGCTCCGGTCGGCCGGGGGCGTCTCCGCCTCGGGCTTGATCTCAGCCGCGTTGACCGGCAAACTGCGGCTCTGGACCCAGGCATCAAGTTCTTTGGTCAGGCTATATACTGAGCCGCGCTTCTCGTGCGCATGCCGGTAAACCGGCATCCCCTCGCGTTTCTCCCAGCGCTGGGCGGTCGTAACGTCGCGATTCAGATATGCCGCGATCTCCTTCCATGAATCGAGCCGCTTTCCCGGTGGACTCTCTACTGGCGGAATTTCAAACGACGGCTCACCCATCGAAACCTCCTGGGCAGCCCGGCATATCGCAGGGAAGTTGGCTAATTATAGCCCTGTCGCTCCGGACGGCAATAGGCGGTATTTGACGGTAAGCAGCAATTCCATCTCTTGCATCTTGACCGGCTCTGCAAGGTGCACGACTGTGATGTCAGTTCAGGCGTAAGGTCGCTGAAGTTCGGTTCACTTCCATCGCTTCCCGGTAAACGGGCCTTTGGGCAGTTCGTGAGTCTTCGGTACCTCAGGCGCCAATCCCAAAACTGGAGATCCTCATGAAAAGCAAAGCCATGACTTCGGCGGCACGCGTGTTCTCACTGCTTCTGTTCGTTTCAGCCACCTTTGCATTGGCCCAGGACCGCAACTCAGTGCACTTCAGCGGCCTGATCAACGATTACTCACCCCTGAGCGCGAGCGTCAAAGGCAGCCCATGGGAAATGCATGGTCAATGGTCAATGGACGTCCACCCCGAATGGGGAACCGCCGACTTCGCAGCGGATATGACGATGTCCGGCTATGGGAAAACCTCGACGGGCGCCGTCGATCCGACACAGCCCCTCGTGAACCCCCACACCCATCACATCAGGTTGACGAATGTCAGCGTCACCTGGAACATGACCGGCTGCCCCGCATACCAAGCCCCCGTCCCTGTAATGGGCTTTCAGTTGAACGGCACCGTCAGCCTGTTGACGGGCAATGGAAGCATCGCCCCCTTCGAGACGGATCCGCCTTCATCGACGCTGCAGGTCTGCGTCACCGGAGGCAACAATGTCCCGTACTCCCTCCCGAATTCGAACATTACGCTCGTGTTCGGGGGACCTGCGACTACGCATTTCGGACCGCAGGCCATCCATGGCGTCGTGCGCATCGCTTCGGTCGAGTCGACCTCGAATGACCGATATCCCTCTCGATAAACGACCAGTCGGGATACTGTTGGCGAATCCAGTTTATTAGGCGGGCAACCGCTGAACTGTCTCCGTCTCCCGCCCCTCTGCGGGTGCCCTCGGTCCCTCGCTTTTGGGGACCGAGGATAGCGCGGCCCCAATCTCCACCTCCGAAATTCGAAATAACAAAAGCTCAATCGGAAGAATATGACTCTTCAAGAGTCGGCTCATGTTTACCGACGTCTTCCTGCGTCATTTCAGTTGTAGATATCAGGCGTGGGTGTTGAAAAACTCAGTGCGCATGAGCGGATTTTGCTGTGATTTTTATGGCAACGGGAGCGGCTTGGCAGCATAGTTTGACCATGCTGTTGAGGATTGCCATTGATGGAGGACTAAGGCTCATGATGGGTCGGCAC
>DATJMU010000170.1:0-28823 GCA_035508555.1 Occallatibacter sp. | reverse complement strand
CAGCGCACTCAGATTGAACTTTGAAGGCAAGGACCAGGAAAAGTGGAAGAACATCCTCAAAATATCTCTGAAGACCCTGCAGAACCGTTTGACCTCTCACCGAAGCAAAGCGTAGGACACAAAGTACTGCTCGACGAGGCTGGAACGCATGGAATCGATCGCGATGAGGTTCGCGAACTACTTCGGCTGCTAAATGCGCCTCCCGACATCGACGACATCGCACAGGTTCTGAAGAACGCCACCGCAATACTCAAGCGAGCGGAAGAGCAGTGGCCAGGCATCCTTGATCTGCAGGCGCTTTCGTGGCTTCCAAAACTGATTGAGCAACTGAAAACAATCGTTCGGAAGCTGCGATCATTAGACACAGGCAAGAGACACGCAGGGCGCGATTGGCTGGAACGCAACGCGCTTTACTGCGCCCTTCGAACGAACCCTTCGGTTCCAGCCGATTGCCTGAAACAATACCGCTTGCTTCAGGCCCATTATTTCTTTGCGCACACCGCGTGGCTAGTCCGCAACGCGCAGAATTCATCAACACCTACTGGTCTCATGGCTTACGAGTCCTACGGCGAAATGAAGGCGTGGCCTGCTCTTCGAATTGACCCTTATCATGCTGGTCTCTGTATTCGGGATTTGGCCGAAGCCGACCATCGGAGTTGGGCAAAGGAGTACCTCGAAAAGCTCCCGGTTACAGAGCCACCTCGTAGCTTGCCGGCACTGGCCTCGGTCCGGATGGAGATCGACGTTCAGAAGGACGACCAGGGGAAAGTCAAATTCTCCGTGCAAAAGAAGGTTAACTATATCTCCGATTATCTGAGGGAAATATACGGAATCAGAGGACGAGTGGAGGGTCGTCGCGGCGGTATTCGATTTCGAAATGGCCTTCACAGCGAAATCGGCGACCCTGAAGACCCTTCGCTGAATTGTGGAATTCTGAATGATTGGGACCGAGTACAAGAATCCATCCCCAACGTTCACCCTCTTTCACTCTCTCTTCCTGGACAAATTCCCGCCATCGTCCCGCCAATTGAACCCGCCGTGGAACAGACTCCGCCGGAGGCTCCTCGTGAAACCGATCAGGACTCAAGCGAGGATGACGAAGTCCCGAGCGACCAGTTCGAGGGTGAAGGCGAAGAAGAAGCCGAAAGCTTTGGGGGAAGTCTCGATCCTGAAGATCCCGGCTTCGAGAAATCGCCGGGCTCCTTCTCGGGACGATCGTTTGGGGCTGTTCACCAGATCCTCAGGCAACAGAAGATGTTTCCCTTTGCTATCGAGAGGCTGAGTAGCTCGGAACTATTCCCACTCAGCAGCGACTATGGGCCATTCCGCATCGAGGAGTTGTGGCGGGAGGCCAAACATAAACACCCTCTCAAAAAGTCTCGAATGCGGCCCTGGGGTGACAACGGGTTAAGCCCGCGTCATGAAATTGAGGCCCTGGCGTTCGTCATGGTCATGCTTTGGACAGGCAGTGACCCGGAACGGACACGCGGCCTCATTGTTGCGACTTCCGAAGACCTTGTGGGCGATGCCCCCCTCGCCTTGCTGACTGACGAGGGCCTGAATCGCTCGGGCACGATTCGCATCCGCGTGCCTTTCCCGAAATATAAAACTGAACAGGTCCCGATGCCTGGCGATCAATGCGAGTGTAGCGAGTACACTTATCTCCCCGATTATGCACACATCAGGTTAGTTATCAGATCCCTTGCGGCCATACGGAGGATCAATAGTCACCGATTTCAACCTTTCCAAGGCGCCGCGGAATCGTACGCTGAGAATGTTCGATTGTTGCTCAAGGCCTGGGACCCTTCTGGTCGACTAACGATCAACAAGATTACGTCGGCGTTGTTTAGTCGCGTAATGAGCGAGAGCGGCAACGACTTTGTTGCTGCCACCATGATTACAGGAAGCAAGTCCCGGCTCAGCAAGGTGGCGATGCACTATGCCTGCAGGGAAATTCCCTTCCTGCAGGCGCTTTATGGAAGAGCCGTCAACCATCTCAAGGGCGAAGCCCAGGGAGATTGGAGGCACCCATATGGCTATTACTCGGACGGACCGAAACCCACCCCACCCGATCGGAACGAAAAAAGGTATGAAGGACGATCACCGGAAACACAATTTGTCGCACGTAGGCTTTGCCCACAAGATGGAAAAGTTCAGGGCGCTTTCCGCGAGCTTATCCAGAAATTGGCCGATAGGCCCCGCACATCCAGCTCCGATTCGTCATGGATCGCCTATCACAATTCGTACACGTTCTACACGATTTGGGCATTCGCCATGGCGACCGGAATCCGCAAACTCAAGACACCATATCTCCCTGTCAGCGAAATCAGTCCGATCAACGGTGTGGCAAAGCTTCGCGACAAGGACGGCGACAGCGGAACAAAAACCAAATTGGTGTGGATCCCCGAAATTATTGCCGATCAAATGCAGTACTACGCGAACCACCTTGAGTGCATCCGGACTCGTTTCGGCATTCGGGACGAAGAATCGCCTTGCTTTTTTTTGACCGATGGAGGAAGTACTTCCCCAGTCCGACCCAAGACTCTGTTTCCTTGGGTCTCCCAGTACCTTCCCGGCTTTCCCGTCGACATTCATCGACGATTCATTTTCAACGCCCTTCTCGATTTCGGCTGCCCGCCGGAAATCGTGCGAATCTGGATGGGCCATGCTGTGACAGGCGAAGAATGGTGGCGAGACGACGCGACTTTTTCGCACCAGAACTATCGGCACCAGCTTCGCCAATATCTTGTTCCTATTCTCAAGTACCTTGAGCTGAGGCCATTGAAAGGGTTCGTAGCTTCGTGCCCGGACCAGCAAGCGGGGGGCCCCAATGCTTGAACACCGAACTCTCTGGGATACCAAGGCCTTCCGATTCACTCGCGATGAGGCTGCGACTGTGCCGGCTTTTCGCGACTGGCTGGCTCATTCACAGAGCGACTTGGGCCGGTACCTCGCTGGAATCCAGTACGCTTCGGAGTTCTCAGACTTCTCCAAGGATGATGTTCGTCAATTGGAAGTCATGATCGTGAAAGCGAGCGGAAAGAAGGCTGCCGCGCTTCTTCCTCTCGGACTTCTCAGCAAAGTGGTGTACCGGGTCAACCACACGCTGCAACTGTCGATCCCTCAACCGACGCTCGCCGTCCATCTCACACCTCCAACGTGTCCATTCGCCTTCAGCGACGTGGCCCTTTCGCACCGCTCGGTCGAGTCTTGGTTGAAAGTGGAGAAAGCGTGGCTGAGAGATCTGCGCCGAGCTAAGAAGGACACGAGACGAAAGAACGTTCCGTTCGAATTGCTGCTCCTTTCAAGCGCGCTTCATTGCGGTATTCTTAGCGGAGATCTCGCAATCGCGTTACAAGTCGCGATGCTGGATCCGGCCAAGCACCTGCGGCATTCTGGCCGAACGTACGTTGATCTATCTCTAGCTTGGCAGGGTAAGCCAGATCAGGAGATTCGCAGATGGTATCCCGACGACGGCGTCGCGTGCCTAATCGCGAGGCTAGCTCCTCCTTCATGGAACGTTGCTGACCTCAATGAGCTTGCTTACGCGGACTTGCGGCGAGTATTTGCTGGCCAAATTTACAAGCGCCTGCGGGGTGAGCTGGGGAAGCGAATTGCCGAGGAGGCGCTTCTGCCGACCTCCTTTGCCGATTTTTTTGATCGGATTTCACAGTTTCTCCGATCCGAGATGCCGGCGGTTATGGTTGGTTACTCAACTCAGGAATTGCAGGCACGCTCACTGTTGCCGCCCAGCATTGACAGCATCTATGGTGATCCCGCGGTCCAGACCATTACGGTCAACGACTCAGACGAATCAAAGTCATTGGAGGAGGAAGACCCGGAAGCGTACGGCGGAGACGAGCATGACGACGCTGAGCCGGTATGGATGAAGCAGATGCGGGAGTGCTTTGGCAGTAGGACAGACAAAACGCTTCAGGCCAGGTTTAGAACCCTCGTGTCTCCATCGGCGGTGGGCAGGCGGATCATTTCCTTTGGGCGTGTGCTGATTGAGCATGGGTCTTCGTCTGGCAATGCATTAAAGCCAAATAGCATTAAGTGTTGCGTTTTAACGGTCGGACGCCGCCTCGGTCGTCTCCTCGAAGAACGGGATTTGCCTGAGATCGATGCCGAAGTCCTGGAAGATATGTATGTGCGCGCGATTGACGATGCGGCCAAGGATTCGCAACAGCCACACCGTTTGCAGGCAACTGTGGCCTGGGCGTTACGCGAATTCCATTGCTTTCTGATGCGAGAACGCGTCGCCAAGCCCCTGAAAGAGGCGGATGTATTTCGAATCCCTCGCGGCTTTCCGTCGGTCGACGCGATGATTGTCTCGATTGATGATGTCTACAGAGCACTCCATCACCTTGACTACGAGCCGAACCCATCCTGGTCGGAAGAGAACAGGAAGTTCGCCAAGATGGAAATTCTGCTGGGTTTCTTCGCAGGCCTGCGCACCATGGAAGGTCTTGGCGCTCTCCGCGAACATTTCCCCGGAGGGACATCCTTGCCATTTCTGGTTTTGCCGACTGAGGACCGTGGTCTAAAGACGCCGAATGCGGCTCGCATAATTCCGGTTGCCGTCAATATGGCCCCGTTTGACGACCTCATTGAAGACGCAGCGAAATGGGTGGAAAGTGCGAATCAGGACCGCGAAGCAGGGAAGCACAGGCTATTCGAATCGGCTAGCGAAGACGTCGTAATCCCGATGGTTGGCGCGGCTCTTCGAGCTGTCACCGGCAATGAGAGAGCAAGATACTACACCCTCAGACATTCCTTCGGGAGCTGGCTTTTCGCTCGTCTTCTGGTTTCTGATCTGCCTGTCATCCCGGACCTTGTTCCCCACCTGCCGAGAACCAGCCGATGGCTTTGCCATTCGAAGCAATTCCGTTGTGATCTTTATGGCAGTGATTTGGTGTCCAATAATCACGCTTGGGCGGTCGCAGCTCTGATGGGACATTCGACCCCGAAGGTCAGTTTTGCCAACTATTGCCATCTGAATGACATCGTTCTTTCCGAGTTCCTGCGGAACTGTACCGGTTTGGAATCGGCATCTAGTAGACATGATCGCCTCCGGCTTTCCAGCTGTCGGGACCCCGGCACTGCCAGCGCTCACCTGGTTAGGAGACAAAAGAGTTCCAAAAGCATTGCACCGCATAAGCTTTCCGCGCCGGCGTACGTTATCGATCCTGGCGATGAGATTGAGACATCGGCGCATGACCAAGACGCAGAGGAGACATCGAATTGCACTTCATGGCCCGATGATCAACGAGAAAAGGAGCGCATTTTTGCCCTCCAGGAGGTTGAAGCGCAATACCCGAACCTACAATCAGAACCCCTGATAGCGCATCCAGCAGCTACACGATCTTGGCTAGAACAGACCTGGGGATTGCTCTACATGCACGCTCTGCCGAATCGGGACCTGGGCCAATTGGTGAACTTTCTCGGAGTGGAATTGGAGCAGGCGCGTCACATGCTCGCGCGAAATGAAGAGATTTGCTGGTTGCGGTCTGCGGCAAGTGGACATGAGTTGCACGCAACCAGCAGCGTCGATCCGGAAATGTTAGGGGGCCGTACAGTTCGCTATCCGCAGCGTCCGGATTCCAAAGCCATGGCAATCGCAGAGCAAATTGGGACAGAGATAAAACGAATGGTGGATAAACCGGGCAACACGCACGCTCTGATCCTGGACTCTTGGTGCCGCAATCTTGTGCCTCAATGGACATCTGCTCTCTTCATGAGCCACAAACTGGAGAATGGAGATTGGTTTGTACCAGCGGAAACGCGGCTCCGTGTTGACCAGTTTCTGAGGTTCTTGCATGACATTGGGCTCACGCAGGCACAACTGAGCTTCAGAGGAGCATGCGGCGAGAAGAGGGCGCTTGTACCGACTTCGTGGTACAGCCAGTGGGGCTTGGTCCCGCGCGCCACTTGCAAGATCCACAATTATTGCGGAAAGAAAGCTGAGCAAATTGCCGAAGGGCAATGGCTCTCAATCGGTCCGCGACGCGCTTGCCCGGGCGAAAAGGACGCTTTCGACCGCTCATACCGAGATGGATTTCGGTTTGTTATGTTGCTTGCTTCGATCCGATTCGGGGCCAGTCCAGATCCTCCGAATCCGTCCTGAGGTATAGGCGTGGACCAAGAACCGCTCATGGCAGCGATTGAATCGGTCGAGGAGCTATCTGCTACAACGTGTGAGGCGAACCGCAAATTGAAAGCATACGCGCAGAAATACGCGTAAACCTACGTGAATTTCTACGCGTAAGCTTACGTGTAAACTGCACAGCAAAGTTGAAACTTATCCCGGCGGCCAATGCACCGCGTGTAGTGACTTCCGGAACTTGACCCGACGGACAGCGCAAAGAACTGAAATCCGGGCGGAGCGGCTGGTGAGAACTCTCTGGGAGCGTCAAATTCCTACACGCTGAATCGGAAAAACGGCCGGTTCCAAGGGCGGCGATTGCAAATTGCCATCAGGCCGTGAATTAGAAAACCTTAGCATAATCAGCAGTTTGGCATCTTCCTCGGCAAAGCGACTTCCATTCTAGCCGCACGTGAGAGTAGGCAGTCAGAGCCCCAAACTGCCCGAAATCTGCTGCTCGCGTGGCTGCGGAACGCCAAAACTGCGCCAATCAGAGGATACCTGGAGTATTGTCGGGCACCTTGGAATGCGTCTACGGGCAAAATAGAGGCTGTTTTTCAAGCGACTCTGCACGCTCCAACGCCTATGCCGCACCGACCGAGCTAGTTTCGCTGGCAGCTAAAGCACCTTAGCCGACATCTCAGCTTCCGCGACAGCGTCGAGTAGGCCGACGATAGGCCGACGAATTCCCACTCGCTTCTGGGATAGTCGGACCCGTAATAGGAGGGCTGACGGTCGTCTTTTGGGCACAGGAGGAGTCAGCGAGTAGCCTATTGTCGGCAAGTGAGTCAAGCCTGAGGCTTCATTAACAGCGCGGCGGGTAAGGCGATCGACCTCCACACCCGGCCTTCCCTAGTTGATAAGGCGCGCTGGCTTGCGGAGGAATGCCTCTGAGTGCATGGGGTACGTCGCAGACCGGCAGCTCAATTCAGCTGGGAAGTCGACCGATCGGCGCCCGGGTCAGCTCAGATCGATCCGCTAGTTTCCGCGGTCAAATCACTCTTCACCGCCCAATGTGCCGAGCAATTCAGATGAACCACGTGCAGCCGCCGCCACAACCAGGCCCCATACCTCGGGTTCTGCGTTTACCATTTGTGTGTATTCCTTTGCTCAGCCTTGGCAACCCCTGAAGAAAAAGCTCGGCAAATCATCGACCAACTGCTCACCTCTGCAGGCTGGACGATACAGGAACGCGCCGAAGCCAACCTCGATGCCACGACCGGTGTCGCCATTCGGGAGTTCTCTCTTGGGCACGGATTCGGCGAAGCCGACTACATGCTCTTCGCAAATGGCCGAGCGGTTGGTACCGTCGAGGCGAAGAAGGAAGGGTCAACCCTGACGGGGTTTGAAGGCCAGACCAAGAAATCTGGTGAAGGAATTCCCGACGGTTTGCCCGCTCCGATTCGTCCACTTCCGTTTCTTTACCAGTCCACCGGAACCGAAACCCGGTTCACAAATCTGCTCGAGCCGGACGCGGCCAGCCGCCAGGTCTTCTGCTTCCACACCCCTGAAGCGCTCTCGCGGTGGCTCGATTCCGAGCGCGAGTTCCCCGGCTCATCCGGGACCACAAAGACGAGATCGAGGTGCTCCAGATTCTTTACAGCAAGCCTTACGCCGTGGGACTTTCGCTCAAACAAGTCAAGGCGCTTGCCGCCGTCATTGAGAAGCCAGCCGACGGCGCTCCACGCGCCACGCCCGATCAAATCTGGCGAGCCTATCAGCGCATTGACGGCTCACACGTGCGCGGCAGCAAGACGGAACCCGCTCCACCGAGCACCGGCGATCTGCCCGATCTGCCCGAGGGTTGGTGCTGGGCATCAGCTGAACAGACTTGCAAATTCATCACCAAGGGGACAACGCCATCTGCGGACAGGATGGAGGAGAATTGCGGGGACGTTCCCTTTCTCAAGGTTTACAACCTTACATTCTCTGGCAAGTTGGATTTCTCGATCAATCCGACCTTCGTTGATCGATCGACCCACGAAGGGTTTCTGTCGCGTTCTCGTGTGTTTCCCGGAGACGTCCTAATGAATATCGTCGGGCCGCGACTTGGAAAGGTGTCAGTTGTCCCAGAATCCTATGCCGAATGGAACGTGAACCAAGCCATCGCAATTTTTCGTCCTCTCCCTGGCTTCAGCCGATGGTTCCTTGCAGCCCGCCTGATGAGCAGCGACCTGCTCGCGTGGGCAATGAGCAAGGCCAAGGCGACCACTGGACAGTTCAACCTGACTCTTGAAATTTGTAGAGATCTGCCTATTCCATTGCCTCCTGAAAAGGAACAGGCTCGGATCACAGACGAAATTGACCGCCAGCTGACTTATCTGGAGAACGCGGAGAACCTTGGACAGTCTGCGGTCAACCGTCAAGACCGGTTGCGGAGAAGCATCTTGTGTGCCGCGTTTTCTGGCGATCTTGTGCCTCAGGACCCCACCGACGAACCCGCCTCCGTTCTGCTGGAGCGCATCCGGGCCGAGCGAGCAGCGTCGGTGAAACAGACCCCAAAAAGAAGCAAGCGCGGCAGGCGCGAAGATGCGCTCGTCCCCGCACAATAAGGAAAACCGAATGCCGAAAAAGGCCGCAAAGAAAGCCGCCGCAAAGAAGCCGAAGAAGAAGGCGCCCGCTTCGCCGCAGAAGCTTGTGGCGGAGCTGATGCGCGAGTTCGAAAAACGGCTGGGACCGAACGAACTGATCATGCCGGCGGACGTGGAAGCGATGCTCGCTTCACTCAACGGCCCCTTACCCACAGAGGGGTTAAGCGATGAGGAAGCCGACGCCAGAGACGAAGCCCAGCAGATCGCCTTGGACGCCATGGAGGCCGAGACCGAGGCCGAAGCGCGCAAGCTGGCCAAACGCGCTCTGCGTCTGGATCCGGACTGCGTGGATGCGCTGGTGGTGATGACCGATCTGGATGCGCGCACCATGCGTGAAGCGATCGAGGGCCTGCAAAAGGCCGTTGCCGCTGGCGAGCGTTCCCTGGGCGAGAAATTCATCCGCGAAAACAAGGGCCATTTTTGGATGCTGCTCGACACTCGCCCCTACATGCGCGCTTTGCAGAGCCTGGGCGAAGCGTACCGGAGCGCGGGCGTCAATCTGGATGCGATCAAAATCTACGAAAAGATGCTGGAGCTGAATCCCAATGACAACCAGGGCGTGCGCGATCCGCTGCTGGGGCTTTATCTCGAAACCGGCGATCTCAAAGGCGCTGCCGGGGTGTTGAAGAAGTACAAAGAGGATGCATCGGCCAACTTCGCGTGGGCGCGCGTGCTGGAACGGTTCATGGCCGGCGACCGCGATGGCGCAAGCACCGCACTAAAAGCGGCGCGTAAATCCAACAGGCATGTTGAGCTGTTACTGACTCAGAAACAGGCGTTGCCGAAGGAGTTGCCCGATATGTACGCGCCGGGAAGCGCGGAAGAGGCCGTCCTGTGCCTGAGCTTTCTGAGCGGCGCCCTGACTGAGCACGCGGAAGTCAGTTCATGGCTGTTCGACCAGTTTGCGGCGGATGGCGTGCTGCCTCCGCCGAGTGAGGCGAAATTGAAGCGCATGGCAATCGCCAGGAAGAGCGTGCAATGACCTCGAACGGAATCGTTCAAAAGCTCTGGAACTACTGCAACATCCTTCGGGATGACGGGCTCTCGTACCAGGACTACATCGAGCAACTCACTTTTCTGCTCTTCCTGAAGATGGCCGACGAGCGCCAGAAGATGGCGCCGGCGCGGCAGGCGCTGATTCCGAAAGATCTGGACTGGCAGAGTCTGGAGCGCCTGGATGGCGAAGATCTCGACGCGCATTACCGGCACATCCTGCTTGAACTCGGCAAAAAGCCGGGTCTTTTGGGAACCATCTTCCGCAAGGCGCAAAACAAGATTCAAGATCCGGCCAAGCTAAAGCGCCTGGTGACAGATTTAATTGGGCGCGAACAGTGGACCACCCTGGGCGTTGATGTGAAGGGCGATGCCTACGAGGGGCTGCTCGAAAAGAATGCTGCCGACGTAAAGGGCGGTGCGGGGCAGTATTTCACGCCGCGCGCCCTCATCCAGGCCATCGTGGATGTAATGCGGCCGGAGCCGAGCCATCTGATCCACGACCCGGCGTGCGGTACCGGCGGCTTTCTGCTCGCCGCGCATGACTTTATCAGCCGAAACTACCCGCTGGACATCGATCAGAAAAAATTCTTGAAATCGAGAGCGCTGTCCGGTGTCGAGATCGTAGACGGCGCAGCCCGCCTTTGCGCGATGAACCTGTTTCTGCATGGGATGGGCGGCGAGGACTCGATCACCGTGGGGGATGCGCTGATCGGCCGCGGTTCGCGCGAGTACAACATGGTCCTGACCAATCCACCGTTCGGCAAAAAGTCGAGTGTGACGATTGTCAACGAGGAGGGCGACCAGGAGCGCGAGTCGCTGACCATTGCCCGTGAGGACTTCTGGGCGACAACTAGCAACAAGCAACTCAATTTCCTCCAGCACGTCCGCTCGATCCTGAAGATCGACGGGCGCGCGGCCATTGTCGTACCGGACAACGTGCTTTTCGAGGGCGGCGCCGGCGAGACGATCCGTCGGCGGCTGCTCAAGGAGTGCGACGTGCACACCCTGCTCCGGCTGCCGACGGGCATCTTCTATGCACAGGGTGTGAAGGCCAACGTCCTGTTCTTCGACCGGCGAATTGCCAGCGAGAAACCCTGGACGAAGCAGCTCTGGATTTACGACTTCCGCACCAACGAGCACTTCACGCTGAAGGCAAATCCGCTCCGCCGCGAGAACCTGGATGACTTCGTTTCCTGCTACAAGGCATCCAACCGCCACAAGCGCAAAGAGACGGAACGCTTCCATGTCTTCAGTTACGACGAGCTGATAAAACGTGACAAGGCCAGCCTCGATATCTTCTGGTTGAAAGATGAAAGCCTTGAGGACGCCGCCAACCTGGCCGAGCCGGGAGTAATCGCAGCCGAAATTGTGGAGGATCTGCAGGCCGCCCTGGATGAATTCGCGCTAATCGCCGCGGACCTGCAGAAAGCCTGAATGGATCGAAGGAGCCACCGTAGCAGAATCTTGCGTTTACGGTGATTTCCATCCGAACATTTTGGAGCGCGTCACTTGTCGCCAGTGGCAAATAGTAGGCAATCACCACGGGCACGTCGGCCGCAATTTGCCTTCGTGCATGGTTCAGCATCGCCCAAAAGTGACGTGGAGGGCTTCCATAGAGGCACGTGGCACAGAGGCACGTGGCACCCGTAAGGGCTGCAAATCGGGCATTTTTCGATAGAGGTTAAAACGGCCCGCAGGCCGTTTTAACCAACCAGCGACTACGAAATAGAAGTGGCAAAAGCCTCCTCCGATCTGCTCGACGGTTCACTCCGAGCGTGTCGGCCGCAAAAATTCTTTGCGTGCCGTACGATTTTGCGATACAAGACTTCCCTTTCCTTTCGCCTATCCCTAACCTGCTGATATGGCGTCATCTTCTTCAACTGCGGCAGCCAGCCAGGCCTGTTCCCAAGTGACAGGCTCTGCGGCTTCGCAGGCCTTTCTCGGCTTCGAGCCTTATGTGGCTGCCGAGGAAGCTGCGGCGTTCTTGAAGATCACGCCCAGGCGGGTAAAAGAGATGGCGCGTGCCGGAACGATTCCGGCGCACCCGGTCGATCCGGACGCCGAGAGGAAGGAATGGCGATTCCTCTTGTCTGAGCTTTCGGCCTGGATGCGTGACAACTCCTGCAGAAAGAGGCGGATGTAGCGAATCAGGTCCATCGAGGCAAGGCGGTATAATTGATCCGCTTAGGCGGTATCCGTGGTTGCCGAATTGGAGAAACAATGGCAGACACGAGGTATCAAGAAGGCAGTCTGAAGAAATTCAAAACGAAGCAGGGCCTGGTTTGGAAGCTGCGGTATTTCGCGTATAGGGCCCCCGATGGCAAATGGTCAGAGCAGACCCCACTACTTGTAGGGTCGGTGGCTGATTTTCCAACGGAAAGGAGAGCTCGCGCCGAAGCAGTAAGGCTGGGGCTCATTGAACAAATCAACCGGACCAGCGTTCCACTCAACAATGTTACTTTCGGTTTCATCGCGAGAGACTACATCCGGATTAACCTCTCGGATGCGGCCGTCAAGCCCAAAGCCTCCACAACGAGGTATACGGAGGGCCTGATCATCAACAAGCATTTGCTTCCTCGCTGGGATAAGGTGCTTGTTGTAGACATGAAGGCTTTGGCGATTGAAGAATGGCTGAGAAGTGTCTCGGTCGACATTCTCGGGGCAAAAGGACAGGAATGGGATTCGTTAGCCAAATGGCGTCGAGTGATGAAAGACATCATTCTTCATGCACAAAAACACGAGTTCATTCCCGAATCATGCAAGCCGTTGGAGAAGGTGGACGTCCCGGGTTCAAGTTCAAATTACGAGGCAATCGTTCTGACCCCGAGCCAGACGTTTGTAATGCTCAATTCACTTCCGTTGTTACAGCAAACGACGGTTGTGCTGGACGCTGCCACCGGAATTCGGTACAGCGAGATGGCAGGGCTCCAGTGGAAAGATGTGGATTGGCAAGATAAATGCATCCGCATCGAACGGCGCTGGATTCGAGGTAACGTGCATAAACCCAAGACGCCAGCATCCAGGGCTGCGGTTGCGATGTCCGACGTGCTCGCCGCTTACCTGCTGGCGTGGCGCAAGGAGACGATGTACGGCAAAGACACGGATTGGATCTTTGCAAGTAGCCGCACTAAGGGGAAAACGCCGCGGGTCGGAAACATGCTGGTCCGGAGCTATCTGTATCCAGCTGCAGTGAAAGCTGGCGTTCTCACAACCACCAACATCAAAGTAATGAGGACGGTAAGGAAGAAAGGGAAAAAAGAGAAGGCGGAGGTGGAAGTACCCATCTACTTCGACAAGAGGGGCAATCGGGTGAAGCGCTTTGGCTTCCACCAGTTCCGCCATAGCTTGTCCAGCTTCCTAACGACGAAGAAGAAGGTCGACCCAAAGACGGCGCAGACGGCGCTGCGCCAGAGCGATTCCAGGTTCACTATGGACAAGTACACTCAAACCGACCACGACGAGCTTCTGGCCGCGCAAAACCTGATGCTCGACGCAATCTTCAAGACCGAGCCCCGGGCAGTTCAGTAGCTTTGGGTGAAACCTTGGGTGAAAAAGAGAAAAAATCTTGGGGTATGATGCAGCTTAAGCCGTTGATTTTAAAATGGTAGGCACGATTGGATTCGAACCAACGACCTCTTCCGTGTCAAGGAAGCGCTCTAACCAACTGAGCTACGCGCCTATTTTGCGGCTCTTGGTAGTTTAGCAGGGCTGGAGCGGGGAGAAAAGCCGGCCGGAAGAGACTCCACCGGTCTGCCTCGTGCTGTACGATTCTTAAATTGGGCAATGGGCGAGGATTCGAGTCAACGACTGAACCTGTTCCGCACGGCTCCGAACCTCCTGACGCTGCTGCGGATCTGCATGGCGCCTTTTCTGGTGGCGGCTGTTCTCGAGGGGCGCTACGCGCTGGGGTTCTGGCTGTTTGTGGCGGCGGGACTAACCGATGCGCTCGACGGGATTCTGGCGCGCACGCTCAAACAGCGCTCCGTGCTTGGGCTCTATCTGGATCCCGTGGCCGACAAGCTATTGTTGAGCACGCTGTTCCTTGTCCTGATGAGCAAGGGGCTGATGCCGGTCACCGTGACGGTGCTTGTCTTTGGCCGCGACGTGGGGATTCTTCTGGTTTCGGCCATCCTCTATGCGGCCGTGGGCCGGCGCGAGTTCAGCCCCAGTATCTTTGGAAAAGCCAACACCCTGGTTCAGATCGGTGCGGTAGCGGCCGTGCTGCTGCACCAGCTTACGGCCGCCCGGTGGGTCGCCCTGCTGCGCACATCGCTCCTCGACGCAACGATCGTACTGACCGTGGCCTCGGGTCTCCACTACGCATGGCTCGCTTCTCGGCGGGCCGGCGGCCAGGCGTCGAACGGCCACGGAGCAAACGGCCACGCCGGGGGCGGATTATAGCGTCGGATCAACAGCTTTCAGGAAAGCAACTTCAGGCGCTGTCGTCGGCGTTTTCGGTCTCGGCGGTGTCTTCGATCTCCATGTCGCGGAACTCCTCGGAGTCAAAGACCTCGCCACACTCCAGGCACTCGACAAACTCGGTGTCTTCGTGCCGGGAGACGATGCGTACCCGTGGGTGTCTGCAGGCGGTGGCCATTGCTGGTGGTGGTGGATTGGAGTAGATGCTCTTTGGGCCAGATTGTAGCCGGGTTTCAGGCAATTGGGGAAGGGTAAATTTCACACCGGCGGCCTCGGTCCCCACCGACGGGTCTTCGTCGCTGGCGCGGTTGTCGCTGGCGCGGTGATGAGCGCGCAACGCGGGTTCGCTCCCGCACCCGGCGCCAGTTCGAACGATTGCATCCAGAGATAGCTCAGTGGGCAGAGAACGCTATCGATCAACGCGAGATCGTGGGTTCAACTCCCAGTCCCTGAACCATTCTTGAGCGGGCGCCGACAGGCGGAAATCGCTTGGGGGATTCTCGGCGGTATGGCCCGAATGCGTGGAAGTCGAACCAGGCTTTCTAAGGTATCGCCTGCGCGCTGAAGCTGGAGATCCCGGGAACGGTCGTCGGAAGGCCGGAAGTCTTCGCCGGCAGAGGGTGGCGGAAGAGGAGATAAAGTGCAGGTTCTGGAGCGGAACAAGGGTTGCCGTGTCCAGTTGAGTATGGGCCAAGGTCGGGGCTTCGTGGAGTGGCACCCCCAACAACAAAGACTTGCCGTAGGGTCGCGTCGACCTGAGTGAAGCGGCTCCGGAATACACCTACCTTGGTTTTGCTGTAGCCGAAGAGCCGATTCCGCTCAATCCGGGCAGTCGTGCTTCTTCATCGGGAGAAGACTGCCCTCGGCTGCCCCGGAGATCACGCACAGTACCTGGAGGACCGCTCTAGACCAGTTTCGCTCCGGCTAACGATTCGAGAATGCGGACTGGGGCCGAATCCGGGGTCACCATCGCGGCGGGGTCGATGAGAAAGGTCTGCTCGAGGGCATACTGGCCGGCGAGGACCGCGTGCGGGACGGTTTCGGTGTAGACCATCCAACTCGACCCGGCGGGGAACTGAAAGCTCTCGCGGAGGCAGGTGGTCTGAAAGGCGGGGTCCTCTTTCATGGCGTTGTGGAGCTGCATCATGAACTCGTCGTAAGGTGTGCGCTTGAGCTGTGGCACGAGGCGGCCGAGGCCGGCGGCGCGGCCGGCAAGCTTCACCGTGCGGCTGACAACGCCGTCCGGACGCGGGACGGGGAGCTTGGACGGGGCGAATACTTTGACGACGCGTGCAAAGGGTTCGCCAACCACCCAGTCGCGGGTGCGGGTGGGGTGAATGTTGTGAAAGAAGCGGAGGATGCGGGCGCCGCGCGTGGGGCGCGTGGGAAACGCGTCGGTGTGCAGCAGGTCGTTGCGGCGGCGAGTGGGCAAATCGCGGCCCTGCTCCTCGATGGGCCGGAAGCTGGCGTAGTCGAGACGCCAGTGGCGCTGGTAAGGCGCCAGAAATCGCGTGAGGAAGGCGTCGATCGAGTCGGAGTAGCGGCGCATCACGGCGTGAAGGTGGGCGGCTTCGGTATGCGAGGCGGATTTGCCGACGCCGCTGAGGCGGTCGGCGGCGGGCTTGTAGGCGATGTTCTTGTGCAGGGCGCTACCGGTCTGCTTCTGGCCAATGAGAAACTGAAGGTCGTCGGCGGGGATGGGCACAGGGGTCTGAGGAAAGTAGAGGATGCCGCCTGCCTCGAGTTGGGCGCACCAGATGCGGAGCTCCGGGCTGCAGGCGAGCGCGGAGACGGGCGCCTCCGCGGGCACCGCACTCAACGCGCGGTCGAGCTGCTCGGGAGAGATGGGATACACGGGCATGGAGGTTGCCTCACTTGCGCAACTTCATGAGCTTGGCGCGGATCCAGAGCGTGGCGAAGACGGGCAGGGCTATGGCGAGCATGAGAAGACCCGCCGGCAGGCCCACGTAGCGATAGGTATCGGCGTAGTTGATGTTGTGGCCGAGAATCTGGTTCCAGACCAGCAGCGATACGATCGCCACGAACGTTGCCGCGAAGAACGTGAAGAAGGCGGCGGCGAAGGCGAGCAGCAGGCTGGTGAAGAGGCCGAAGCCCTCCAGCGGGAATCCGAGGAAGCGGGCGCCGCCACGGGGAAGACTTTCCTGGGTTGTCATGGCTGGGGCGCCTCCATCGTGGAGTAACGGGCCGGGCACTTCGCGGCCGCATATATAGACTAGAATACAAACTCATGGCAAGTGTGGCGCAAATTGATTTGTGGCATGCGGAAAAGGTGGCCACGCAGGCATCCGTGCTGGAGGCTGCCAACGGCATCCACTACGCGAGCTGGGGCGAGACCCGGATCACCGACACCGACCTGGAGCGGCTGGTGTGCGCGGTCCCGGCCACCCTGGCCCCGGCTCTGAAGCAGCGGGCCTACTACTTTGTGCCGCTCGCCATTGCCGACACCGGCGAGCTGCTGGTGGCGCCGGGCTTCAACGTGGAGCTGGGCGACCGCGCGGTGTGCCACCGGAACACCACCTTCGGAGCCACCCAGGCCGTCTTTCTATCGACCCGCCTGGTGGAAGACCGGTTCGGCCTGGCCTTCGAGTTTTTCATCAATGTCGCCCACAACTTCGTCGAGATCGCGGGGGTTCCGGAGAGCTTTTCCGCGCTGGCCTGGAGCCAGGCCGAAGCGCAGGTCCGCGGCGAAACAAGCCAGGACGCCTGGGAGACCCGGCGGCGGGCCGAGGAGAGCCTCCGTGCCCAGAAGACCGTCGACGAGCGCTCACGGAGCAGCTTCTTCGAGTCGGCCTTCTCCGACGCGCTGGCGATTTATATGCTGTCGCTGGCGGTGGACTTCGACTACCATGATCTGCGCGAGCGCGAATATCCGCTGCTGGCCGCGCCGGCGCTGGCCGAGCGTCTAAGGCACGCGGCGGGGCTCTTCCCGGCGAACGCGGGCTACGAGTTTCAGATTCACTACCGGCGGAAGGGGTAGCTACCGAGGTCCGATGCCTGACCAGGAGGCAGGTTGCAGATCGATGGACTCGTTCAACCAGTCGCGGAAGATAGAGAATCTCGGACATCTATCACCCACTTTCTCCGGATCGATCAGCAACAGAATTTTGCTAGCGTGTCTGATCTTTGCATACTGGCCTTTTTGGGTGTTTGCGGTTGCGGCCCCCAGCTTTGCGTAAACGTCGATCTTTGGTTCATCTTCCAGGTTGTTGCGGGCCGGAAGCCGGGCTCTCCTGAACTCCTGCTTATAGAACCCTTCCAACGCATCGGGGTCGGAAACGATCCAGGCTTCCATACACTGAACCATCAGGTGAATACGTTCCGGTGGAACGCCAGTGAACTGCCACCCGTCGCCTTGCCCGCGCGAGTCAGTCGCTCGCGTCTGACTAAGGTGATTCAAGCGTACCTGGGCGTCCTGCCCATGATCCGCAGGAATCGGAGCGATGGAGGTCTCCGAATCCACAAGCAGCGCGTTCACAAGGTGCGGTTTCACGGCAACCGCATACATAAACGCTTCGTATGCCTCCCGTCTACCACCGCAGCAAATGAACCTCAGGCTCCCGCTCTTTTCGGCCGCCTTCGACTTTTCCCGGGCGAAAAGGGCGTCGAACCCTTGCCGCAATTCAGCCTTCTGGCCGGCTGTATCTCCACCACCTTCGACGTAGACCGCAATCTCGCTCACAGGTTTCCCCCGATTTCGCCGATCCGCCAGATCTCACCCAGCCGGTACTTATCGAGCCAGAAGCGCAGCTTCGATGAATCGATGCGCTGGCAGATTGTGCCGTTACGGTACTCGCACACAAGCACGGAGTCGGCGACTTCGGTGAGGGCGGAAACCAGCGCATCGGAGTGGGTGGTCACGATGAGTTGCGTTCTTTTGGAGGCTTCCTGGAGCAGGTCCGCCAACAAAACGATGGCGTCGGGGTGTAAGCCAAGCTCAGGCTCCTCCATGCAAATCAGTGGGGGAGGCGAGGGGGACAGCAACTGCGCCAGAATTGCCATGAAGCGGATGGTGCCGTCGGAGAGGCGTGTAGCGGGGATGGGCTTAATCACCCTGTCCTCATGAAGAAAAAACTGCACGGTCCCTCCTGCGATCAACGTACTGAATCGCTGAAAGCGAGGGAGAAAGCGCGATAGATAACGATTGAACTCCGACCAGGCGCCGGAATGCTCCAATTGATTGAGGACCAATCCCAAATTCCGCGCATCGGGCAGCATAGCATCTGAAGGAAGGTCGGCAGGTTGCGGTTGGCGAAGTTGGCTGTACCGGCCAAAGCTCCATTCGCGAAAGGACTGAATTCGCGCAAGCTGCGTTCCAAGGTCGGTCAATTCAGGGTAGGAGACCGGATCTTTGCGCTGCGAGAGGACCGATTCATCTGGAGTTAAACTCTGACGTTCTAGGTGGCGTTCGCTCCGCTTGCCTCCAAGTGGCTCCGACACGTTAATAACGGGATTTCCCGATTGGAATCGATAGTAGAAGAAAACGTCCCTGGCCGCCTTGTCTGTTTTCTCAGCGTTCTCAATGGCTTCATCCGTAACTTCGACGCGCTGCCCGGACGCGGTAAACGCAAGCCGGTAACGTATGTCGGTGAGATACTTTCGAAGGCCCAGCGGAGGCATATCGAAGTTCAGGTCAACACATGCCCCAAGACCGACAGTACCTCTTGAATAATGCCCATTCCAATGCCACTCCCGAACGCCCCCCCCGTCCCGAATGGCGCTGGCGAATCCTATTGGCAGGGAGTGAAGCAGTTCAACCCCTTCGATGAGGTTCGACTTTCCCGAGCCGTTGGGTCCGATGAGGACGTTTAGCGGCGTCAACTCGATCGCCTCCGAGCCAGGTGGGAACGACAGAAGCCCATCAAAACGAAGGGATTTCAGGAACGGCACATTCGACTCCAGGACGGCTTGCACCTAAGATACAACAGTCCGAGTGTACAGTCTGGAGGGCGACTCGGCCCATCTACGCCGGCATCAGCGCCCAGCGTCCGCCACCCGTGGTCAGAATCACCAGATTCATCGCGATAAAAAGCAAGTCATAGTGCCAGCCGGAGGCCTTGTCGCCCCAGAAGCCGGTGTGCCATTTGGCGATCTTCATATAAATAGCGCCGAGCGAGACCAGGATGAGCCCCAGAGCCGCCCACTGGGTGAGAACGCCGGCCGTGAGACCGAGGCCGGCGGCTAGTTCTGCCGCTCCCAGGAAGATGGTGAAGCCGACGCTGAGGCCGAGGCTCTGGGCACGCTGGCGGGGGGATTTGAGGTGGTAGTAGCCGCTGGTCCCGAAGACCACAGCCACGACGACGCGAAGAAAGAGAAGGCTGGCGTCGGCGGCGGCCGGGGCGAGGGAAATTTGGAGGAATGCGAAGTCTCTCATAGCGTTCAACTAACTCCCCGTGGTGAAGGTCTAATTTACCTAAAAACATCGCTCAGGGGCTAAAGCCCATCGTTCGTAATCAACTATTTACGGTACGACTTGAAGTCGCGCCCTTTCAAAACCGGACTTTTACCACGGGCAGCTAACCCTTCGCCCGTTGGATGCGCTGCCGCTTTGAGGCGATGCGGAGTGATGCGAAGCGGGTTTGCGACCGTATGCATCGCGAGGGGCGGCCGGGACACTTTTTATGAGGCATTCACGCCGGGTTGACCTGACGCTCACCTGTCCAGGCTTCTAACCCATCCAGGCGGTTGGTGCTCTCGCCGCCGCATCTCTGAATCGAGGTTCCCCCGATGAGTGTCAATCGCAGAGACTTCCTGCGCAGGGCGGCGGGCGTATCGGCAGCTGCTCTTGCTACCGCGCTTCCCGATGCCAGATCCCAGAGCAACCCCGTTGCCGGAATCCTGCCCGAGCCGTCGGCTTCCGGCATCGAGCACGTGGTCGTCGTAATGATGGAAAACCGCAGCTTCGACCATCTGCTGGGCTGGATGCCCAACGCCAACGGTCGCCAGTCCGGGTTGAGCTATCCGGACAACAACGGCAACCTGCAGCCCACCCACCGGCTCAACTACTACGTAGGCTGCTCGCATCCCGACCCCGATCACTCCTACGCCGGCGGGCGCTCCGAGTACGACAACGGCAAGATGGACGGCTGGCTGCGCACCAGCACCAACGACAGCTTTTGCACCGGCTACTACGAGGAGGCGGACCTGCCCCTGTTCGGCACGCTGGCGCGCAACTTCACTACCCTGAACAACTACTTTCCGTCGATCCTGTCTTCGACCTTTCCCAACCGTGTGTTTCAACACGCAGCGCAGACCGACCGGCTAAGCAACACCTACGATCTGAGCACCCTGCCGACCATCTGGGACAGCCTGCTGGCCGGGGGAGTAAGCTGCCGCTACTACTACCAGAACGTTCCGTTTCTTGCGTTGTGGGGCCTGAATTACATCGGCATTTCGGCGTTTTACTCACAGTTTAAGCTGGACGTGGCCGCGGGAACGCTGCCGGCGGTCTCGTTCGTGGATCCCTGGTTCACGATCCTCGACGACGGGCTCGGCAACGACGACCATCCTCACGCCGACCTCCGCAAGGGCGAGATCTTTCTGCGCGATGTGGTCACGACGCTGGCCGCCAGCCCGCTGTGGGCCAATACGGTGCTGGTGATCAACCGGGACGAGTGGGGCGGGTTCTTCGACCACGTGGTGCCGCCGCGGGTCGTCGCTCCTAACGGCGTGGATACCGACCTGGTGGACGGCAAGGCGCTGCTGGGCTGCCGTGTGCCCACGCTCATCGTCTCGCCGTTTGCCCGCGGAAACCCGGCCAAGCCAACCATCAACTCGCTGCTCTACGACCACACCTCGGTGCTGAAGCTGATCGAGTGGCGGTGGGGACTGGCGCCGCTGACGGCGCGCGACGGCTCGGACGAGATCGCCAACCTCGCCTATGCGCTGAACTTCACGAAGCAGGATGCGTCGCTGCCGGCGCTGCCGGTGATCGCCGAGCCGCCTCTGGACCCGTGCACGCTGGACGACCTGATCGAGTCGTTCGACGCGAGCGGAGCGCCGGTGATCAATACGCCGGCCGCCATCGCCCATGCGCAGGAGGTGCACAGCAAGGGAGAAGACAACGAGACCTACGACTTCTACCTGCTGCTGAAGTCGGACCGGATGCAGGGCTGGCCCGTGCCGGCCAGCCTGCAAGCGAAACCGGCGCCGCCGCTACGGCCACAAGGGGGTTTACCGGAGTGATTCTTGACCGACACTTCGATGCGACCGCGGGTGCGATGCACCGGTACTCTGAGGGGGATAGGCCATTGTTCGCCACCCCCCAAGGAGGACAGATTCGATGGAAGAGACGGTTGCGAAAAAGCCCCGCAGCACGAGGGCAAAGAGCGGAGCAGAACCCAGGAGCGCGGCTAAAGTAAACAGTGCAGCAACGAACGGCACCGCAAAGGCAGTCCAACCGCGCAAGCCCGCCACGCGCAAGGCCAAGGTGCTGGAGATGGCGGCGCCGTTCGTGGTGACCCACGATCAGGTCGCCGAGCTGGCCTTCCAGTACTGGAAAGAACGCGGATACACCCACGGCCACCACGAAGAGGACTGGCGTCGCGCCGAGGAGATGCTGCGGGCGAAGGCCTCGTAGCCGAGTTCAGCTTTCCGCAATCAGCTCTTTGTGCGGAATGCGAACCGGGTGCGCTGGGCCGAAGTCTCCATCCTTGCCGCCGAGTGGTGGAGTTTGAAGCGGCTGGCAGAGCGGCATTTCGGAAGTGTGGCGTTATTGCCCCGCGGGCTCCGGGTTGCCATTGGTCCTGGTGATAGCCTGGCGGACTTTCGCTAACGGAGCGTGGTCGTCAAAGACGACTGTGTTGCCGGCCGCGTCGATGCCGAGGCTCTTCCACAGGGCGTCGAGGTCAATCGGCGTCCACGCGGACTGCCCCATCTTCTTGTAGAGATTGGCGAGGACGGTGGTGCCAGTGGCGCGGTCACCCGCGGCCAGGACCTTCTCGATGGGCCAGTCGACGGCGATCGAGCCGCCGGCGGCGAGGATGCCGCGCAGGGCCTGCTGCAGCCCCATGCGGTTGTGTGTCTGCTCGCGGATCTCCACGTCGGCCATCAGACAAAAGAGCGCGCCGCCCCAGTACGTGGCAGCCCAGGTGCGGGTCTGGTCGAGGCCCTGCTCGCCGGGATTGGGCTCGCCCTGGGGTAGGCCTTGCACGGTCTCATGCCAGACAAACGCGGGCGTGAGCGTGCCGAGTTGGGCCCGCGCAATCGGCTCGACATAGGTGGCCAGGCCCTCTTCGAGCCAGTGGTGGTCGGAGTCGAGCGAGGGCAGCGCGGTGTGGACGAACTCGTGCGTCATGGTCCAGTCGGCGACGAGGTCGGCGCTCGTGGTGTGCTGGCCGAGGCGCATCCGCGTAAAGGCAGGGAAACCGTCGACGGCGCCCCAGGTGGTGCCGCTCAGAATGCCGCGCCGGTCCGGTGCGGGGACGACGAGCACGTGGGCGCGGGGGACGGGGAAACGGCCGTAGTAGAGAGAGACGGCGCGAGCCGCGGTCTCGATCCAGGGCAGAATCTGCGCGTAGGAGAGATCGAGCGGGCCGGGAGCGAAATCGACCTGGACGGTTGCGCCGCCGACGTGCAGGGTTTGGGAATACGCAACCGCGGAGAGCCAGGGCGGGCCGTGGTGGTACTGGCCGGGCGGCTGGGCGGCCAGCGGGCCGGCGGCCAGGATTGCGGTGAGGAGGGTGGTTGAGAGGCGCGGGTTCATGCGGGGCATATTGAGTTAGACGCGCGCGAGCAGGGAACCTCCAGGCGGGATTGAAAAGAGCGCGGGGCGGGGGGTGAACCCCTTCTTTTCGCAGGGGCGCGAAAAGAAGGGGACGCACGAAGGCAGGCTGCGATGCAGAGATCAAAAGTCGAGGCGCAGCGCCAGCTGGCCGGTACGATTGCCGGCGTTCTCCGCAGTTTGGGGAGCGCTGAGGACGCCGAAGGTGGTCGTGTCGTCGACCTGCGTCGCCGGCGGGGCGAAGTTGGTGTGGTTGAAGACGTTGGTGAAGGTGGACTCGAAGCGGAGCCGGGCGCCCTCGGTCAGCTTGAAGACCTTGGCGGCGCCGAGGCTGACGGTTTCGGTGCCGGGCCCTTCGAGGATGCCGACGCCGGCGTTGCCGAAGCGGCCGGCGCCGACGGGAGTGGGCGCGAAGGCGGCGAGGTTGAAGTACTGCGCGCGCGAGCGGCCCTTGGAGTAATCAGTTGAGACCTGGTCAGGGCGGAGGAATGCGCCGCGGTTGACGACGTTGGTGTTGGACTGGTCGTTGGTCTCGGGCTGGCCGCTGGGCGTGGAGGGGCAGTTACCGGTGGAGTTGAGGGCCACCTGGCAGCCGCCGGCGCTGATGCTGGGGGTGAGCCAGGGGCCGGTTTCGAGCAGGGTGACGGTGTTCAGCTCCCAGCCGCCGAACAACGCATTGGACCACCCGCCGGAGTTGAAGAAGGCGCGGCCGCGGCCTGCAGGAATCTGATAGATGCCGGTGAGCAGGAAGCGTTGGCGGCGGGTGCCTTCTTCGTTGCCGTAGATGGAGTGGACGTCGAAGCGGTTGGCGACGGGCAGGCCGTAGTTCTGCTCGGAGGCGAAGGCTGTTGGTGTGTCGCCCTGGTTGTCGGCGAGGTTTTTAGCGAAGGTGTAGTTGGCGTCGAAGTAGAGGCCGTGGGCCATGGTCTGCGTGGCCTCGGCCTGGAGGGCGTTGTAGTTGGCTTCGCCGGTGTTGAAGGTGGAGTAGAGGGTGAACCAGTTCTGATAGGGGGCGCGGGCGTCAACGTAGGCGCCGGCGGTCGCGCCCTGATCGTAGGGCGTGGTGGAGGCGGGAATCTGGTTGAGGTCCTCGGTCTCGCTCAGGCGGTAGCTGTGCATGCCAACGTAGCTGACGCGCACGGTGTCGTGCGGCGTGAGCTCGCGCTCGACGGTGAGGTTCCACTGGTTGGATTGCGGGTCGCGGTAGTTGGGGTTGACGCCCTGGTCGAGGCCGCCGCCGCCATATTGCATGCCGACGGTGGGCGGAGCGGTGTTGGGGAACTGGATCAGGGGGCTGCCGCTTGCCGTGAGCGCGTTCGAGTAGGTGTGCAGGTTGGAGGTGGGGTTGCCGCTGTTGTTGAACGAAAGCGGACCCAGGTTGGTCATGGTGAAGACGCCGAAGCCGGCGCGGATGACCGTCTTTGTATCGTTGAAGGGGCGGTAAGCCAGCGAGACGCGGGGCTGGTAGTTGCCCCAGTAGGTGTTGCGCAGACCCTGCGGCAGATGGTCCTGGCTGGCGGTGACATAGTTGGTGCACGGAAGGGCGGTGTAGCCAAGGTTGCAGGCGTTGAAGGACTGCTGGAAGGCGAGGTTGGAGCCTTCGATGTTCTCCTTCTGCAGGTAAGCGGCTAGCTGGTCGGGGACAACGATGGAGTTGTCGCGGTTGTCGAAGTTGGCGAGGTTGCCGCCGTCCTCCTGGAAGCTGGGCAGGACCTGCCAGCGGAGGCCGTAGCTGAGGGTGAGGCGGCTGGTGATCTGATACTCGTCCTGGACGAAGAGGCCGTACTGCCAGGCGGTGCCGCCGACGTCGGGGCTGGAGACGGCGAAGCCGAGCGTGGTGGGGTCGCCGAGGAGGAAGTCGCCGAAGGCGTTGGCGGAGCACCCTGCGGAGTTGGCCGGACAGTAGGCGCCGGAGAAGGTGGGCTGGAAGGTGAAGTCGCCGAAGTCGTCGGAGGCAAAAACGGGCGCGAAGCTCTCGAGGTCGAAGTAGCGCACGCGGCGGGCGTCGATGCCGGTTTTGAAGGTGTGTTTGCCGAGGACGTAGGTGAGGTTATCCGTGAATTCGTCTGTAAAAGACTGCGTGACGCCGGCCTTGTCGCGGCCGATGGGGGTGAAGCCGGTGCCCGCGTTGAAGTTGAAGGTGGGGAAGGCGTGGGTGGTGGGATGCTGGCTAATGTCCACGCCGGTGAGGTCGAGCTGTTGGAGGGCCCCTGCGCCTTCGATGGGGAAGTTAACCGCGGTGGTGACGTTGGTGAAGCCGAAGCGGAACTCGTTCACGAGGCTCCTGGTAAGCGTGTAAGTGTATGAGACTACGAGGCTCCGGTTGTGGATGGAGTCGGCATCATCGGGGAGGAGCGGGTTGGCGTAGTCCTCGGTGATGTTTTTGCGGCTGAAGCGCGCGTAGACGGACTGCTTGGAGTTGATGGTGCGGTCGATGCGGAGATCGACGCCGTCGGTGTTGGCGGGGGTGGGCTGGAAGACGGCGTAGTTGTAGCCGGACGCGCCGCTGACGTTGGGGAGCGGGTAGTAGGCGAGGAGGGCCTTGGCCGTGGCGTTGATGTCGCCGGAGGGGATGACGGGGCCGCCCATTTCCGAGAGGTTGCCGCTGCGCTCGGCCGCGTCCGGCACCAGAAACTGCTCGGGCGTGGCGGTGACCCGCCGGTTGCCCTCGTAATCGAAGAAGAAGAAGGTATTTTTGCCCGGAAGCACGCGGGGAATGCGCAGCGGGCCGCCGGCCGAGCCGCCGAAGGTGTTGAAGCGCTTGGGAGCCTTGCCGTTGAAACCATAGGGATCGGCGTCGAGGGCATCGTTCTGCAGGTACTCGAAGAGGCTGCCGTGGTAGTGGTCGGTGCCGCTCTTGGTGGTGAAGGTGACATCGCCCACCTGCGAGAACTCGGCGCTGTTGTCAAAGGCCGTGACCTTGACGGCGGCGATGCTCTCCTGCGAGGGGTAGGCGTCCTGAAGGGCGCCGTTCTGGCGGACGTTGTCGGTGGAGATGCCGTCGACGGAGAAGTTGACCATGGCGGAGCTGGCGCCATCGAGGGCGATGTTGCCCGAGCTGTCTTCCTGTACGTTGGCCGAGAGGGCGAGCGAGCCGAGGGGGCTGGTGGTGACGGCGCGGTCGTTCAGCGGCATCTCGGTGATCTGGGCGTTGTCTTCGGTGTTGCTGATGGTGGCGTTTTCCGTATTGATCTGAATGGCGCTGGCGTCGACTTCAACCGTGGTGGCCTGGGCGGCGGCGACGGAAAGGCTGATGGGCAGCCGCAGCTCCTGGCGGGCCTGGAGGGTGATGGAGTTGACGACGTCCTCAGCAAACCCGTTGCAATCGACAACGATGCGGTAATGGCCCGGCTTGAGGTTTTCGAAAGCGTACTCCCCGGCCGAGCCCGAAACCGTCTTCTGCTGGAAGTCTTCGTCAAGGGAGTGAAGCGTCAGCGTTGCGCCGGGAATGACGGCCGCAGAAACGTCCTGCACGGTACCGCGGATGGAGCCGAAGGTCGACTGGCCGAACGCCGAGACAGTGCATTGCAGCAGGAGGGCCAGCAGGGCCGCGAGAATGGCGATGCGGCCGGCGCGCGTAATGGGGATGGGCTCGCCGAAAACAAAATCCGCGTGCGCTGCGCGTTGTGCAGGCCGCTCTTTCGCGGGATCTTCCTGTTTAGCGGTGCGAAGCCGCGCGATCTGCCGCCCGCCGGCGTCCGTGGCGCCATGCGCCTGCCCCGCCGGCTCGAATAAACCTCCAAAGTCGTACATCGCATTCTCCTTCCGGCACTCTCAGCCGGTTCGCGCGGGTTCCGGCAGGGAACAAGCCGGCAAAGCGGCTAAAGGCTGGCCAGAACCGCCGGCGCACGATAGCCAGAGCGGTGCGCCGGAACCGCGCTCTCTACAGTGGGCAGCCGCGGGCCTAAAGGACGGCTATGGAATCCGTCAGGGTTTTGTTGGAGGTTGCTAAGGGAGTCGTAAATGCCGTGCCGGAAACCCATATTTCGGCAGGTTCGGGCCGGATCAACCGCCGTCGCTCCCGTTCGCTGGCCGCAATTCGCAGTTCAACCTTTGATTCCGCCGCTCGCTGCGCCGGGCTTGGGCTAACCCGTTGGTGGAATTACGCTAGTACCGTATTACCAGGTCCGGTTCCCATGCTGGAAAGCCGGGCCGGGCGGGCAGCCGGGCAACTGAAGCACGAGGCTCGCGGCTACTTCAAATTGAGGAGATTCGAACGCTTATGTCCAAAGCAGTCAAGTACGCCGAGAAGGTTGCCGTCTACGCGGCTCAGGGCGCGTGGGTGGTGTACGAGCGCCTGAACCGCATCAGCCCCAACCCGTCGTTTACTCCCAAGTGGAGCGAGAAGCCTCTCCTGAAGAGCTGGCAGAAGGAAAAGCCCCCCCTCGGCTGGCCCCGCACCACCGATTCCCTCTGTCCCAAGTGCGTGCCCGAGATCCGCAAGCAGATCCTCGACGGCAAGCTCCCTCACGAAATCCTCCTCAATGAAAAAGTCGGCGAGATCAAGGCCCAGGTCATCGAGCGCGACGGCAAGATCCTGATGGTGAAGGACTGCCCCAAGCACGGCCACTTCGAAGACGTCATGTCCATCGACCCGGCCTTCTTCAAGCACCTTGAAGAGAGCTTCCCGGGACGCGACATCCGCGCCCACGGCGAGGGCGACAAGAATCTGCACCACCACGGCACGTCAACCATCACCAACGGGCGCGGCTCGGTGCTGACCATCGACCTGACCAACCGCTGCAACATGATGTGCGATCCGTGCTTTATGGACGCCAACCAGGTCGGTTTCGTCCACGAGCTGACGTGGGAAGAAATCAAGACCATGCTCGACAACGCCATCACCATCAAGCCGCGGCGGCAGATGAGCGTGCAGTTCAGTGGCGGCGAGCCGACGCTTTCGCCGTACTTCCTTGACGCCGTCGCCTACTCGCGCAAGGTGGGGTACAACAGCGTGCAGGCGGCTTCGAACGGGATCGAGTTTGCGAAGTCGAAGGAGCTGTGCCGGGCGGCGGCCGAGGCCGGCCTGCGGTACGTTTACCTCCAGTTCGACGGCATTGGCAACGCGGCCAACTCGCACCGCAAGGTGGGGAACCTGTTCGACGTGAAGCTGCAGGCGATCAATAACCTGCACGAGGCCGGCGTCGAGATCGTTCCCGTCACCACCATCGTCAACGGCATCAACAACGAGCAGGTGGGCCGCATCATCCAGTTCGCCCTCGACAACCCCAAGAAGATCAGCTTCCTCTCCTTCCAGCCCGTCAGCTTCACCGGCCGCGACGAGGAGATCACCGATGAGCGCCGCACGGCCCAGCGCTACACGCTCTCGCACATGGCCCACGACATCAAGGAGCAGTGCGGCTTCGGCGAGCCGGAGCGCGACTGGTTCCCCATCAGCTTTATGAGCACCTTTTCGGACTGGGCCGACCTCATCCATGGGCCCCATGCCGAGTGGGGCCAGCTCTCCTGCGGCTGCCACCCCAACTGCGGCATCGGCATGGCCATGATGATCGACAAGGAGACCAAGGAAGCCGCTCCCGTCACCGCCTTCCTCCACATGGACCAGGTGGCCAAGGACCTCGCCAAGGTCAACGACGCCGCCCGCGGCAAGTGGCTTTCGGTGCTCGGCTTCGGCTTGGCCCTGCTGCGCAACTACGATCCCTTCCAGTCGCCGACGCACTTCAAGATCACCGACATGCTGAAGAAGATGGACAAGACCTTCAACGCCACCGGCCGCAACTACGGCAGCGTGAAGGGCGACCGCACGATGGAAGATATCCAAAAGCGCCGCGCCGATCGGTGGAACTTCCTCTTCATCGCGGGCATGTGGTTCCAGGATTTGTTCAACTACGACTTCCGGCGCACCGAGCAGTGCATCATTCCGTATGCCACGCAGGAAGGCGAGATCAGCTTCTGCGCGTATAACACCGGC
>DATJMU010000169.1:0-23737 GCA_035508555.1 Occallatibacter sp. | reverse complement strand
GCGCCGCACCGAGATCATCGACGAAAGCGCCGAGCTTCAGCTTGAAGACCTGATCGCCGACGAGCAGGTCGCCGTCACCGTCAGCCACCAGGGCTACCTCAAGCGCACGCCCATCTCCATTTACCGCCAGCAGCGCCGCGGCGGCACGGGGCGCATGGGCATGAAGACCCGCGAAGAGGACTTCGTCTCGCAGCTGATCGTCGATTCCACCCACTCCTTTTTGCTTTGCTTCACCAACACCGGCCGCGTCTACTGGCTCAAGGTCTACGAGATTCCCGACGTCGGCGCCGCCGGCAAAGGCAAATCCATCCAGAGCCTGCTCGACCTCCAGACCGGCGAGAGCGTCCGCGCCATCCTCGCCATTCGCGACCTCGAGGAAGAGGGAAAGTACATCTTCTTCGCCACCCAGCAGGGCACGGTCAAAAAGACCCCGCTCAAGGACTTCTCCAACGTCATGGCGCGCGGCATCATCGCCATCGGCATCGACGCCAACGACGAGCTCGTCGCCGCCCGCCTTACCGACGGCTGCCAGATCATCTTCCTGGCCACGCATCTGGGCATGGCCATCCGCTTCGACGAGTGCGACGTCCGCTCCATGGGCCGCCCTGCCTACGGCGTGCGCGGCATCGAGCTCGGCAAGAACGACTACGTCGTCGGCGTCGCCGTCACCCCCAAGGAGCACGAAGCCGGCGCCTACCGCATCCTCTCGGTCAGCGAAAACGGTTTCGGCAAGCGCACCGACGTCGAGGAGTACCGCCTGCAAACCCGCGGCGGCAAGGGCGTCAAGAACATGGCCGTCACCGACCGCATCGGCCGCGTCAACTCCATCCAGCTGGTCGACGACACCAGCGAGCTGATGGTCATCAGCCAGTTCGGCAAGATCATCCGCGTCGACACCAAGACCGTCCGCGCCGCAGGCCGCGCCACGCAGGGCGTGCGCCTGTTGAACCTCGAGCCCGACGACAAGATCGCCGCGGCGGTCATCATTCCGCCGGAAGAGCTGAACGGTAAAGACGACGAGCAGCCGACGCTGCTGCAATGAGTATGGCGCCGGCAGCAATTTCTATAGCATGGGAAAATGACAAACGGAAAGAAGGCTCCAGCCTGTGCAGCGGCTGGCTGCCTTGCGATTAGGATCCCGTGTCGAGCATATAGAGAAACTTATCGATCGCCTTGTAGTCAAATTGAACCAGATGGAATGTTGCCCGAAATGCGTCCACAATCTCTACAAACTTCGGGTAATTCCGGAGGTCGTGTCGAGAGAAATCCTTGAAGTCGTACTGCTTTCTGTATAGCCGTAGAGCTCTGTCTACCCTTGAATCCCATATCGGATAAGTCGTATTCCTCAATCTTCCTCTTTACAAGATCGGAGGTCGGCTCTGGCAGGGGACTCGTCATCTTGGAATGTCCTCTCTTTGAACCGCGTCCCGGCGATTCTCAACGGCGACCATTGAAAGAGCCCAACTCCCGCGTAGGGGAACCTGAGAAATTACTCTCTCTTCTCCCGATTTGCCTTGTCCGCTTCCCTGATCGCCTCCACATCCGCCAAATCCTGAAGCCGACCCGACTTCAGCTTGTTACGAATCAGGTGATCCGCTGAAATGACCTGCACCGTAATGCCGTCAAGCGTGAACTCGACGCGATTTTGCCAGGCCTCATCGAAATCCACTCCGTCTATTGACTGGAGGATGCCGGCGCGAACCGGCGCGTGTCCCACTTGAAAGACTGATGTCGGGTCATCGCGGAAATCGGTCGACGCAATCCCTGCCAGCGGAGCGCCAAACTCCGCCAGCGCCCTGAAAACTGCCTCACTGTTCTTCACACTGGATCGGATGAAAAGATCGATGTCTTTCGTGGATCGCGGCTCGGAGTAGTAGCCAACCGCCCATCCTCCGACCACCAGGTACTCAACTCCGTGTGCGTTGAACGCGAGTAAGAGTTGCCTCAGATCTTCGGGTAGGGTCATACTGCGGAAGTCCTTTGAAGGAGTTGACGAAGGCGTAAGCTGAGGCCGTCGCATCCCAGACCGCAAGGAACCGCTCCTCCGGCGGCCGGCTCCGCCAATAGCGGTAAATCTCGGCCTTCTGCTCGGCGTGGCTCGCGAATTTGCGCACGTAGCTTCTATCCATGCTCATGGCGTGCATCTATTGATTATTCTATCACTTCCCCTCACTCAGCGGGGCGCCTGGGATGCAACGCACACCGCAATCGCCGCTCGCGTCAGTCCGTTCATCTTTTAATCCGCCTGGCCGCCGCATCCGGATCCCAGAAGTCCGCCGGCAGCGTCTGGTTATACCGCACGCGCTCTACGTAGCGCTGCTGCGCGGTCTCGCCGTTCTTGATCCGCGTGACCGAGAACGGCGTCGGGAACCCATCCACGTTGTGGTAGTCGGCGTACTCGATCACCTCGTCGTCCAGGTCGTGATACACCGGGTCCCGCCACTGGTACTCCTCGCTCAGCGGCAGGTGCGTGTCGTTGTCCAGCACGATCGTGATCCCCTGGTTATCGGCCGAGATCAGTGAAACCTGCAGGCCCAGGTGCCGCTCCACCAGGTGCGGACCCTCGTAAATCAAAATCGTCCGCGGGTCCTTCATCCACACCTTCACCGCCGTCTCAATCGAGTGGTCCCGTCCCCGCAGAAACTCGTCCACCTGGTCCTTGGGCAGCGCCTTCTTGCCGCGGTAGGTCACCTCCCACCCCGCGCGCCCGACATAGAACAGCACGTCGTCCCGGTGCTTGGTGATCTCGATCCGGTCATCGTCCGGCCACTGGTGGTAGTCGAAGAACTCCGTCGTGCCCAGGTCCGGGCTGCCGTGGAAGAACGCCGCGAAGTGCCCATCGATCTCCACGTTCTGGATGTTGAGCCACGCCTGCCCGCCCAGCGCCTGCACCATCGCATTCAGAGCCGCCCGCGCCTGGACCTGGTTCTTCTGTCCGCCCGCATCGGCGTTCTGCGCCCGCATTACCGCCGGCACAATCGCGATCGCAACCGCCAGCACCCCAGCGAAAATCTTCCGCATTCCCTTCCTCCGCCTCACAACTCTCCCGGTGCCCCACCCTTTCCGCGTTCTTTGCGGAAAGGCTGGGACTGGCCCACAGCTGCGTTCTCACCCCACCAGCACCGCCCCGCCATTCACGTTCAGGACCTCGCCCGAGATAAATCCCGCCAGCGGCGTGCACAAAAACAGCACCGGTCCGGCAATCTCCCGCGGCGTCGCCGCCCGTCCCACGGGAATCCCCGCCCGAATTCTGTCGCCCACTGCCGCATCGCCCAGCGCCCCGGCCGACATATCCGTCTCCACCCATCCCGGCGCCACACAGTTGACCCGGATCCCCTTCGCCGCCAGCTCCGTCGAAAGCCCCTTGGTCAGGCTGATCAGCGCTCCCTTGCTGGCCGCGTAGTCCGCATGAAACGCCTCGCCCCGTTGCCCCGCCGTCGAGCTGATCAGCACAATATGCCCGGACGACTGGCCGAAAACCGTCTCATCCTTTATAGACGCGCTCTGCCGCTCCATCTGCGCAACCGCGCCCTGCACCAGCCCGAAGACCGCATCGAGATTGACCGCCAGCGTGCGCCGCCACTGCGCCTCGCCCATCGCGGCAATCGGCACATCCTGCGGCGGCCACACGCCGTGGTTCGCTATCAGAATGTCCAGTCGCCCAAATGCCGCCACAGCCGCCGCCACCAGCGCCCGCCCGTCGGCCGGCGAGCTCAGCTCCTGCTCCACCGCCACGCACTTCGCGGCGCCGCCGCACGCGTCCACGAGCCGCCCCGCCTGTTCCCGCGCCGCGCGGTAGTTAAACACCACCCGCGCCCCCGCCTCTACGAACAGGCGCACCGTCTCCGCGCCGATCCCTCGCGATCCGCCCGTAATCAGTGCAACCTTGTCTTCCAGATCCAGCGCGACCCCTGCCATAGGCCCACGCTATCGCACGGTCCTGAACCCTGTCGAGCACACCCGCAGGAAGAACCGCCGCTAACCCGCCAACCCGTCAACCCGCTGACCCGCGAACTTGCCACCATGCGCGCCAACAGGATTGCCGCCTCAGATCGCCCGGATCAGCCGCACCGGCAGAAAGATGATCGCGTGCACCAGCTCCAGCACTCCGCCCACCGCGATCCCCAGCAGCCGGAACGGCAGCAGCAACAGCCACACCAGCGGATACAGGAGCAGCGCCGCCAGCGCCAGCGGCCAGCACAGCACCAACAGGATGCACCACAGCAGAAACTTGATCATGGCCTCACCGCCTCGCCGCGTCGGCTTACTCCTATCTACGCCCCCGGTATTCGCCGGGTTCCCTGGCAGCTCTCGGCGCGTCGCGCCAATTTAAACTGGGAAGGCAATGGACCCCATCCTGAAGCGAGTTTGGGCCGCTGGCGCCCTGGCCGCATCGCTGGCCATCGCCGGCTGCGGACTGCCCGGCGCACCGCTGCCGCCCTCGCTCCATCTCCCCCAACGCGTAACGGACCTGTCAGCTGCCCGCTCCGGCAATCAGGTCTCCCTCGCATGGACCATGCCCAAGCGAACCACGGACAAGGTGCTCCTCAAGGGCGCCGTGCACGTCCGCATCTGCCGCCGCCAGTCCGCCTCCGCCCTCTGCACAACCGCTGCCACTCTCGATCTCGCCCCCGGCGCGGCCGGCAGATATGCCGGCACGCTCCCGCCCGACCTCGCCGCCGGCAGCCCGCGCGTCCTCACCTGGTTCGTCGAGCTCCTCAACAGCAAGGGCCGGTCCGCCGGTCTCTCCAACCCCGCGCCCGTCCTCGCCGGCCAGGCGCCTCCGCCCCTCACCGGCCTCACCGCCCAGATGGCCAAAGACGGCGTCATCCTCCGCTGGAACCCCGCCGTCTCCGCCGGCCAGCCCAGCCCCACCCCTGTCCGCATCCTGCGCAGGCTTCTCTCGCCGCCCGCCGCCAAACCCAGGCAGGGCCTGCTCAACCCGCCAGCCGAGCCCCTTGAGCAGACTCTCCTCGTCCCCGCCGGCGTCCCCCCTGGCCGCGCCCTCGACAAAGACATCCGCTTCGGCCAGACCTACGAGTACCGCGCCCAGCGCGTCGTCCAGATTGCCCTTGCCGGCCAGGCCGCCCAGCAGAACCTTGAACTCGCCGGCGCTCTCTCGCCGCCTCTCACCATCCACGCGGTCAACGTCTTTCCCCCGGCCACGCCCACAGGTCTCGCCGCCATCGCCAACCCTGCCGCCAACGGTGAGCCGGCCTCGATCGACCTGAGCTGGCAGCCCGATACCAGCCCCAACCTCGCCGGCTACATCGTCTACCGCCGCGAAGCTTCCACCCCATGGCAGCGCATCTCGCCCGCCGCGCCCGTGGTCGGCCCCGCCTTCCACGACGCCCACGTCGAGCCCGGCCACACCTATCAATACGCCGTCACCGCCGTCGGCATCGACGGCCTCGAAAGCCCCCGCTCCGCCGAAGCTCAGGAGTCCGTCCCGACCCAATAGACGGATCGCAACAAGGAGACCCATCCATGAAATACTGCCGCTTTCTCTTCGAGAACCAAGCCCTCTACGGCGCCGTCGAAGATCGTTCCGGAGAGCCCTGGATCGTCGACCTCGCTGAACCCCCTGAAGAAGATCTCGCCTTCCGTCTCGCACACGCCCGTGCTGCCTCGTGGAGCTTTGACTTTGAACCGATGCCGCTCGGTGCTGCCGATCTTCTCCCACCCGTAACGCCTTCCAAGATCATCTGCGTCGGCCGCAACTACCGCGAGCACGCCCGCGAGCTCGGCAACGAAATCCCCGCCGAGCCCCTGCTCTTCTTCAAGCCGCCATCCTCCCTCCTCAAGCCCGGCGGCGCCATACGCCTGCCCAGGCTCTCCGAGCGCGTCGACTTCGAAGGCGAGCTCGCCCTGGTCATCAGCCGCCGCGCCCGCAACCTCCCGCCCACGGCTCCCTGGCGCGAGACCGTCCGCGGCCTCACCCTCGCCAACGACATCTCCGCTCGCGACCTCCAGAAAAAAGACCTGCAGTGGACCCGCGCCAAGGGCTTTGACACCTTCGGCCCCGTCGGTCCCATCGTTTCCGACGAGCTTGACCTCGACGCCGGCCTCACCCTCGAAACCCGCCTCAATGGCGAGCTCCGCCAGCACGCCTCCACTCTCGATCTCATCTTCTCCATCCCCGTCCTGCTCGCCGCCGTCACCGCCGCCTTCACCCTCGAGCCCGGCGACCTCATCCTCACCGGCACTCCTTCGGGCGTCGGACCGCTCGCCCACGGCGACCGCGTCGAAGTCTCCATCCCCGGCCTCGGTGTCCTCGCAAACACCGTCGCAGCCGATGCCGATTGAGCAAATTGCGCCGTGCCTGCAACCGCTTTTCACGCGCGGCAATCTAATAAGGGTTAGACTAGCCCTGTACGCGTCCCGAATCCCCGCAAGCGCTCCCCAAGGAGGAATCATGCCGCAGAGTCTGCTCGAGCAGTTGCGCCAATACACGGTGGTTGTCGCCGACACGGGCGACATGGAGGCGATGGAGCAGTTCCATCCCCAGGATGCCACCACCAACCCCTCCCTCATCACCGCGGCCGCGCAAATGCCGCAATATCAGGAGATTGTGGACGATGTGCTCAAGGGCGCGCGCAACGACCTCGGCGAAGGCGCCACCGACCAGGCCGTCGCCAACCTCGCCTTCAAGCGCCTCGCCGTCGCCTTCGGCGAAAAGATCCTGGCCATCGTCCCCGGCCGCGTCTCGACAGAAGTCGATGCCCGCCTCTCGTTCGACACCCAGGCCACCATCGCGATGGCGCGCGACATCATCGCCATGTACCACGAAGCCGGCATCGGCCGCGACCGCATCCTGATCAAGATCGCCTCCACCTGGGAAGGCATCCGCGCCGCCGAGGTCCTGGAAAAGGAAGGCATCCACTGCAACCTCACCCTGCTCTTCGGCTTGCATCAGGCCATCGCCGCCGCCGACGCCGGCGTTACCCTTATCTCACCCTTCGTCGGCCGTATCCTCGACTGGTACAAGCATGACACCGGCAAGGACTACCATGGCGCCGACGACCCCGGCGTCCAGTCCGTCACCCGCATCTACAACTACTTCAAGAAGTTCGGCTACAAGACCGTGGTCATGGGCGCCAGCTTCCGCAACATCGGCGAAATCACCGAGCTCGCCGGCTGCGACCTGCTCACCATCTCCCCGCATCTGCTTGCCGAGCTCGAATCCACCCAGGCCGACCTGCCCCGCAAGCTCGATCCGGAAGCGGCCAAGGCCCAGCCCATCGAAAGGCTCACCGTCGACAAGGCCACCTTCGTCCAGATGCACGAAAACGACCGCATGGCCACCGACAAGCTCAAGGAAGGCATCGAAGGCTTCACCGCCGCGCTCGTCAATCTCGAAAAACTCCTGGCTGCGCGCCTCGCCGAGCTCGAACAACGCCAGCCCGCGACGGTTTAGGCATCGTAGCCAACCACTCGCAAGAGCAACCTCGGGCATTCGTCTATTAGCCCAAAGGAGGTTCGGCTCCATGATCAAGCGAATTGGTCTTTGGGCGTTCGCCGGGTTTGCGGTCGCCGTGTGCTGGGCGTTCATCGCCTCGACCGTTGTACCCCATTACTACGATCTCAACCGGTCGATGGCTGTCGCAATCACAGTTCCTCTTTCATGGATCGGCCGCCGGCAAGGGATCCCAATGACGTACTACCAGTCCATCCTGATGAATGCGGCTACCTACGCCCTTTTGGGTCTTGCGGTCGAGCCATTCCTGCGGCGTCATCGCAGCCATCCCTCTAATTGATTCGGCAATGCTTCAAAGCCGGGGCAGCCCATTGCGGCTGCCCTTTCCTTCTTTGGCGCAACTGGCGGCCCCATTCGCAAACTTGATCCCGTTCTGCTACCAAAATTGCACCTTCCCTCTTGCATTCCGCAACAAGTCCGATAATCTTTGTGTTAAAGCAGGATAAACAGGCGATGGCTGGTCACCTCCCGGCGCACCGCACGTAGGGACAGCCAATGCCTCACAGCATGTCGGGCTGCTTGCGCGCGCAGCCGCAGGAGGTGTGTATGATTCCCCAGTCGCATCCGCTCGAACCTTTCTTCCGGCAGATCGTTCGCAACAGCTACGAGGGCAAGCTTGGTCTCCACGACCCCGACATGACCGGCTACGTCGCCCACCTTCTCTGCGAGTTCACTGAGTCCGACAAGCTCTACAGCATGAAGGACCACGCCGGCCGCCCCCTCGACGAACTACCCGAGATGATGCGCGCCTCCGACCCCATCCACGGCAGCGCTCCCTCCTTCGACGCCGAACGCGCCATGCGTAAACACATCGGCGACTACTCTCTCTTCGTCGCCGGTATGTACCCCGAGGCCATGGCCTCCGCCCGCCGTCGGCGCCACCACCAACCTACCCTCGAGGAGCTCATCCGCGCCGGCAAGGAGAGCTACTTCATCGTCAGCCAGTTCAACCTCTTCGAGTACGAGCAGGAAGCTCCGCTCTTCGCCCGCCTCGCCGACGGCTTCGAGCGCTGCATCCTCGGGCTCACCCTGGTGCGCGAAGAGCTCAATCCGCGCAAACCCCTCATGCTTCCACCCCGGGTGAACTGACCTCTGCATTGCTTGCCGCGCCGGACCCTCTGCGCAACAATGCACGGGCCGGCGCCTGCGCAATCTCATAAACCGTTCGCCGCACGGAGCCATTGCCATGGCCGCCAGCCGCGGCGCTTCGCTTACCGGCCGCCGAGCTCAGTGGTCCGCCCCCGTCCTCACAGGATCCCCGGCACAAGCGCCCGCACCCTTCGCGCATAGACCGTGTACTTTTCCCCGAACTCGCCGCGCATCCAGGCCTCTTCCAGCCGCAGCTTCGCCCACAGCGCACCAAACACCAGCAAAAGCGCGACCACCCCGCGCAGTTGAGCCTCTGCGACAACCGACCCCACAAACCCCGCCAGAATCCCCGTATAAATCGGGTGCCGCACCAGCCGGTACGGCCCGCTCGTGATCAGCTCGTGATCCTCCTTTACCTGTACCGACCGGCTCCAGTTGCGGCCCAGGTGCACCCGCGCCCATACCGCAAACCCCAGCCCGATCACCGTGATCGCCGCCCCGAGATAAAAGCACACCAGGCCTCCGGGTAGAATCGCCAGGTAAAGCCACCGCGCCGGCAGATTCGGCGCCATGAGCAGCGCGATCGCCGCCAGGAACGCCACCGCCCGCGTGATGCGCGAAAACGCCGGCTCAATCCGCACGCTCGCCTTCCCCGCGGCCGTCATCTGCCAGATCACCTGCCAGTACACCAGGAACACCAGCCATATCGCAGGGAATAACCATCGGTAAAACAGGTCCATTACCCCTCCTCACTCACTACCCGCTACGTGCCGCGTGAACTGGTGGTTCCGCGCGGCTCTCTCGCGGGCGGAATTTCCGCAACGCTGTGGCCCGGCAGACAGCCCTCCCGGACGGGCAAAATCTCCGCGCCCCGGCGTACGGCATCTCAGCGTTTTGCTCGTCGTGGTCGGGGGCTGCGTGAACTGACGAATTGAAGTGCTGGTCCCGCAGGTTGAACGCTTACTCCGCCAAAGACTCCGCAGGCGCAGGCGCCTCAACCGGTACCGGCAGTTCGGTCGGATCCAGCACCTCGAATCCCTCCGCCCTCGCGGCCTCCAGGAGGGCCGCCGAAGCCGACACAAAGGTGATCGCGGTCCCCGGAAACATCCCGCGCGCCGCCATCGCCGCGCCCAGTTGCAAGGCCGCCGGCCATCGCAGCGAGCTGCGATCGAGCAGCTGCCGAGCCGCTTCCAGCACCGCCGGATTCAGCGGCTGCTGCACCATGCGCGAAGCCTCTTGCCGCGCCAGTTCGAGCGCCGTCACCGCGTCCCCGCCTGCAACCTGTCCCGACCGCTCCAGCCGCCGGATCGCCCCGTACACCTCCAGCGGGGTCGCCGCGGAGATCAGCTTCCGGTTGTCCTCCAGCGTCTCCATCAGCCGGATCAACCCGGGCGTTCCCGCCTCCCGTACGAAAAGCTTGGCGAATGCCGTCGCCTCCAGAAAGTAGAAGCTCACAGCTCACCCCGGTCTTCTTCGATCGCCGCTCCCACCGGCTCTCCCTGCACCTCCACCGGGTGGAACCGCTGCGCCTCCTCCGGAATCCCGGCCTCGGTCCGGTTCAGCCGGATCGTTGTGGTGGGGTATGCCGGCGTCTTCGGATTGGCGATCTTGCTCGTCATCACCACGCCCCGCTGGATCGCCTCGGCCAGCACCGTCTGTCTCGACTCCGGACTCTGGTTCCAGCGGAATGTCTTCCGCGGCAGGAACGAATCCCGGAACCACTTCAGGGCGATGAACGCGTGGCCGCCCCGCTCGGCCTCGGCAAGCGCGTTGCAAAGCTCCTTCACCCGCGTGTCCATGTCCGCCGGGAGCACCACTTCTTCCGCCTCGTCCCGCTCATCCTCGATGTGCGCCGGCGCAACCCTCTGCGCACGCACCCGCTGAGCCGGCTCCGCCTCGCCGCTGCGCTCAAAGTAGATTCGGACCTCGTCTTCCTCGGGCGACCACGTATCGGCCGAGGCATTCCGGCGCTTGCTCCGGCCGCTCTCACTGCACAGCTCTACGATCGCCTGGTATCCGGGAGGGGCCAGAAACCGCAGCGCCCGGGCCAGTCCCGGGTCCTGGGAATACGCAAGCTCATTTAATGCATCTTCAATCACTTCTTCGGCTTCGGGGATAGTCAAATTACTTATGTCGGCGCTCCCTTGCGCCCCGCGTGTCGATCTCATAGCTTACTCTCCGTTATGCTTGCTGTGCTTGCTATAGTTCCCCAGTGATGGCTCCGGCTGCGTCGCCGGCCCTCTCCCCGCCTGTGCCCGCTTTTGCCACGGGCAACTCACTTCCCTGGAAACCTTGGGCCGAAGCGCCGCCGCTCCACGCAAGCCCCTCGAGCTGGCCTGGGAGCGGCCTCCAGTCCTTCCCTGCCGCTCGTTCCCGGCCGATGCAAGGCATTGCGAAGTATGAATATCCAATTTATCCGGCCCGAGCCGCCCTTCGCTTCCTATTCTGCCTCACATGGATTCGAAAAGCATTGTAACTCAAAGTCCCGTCAGATTGAGGCATAGTATACGCTGGAATCAGCGGAGCGGCGCCGATCGGCCCTCCTCCGTTTCCCAATCCTCACTCCGAGGCTTTACCATTCTGCGCCGATCCATAAGACCGTACAATAGTGTTATGCGCCGTGGTTTACTGCTGTCACTTCTGTTAGGGTGTCTGGCGATAACCGGAACGCACGCCGAAGGTTCCGCCTTCGACCTTGCCGGACCTAAAATCGACGTCCACGTCAAGCGCGGGGATGTGACGCTGCCCATCGCCGAAACCCCCAACCTGTTGCCGGGCGACCGGCTCTGGATTCATCCCGACCTGCCCGAGAGTCAGTCCACCCACTTTGTCCTCGTGGTGGCCTTTCTCCGCGGCGCCACCAACCCCCCTCCTCCCGACTGGTTTACCCGCGTCGAGACCTGGAACCCGGGCGTGCGCAGCGAAGGAGTCTTCGTTACGGTTCCCGAGGGCGCCGAACAGGCCCTCCTCTTTCTGGCGCCCGAAACCAACGGCGATTTCAATACCCTGCGCAGCGCCGTCCGCAGCATGCCCGGCTCCTTTGTCCGCGCCTCCCAGGATCTCGTCGAGGCCAGTTGGGAGAGGATGCGTCTTGAGGACTATCTCAATGAGGTGAAGATCACCTCCCAGTTCGACCCCGTAACCCTCAAGCAGCAGGCGGAGATGGCGGCCCGCAGCCTCGGCATCAAGATCAACGAAAGCTGCTTCGACAAGCCGGTCGATCAGCAGGTCTCCTGCCTCTCCCAGAACTCCGAGGGCCTCGTCCTCGACGACGCCAACGCCCAGTCCCTGGTCTCCCAGTTGACCGCCGGCGACACTCTCAACCTCGTCAACGACCTCAGCTCGACGAACGTGGCCGGCGGCGGCCTTTACAGCCCTTATATCGGCGCTATTGTCGACACCGCGCGCATCCTGTCGTCCATGCATACCGCGCACTTCCAGTACATCCCCGCCCTCGCTCTGCCCACCGCCGATACCCTCAACCTGCGGCTCAACATGCCGCCATCTTTTCGCAACCCGAAGTCGGTCGTGGTGATCGCATTGCCGCCCCTCGGTCCGGCCCGGGCCGAGCCGCTTCATCCCGTCGACCCGGCACAGGACTTCTGCGTCGAGAAGCCCGGTCTGGTGCTGCCCGCCGAAGGCGCGCCGCTCGTGTTCGCAACCCACCTGGCTCATAACCTGACCCTCCACGTCGAGTCGCAAACCGAGCAAAAAGGCCTTCCCGTGGATCTGCCCCTCGTCGCCGACTCCGCCAAAGGAGGCCTCTCGCTCCTGCACCCCGCTCCCAAACTGCCTGCCGGATCGCTCACCGGGGTCGTCGAGGGCAAATGGGGCTTCGACGACTGGCTGGGGCCCCGGTATCTCCTCAGCGCCTCGCAACCCGGAGAGTGGTCACTCACACAGGGAGGTGAATCGGCCCTTGTCGTCGGCCGCGATGACACCCTGCACCTCGCCGGCCAGAACACGCTTTGCGTCGACCAGATCGAAATGCGTCCCCATAAGGGCAACGCGCTGAAGCTGCTTTGGAAATCCCCGGCTCCGGATGCGCTCGAGGTCTCCGTCCCCATGAAAGATGCGGAGCCGGGACCCGCTACCCTCTCGATCTATCAGTACGGGCTCAAGGAGCCCGAGACCCTCCATCTCGAGGCCTACGCCGACGCTGCATCGCTCCAGCTCCTCACCCTCAGCGCCGGTGACAAGAGCGCGCTTCTCAAGGGCACGCGGCTCGATGAGGTGGCCAAGGTCGAGCTCGACGGCATCGCCTGGAAGCCCGGCAAGCTGTCCCGCGCCGAAAACCTCGACCAGCTCGCTCTGGGAACAACCGACTCGACCGCGGCCCTCTCGCCCGGCAATCCTTATACCGCCAATGTCGTGTTGCTCGACGGCCGCAAGCTCAAGGTGCCCGTGTCCGTCGGCCCTCCCCGTCCCCAGGCGGCCCTGCTCAACGTGGGAGTCCAGGATGCGGGCTCCGATCAGCACTCGCCCGTCACCTTCGCCGGTTCAAGCGATCTGCCCGTACAGGGCCGGCTCGTCTTCTTCATGAAGTCCACCGTCCCACCCACTTTCTCCCGCGATGAGAAGGTCGAAGTGGCCGCCACCGATGGGAGCTTCCACACCACCCTGGACTTTGCCAACGGCGGGCTCCTGCTGGAGGACGCCAGCACCGCCATGGGGAGCCTCGACCCCCTCAAAAGCTTCGGTTACTCTGCCTTCGGCCCAATCCAGGTGCGGGTCATTGCGGCGGACGGCGTCGCCGGTGACTGGCTGCCCCTGGGCACGCTGGTGCGCCTGCCCGGATTCACCGAGCTGCGCTGCCCGCGCGCCTACAGCCGGTCCTGCACCCTGGACGGCACCAACCTCTTCCTGGCCACGTCTTTCTCCTCTACCCCGGATTTCACGAACTCCACCGACGTGCCCCTGGACTTTACGGGAACACAGCTTGCCGTTCCCCATCCTGTCGAAGGCAAGCTTTACGTCAAGCTCCGCGATGATCCCGCCACCGCACAGACCTTGAGCCTCCCTGTGAGCTGGATTCCGGAGCGGCCGCGCGCCGAGCCCCGCCGCGAGCCTGCCCCCGTGGAATCCGCGCCCGCCGGTGAGCCCCCCAGCCAGTCTCCGGCTGTCTCACCGGAGACCCCGCTCCAGGCCCAGCCCACGCCCGAGGCCAAGCCCGCGTCGCCCGCCGAAGCGCCCGCCCCGTCTCCCGGCCCGGAAGATAAGGAGCCCGCAGCCCCTCCGGCGCCCGCTCCCACGACGCCGCCCGCCCACACCAAATCTCAGCCGTCCACCTCCCCGGCTTCTCCGCCTGCAGCCGCACCTCCTTCTTCGGCAGGCGCATCGGGATCGGATTCTCCCGGCGCTCCACCGAGCCCGCAGCCCTGAGCTGCGCGCTGCCTGCAATCAGCCCGAACCTGCCTGATTACCTGCGGGAGCGATCTCAATCTCCTTGTAACCGTCCCTTTATCCTGTATTCGCACCCAATCCCCACCATAGAACTATGGCCTCACACCGCCGTCGCTCCGTCCTGGCGCGCCTCTGCGCCGCGTGGCATTGGAAGTGTGCCCTGCTCAGCGCCGTCGCACGGTCTGTTGTCTATCTTGCCGCCATGGTGCGTACCCGCTCGCACGGCCGCTTGTCGATTGTGCTGGTCGAGATGGCGTACGTCACGCTGACCGCTGGCATCTATGCGGGCATGCAGCAGCGGGCCCTGCGCCTTCGATCGCGCACGCTGGGAAATCTGACCGCGGCCCTTTTGGTGCCCGCCATTGCCCAGTTCCTGGATATCCTGGCACATTTTGCGGTGGGATCGCCGGTCCCCGCCCGCGCCACCATCGCCGTCTGCGTCTTCGCCGCCATCTCGGCTGCGTTCCACGTCCACATCATGCGGCGCGGCGTCCTGCTCACCGGGGCGCACAGTCACTCGCTGGCCGAAGACTTCCGCCGGATTCCAAAACTGATTGCAGAGTTCCTGTTCGCGCCCGTGGGCCTGATCTCGGCGCTGGGCGGTCGCCTCTCGCGCGCCGCCGAGTCGGAAGCAGTGCTCTAAAGCCCCGGTCCTCCTCATTGCGCACCTTTCTCCGGCCCCGGCTGCCGCTTGGGGTTGGTGCCATTACCTTCGTTCCTCAAGTTAGCGCGTCCGCCGCGCGATGAATGGGAGTGGTGCCGAGGCAGGCCGCGAGCGTCCGTGTCCCCGGCCCTGCTCCGCAGCCCGTCAATTCAACCGCGGAGGGAGTATCGACGATGCCCGCTATCTTCCAGAGCGTTGCCCTTGCTGCAGTTGCCGTTTATCTGTGCTGGTGGGCCGCCGCGCTGCGCCGCCGGAATGCCCGCTCCTGGGACTCCCTCATGGCCCGCCTGAGTTTGGATTGGAGTGCCCGGGAATTAAGCGATCTCTGTCTGCCGGCCCGCACAGCGCAAGCCACGCCTGGCGGGAAATGGCGCCGCATCTGGGGAGCCCGCGGTCTCTGGGCCATGTACCGGAACGCCGGCGTCATGCTCGAGCTTGCCAACTACGCAGCCCGCAACAGCGACTCCGTCGAGCCAGACCTTCTGCGCAAGCTTCGCGCGGACGCGATGTGCATTCGCCTCTGTATCTTGAAGACGATCGCGGAGTTTGCCCTGAGCACCGCCCAGGAGAGCATCTGCATGCAGGCGCTGCGCGCCGAGTCCGCTTACGCCGAAATGGAGTTGAGCATCCTGGAGTTTCTCGGGACCAGCGCTCCCGCCATGGCTCCCGGCTTTGCCGGCTGCCGGTAGCCAAACGCCGGGCAGCCGGTAATCCGGTGCCCAGCCCCACCCCGCTTTTCCAAGCGATTCCTGCTGAAAAGCCGTTGAAGGGGGACGGAAGAATGGCAGGATGGTGCGCCCGGAGAGATTCGAACTCCCGACCTAACGCTCCGGAGGCGTTCGCTCTATCCAGCTGAGCTACGGGCGCGCTCCTCTAAGAATAACCCAAACGCCGCCTTGGCGTAGACCTCCATCGTCAGCGGCGGCCGGAGTCAGGCTCCTGACATGTCCTTGCGCCACGCAGCTCGCCGCCGAATGCGATTCGCCTTCACTCCGTCGAGGGTCTGGAGGAACGTCTTGCCGGCTGCGCGCTCGCAAGAGATCCACCGGCTTGTCGAAACATGCAACAAAATGGTTGCCCATCAGGCCAACTTCGTATAATATGCAACTGTAGGGTTGCGCAAATTGCCAAACACCATTGAAAAACGCATCGAAATCAACGCCCCCGTGGCTCGCGTCTGGCGCGCGCTCACCAGCTACCGCGAGTTCGGCGCCTGGTTCCGCGTGAACCTGGAGGGCCCGTTCGTGGCGGGCCAGGTATCGCGCGGGCAGATGACCTATCCCGGCTACGAGCACATCGCATGGGAGGCGGCCATCGAAAAGATGGAGCCGGAGCGGTACTTTTCCTTCACCTGGCCGCAGATCCGCCACCACGACAAGGCCGGGTATTCGCCGGACTACACCGACGCTCCCAGAACGCTTGTCGAGTTCCGGCTCGAGCCCACGCCCTCCGGCGGCACGCTTCTGACCGTCACCGAGTCAGGATTCGAAAATGTTCCAGCGGACTGGCGGGGCGACGCCCTCCGCCGGAACGAGGGCGGCTGGGAGCAGCAGTTGAACAACATCGAGAGCTATGTCGGGCAAGCGTCGTAAACGCAAAGAGGCCAAACGCCAGGCGCGGGCCATCGTCTTTGCCGCCCTCGGCGACGAAACTCGTCTTCTGCTCGTCTCCCGTCTCGGCGCCGGCGAGCCGGCCTCGATCGCCCAGCTCACCGAAGGCTCCAGCCTGACGCGCCAGGCCGTCACCAAGCACCTGCGCGTGTTGCAGAGCGCCGGCGTTGTGCACTGCCGCCGCCAGGGCCGCGAAAGCCTCTTTACCCTCGATCCGGAGCCGCTTAACGCGCTTCACGACTATCTCGACCGCGTCTCGCGCCGCTGGGACGAGTCGCTGGCCCGCCTTAAGGCCTTCGTCGAAGACTGAGGCGTGCGTCTCTCCTGGCGCCCGCAATGAGTTTGATTGAAGGGTACGGGCTTCAGCCCCTGCCAGCTCATCGTCCACTGAAGTCGCTGTCCCTTCCGGGATCTTCCGCAACCTCTTCAGCCCCGGGGATTGACTGGGGACTCAAATTGACCCACAGCCCTCGCGCCCATCGTCCGTTCCGCCGTGAAACAATGGACGGATAACATGCCATGAGCGAAGAAATCGGTCCTGCCTCCCAACCTGTGCCTCCCGAACCGCTTCAAGTCTCGCCCGAAGCCTCGCCGGAGCCTGTGCCTGAAGCCGCTGCCGAACCCGCCGAATCCTTCGCCGACATGCTCTCGGCCTTCGAGCGCACGCATTCCCACCACGCGGACTCCGGCCCGTCGCAGCTTCAAGGCACGGTTGTCTCCCTCACTCCCGAACAGGTCCTTCTCGACATCGGCTACAAGATGGAAGGCGCACTGCCGCGCGCGGCCTTTCCCAACAACGCCGAGGGCGTGAAACCCGGCGATACCTTTCCCGTCTCGATCACCGGCCGCAACGAAGAGGGCTACTACCAGCTCTCCCGCAGCCGCGTCGCTCAGCCGCGCGACTGGTCCGCCCTGGAAGCGGCTTTTGCGCAGAAACTTGCCGTCGCCGGCACCGTCACCGCCCAGGTCAAGGGCGGTTTCAGCGTGGACATCGGCGTGCGCGCCTTCATGCCGGCCAGCCGCAGCGGCGCCCGCGAATCTGCCGAGATGGAAGCCCTCGTCGGTCAGCCCATCACCTGCCGCATCACCAAGCTCGACGTGGCGGATGAAAATGTGGTCGTCGACCGGCGTGTCGTCCTCGAAGAGCAGGCCCGCGGCGAGCTCGAATCGCGCCGCGCCGCTCTCGAAGTGGGCGACACCGTAACGGGCACCGTGCGCACCCTCATGCCTTACGGCGCATTCGTCGACATCGGTGGCGCCCAAATCCCCGGTCTCGACGGTCTGCTCCACATCAGCGATATGTCCCACGCGCACGTGGCCAGGCCCGAAGACGTCGTCTCCGCCGGCCAGCAGATCCAGGTGCGCATCCTCAAAATCGATCCCGAAACCGGGAAGATCTCCCTTGGCCTCAAACAGCTCCAGCCCGAGCCCTGGCAGACCGCGCCCGACCGCTACCAGACCGGCCAGCGCGTCTCCGGCCATGTCACGCGGCTCACCGACTTCGGCGCCTTCGTCGAGCTCGAACCGGGCATCGAGGGCCTCATTCACATCTCGGAGATGTCCTGGTCCAGAAAGGTCCGCCACCCCTCCGACCTGCTCAAAACGGGCGACCGTGTGGACGCGGTGATTCTCTCCATCAGGCCGCCCACTCAATCCGAAGCCGGGCGCATCGCCCTCGGCCTCAAGCAGACCCTCGCCAACCCCTGGATCGAGGCGCAGCACAACTTCCCGCCGGGTTCCCAGGTTGAGGGGCCGGTGACCAAGATCATGAACTTCGGCGCGTTCGTCCAAGTGGCCGAGGGCGTCGAAGGCCTGGTGCACATCAGTGAGATCGTCGCCGACCGCCGCCTCAACCACCCCAGCGACGTCCTCCGCACCGGCCAGCGCGTCAAGGCTCTCGTGCTCGCCCTCGACCCGGAAAAGCGCCAGATGAAGCTCTCCATCAAGCAGCTCATCCCCACCAGCCTCGACGAGTACATCGCCGAGCACAAGCCCGGCGACGAGGTCTCCGGCCGTGTCGTCGAAGTATCGTCCACTGGCGCAACGGTCGAGCTGGGGGAAGGCATCCGCGCCGCCTGCCGCGTGTCAGGTGCGGCCAGAGCTGCTTCAGAAGGTGAGGCGGCCGCGGGCGCGGCGGCGGACCTGTCGAGTTTGACCTCGATGCTCCAGGCGCGCTGGAAAGGCGCCGCGCCTGCGCCGTCAGCCGCTCCCGACCCCCTCGCCGAGGGCCAGATTCGCCGCTTCAAGATTGTGAAACTGAGCGCGGAGTCCAAGAAGATCGAGGTTGAGTTAGCGTAGCCTGCTACAGATAAACCTCATCCACGTAGCACCACTTCCAGTTCTCGCCCCGCTCGGCGCTCTGGATCAGCGGATGCTGCGTCTCATGAAAGTGCGCGCGCGCGTGCCGGTTCGGCGAGGAGTCGCAGCAGCCCACATGCCCGCACTCCAGGCACATCCGCAAGTGAACCCATACGCCGCCCGTCTTCAGGCACTCCTCGCAACCCTTCGTCTTCGGCTTCACCTTCTTCAGGTGATCTTTTGCGTGACTGCACTCCGCCATGGCTGACCTCCGGCTCTCTACTCCACCTTATACTGCTCGGCGAGCGCCGAAAACTGGCGCACCTGCCCGGTGACCCAGTCCTCCCCGCGCCCCAACTCGGCTGCCAGCAGGCTGGCAACCTCTTCGGCCATCGCGGAAGCCGCCGCGGCGTTCAAAAACAGCGCCCGCGTGCGCCGCGCCAGCACATCTTCAACCGTGCGCGCCATCTCCTCCCGCGCCGCCCACACCACCTCGGCCGCCGTGTAAGGCAGCGCCGGATGCAGCCGCGCCGCCAGCACCGGGTCGCGCGCCAGCCCGCGAATCGCCTCCGCATCCGAGCCGTATACGCCCATGTGCTCGTCTTCCTCCGCAGCAAGACTCGATGCCGCGCCAGCCTCTTCCACGTATCCGTGAATATGCAGGTTCTTCGTCGCGCATTCAAGGTCCGGCAGCCGGCCCAGAGTGATCGCGTGGTCCACGCAGTCCTCGGCCATGTGCCGGTAGGTGGTCCACTTGCCGCCGGTGATCGTCAGCAGCCCCGATCCATCCACGTGAATCACGTGATCGCGCGAAAGCGTCGAAGTCCTACCCTCGCCCTTCACCAGCGGCCGCAGCCCCACGTAAACGGCCAGCACATCGTCGCGCGTGGGCGGCCGCGTCAGGTAGCGTCCGGCAGTCTCCAGGATGAACTCAATCTCCGCCTCCAGCGGCCGCGGCTCCAGGCTCGGCGCTTCCACCGGCGTATCCGTCGTTCCCGCCACCGCGTGCCCATGCCACGGAATCACGAACAGCACCCGCCCATCGCTCGTGCGCGGCACCATCAGCGCCGTGTCGCCCTTCAGGAACGAGCGGTCGAAGACCAGATGAATCCCCTGGCTCGTGACCATGATGGGCTCGGCCTCGGGCTCGGCCATCCGCCGCACCTGGTCGGTAAAGACCCCCGTCGCATTCACCACCATCCGCGCCGCCAGCGTCAGTTCCTCGCCGGTCTCCGTATCGAGCGCCGTCACCCCGTTCACGTAGCCGTCGGTATCGCGCAGGAAACCCGTCGCCGGGCAATAATTCACGACCGCCGCGCCCAGGTCCGCCGCCGTCATCGCCAGGTGGATCAGCAGCCGTGAATCGTCGAACTGTCCGTCGTAGTAGACCACGCCGCCCAGCAATCCCTCCGGCTCGAGAGCCGGCAGCCGTTCCAGCGTCTCCTCGCGGCTCAGCAGCTTCGACGGCCCAAACCCGTATTTGCCGGCCAGCAGGTCGTAGAGCTTCAGCCCGATCCCGTAAAACGGCGCCTCCCACCACGAATAGTTCGGCACGATGAACGCCAGATCGTGCACCAGGTGCGGCGCGTTGCGGCGCAGCAGCCCGCGCTCCTTCAGCGCCGACATCACCAGCGGAATATTGCCCTGCTCGAGATAACGCACGCCGCCGTGCACCAGCTTCGTCGAGCGGCTGCTCGTCCCTTTGCCAAAGTCGTGTGCTTCAACGAGTGCCACGCTCAGCCCGCGCGCCGCCGCGTCCACGGCCACGCCCATGCCTGTCGCGCCCCCGCCCACCACCACGATGTCCCACGGAACCTGCGCCTCGAATCGCTCGCGCAGCCTTTGCAGCATCGCTTGCCGTTGCATCGCTTGCTCCCGTTCCTATTACGCCGTCCAGGCCTTTGCCCGTTCAACCGCGCGCTGCCACAACGCGCGCCGCTCGACCCGTTCCGTCGCCGCCATCTGCGGCTCAAACCGCCGGTCACCCAGCCGTTTGGCTTTGAGCTCTTCCGTCCCACCCCAAAACCCCACAGCCAGCCCCGCCAGATAGGCTGCGCCCAGCGCCGTGGTCTCTGTCACCTGCGGCCGCACCACGGGCACACCCAGAACATCGGCCTGGAACTGCATCAGCAGATCGTTCACCGCCGCGCCTCCATCCACGCGCAGCGCAGCCAGCGGCGTTGCGGTCTCACTGTGCACCGCATCCAGCACGTCCGCTACCTGAAACGCGATCGCCTCAAGAGCCGCGCGTGCAATGTGCCCCGGCTTCGTATCGCGCCGCAATCCGATCAGCATCCCCGCCGCGTGCGCATCCCAGTGCGGCGCGCCCAGCCCCACAAACGCCGGCACAAACACCACCCCGCCTGCATCCGGAACCGATGCCGCCAGCTCCTCCACCTCGGCCGAGGAACCGATCAGCTTCAAATTGTCGCGCAGCCACTGCACCACCGCCCCGCCGATGAAGATACTCCCCTCGAGTGCGTACTCGCGCCGCTTCTGCGCGCTCGCGGCCATCGTCGTAATCAGCCTGTGCCGCGACCGCAGGAACTCCGTGCCGATGTTCTGCAGCAGAAAGCAGCCCGTACCGTAAGTGTTCTTGGCCTCGCCCGCCGTCCAGCACAACTGCCCAAAGAGCGCAGCCTGCTGGTCGCCCGCAATCCCGGCAATCGTCGCCCCGCCCAGGCCCAGCGTGGTCGTCACCTCGCCCACCGGCTCGCTTGACCACACCACCTCCGGCAACAGGCTCGCCGGCACGCCGAAGATCTCCAGCAGCTCCGCATCCCACGCGCCTGTGACAATGTTATAGAGCAGCGTTCTCGACGCGTTGGTCACGTCCGTCACGTGGCGCGTGCCGCTGGTCAGGTGCCAGATCAGCCAGCTATCCACTGTGCCAAAGGCCAGTTCGCCGCGCTCGGCCCGTGCCCGCGCCCCGGGCACATTGTCCAGAATCCAACGGATCTTCGTCCCCGAAAAATACGGATCGAGCACGAGGCCGGTCTTGGCTGAGACCGTTTCGCCCACGCCGCTCTCCTCCAGGGCCTTGCACTGCGCAGCAGTCCGGCGGTCCTGCCACACGATGGCCGGATGAATCGGCTTGCCCGTCGCCCGCTCCCACACGATCGCGGTCTCGCGCTGGTTGGTGATGCCGATGGCGGCCACATCGCGCGGCCGCGCTCCGGCCTTGCCCAGCGCCTCTACCGCACACGAAATCTGGCTGGTCAGGATCTCATTCGGATCGTGCTCCACCCAACCGGCCTGGGGGTAGAACTGCTCGAACTCATGCTGCGCCACGGCCGCGATCGCGCCGTTTGCGTCAAACAGGATCGCGCGCGAGCTGGTGGTGCCCTGGTCGAGGGCTAGGATGTAGGCCATAAATCCGAACCGCCTTCGGGGTCCAGTCAAACATGAGGAGGCGGTAGCGGGCAAGCTGGCAAACTGCAATGGTGAGCGTCTTCTGTCAAGAAGAGCGACCCCTCAAGTTGTTAGATTGGCCGCCGCGCTGCCAGCGGCCTATAGGGAGCTAGTCAAGCCTCGTGCCAACGACCTAAAACTGAAAGAACCATCTCAAACAGCTCGCTTGGCCTGTTCGTACAGCCAACGGCTCCCCTCCTTTTAGCTTCGGATTGATGCTCAGGAGCGCGCGAGCTGGCGTATATGATGAACGGTGTTTGATTCCCGTCTGCGCGCAGCCTATCCAGAAGCGTGTACCCCGCCTGCGGATCGGGCGGCCTGCCCATATCGGAGATGACGGCATCGAATGACTGGCGCTTGATTTTATCCATCGCTTCATCTGTCGACTTTGCAAGAACAAAACTGACGCCTAACGCCTCCAGGCTCTGCCGTTCGTGAACGTTGTTGTCGGGCCGGTCGTCAACCCAAAGCACGGTTGATCTTCCTGCGCGGCGAATCACGCTTGGAGTGACAAGATCCGCAACTACCTCTGCAGCTGCCCGCGCATTTCTTGCGGCACTCTCGGGACCTGCGTCATTATTGGGGTGCGACACGGACGCCGCTGCGAGTGCCGCAGCCGCCACTGCTTGCTTGAGCCGTCCGGACGCTTCTATCCCTGCGCCTTTGAATGAGAACTCCGAGACATTCGCGATGAATTCGCTTATGACAGAGCGGAAGCGGAACAGCACAAAAACCGTTACCAACGGCCAGATGATGACGCCAAGTAACTTGGTGACCGAGTCAAGGACCTTCAGTAGACTGTCGATATTCATAGAGTGACCCGTATGGGAAAATGTGTCCCGACGGGCGAACGCCGTCCTCCGTCGTCAAGAAGTATAGGCTCAAATTCGCTTGCGGCATCGCCGGGTCTTGATTTTAAGACCGGGGACGTTCGTGACGGCTGATTGTACGCTAAAGTAGGATAGAATCCTATCAGCGGCAGGAGGCCGCCAATGCGTACAACCCAACAATTCAGCATTACTCTTCCTCATGAGATGGCCGAGTTGGTTCGCGCCAAAGTTGAGTCCGGCGAATACGCCTCCGAGAGCGAGGTCATTCGCGACGGGCTCCGCGCGCTGCAACTCCACGAGCGCGCTCTCGAAAGCTGGCTGCGCGAACAGGTCGCTCCTGTGTACGACGCCATGAAGGCCGACCCATCGCGCGCGGTGTCGGTGGACAAGGTGCGCGCCTCGCTTGCAGCGGCTTACAAGTCCTCACGCAAGGCCGGGTGATGCACCGCGTGGTGTTTTCGCCGGAAGCGGATTCGCAATTGCTTTCGCTCTACTTTCACATCGCCACGGCATCGTCTCCCGAGATTGCGGCCAGCTACACCGAAGCCATTGTGAAACAGTGCGAGAGCCTGAGGATGTTTCCCAATCGGGGCACGCAGCGCGACGAAATCCGCCCTGGACTACGCACGTTCGGTTTTCGAAGACGGGTGACAATTGCCTTTGAAGTTGCGGATGAGGTCGTGACTATCCTCGGCATCTTTTACGGTGGTCAAAACATGGAAGCGGCTTTCGACGAATAGCGCGAATCCGAAAAACCCTGCGTTCTGATTGGAGCCGTCGAGCAAGGAATCTTTCAGACCAGGCTTGTGCGCGGGGAATCGTTTGGCTTACTGCGCCCCTTGCCCCGCGCCGCTCTTCGCCTTCGGCGTAAACTTCTTCAGCACGAACTCCTCAAACAGGTCGTCCACCGCGTTCTCGACCGTATCGAGGCCCGCGTTCTCGAAGGTCAGTGCGA
>DATJMU010000168.1:0-4237 GCA_035508555.1 Occallatibacter sp. | reverse complement strand
ATGCCGTTCTTTTCGAGGGCCACTTCGTCGTCCTGCGGGCTGCCTCCCCAGCTCATGTTGACGACGCGGATGTGGTTAGCGCGGAACCAGTCCACGTAGGCCTGATCGTCCTGGGCGGAGCGCTCGGAGAGCTCTTCGCTGGGCGGCAGGGGGACGTTGCGCCAATCGAAGGTGATGCGGCCGACGGCCAGCCGGATAGCCGGGTTGCCGCGCGCGGCGATACCCGCCACATGGGTTCCATGCGCGTAGATCGCGAAGAACTCAAGATTCTCAAGGAATGCCGGCACCTGGGACACGGGCATGTGGGCGAGCTTCTGACGCAGGGCGCTTGCCTCGGGGCTGTCGATCGCAAGCTGCAGGTCAGAGAATCCCTTCAGCTCCCCGATCATATCGGGAAACTCCTTTTGCTGAGCGGGGGTCAGCGGCAGCAGGTATCCGTGGGTGGGAAAGCCCTTGAGGTCGAAGGCGATGTCGTGGGGATCGTCTCCAGGGCTGGGATCAGGAACGGTGTAAGTGCGGCCGGGGAAGAGCGACAGGTCGGAGCCGGAGTCCCAGATGGCCACGTTGACGGGGGTGAGATCGTCCGCTGGGGTCAGAGTAACGTCGCGGGCAACCCAGATATCGGGCTTTTCAACGTTGTTCGTCGCGACTTCCTGGTTGAGGACGGCGAGCATGGCGGGCATGAGCGGAATCTCGCGTTTGAGGAGGAGCCGGTCACCGATAAGGCCCCAGGCGAGATCGTTGCTCAGCTGGTGAGCCTTGGCGACCGCGGGCTCGACGTCGGCCTTGACGCCGCCCATCACGAGGGCCGGTGTGATGATTTCGAAGCTGCTCTTTTCTTCTTTGATCTGGTTGCCGACAATGGACCAGGGAAGCGGCTTGATTTCGATGGCGTATTCCTTTTGAAAGGCCTCGAGGTATGCCGGTCCAGAGGTTTGGCCGGTGGCTTTTTGCGCATCGACCATGGCGGTAGTCTCAAGGCCGGTCATCAGCTTCGCGTCGGGCTTGTCAGTGACTTCGCGGAGGCGGGCCACGGTCTCCAGCGCCGCCTGATTTTCGCCAGCAAGCAACTCGAGATCGAGGCGGACGCTAAGCAACTCGCGCAGGGCCGAGTGGTCCTGAATGTCATAGCCGCTTAACACCGAATCGACATCGGTTTTCACCTTGGCCGCGAATGCGCCAAAGGTGGAATCGTCGGATTGAAGCAGCCCGGTTGCTGAGCCGGAGAGCTGGTAGTTGAAGCGGGGAAGGTCGGCCTCGGTTTTGACTACCTTCTTCGGCGAAGTCTGAGCGGAGCAATGCGGCCCAAGAACAGGGATGGCGCACGCGAGCAGAAGCGCGGTTGCGGCGAAGCCCGAGGCTCTGCGCAGGTTTTGGTTCGTCATGGTTTTATACCGCCGGGGAACTGAAATAAGCCCAACGCGTTCAGGGCTGCCTCAGTATACTCCGGGCAAAAACGGAGACGGTGCCGGCAATCGCCGCTGCTCTCTGTCAGGATGGTTTTGATCCTGCGATTGCGATCCCAGGTCCCAAAATCGAGGAGCTCGGGCAACTTAAGTCGTACAGGATCAAACGGTCAGTCACCTAGTGGAAGCGTGACGATTCAAAAGCCGCAGTGAAAGTCTCCTGCCAGCCGCTCACGCCGGCAGGCGGTGGCGCACCGGGGGCAGGTACGTCGACGGGAAGCGCCAGCGGCGGCGCCGGAGGGTCGTTGACCTGCAGATAGTCGCCGTGGTTAAAGTCCCAGGCGTCAGGAATCTCGAAGGGCGGAACAAAGCTCGAAGGCCAGGTCTTGACAGGGCCGCGGTGGCCAATGGCCGCGCGCCACCACGGGTGGCCCGCATCGATGATTCCGGCAAAGAAGTTGCCAATGGGAAACAGACGGGAAAGCACGGTGTCTTTCTTCGAAGCCAGTACGGAGATGGCGCCGACCTTTGCGGCGGCAGCCTGAAACTCCTTGTTGAGGCAGTTGTCGTTGATGGCGCCGGCCATGAGCGTGAGCCGGCGGACGGGCAGATTCATGCGGGCAATGGTGGAGAGCACGACACGGGCGCCGAGGCTGTGTGAGGCGAACGAGATGCTGGCCGCGCCTTCGAAGTTGGCGTCGAGGTAGGGAGCAAGCAGCTTGCCGGCGTCGTCGGCTACTTTGGGCTCGTCGGGGTAATCAAGGCCGTGGGCCCAGACGGAGTCACCGGGCCAGAGCAGGCCGACGAAGGCGGAGCCCGGCGGTAGCTGCAGGAGTCTCTCCCAGTTTGACAGGCTGGCGATGCCGTCGGCCCGGTTCACGTTGAAACCGTGCGTGGCGATGAGCACCTGGCGATCCCGAACGGCGGCAAGCAAATCGGCGGTGAGCAAGCCGGTGTAATCGGACAGTGTGGTTCCCTGGCCGAGCGCGACCGTCTTGACAAGCTCGCCACCCACGGGCTGGTGGCGCAGGTCGATAAACTGGGTCATGGCGGCCTACTTTTTCACGATTTGAAGGGTGTTGACGGCAGTGGATAAGGCGCTAGAGAGGTCCTTGGCGATGGGCGCCAGGGGTGTGGCCACAATGCCGACGATGAGAGCTTCCCACATGTCCCGGGTCCACCAGTACTGGCCGAGCGGGCCTGCGTTGATGACCCAGCCGCCCGCAAAGGCGAGCGCAACCGCAAAGAAGGAGGCAAGGAACCGGGTGCCGTTGGTGTAGATCTGATCGGAGTTCTGGTAGGTCTCGTCGAGCAGGGCCGTGAGGATCATATCGAAGCGCGAGAAGACGTCGGTCTCGATGGAGCTGAGCGCGGTGCCGGAGACAATCTTGCTGGCGATGGACTGAAGCGCGGCCCCGTCGACGCCTGTGGCTTTGGCGACATCCGTTGCGTTGCCCGTGTTGAGACCGAGTTTGATGAGAGTCTTGGCGACGGACTTCTGGCTGGCGAGATCCTGGCCGTTGTACCAGTTGGCCCTGAGCGTGTCGAGGATCCTGTCCTGGTTGAGACCATTGACGAGGGCACCGGGCGTAAGCCCGCTGACGGTTTTTTTGATTTTTCCAAATCCGATGCGGTTGACTCCTCCCCAGAAGACTTTCGTGGAGTCGACCAGACCGAAAGCAGCGGTCCCCAGTCCGCCGATCGCCATGACGATCGGCGGAAGGTTCTGAACAATGCTCATACGCTTCCCTCCATTGTTGGGCGTGCCCTTCAATGTAATAGGCGGAAAACTCCGAGTAAAGGGGAAAGTACGAGGAGGGCGGCGGCCCGCCTATTGGGGGACCTGCTGGGAGCGGTGCAATTCATTCGGCGAAGATGCTCCCGGAACGAGTACCCCGGGTGGAGTTCAAGCCGGCTGCTTCTCGGCCTCGGCGCGGGCGGCCAGGAAGCGCTCCATGAAGGCGGTGTCGAAGTTGCCTTCGCGGAAGTCGGGGTCCTGGAAGATGGCCTGGTGTAGGGAGACCGAGGTTTCGATGCCGCGCACGATGAACTGACTGAGGGCGCGCTCCATGCGAGCGATGGCCTCGGCGCGGTCGACGCCGTGGACGATAAGCTTGGCGATGAGCGAGTCGTAGTAAGGCGGGACCACCCCCTCGGCATATTGGGCGGTGTCCACGCGGACGCCGTTGCCGCCGGGCACGTTGAAGACGCTGATCTGGCCGGCCGATGGGGTGAACTTCTGGGGGTGCTCGGCGTTGATGCGGCACTCGATGGCGTGGCCGCGGATCTCGACCCTGGGCGGCAGGATCTGCTCGAGCCGTTCGCCCGAAGCGATGCGAAGCTGGGCTTTGACTATGTCGATGCCGGTGATGGCCTCGGTGACCGGGTGCTCGACCTGGATGCGGGTGTTCATCTCGATGAAGTAGAGCTGCCGGTCTTCGTCCATGAGGAACTCGACGGTGCCGGCGTTCTGGTAGCCGATCTCGGTGAGACAACGGCAGAGGGTGCGGCCGATCTCCTCGCGCATTTTGGGCGTGACCTGGAGGGATGGCGCCTCTTCGATGAGTTTCTGATGGCGGCGCTGGATGGAGCACTCGCGCTCGAAGAGGGTGACGACTTTGCCGTGCTCGTCGGCCAGAACCTGGAACTCGATGTGCCGCGGCCGCTCGATGAACTTCTCCATGTAGAGCTCGCCGTTGCCGAAGGCGTTGGCAGCCTCGGCGTGAGCCTGATGGAAGAGATTGGGCAGGTCTGAGGCGCCGCGCACAATTCTCATGCCGCGGCCGCCGCCGCCGGCCTTCGCCTTGAGGATGACGGGATAACCGACGTTC
>DATJMU010000167.1:0-32984 GCA_035508555.1 Occallatibacter sp. | reverse complement strand
GCCACCGCCATGCCCATGGAAAACCAGCCGATCACCTGCAGGGCCTTGCGGCCTTTCGATTCGCCAACTTCGTTCTCGGTTACGTCGCTCACCGGTACGTGCACGAGGGGAGCGGGATCGGTGGACATGGGAGCCTGCCTCCTACTGGCATGATACCCCAGTTTCAGCTCGGCTGGCCCGGGGTGTGGAACGCACGGCGCTCACTTCGTCAGGACGCTGAGCCGATTCGGGAGAGCCAGGCGGACTTGTCTGCTTCCTGAAGAAAGCTCGCCTGAATGGAGTTGGCGGCGAGCTGACGGAGCTCGTCGCGCGTAAATCCCTGCTCGATGTGGGCGAGGAGGTACTCGTTGGCCACATCGGAGCCGAAGAAGGCGGGGTCGTCGGAGTTGATGGTGACGAGGAGGCCCCGGTCGAAGTAGCGGCGCAGGGGGTGGGCGGCGAAGGAGGGGCAGACGCCGGTGCGGACGTTGGAGGTGGGGTTCAGCTCCAGCGGGGTGTTCCGCACCTTTAGCTCTTGGACGAGGGTCTCGTCGCTGCCGGCGGATAAGGCGTGGCCGATGCGCTCGGAGCCGATGGCGAGTGCCTCCCAGATGGCCTCGGGACCGGTGGTTTCGCCGGCGTGGTTGGTGAGGCGGAGACCGGCGTCGCGGGCCTCGGCATAGAGCGCCCGGAAGGGCTCGGAGCCCGAGCGGCGCTCGTCACCGCCGAGGCCGATGCCGATGATGGCCGGGAACTCGGCGCGCATGGCTGCGGCCTTGCGGAAGACGCGCTCGGCTTCGGGGACGGTGAAGTGGCGGACGGCGTCGAAGATCCAGTAGAGGGAAAGGCCCAGCTCGCTCTGGGCGCGGGTGCGGGCGCGCTCCAGGGCGGCGAAGATGGGCTCGAAGCACTCGGGATCGTGGTCGCGCCACATGTAGATGACGCCGACGGAGATGTAGACCTCGGCGTGGACGACACCCTGCCCGGCGAGGTGCTGCATCATGCTCCAGGCGGCCAGCTCGTAGTCTTCGGGTACGGTGAGCAGGCGGGTGACGGCCTTAAAGGATTCAATGAAGCCGGTGAAGTCGGTGAACTGATAGAGGGCCTCGGCTTGGGGAAGAGTGAGCGGGCGGGCGTCGTGGCGCGCGCTCAGCTCGACGAGGGTGGCGGGGAGGATGGTGCCTTCGAGGTGGAGATGAAGCTCGGCCTTTGGGAGGCGGCGGATGAAGGACTGAATCTCCGACATCGTTCAATTTTAGCGGGGCGGGTGCGGGGTTCAGCGGAGCTTGGGCCGCTGCGGCGCGAACTCCGAGCGGTGGCGGCTGTAGAGGAAGTAGATGAAGAGGCCGATGACGAGCCAGATGAGGAAGCGGAACCAGGTGATGATGGGCAGGCCAGCCATGAGGAGGAAGCAGAAGAGGACGCTGAGGATGGGGATGATGGGACCTCCGGGCACGACAAAGCCGCGATGGCGCTCCGGCTCGCGGTAGCGGAGAATGACGACGCCGAGGGAGACGAGGACGAAAGCAAAGAGCGTGCCGATGTTCGAGAGATCGGCGAGGGTGCCGATGTCAAAAAGGCCGGAGGGGATGGCGACCACGATGCCGGCGATCCAGGTGGAGAAGGCCGGGGTGCGGAAGACGGGATGGACGTTGGAGAAGACCTTGGGCAACAGGCCGTCGCGGGACATGGAAAACCAGATGCGGGACTGGCCGAGCTGGTAGACAAGGATGGAGGAGATCATGCCCAGGATGGCGCCGAAGAGGACGATGAGGCGGACCCAGTGAAGTTCGCCGCCGCCGCCGTGGGCGATGGAGAGCCGCTTGAGGGCGTTGACGACCGGCGCGGCGTCGCCGACCATGGACTGCCAGGGTTCGAGGCCGGTGAGGCAGACGGCGACCGCGACGTAAAGCAGCGAGCAGACGACCAGGGTGGCGATGATGCCGATGGGCAGGTCGCGCTGCGGGTTGCGGCACTCTTCGGCGGCGGTGGAGACGGAGTCGAAGCCGATGTAGGTGAAGAAGATGATGGAGCCGCCGGTGAGCACGCCCGACCAGCCGTTGGGCATGTAGGGGTGGTAGTACTTGGGATGGATGAAGCTGATGGCCGCCATGATGAAGATGACGATGGCGATGAGCTTGAGCCCCACCATGGTGTTGTTGGCGCTGGCCGACTCGCGGATGCCGCGGACCAGGATGACAGTGAGGATGAGAACGATGAGGAAGGCCGGAATGTTGAAGCCGAAGTGCCAGCCGGGACGGTAGATCCAGTTGCCGCCAAAGTCCTGCAGGCCCTCGGGGAGATAGGCGGGCGAGATCCATGTGGCGGCGGGGTGCAGGCCGAACCAGTCGAGGAGATCGACAACGTGGGCGGCAAAGCCCACGCTGACGGTCATATTGGAGCCGGCGTACTCGAGGATGAGATCCCAGCCGATGATCCAGGCGACGAGCTCGCCCATGGTGGCGTAGGTGTAGGTGTAGGCAGAGCCCGCAATCGGAATCATGGACGCGAGCTCGGCGTAGCAGAGGCCGGTGAGCGCGCAGACGAAGGCGACCAGGATGAGCGAGATGGAGATAGCGGGCCCGGCGCCGGGCCGGCCGGCCATGGTGGTGTGCAGCACCAGCCAGTGCAGGAGCGGCGTGTCGAGGATGGAGGGGGCCTCAAACCGCTCGCCGGCGATGGCGGTGCCGATGACGGTGAAGATGCCGGAGCCGATGACCGCGCCGATGCCCAGCGACGTGAGCGACCAGGGGCCAAGACTCTTCTTGAGCGCACGCCCGGGCTCATCCGACTCGCGGATGAGCTTATCGATGGATTTGCGGGCGAGCAGTTGGCTGGGCAGGGACGCTCTCCTCCGGTTGGGTATGCGGCGCTTGTTCAACAGAATACAGGCTGCCGCACGGGAGGAGGAGAAAAACAGCTTTCAGCCGTCAGCTATCAGCCTTCAGCTCAATCCGTGTTGCGGCGATCATCGCGCGCCGCCGGACCGAACCGAAAGCTGATCGCTAAAGGCTGGAACTGGAAGCTGCCTTGACTACCGTTTCGACTGGCCGCGAGCCAGTTTCTTGACCTTCTTCTTGTTGGAGCCGCGCGGGGTGGTGCGCTTGGCCTTGGGGGCGGCCTTTTTGCGGGCGGTGCGCTTGAGCTTTTTACGTTCCAGTTTGTCTTCGATCTTGGTGGTGTCGGCCACGAATGAACCTCTCTCCATGCAGCTTTCCTGTAATCCCGCGCCATGCATGCGCGAAACCACTATGTTATCAGGGTTGATGCGGCGGTGAAAGGCGGCGGGCTCTGTTTCGGATCTCCGCATTTGCCCCATGCTGCGCCGCGGGGATGCACGCAGGGCTCTGGCGCCCTTCGCGATCGCAAAGGGCGATGTCGGCGCCATGCGGCGGAATGCCGGTCGATAATCTCGCGCGGCAAAGAGCGCATTCCGTCTGGTTCCGGCATACAATGGTGGAAGACTTGGATTGAGAACAGGATTGCCCAGCCTGCTCGGCTCCGGTGCTATTCCGCTACTGACGAGCTCCGCAACCCACGCAGCATTCACCATGTTCGCCGGAGTTCAACCATGCGTTCCGATCGAATCCACCGCGCCCTGGCGCAGGGAATGAATCGTTTTGACGTCTGCCAGCTTGTATCGAAGGGCGTGAGAGCCACGCACAAGACCGGCTCCCGTTTTGAAGACTCCATCAACGACGTGCTCGACTGCCTGGGCACGCAACAGGCCCGCGAGTCCAGCCTGCAGCACGATGTGCCGCAAGCGGGCGCCAGGGATCCGGAGTCCATACCATAAAGCGGCGCCATAAGGCGGGCCGGGGCGCCGCGCCTGCACGCACAAAGCAAAGGGACGGCAGATTTGCCGTCCCTTTGCTTTGTGCGTGCAAAATCCCGGTACAGGAGCCCTTAGGCAACCTGAACGTCTTCTGCCTGCCAGCCCTTGGGGCCCTTGACCACGTTGAACTGCACCCGCTGGCCCTCCTGGAGCGAACGGAAACCGGTGGCCTTGATGGCAGTGTGATGGACGAAGACGTCCTCGCCGTTGTCACGGCTCAGAAATCCGAATCCCTTGGCGTCATTGAACCACTTGACTGTGCCTTGTTCCATGATGAGTTGTTCCTTTTGATAGTGAATTACCGCGAACGCAATGTGGAAGTGTTTGCGTGTAGAGCGGTAACTCGGAACAGGCAAGTACTTCAGATCGAATTCTGCGACTAAACGAAGTATAGCACGGAACTTGCGGCCGCCGGGGCGATCTCGGGAGCTGAATCCAGGGCAAACGCATCTTAATTTTCTGCGGACAAAGATTACTTCTTTGATCCATTTCGGCGAGTTTGGCAAGCTAATTCAACGCCATCTGGGCCTGAAGCCGTATCACAGAGATCCCTCCGGGAGGAAATCGGCGCATCTCCGACACGTTTCGGATCGGTTGTGCCTGACAAAACAGTTCGTCAACGAGCCTCACAGTCAAAAACAAAATTGGATGCGTCGCCCCTGGCCTTTGCGTGCGTTGACACGCTCCGCGCTGCTTTGCTGTACTTTTTTCTGCAACGGGGCGAGGGCATGGCGACCGGAAGTGCGACACCAGCGGCAGAGGGGCGGCTAGGGATTCCGCATATGGAGCGGTACTGGCGGCGCATGACCACCGGCGCTCCGGCCCCGGATTTTGGCGAGTGGGATCTGGACAATACGCTGCTCGCCGGATTGCACATCAACCTGCGCGAGGCGGCAGCGTTCCTGAACCAGCCGCCCGCGCCCACGCTCGAGGCCTTCGAGGCATGGGTGCTGGCGGCCAATGGAGGCGCTATTGAAGAGTCGCGCTTGGGCCGGCTGCGAGATGCGCTTGCGGGCCGGCCCGTGGGTTCGCCAGCGGGAAGCCTGGACGGCGTGCCCGGACTGACCGCCGAAGAGCTGGCCCATTGGGACGAGCACGGATACGTAGTGGTGCACGAGGCGGTGGATGCCCCGATGCGCGAGGCTGCCGCGGCGGCGATTTACGGCTTTCTGGGCGCGAACCCCGATGAGCCCGAGAGCTGGTACGGCAAGCTGGACTCGGCCACGATCTGGGTCCCGCTCTTCCGCGAGGCCGCGCTCGAGGCCGCCCGGCGCGCGCCGCGAGTGGTGCGGGCCTTCGCCGAGCTTTGGGATCGTCAGGGGAGACGCGAGGATCTGTGGGCCGTGGTGGACCAGGCGGGGTTCAACCCGCCGGAGCGGGTAGACTGGCGGTTCCCTGGCCCGCACATCCACTGGGATATGACGCTGGCGCCGCCGCACGTCTTTGGCGTGCAGGGGATTCTCTACCTGACGGACACGCCGGCCGAGCAGGGAGCCTTCTGCTGTATTCCCGGCTTTCACCGGCGATTGGCCGCGTGGCTCGAGGGGCTGCGTCCAGGCGAGGATCCGCGGCAGGCCATCTGCCGCGAACCCGGCCTTGTGCCCATCGCGGGCCGGGCCGGGGACCTGGTGATCTGGCATCACGCGCTGCCCCACGCCAGCAGCGCCAACCGCGGCAAACTGCCCCGCGTGGTCGAGTACATGACGCTGCGGCCGACGCGATGGCCGTATACGGCTGAGTGGGTGTGAAAAAAGCGAGTTAGCAGGTTAGCGAGTCGGCGGGAATGCGACGAGTCTTCAATTTGAATCGTCGTGCGCGGGTCTCCGCGAGTGCGATGGTCAGATTCGCTCGAGGTTGGCGAACTTTTCCATCAGCTTTTTGAGGCCGTGGCGGGGGAACATGACGGTGAGCTTGGCGTCTTCGCCGTCGCCCTCGCGCATCATCACGGTGCCTTCCCCGTATTTGCTGTGGCGGACACGCTGGCCCTGCTTGAGGCCGGCGGCGCCCGTGGGCGTGGGAACGTCCATGAGAGGGCGGGCGGCGGGGCGGGCAGCGGCGGGGTGGGCAAAAGAGGCCGGTTTCGACAAACCGGATTTGCCGCCGAAAAAACGAGCGATGTTGTCGATGGAGTTCGCGTCCGCGCCTTTAGGCTTTGGGGCAGATTCGCCCGAAGACGCAAGCTGCGTCGCCTCCTGGCTCTCGTCCTCGTAGTTGTAGTGGCGGCCGTCGAAGTCACCGGAGGGGGCGCGCTGGCGGCCCGAACCATAGCCTGATCCATACCGCGAGCCGAAGCGTGAGCCGTAACCGCCGCCAGAGGCCGATTCGTAGGCCGGCGTGGACCAGGCAGGCGACCGTCCGCCGAGATTTTCTACCAGAGGCTCGGGAACCTCTTCAAGGAAACGCGAGGGGATGCTCATCTCGGGGGCGTCGTTGCCGTAGCGGCGGCGGTAATGGGCGCGGGTAAGCACCAGCGTGTTCATGGCGCGGGTCATGCCCACGTAGCAGAGGCGGCGCTCCTCTTCGAGCTCCTCGGGGTTGTTGAGGGTGCGGGAGTGGGGGAAGAGGCCCTCTTCGAGTCCCGAGAGAAAGACCAGCGGGAACTCGAGGCCCTTGGCGGCGTGGAGGGTCATGAGGGTGACGCGGGCGTTGGGGTCGATCTGGTCGGTGTCCGAGGCCAGAGCCGCGTGGTCGAGGAAGTCGGCCAGGGTTTCGCCTCGGGCTTCGGCGTCGTGGGCGGCGTTGGCCAGTTCCTTCAGGTTTTCGATGCGGCTGAAGGCCTCGGGCGAGCCCTCGGTTTCAAGGGCCTTGATGTAGCCGGTGCGGTCGATGATGAAGCGGATGAGTTCGGGCAGTGTGGCGGCGTCGCCGGGGGCGCGGAAGGCTTCGGCGGCTTTTTCCTGTGCGATTTCTGCAGGGTCGGACTCGAAGTCGGGGGTGGGTCTGTTGGCTCCGGTCCTCGACAGGGGGGATTCAGGGACGTGCTTCGGCATCTTCAGGAAAGGTCGTTTGGGCTCGGCTGCAAAAGGGGAAAAACTGGCCGAGTCGAGCAGCGGAAGCTGATCCGCGTTGCCGCCGAAGTTGAAGGTTGCATCAGAGGCCTGTGCCTCAGGGACTGAAGCCCGGGCGGATTTTTCGCCGGATGCGGCACGACTGAAGTCGCGTCCTGTGACAAGACCTGGCCCTCCGGAGTCGTGCCCTGCTACAAGGCCCGGGTCTCCGGCAGGTGATCCGGAGCGGGGCTCGACGACGCCAAAGGAAAAGTCTGTATCCGCTTCCTCGGCTGCGGACTCGGCGACATCGGCTGCGAGCTTGCCGGCAAAGTCGGGGTCCATCATGGCCTGGGCGTCGAGGATGAGCTGCCGGAAGGATTCGAGAGCCATCAGCGCGCGCGACGGAACGAGGCGGTTCGAGATGGCGGCGGCGATGCCATCCCATATCGACGCGCCGGTTTCAAGCGCTAGCCGCTCCAGGGTTTCCATGGTGGTTTTGCCGATGCCGCGGGCCGGCGTGTTGATGACGCGCTGCAGGGCCATGGAGTCGTGGGGGTTGCGGACGAGGCGGAGGTAGCTGAGCAGATCCTTGATCTCGGCGCGCTCGTAAAAGCTGAAGCCGCCGACCATGGTGTAGGCGATGCCGTAGCGGCGGAGGGCCTCTTCGACCAGCCGCGATTGCGAGTTGGTACGGTACAGCACCGCGCAATGCGCCGCTTCGGGGTTTTGCGCTTCGGAGGAGTCTGTCTGGCGAAGGAACGTCTGGATGCGGTCGGCGATGAAGAGGGCCTCGTTTTCGCCGTCGGGGGCCTCGTAAAAGCCGATGAGCGAGCCGCCCTGGCGATCGGTCCAGAGCTTCTTGCCCTTGCGGCGGAGGTTGTTCTGGACGACGGCCCCGGCGGCCTCCAGAATCACCTGGGTCGAGCGGTAGTTCTGCTCCAGGCGAATGATCTTGGCGTTGGGGAAGTCCTTTTCAAACTCCAAAATGTTGCGGATGTCGGCGCCGCGCCAGGAGTAGATGCTCTGGTCCTCGTCGCCGACGGCGCAGACGTTCTTCTGCTCTCCGGCGAGGAGCTTCATGAGCTCGTACTGGGGGCGGTTGGTGTCCTGGTACTCGTCGACGAGGAGATAGCGATAGCGGCGCTGGTAGCGCTCGCGGACCTCGGCAGAGACTTTGAGCAGGCGGGCGGCTTCGAGGAGCAGATCGTCGAAGTCGAGGGCGTTATTTTTGGTGAGCTCGGCCTGGTAGCTCTTGTAGATGTGGGCGATGCGCTCGCTGTTGGGGTCTTTGGAGCCGAGGTAGTATTCCTGGGGGTCGACCATGTGGTTCTTGGCCCAGGAGATGCGGCCGAGGACGGTGCGCGGCGTGAGCTGTTTGGTGTCGAGCCCCATGCGGCGCATCACCTGCTTGACGATCCCCTGCTGGTCGTTCTCGTCGAAGATGGTGAAGGAGCGGGTGAGGCCCGTGTCTCCGACTTTCAGGGCTTCAATGTCGCGGCGGAGGATGCGGACGCAAAGCGAGTGGAAGGTCGAAATCAGTGGTTTGGCGAGCGATGCGTGGCCCAGGAGGCGCTCGACGCGCTCGGCCATCTCGGCGGCGGCTTTATTGGTGAAGGTGACGGCCAGGATCGAGTCCGGGGCGACGTTTTTCTCCTGGATGAGCCAGGCGATGCGGCTGGTGATGACGCGGGTTTTGCCGGAACCGGCGCCGGCCAGGATGAGCAGCGGGCCCTCGGTGGTTTCAACGGCGGCGCGCTGTTCGGGATTCAGGTTGGCGAGGAGCGATTGCACGGCGGCGGGTCCAGGTGGGAAGGGTCCTGATGCCAGTTTACCGTTGATGGCGAAGGTTTGCTTTGACGCACACAGACGCGCGCGCAGAGATGCGGCGCGAAGCTACCGCACACGAACGCGCTCGCGCCGCTGAGGGTGCTTGGTTTCTTTTGGGGGAAAGCCACGAGGAGCCGGCTACGAAGAAGACGCGCTGACAGAACGAGGGCTGGAAGTTTCCCCAGCCCTCGCTCCGATCGCTTAGACTCTGCCGGACCCGGCCCAGGTGGGATTTACAGCGGCTGCACGTCGGCAGCCTGCCATCCCTTGGGCCCCTTCACTACGTTGAACTGCACGGCTTGGCCCTCCTGCAGGCTCTTGAACCCCGCCGCATTGATGGCGGAGTAGTGCACGAAGACATCCTCGCCGTTCTGACGCGAGATGAAGCCGAAGCCCTTCGCGTCATTGAACCACTTCACGGTACCTTGTTCCATTTTGATCGAATTTCCTGGTATTGAATTGCGCTGGATGAATCGGAGCGATCACTGGCAGAATCTTGCTTGTTTGGGCGAGTACTGCTCACGCCCGGTTCGGTTCTAACGCTGCAGACAGTGTACCATTATGCCGGATATTCTCTGCACGAAATGTTCCCCCCGCTTGCGCGGCCGCGTCCCTGATTGGGAAGCCGTTGACCAGAATGGGTTTAATGCCTGCGCCTTGTACTGTGATACGTTGAAGTTTCGCCATGCCTTCCGATCCCGTTCCCGCCCTGCTTGCCCGCGCCACGGAGCGCCTGGAAGCTGAGTTCGCCGGGTTGCCGGAGTGGGAGGGCCGGACCGGAACCGGGGCGATGGAGCTGGTTCTCGAAGCCACGGCCCGGCGGCTGGGCGACAACTATCCCTACTTTCACCCTCTTTATGCGGGCCAGATGCTCAAGCCTCCGCATCCGGTAGCGCGGGCGGCCTACGCGCTGGCCATGATCGTCAACCCGAATAACCACGCGCGGGACGGCGGCCGGGCCAGCTCGACGATGGAGATCGAGGCGGTGCGGGCCATCGCGGGAATGTTTGGCTGGACAGAGTGTCAGGGCTCATTCTTAGGCCATCTGACCTCGAGCGGGACCCTGGCCAACCTGGAGGCCCTGTGGGTGGCCGGGCAGCTGGCGCCGGGACGAAAAATTGTCGGCTCGGCGCAGGCGCACTACACTCACCGGCGCATCTCCGCCGTGTTGCGGCTCGACTACGGGGAGATCGCCGCCGACGGCCGCGGGCGCATGAGGCTGGAGGCGCTCGAAGACGGGCTGAGCAAAGGGGATGTGGGTACGGTGGTGGTGACGCTCGGGACCACAGCCATGGGCGCCGTCGATCCGCTGGACGAGATTCTGGCGCTGCGCGAGCGGTACGGCTTCCGGGTGCATGTGGATGGGGCCTACGGCGGCTACTTCGGGCTGATTGCCGATTCGCTGGACGAGCCGGCGCGGCGGGCCTACGCGGCGATCGGCGCGGCGGACTCGATCGTGATCGATCCCCACAAGCACGGCCTGCAGCCCTACGGCTGCGGCTGCGTGCTCTTCCGCGATCCTGCGGTGGGGCGGTTCTACAAGCATGACTCGCCCTACACGTACTTCACGTCGAAAGAGTTGCACTTGGGCGAGATCAGTCTCGAGTGCTCGCGGGCGGGGGCGTCAGCAGTCGCCCTGTGGGCCACGCTGCAACTGCTGCCGCTCGAGGCAGGCGGAGAGTTTGCGAACGGGCTGGCCCAAGGGCGCGCGGCCGCGATGGAGCTCGACCGGCGGCTCAGAGCTGACCTGAGTTTTGAGCCTTTAGCTGCAGGCCCTCCCGAGCTCGACATCGTGGTCTGGAAGCTGAAAGCGCCAGCGGCCGAGCGGGCCTCGGAACTGGCCGAAGAGGTGTTCCGGCTTTGCGCACTACGGGATTTGCACCTGGCTCTTGTACAATTGCCGCGATCCTGGTTTGAGCCGCAGCGCGATGCCGAACCTGGAAGCCGGTTGGAGGTGGTGACGTGCCTGCGCAGCGTGCTGATGAAGCCGGAGCACGCGGCGTGGCTCGACAGGATATGGGAAAAACTAATGTCCGCCTGCGCGGAAGCGATGGGCGAGTAGCGGGAACGGAAGGGGCAAGAGGATGGGGCGAAAAGAAAACGTTCTCAATTCCCATTCGGCTTCTGCCCATCCGGTTCACGCAGCCTTGGCCGCCGCTGCCTTCCTGCGTTTCTATCCATTTTCTTTTGAAGGATGATCCGACATGCACGATCCTGCCGTACTCCGCTCCATCCACGTCGCGCGTTTCCAGGCCGAGCCGGCCATCTTTGTGGCGCCGGGCCGCGTGAACCTCATCGGCGAACACACCGACTACGCCGAGGGCTTCGTGATGCCGGCGGCGATCAACTTCGCCACGCTGGCCGGCATCTCGCCGCGCTCCGACGGCAAAATCGTCTTCTACTCGGAGAATAACGCCGAGGAGCGGACCTACGAGGCCGCGGCGCTGCCCGCCAAACCCATCGGCCACTGGAGCGACTACACCATGGGCGTGGTGGTGACGCTCACCGGCGAGGGCCATAAGATTCCCGGCTTCAGCCTGAGCATCTGGAGCGACGTTCCGCTGGGCTCGGGGTTGTCGAGTTCGGCCGCCCTGGAAGTTTCGACGATGCTGGCGGTGCTTTCGCTGGTGGGCGCGAGCTACCCGGGGCCGATGCTGGGGCGGCTTGCCCAGCGGGGCGAGAACGAGTTCGTGGGTGTCAACTGCGGCATCATGGACCAGTTCATCTCGGCCAATGGCAAGGAGGACCATGCCCTCCTGCTCGACTGCCGCAGCCTGGACTACAAGCTGGCGCCGATCCCCGATCATGTGGCGCTGGTGATTGCCAACACCATGGTCAAGCACTCGAATGTGGGCGGGGACTACAAGACGCGGCGGGCGGAGTCGGAGGCCGCGTGCGCGGTGATCGCCAGCCACCGGCCGGGGGTGCCTTTCCTGCGCGACGCGACCCTGGAAGACCTGGACAAGTGGGGCCATGAGATGGCGCCCAAGTCGCTGATGCGGGCGCGACACGTGATCAGCGAGAACCTGCGCACCGTGGCGGCATGTGATGCGCTGCTCAAGGGCGACATGAAGGAACTGGGGCGGCTGATGGGCGAAGCCCACACCAGCTACAGCAAGGACTTTGAAGGCAGCTGCGTGGAGGCCGACGCCATGGTGGAGCTGGCGCAGGACCTGCCGGGGCTGATCGGGGCGCGGCTCACTGGCGGCGGCTTCGGCGGCTGCACGGTGAACCTGGTGGAACAAAGCGACGCGGCTGCCTTTGCCAGGGAACTGGGCTCGCGCTACTCGGCGCAGATCGGCATCGCGCCGCAGATCCACGTGTGCCACGCTTCGGCGGGGGCGCACCGGCTCGAATAGCTCCGGGCGTTCGGTGTTCTGCGAAAGCGGCGCCAGGATCAGAACTAAATCTCCAGGGATACCGACGGCTCCAGCCGGCATCGGGGAACGCCTTCGCGGCTCATGGACAGCGCACGGCTACGGTGAGGGGCCGCGTGCAGTCGCAGATTCTTGTGTGATCCACAAGCCGGATTCCGTTACATTAAAGATGGATAAGGCATTTTCAGAGATACTGTTAACATTCTACGGATCCGACAGACCCATCACTCCTTAATCGTCGCTGCGACCCCGTCGTCGCAAATGCGGACGCCCATTTGCTGAAGATGCGCCAGAGCCGCTGCAGGCGCTGCGGCCCCCACCCCGGGGGGGCCGGCAGATCGAGAAAGTGACGGCGGCCACGGCAGTCAAGATATATTGATTTCTTCGCGGTGTATGCCGATAGGAAAGACGAGCCGCTCATTCGCCGCCCACCGCCGCTTCCAGGCTTCGGCGGGCAGACGCCGGTGCGGGTGGAGGGGTGCAGATAGGCCAGCGATGACCCTTGGGGAGCAGCGCGGATGCGGATTGCCGGCACCGGGCGCGGTGTCCGCGCGGCACGGGCGGCTGGTACGGGGTCTGTGGAAGGGGACTCTGGCGCTGGCAACAGCGAGCCTGCTCAGTCTTTCTCAAGGGCCGTCGCGCGCCGCGGCGCAGACGTTCAGCTTTCAGAGCTTCGGGCAGCAGGAGGGGCTTACCAACGTTGGCATCACCGCTATCGCGGAGGCGCCCGACGGCAGGCTGTGGATCGGCACGCAGTACGGGCTGTTTCTCTTCGATGGCGTGCGGTTCACGCGCATTCCGTTTGCCGGGGCCGGCGAATCGCCTTTTGTCTCCGCGCTCTTTGTGGACCGGCAACAGCGGCTTTGGTTCACGGCCGGTGACGGGCTCTACCTGCGCGATGGAAGCGATGTGCGCAGGGTCTCGCCGGGCAGCCTCGGCTTTGGTTATGGCGGCCCGCCGCAGATGGTTTCTCCTCCCGGCGGCGCCCAAGGCGTCTATTTCACAGGCGGGGACCGGCTGCGACGCGCCGTGCCGGGCCCCGATGGGCGCGGTTGGCGCATTGAGGATGTCTTCAGTGCCGTCCGGGAGGCCGCTCTCCCGGAGCTGAAGGAGATTACCAGCCTGGCGGCCGCGCCTGACGGCCGGTTATGGATAGGCTGCAGCAGCGCCATCTGCGAGGACGCGGGCGGCCGGGTGCGCGTGTGGGGTCCATCGCAGGGCGTCCCGGCCACTCCGTGGGAAGATGTCTTCGTCGATCGCAACGGCCAGGTTTGGATTCGGGGCGGCAATCACGTTCTGACGCTGGCCCCGGGCGCATCAGCCTTCCGGCGTGAAGAAGATGGTCTGGCGCCACAGGCTCTGGACGCCGGCACGGGGATGTTTGCCGAAGATGGCGACGGCCATGTGCTGACCGGCCTCGCCAATGGGTTTGCCCTGCACGCCGGCAAAGTCTGGCACTCGATCACCACCCGTGACGGCTTTCCCGCGGAGATCATCAACGTTCTATTCGTGGATCCCCAGGGGTCGGTGTGGATGGGCGTGACCGGACTGGGCCTGGTGCGATGGCTGGGCGCGGAGAACTGGGAGGGCTGGACCTCCAGCGACGGGCTGAGCAGCAACAACGTCTGGAGCGTCGCGCGCGATACCGGGGGACGGCTGTGGGTGGGCACGGAGAGCAACCTCGAGCTATTGCGGCCGGGAACGAACCGGTTTATCCCGGCCCAGCCTGACCGCGGACGGGCCATCCGTCATGTGCTCACGCTGCTGGCGATGCCGGACGGCCGTCTTTGGTCGGGGAGCGGCGCGGGGACGCTGATGGCGTACGATCCCGTGACGCAATGGTCCTCGTCGGTCATGATTCCGAAGGGGATCTTTCACATCTTCGCCGACCGCGCGGGGCGCATCTGGGTCTGCTCGGGAGACGGCCTCTGGTCGGTGAATCCCGCACCCGAGCCGGAACCGGTAGTCGCTCGGCCTGCCGGTGGGCCCGCCATGCATAGGGAGATCTTTGACGGCGCCGAAGATCCCTCAGGGGCGCTCTGGTTCGTCGGGAACGACCGGATGTTCCGCTACGACGGGCGCGCCTGGAGCATGGTTCCTCTGGCCCAGGGCCTGCGGGTAAACATCTTCGGCCAGGTGGCGCCGGCGCCCGACGGAACGCTCTGGCTGACCGTGGCCGGACGCGGCCCCGTGCACCTGCGCTACGTGAATGGTGTGCTCACTCCGATCGCCAGTCCCGCCGAGCCACAAAGCTCTTCGAAAAACGTGGTGATGCTGCACTTCGACGGCCGAGGCTGGCTGTGGGCCGGAACCGACAGCGGTGTGGACGTCTACAACGGAAGCCGCTGGCGGCATTTCTCGAAACAGGACGGGCTGGTATGGGACGACACGGACTCGAATGCCTTTCTGAGCGATGGCGACGGATCGATCTGGATCGGCACCAGCGGCGGCGTCGCGCACCTGCTGCATCCGGAGGGAATCTTCCGCGAGCTTCCCATGATTGTGTCTCTGGGGGGCTCGCGTCTTGGCAGCGTGCGTCTTGTTCCGGGAGGTGTCGCGGTGTTTCCCTGGAAAAACCAGGCGTTCACCGTCTGTCTTTCAGTTTCGAACCTCGCCCGCGCGCACGCCGCCGAGTATCACTACCGACTCACGGGGCTGGAGAGCGACTGGACACATACAGCCGAGGCCCAGGTGCGGTACCCGTCGCTGCCCCCGGGTCGATACCGCTTCGAGGCCTATGCCACCGACACGGACTTTGGGGCGCGGACCGCGGTGGTCGAGCTGCCGTTTCGCATCCTGGCGCCGTGGTGGCGGCGGCCGTGGTTCATCGGTCTGCTCATCCTCGCGGGAATCGGCGCCCTGGCGTTGCTGTGGCGGTGGAGGAACCGCGCCATTCTCGAGCGGCAGCGATACCTGGAGAAGCTGGTGGAGGCCCGCACGCGGGAGCTGGCGGAGCTGGCCATCCGCGACTCGCTCACCGGACTGCTGAATCGGGCGGCGATCTTCGAGCTCCTCGAAAAGGAGATCGACCGCGCCCATCGGGGTAACGGCCTGCTCGCCGTGGTGCTCGCCGACCTCGACCACTTCAAAGAAATCAACGATCGCTACGGCCATCCGGCCGGCGATGCCGTCCTGGCTTCGTTTTCCCGCCGGGTGGAGTGCTTTCTGCGCCCCTACGACGGACTGGGCCGCTACGGAGGCGAGGAGTTCCTGATCCTGATTCCAGGCATCGAGGAAGCGCAGCTGCTCGATCGGATGGAAGAGCTGCGCGCTGCCATTGCGTCGGAGAGGTTTGAATGGAACGGTGCGGCCCTGCAGCTTACCTGCAGCTTCGGGCTGGCGATGCTGCGGCCGGGCGAGACCGCCTGCAAGATGCTGATCGAGCGGGTCGACGCGGCCCTCTACCGGGCCAAGCGCGGCGGCAGGAACCGGGTGTGCGGCGAGGAAAGCCCGCAGAACCGGGCTCCTGTGCGTTAAACCAGCTCTCTTGGTAACCGCGGCACGTAACCGCGCTGACACCGAGTTTCCCACAAAAGTGCGATCGCCTGTGCACTTTGGGATCGTGATCGGTAAACGTGTCCTTGCTAAACTTGAAAAGTGCGTGCCCCGATAGAGACAACGGGGAAGCACGCCCGGCAGTCTGGCGGCCAACTTCAAATTTCCAGGGCGTGCCCGGTACGACGGAGCGCGCCGCGGAGAAGTAGATATATGCAATCAAACTCTTCGAAACCGTTTTCTTATGAGAACCTGCCCGGCTCGGGCCAGGTGGCTTATTTCTCGATGGAGATCGCCATCAACCCCGGCATGCCCACGTACTCGGGCGGCCTGGGGGTCTTGGCCGGCGACACGCTGCGCTCTGCGGCGGACCAGGGCGTTCCCCTGGCCGCCTTTACGCTGCTGCACCGCAAGGGCTACTTCCAGCAACATCTCGACCCAGCCGGCACGCAGACCGAGGAGGTCCAGTCGTGGAATCCTGGCGACTTTTGCACCGAGGAGTCGGCGCGCATCACGGTCTCGATCGAGGACCGCACCGTGGCCGTGCGCGCCTGGCGCTACGACATGATGGGGCGCTCCGGCCATGTGGTTCCCATCTACCTGCTCGATACGGATATTGACGGCAACTCCGGCTGGGACCGCGGCCTCACCGACCATCTCTACGGCGGCGACACCAACTACCGCCTGCAGCAGGAGATCGTGCTGGGCATGGGCGGGGTGCGCATGGCCCATGCTCTGGGCCTGATTGTAAACGTGTATCACATGAACGAGGGCCACGCGGCGCTGCTGACCCTGGCCCTGCTGGAGCGCGAGCTCGGCGGCGGCCCGGCCGGCCCGGCGTCCGCGACCGATATCGAGCGGGTCCGCCAGAAGTGTGTCTTCACCACCCACACCCCGGTTCCCGCCGGCCACGACCGCTTTTCGACCGAGCAGACCATCCGCATCCTGGGTGGCGAGCGCACCGCGCGCCTCCAGCGCCAGGGCTGCTTCAAAGAAGGCCTGCTGAACATGACCCTGCTGGCCCTGCATTTTTCCCGCTACGCCAACGGCGTGGCCATGCAGCACGGCAAGGTCTCCCGCGAGATGTTTCCTGAGTTCGGCGTTGGCTCCATTACGAACGGCGTCCACGCGCCCACTTGGATGTGCGAGCCCTTCCAGCGGATGCTCGACGAGCACATTCCCGAGTGGCGGCGCGACAACCTCTACATGCGCAACGCCATCGACCTGCCCGAGCGGGAGATCCTGGCCGCGCACGCCCGCGCCAAGAACGAGTTGCTGGGCGAAGTGGCTTCCCGTACCGGCGTGGTGCTCAACCCGCGCGTGCTCACGCTTGGATTTGCGCGCCGCGCAGCCACCTACAAGCGGGCGACGCTCATGTTCACCGATCCGGAGCGGCTGCAGAGGATCGCCGCCGAGGCCGGCGGGCTGCAGATTCTTTACGCCGGCAAGGCCCACCCCCAGGATGAGCCCGGCAAGGCACTGGTGCGCCAGGTGATCGAGGATGCGGCGCAGCTCTCGAATGACACCCTGCGGATCGTCTACATCGAGAATTACGCCTGGGACCTGGGCGCGCTGCTGACCGCGGGCGTGGACGTGTGGGTGAACAACCCCCGCCGGCCGTATGAGGCTTCGGGCACCAGCGGCATGAAGGCTGCTCTTAACGGCGTCCCCAGCCTGTCGATCCTCGATGGCTGGTGGATCGAGGGCTGCATCGAAGGCGTGACGGGATGGGCCATCGAGGACGGCGCCAGCGACGAGGAAGAGGCTGCGGCGCTCTACCGCAAGCTCGAAACTGCCGTTGTGCCGCTCTACCGGGCAGCTCCGGAGCGCTGGGCCCGCCTGATGCGCACGACGCTTGCCTTTAACGGCTCGTATTTCAACACCAACCGGATGGTCAAGCAGTACGTGCGCAACGCTTACTACCCTGTGCCCCTTCTCGAGTTGGCGAAGGTGGAAGAAGAGACCTACGCGGACTGATGGGCTGCCGCCGTGCGGGCATGGTCGGACCATCCCCGCACGGCGGCGGCCCGCAAATCTATTGGTAACGTTAACTCATTTCTTTTCAAAAAAATAACTAAAAAAGCCCCTCCGTAAAGAATTGCTTGACAACTCTCGAAGCTATCTGTAAATATTCTGGCCGCGATTGAGGTGGTCCGACCACGCGGGCCGAAAGTTCCCGTGTGGACGGAACCGTCTTCAATCCGGAGGCTTCGATGCAAGCGATTTCACTGAAAATACGAGAATTGGCCATCCGCTGGGCGACGCTGCTCGGTTGCGCGGCGATCCTTCTGTTCGCCACAACCAGCCACGCGCAGATCGCCGGAACCGCCAACATCCAGGGCACCGTATCTGACTCGACGGGCGCCGTCGTACCCAACGCGACCGTCACTCTTACCGACGAAGCGACACAGGTGAAGCAGACCACCGTCACCAGCAGCGCCGGCGTCTACCTCTTTCCCGGAATCCCCATTGGAACCTACGACGTGACCGCCGCGGCGCCGGGATTCAAGACCTACGTGCAAAGGGGCATCGTGCTCGAAGTGGGCAGCAGCATCGCCATCAACCCGACACTCTCGGTAGGTGCGGCCGATGTGCAGGTGCAGGTGCAGGCCGAAGGGCTGGCGCTGCAAACCGAGGACCCGACGTTCAAGCAGACCATCGATCACAACGAAGTGAACGAGATGCCGCTGAACGGCCGGCAGATGACGGCCCTGATTACACTCTCCGGCGGCTCCAGCATCGCTCCCAATGGAGACTTCACCGGCAGCAAATACTCATACCAGACGATCTCAGTCTCGGTGGCCGGCGGCGGAGGCAACACCACGCTGTGGCGGCTCGACGGTGGCGACAACCAGGACTACATGGCCAACGGCAACCTGCCCTATCCTTTTCCTGACGCGGTGAGCGAGTTCAGTGTCGAATCGACCGATCTTGGCGCGCAGGACGGCGGGCACGTGGGCGGCCTGGTGAACGTGGTCACCAAGTCAGGAACCAATCAGTACCACGGCGAGGCCTTTGAGTTCATCCGCAACAACTACATCGACGCCACAAACTTCTACTCGTCCACTCCCGATACCCTCCATCAGAACCAGTTCGGCGGCACCTTCGGCGGTCCCATCAAGCGCAACAAGATGTTTGCCTTTGCTGCGTACCAGCGCACAATTGCCAAACAGTCGCAATCGAGCACGCAGGCGCAGGTGCCCACGGCCGCGAATCTCAATGGCGACTGGTCCACCAGCGATGGCGTTCCCGGCGTCTTAAACAGCAACCCCTGCAACTCGAGCCATGCTCCCATTCAGTTGAAGGACCCGCTCACCGGCGCCACCCTGACAGGCAACAAGTACTCGGCGTCACCGGCTTACAACCAGCAGGCGCTTAACCTGCAAAGCCACCTGCCCGTACCACAGGCGGCGACGGATCCGAACAACTGCGGATTTGTCTTCTACTCCATTCCCTACTCGGTTACGGACAACCAATTTGTCACCAGGGTCGACTACACCGTCAGTTCCAAGCAGAACATCTACGGCCGCTACTTTATCGATGGCTATCAGTTTCCGGCGTACTACTACGACAAGAACATCCTGGTGACGACGCAGTCGGGAAATATCGAGCGCGTGCAGACGTTTGTGCTGGGCGACGCCTACACGATCTCGCCTAACCTCGTGAACTCCGCGCACGTTTCGGTCCTGCGGCGAGTTGATAACCGCGGCTACGCGCCCAACGATATCAATGCCGCGTCGCTCGGCGTCAATCTCTATCAATTCGTACCCAACGGCCTGCAGTTGTCGGTGACGGGCAGCCGATTCAATATCGGCGGCGGCACCAACTCGGTGGCGCACTTCAATGACAATACGGCGACATTTGATGACGATGTGACCTGGGTGCATGGCAAGCATCAGTTCGCATTTGGCGGTGAGTGGGTCCAGAACCAGCTCAACATCGGCAATGTGTACGAGGGCAACGGCATCTTTACCTTCAGCGGCATCTACAGCGCCAGCGGGCCTGCCGGCGGCACCGCTGTCGGCGACCCCAACCTCGACTTCCTGTGGGGCGCGCTGGGGGCGAACGGGTCGACGGCTCCATTCCAGCAGAGCAAGAAACAGCAGAACGCGCTGCGCGGCCCGATCCCCAGCCTCTACGTCCAAGACACCTTCCACGCCAGTTCGCGGCTGACTTTGGTCGGCGGCTTGCGCTGGGGGCCCAATATCATGCCGCACGACTACTTCAACCGCGGCGTGGTCTTCAATATGGCCGACTTTCTGGCCAACGTGCACAGCAGCGTCTATCCCAACGCTCCCGCCGGCGCTCTCTACTACGGAGACAAAGGCGTGACGCGGCAGTTCACGAGCAATTCGATCTGGCAGTTCTCGCCTAATGTCGGCGTGTCATTCGACCCCACCGGCACCGGTAAAACTGTGATTCGCGCGGGCGGCGCGCTGATGTACGACAATCCCAACTTTTTTACCGCGCAGCGTAACCAGCAGAACCCGCCCTTCGCCACGGCCGTGAACCAGACGCAGGCGTCGGGAGGAGCGCCCATCAGCTTCAGCAATCCATGGGCCAACGGCGCCTTCACCAGCAGTCCGTTCCCGCAACCCGCCGTACCCACAGCGTCGCAGGCCCTGTTCTTTGCCCAGTCGCAGTACATCGTGACGGTGCCGCAATTCAAACCGGCCTATGCGATTCAATGGACCCTCAGCATCCAGCGGCAGTTCGGCCACGGCTGGCAGGCGCAGTTGGATTACATCGGCAACACCACCCGCCACGATCCCCTGGGATACACCTTTGACCCGGCCGTATTTATCCCCGGTGAATGGGGACCGAACGGCACTGGCTGCACGGGCATCGTGACCACCGGCCCCGCGGCCGTCAAGCCCGGCGCCGCCGGCACGGATTGCTCCACAACGGGCAATCAGTCTTCGCGGTTCCTGCTCACGATTGACAACCCCGCCGGCACAAATTCAAGCGGAGGACCCTCAGGGGGCAATCAGTACCAGGGTGGCGGAGGCGGCTCGGTGATGGTCGGCGATGAAGCCACCGCCAACTACAACGGCCTGGTCTCTTCCCTCCAGCATCGCCTCTCCGCGACCTTCAGCCTGCTGGCCAACTGGACCTGGTCAAAGTGCCTGAACATCTACGATGCCCAGGGTGACTACGCGGGCACGGCCACCGAGAATCCCAACAACATCGCGCTAGACTACGGTCCTTGCGGCGCCGACTACACGAACATCGAGAACGTGTCACTCGTCGCCAAGAGCAACTTTACCCGCTTCAATCTCCTTACGAGGACGCTGGTGAACGGATGGGAACTGGCGCCGCTGATTCACGTCCAGAGCGGTGCTCCGTTTACTGTAACCTCGGGCCAGGACAACTCCCGCACCGACGTGGGCAACGACCGTCCCAACCTGGTAGCCGGCGTGAAACCGTACTCTGAAGTCAACTTCCGCAAGGCAACCGGCGAATCCAATCGCGAGTACTTGAATCCGGCCGCCTTCGCTCAGGTGACCGCACCGTGCCCGACCGACAGCAAAGGCAACCTGCTCGCCGGCTGCCAGTACCTTGGCACTTACGGAAACGTTGGCCGGAACTCCTTCCGGGGACCCAAATACCTGCAGTTCGACGCGCAGATCTCGCGCGTCTTTCCGATCCACGAAAGCATCAGCACGACGCTTCGGCTGGAAGCGTTCAACGTGCTGAATCACCCCAACTTCGCCAACCCCGATGCCAAGCTGACCGATTCCACCTTCGGCCAGGTCTCGGCCACCGCCTCCAGCGGAACCAACAACACCTTCGGCGCCCGCGTCTTCCAGGGCAGCATCAAGGTCAACTTCTAGACATTACTTGAAACGTTTGCCAAGCATCAGGAAACATCGCCCCGGATCCTCTCAGATCCGGGGCGATACCGCCTTAAGAAATAAGCAAAGCGGTACTTGACCTCCACCCTTCGCGGCCCAACCATGGGTTCTTGCGCACAATACAGGGGCGCATCTGCGCCAACAGTTCAAACAGTGCTCATTCCACGTTCGCCCGCTGCACCGCGATCTTAGAACCCTGAAAAGGACCCCATCATGGAATCGAATCCGAACTCACGCAGAGAATTCATGAAGACCGGCGCTGCCGCGCTGGCCGCGACCGCCTTTGCTTCGAGCGCCCGCAGCTACGCGGCCATTCCCGGCGCCAACGACCGCGTGCGCGTGGGCGTGGTGGGCTGCGGCGACCGCATGAAGGGAGGCGACCTGCCGGCCTTCTATCAGCACGCCGCGGAGATGAATTTCCAGATCGTGGCCGTCTCCGACATCTGGAACCGTAGGCGCGAAGAGGGCGCGGCCTACATTCAGAAGCTCAGCGGGAGCTCCGATCCCGTCGATCCGGTGCGCAATAACGACGAGCTCTACGCGCGCAAAGACGTGGATGCGGTGATTATTGCAACCGCCGACTTCCAGCACGCTTACCACGGCGCGGAGGCCGTCAACGCGGGCCGCGACGCCTACGTGGAGAAGCCTATCGCGCACACCATGGCGGACGCGCGCATGATTCTCGACGCGGTACACAAGACGGGCCGCGTCGTGCAGGTGGGCACGCAGCGGCGGTCGACGCCGAGCTACATGAAAGCTGCCGAGTACATCAAGTCGGGGGCCTTCGGCGACATCGTGATGGTGGAGATGACCTGGAACGTGAACCAGCCCGGCCGCTGGCGCCGGCCCGACGTGGTGCCGCTGCTCAAGGAGCAGGACACGGACTGGCGGCGCTACCTGCTCGATCGGACATTGGTGCCTTTCAACGCGCGTCACTATCTCGAGTTCCGGCTCTTCTGGCCGTACTCGTCGGGCATTCCCGATCAGTGGCTCGTCCACCAGATCGACACGGTGCACTGGTTTACCGGGCTGCCGCATCCGCGCTCGTGCGTGGCCAACGGCGGCATCTATCTGTGGAAGGACGGCCGCAAGAACTGGGACACGATGACGGCTGTTTTCGACTACGGCCCACTCGACGATCTCTCCAAGGGCTTCCAGGTGCAGTACACCTCGCGCTTCACCAACTCGGCCGGTGGCGTCAAGGAGCTCTACTATTCGAACGGCGGCATGTTGAACATGGCCACGCAGCAGGTAACCCCCGCGGGCGGCCTGACGGAGCGCTACGCGGCCGAGATGAACATGAAGCCGAATCTGCTGCCCACCTTCTCGCTGCTTGAGAAGACCGAGACCGTGGCCACCGACCCCAGCACCACCGGCGTCCATGCCGACCCGGAGACCAGCGCCAACATGCGTAACTGGATGGAGTGCGTGCGCTCACGCAAGACGCCCAACGCACCCATCGAGGCGGGCTATGCACATTCTGTTGCACTATGCATGAACATCGCCGCCATCCAGACCGGCGAGAAGGTCACCTTCGACGACAAGACCCAGCAGGTGCTGGCCGGGGGCAGAGTGCATGAAGCATAGTACGCCCCACGGCATCGGAATCCTTGCCATCGCAGCCGCGAACATGGCGCTTGCGGCCGCAGCCCTCGCCGCGCCCGCCGACAAAGGTGTGCAGGTCACGCCGGATGTCGCCAACCGCGAGGTTGCGATCACGATCGACGGCCAGCCCTTCACGTCGTACATCTGGCCCACCACGCTGAAGAAGCCCGCTCTCTATCCCATCATCGATGCGGACGGCCTGACCGTGACGCGCGGCTACCCGCTCGATCCGCGGCCGGGCGAGCGCACCGACCATCCCCACCACGCCGGCCTCTGGTTCAATTACTCGAACGTGAACGGCTTCGATTTCTGGAACAACTCCGACGCGATTCCGGCGGCGCGGCGGCCCAGGATGGGCACCATCGTCTTCGACAAGATCGTGTCGTCGTCGAGCGGGGCACGGCGCGGCACGCTCGTCACCGAGTCCACGTGGATCACCGGCGCCGGCGAGCCGATCCTGGCCGAAACCACGCGCTTCGTCTTTGCATCCCGGCCCGGCGGCGTGCGCGTCATCGACCGCGTTGCCACGTTGCGCGCTCTCGATAAAGTGGTATTTCACGACGACAAGGACGGTCTGCTGGGCCTGCGCGTCGCCAGTTGGCTTGAGTCGCCCACGGCCAAGGGCGGCGAATTCCGGGACGCCGGCGGAGCCGTCACCAAAGTCAAAGACGCCGCCTCGCCCGGCGCTTCCGGCGTTTACCTTACCAGCGAAGGCGTCACAGGCGATGCGGCCTGGGGAACGCGCGGCGCGTGGTGCTCGCTCACCGGCCACACCGGCGATCACACCGCGACGATCGCCATCTTCGACAATCCGAAGAATCCCGATTTCCCAACCTACTGGCACGCGCGCGGCTACGGCCTCTTCGCCGCCAATCCGCTGGGGCGCGATAACTTTGATCCGAAGCAGCCGCCGCTCAACTACACGCTCGAAAAGGGGCAGACGGCCGTCTTCCGCTACCGCATCGTGATCTATCCGCGGGCGGCTACTCCGGCGGAGATGAACCGCGAAGAGGCGGCCTTCGCCGCAGAGTACAAATAAACTTCGGGCGTCAGTCGAAGGAATAGACACCGCTCGCGATGTCCTGCTCGGCCTGGGCCAGGTGCTCAGGCCGGCCCAGGTCGCGCCAGTAGCGGTCATTGGCGCAACATGCGGTGATCTTTTCGCCCTCGCCCGCCAGCCGCAGATATGCATTGACGATCGAAAACGCGCCCTCTTCGCTGAGCGCGGCAAAGATGCGCGGCGAGAGCACGTGAATGCCGCAGAAGCCGACCGAGTGCAGCCCAGTCGCCGGCCGTACGAGATCTTCAGGGTCGTTGCGGACCGCGCCGCGCCCGCACAATTGACAGTCTTCGTCAAAGAGCAGCGGACGCGAGGTGGGGCGCTGCTTTACGGCCAGCGTGGCCAGCGCGCCGCTCTCCCTGTGCGCGCCCAGCATCTGCCCAAGGTCAATCGAGCTCAGCACGTCCACGTTGTGTACGAGGAAGGGTTCACTGGGTTCATCTTCGACAAAGAACCACGCGGCTTTCTTCAGTCCGCCGCCGGTGTCGAGCAGTTCATCCTCCCGCGAAACCTCAATCCGCATCCCGAAGTCGTGCGCATCAAGATAAGCTGCGATCATCTCCGCGTGGTGGTGCGCGTTGACAATCGCCGCGTCCACGCCCGCTGCGCGCAGCCTCCGGAGTACGATCTCCAGCAGCGGCCGGCCGCCCACTTCCACCAGCGCCTTGGGACGGTTCTCGGTGAGCGGGAGCAGCCTTGTGCCGAGCCCCGCGGCCAGCACCATCGCCTTCATCGGCCCATCTTCTCCAGCTCCACATGGCGCACGGTTACGCCCACGCCACCCGCCGCACGCAGGTGTTTGGCCAACTGCTCGGCCAGGTAAACGGAGCGGTGCTGGCCTCCGGTGCAGCCAAAGCTCACCATCAGGCTTGAAAAGCCGCGCTGCCGGTAATTGGTGACGCTGGCATCGACGAGCGACTCTGCGCTCGCCAGAAACTGGCGCACGCTCTCCTCTTTTTCGAGATATTCGATCACCGGCGCGTCCCGGCCCGTCAACTGCTTGAAGCGCTCCTCGCGGCCGGGATTGGGCAGGCTGCGCGCGTCAAAGACGAACCCGCCGCCGTTGCCCGATTCGTCCGCGGGCATCTGCTGGCGGAACGAGAAGCTGAAGATGCGCACCGTCAAAGCGGCCTCAGGGGGATTGAGTTGCGCGAGCTTCTCCGACTTCGCCATGGCCTCAAAAGCATCCATCAGAGCCGGCAGCGCCACCGGCAGCTTCACATTTTCGGCCAGCCAGCCCAGATTCTTTAACGCATAAGGCACGCTCTGCAGAAAATGCGTCTTGCGCTCGTAGAATCCGCGAAAGCCGTAAGCGCCCAGCGCCTGCATGATCCGAACATAGACATAGGCGTAGTAATGCTCCATGAAGGCCGCACGGTCTAAGTCGACATAACTCGCCAACCGGTCGAGATAGTAATCAAGTAACTGCTGCCGTAACTCTGGGGGTAAGTCGGCCTTTCCATCGTATAAGAGCGAAGCTATGTCGTACTGCAGCGCTCCCTTGCGGCCGCCCTGATAATCGAGGAAGTACGGCTGTCCGTCGCGCAGCATCACATTGCGCGATTGAAAGTCGCGGTAGAGGAAGTAGTCGTGATCGGCGCCGAGAAGGAACTTGGTGAGCCGCGCAAAGTCGTGCTCCAGAGCCTGCTCATTGAAGGGCACTCCAGCCAGGCGCAAGAAATAATACTTGAAGTAATTCAGATCCCAGGCGATCGACTGGCGGTCGAAACTCGCGCGTGGATAGCAGACCTTGTAATTCAGGTCGCGGCCGGCCACCACCTGGAAGCGGGGCAGTTCGGAGACCACGCTGCGATAGGCTGCGACGGCCTCTGGCGCGATGCTGGCGCCGCTGCGGTGCGCGCCCAGGAAATCGAAGAGCGTGGTGTCGCCCAGGTCCTCTTCGAGGTAAGCTCCCTGGCCCAGGTCCTCAACGTAAATCTCTGGTACCGGCAATCCGTGCCTGCGAAAGTGCCGCGAGAACTCGAGAAACGCAACGTTCTCCTCGTGTACCGAGTAAAGAATTCCAATGGCTGTTCTGCCGCCTCCGGTGACACGCACAATCATGCGCCCCGACCCGCCGAGCTGGCCCTGCAGCGGTTTAATCTCTTCGGCCGGGGTGCGGAAGTGCCGCTCGAAGAGGTTGTTCAAAGCATCCATCGATCTCTTTCCATCCCTGAAGCATGGGCTCTCTCAAAAAGATACCGGGTATAGCGGCTCCTGGTCACGGAGGGAAGCCAATGGTCGAGACTGCAGGGCCCGCGTTTGCCCCCGGAGCCTACGCCGGATTCGTGTACGCGATGCGTCCTTCGGCGATGGTCCAGCGCACGCGGCCCAGCATCGCCCATCCGTCGAAGGGCGTGTTGCGGGCCTTCGACTTCGTGTCCAGCGCGCGATAAGTCCACTCGGCCTTGGGGTCGAAGACCACCACATCGGCAAAGCTGCCGACGGCCAGCGTTCCGCGGCTTTTCAGGCCAAGCAGCGCCGCTGGCTGCGCGCTCAGGAGGCTTAGCACGCGGCCCAGGGGCATCTTCCACTCGCGATGCAGCCAGCGCAGGGCCAGGCCCAGGGCCGTCTCCAGGCCGGTGATGCCGTTGGGCGCGTTCTCGAACTCGACCTCTTTCTCGTGCGTGGCGTGGGGTGCGTGATCGGTAGCGATCGCGTCCACCACGCCGTCCAGCAGAGCTTCGACCATCGCGTCGCGGTCGGCGGCCGAGCGCAGCGGCGGATTCATCTTGGCGTTGGTGTTGTACAGGCCCACATGTTCATCTGTGAGCAAAAAATGGTGCGGGGCGACTTCGCAGGTGACGCGCAGTCCGTTGCGCCGGGCCCGGCGCACGGCGGCAAGGGCCGCAGCAGTGGAGGTGTGCGCCACGTGCAAGTGGACGCGGGCGTCGCGCAGGTCGGCCACCAGGCGAATGTCGCGCTCCACCAGCGAGGACTCAGCCTCTGGCGCCATGCCGCGCAGCCCCAACCGGAATGACGCCGGCCCCAGATTCATGGATGCGCCCTGGGTCATCCGCGTATCTTCGGCGTGCTGAATGACGCTCAGGCCCACGCGCGCGGCGGCGGCCAGGGTCTCGCGCATGGTGCTGTCTTTCAGGATGGGCCGGCCGTCGTCGGTGACTGCGACCGCGCCGGCTGACTTGAGCGCCGCGTAATCGTTCAGGGCCTCGCCCTTCGACCCGCGCGTCGCCGCGGCGATGGGAAAGACGCGGATGGCCGCGCCGCGCTCGGGGGCCTGCATCCAGCGAGTGATCTCGGGGGAATCGTTCACCGGCGTGGTGTTGGGCATGGCGGCCACGGCCGTGAATCCGCCGGCTGCCGCCGCCGCAGTCCCCGTGGCGATGGTCTCTTTGTAACCCTGGCCCGGCTCGCGCAGGTGGACGTGCATATCCACGAGACCAGGCGCTACGACCAGACCAGCCGCATCGAGTGTCTCAGCGCCGTTGGCGAGCTTCAGCTTGCCGGGCGCCGCGATTTCGGCCACGCGGCCGTCCCTGAGCAGAATATCGCGGGGCGCGTCCACGCCGGCCGCCGGGTCAAGGAGTTGTCCGCCGCGAATCGCCAGAGCCGTCATGCGTGTTCTCCCTGTGTCGTCAGCGCCCGCTCCAGCACGGCCATGCGGATGGCGACGCCGTTGTGCACCTGTTCGAGGATGGCGGACTGGACGCCATCGGCGACGCCTGCAGTGACCTCCATGCCGCGGATGATCGGCCCCGGGTGCATCACGACAGCTTTGGGCGCATGAGCCGCCAAGCGTGGTCCGGTGAGCTGATAGCCGGCCTTGTACTGCTCGAGGTCGAGCTGCAGGCCGGCCAGCCGCTCGGCCTGGATGCGCAGCATCATCACGACCTCGGAGCCGCGCAGCGCCGCGTCGAAGTCGCGCTCGATGCTCACGCCCGGGCCAGCCGTCGCGGCCAGCTCCGGCAGCAGCTCCCTGGGCCCGCACAGCAACACGCGCGCGCCCATGCGCGGCAGCAGCAGCATGTTCGAGCGCGCCACGCGGCTGTGCAGAATATCGCCCACAATGGCGACCGTTACGCCGGCCAGCGTCTGGGTGTCTACGGCCTGCGCACCTTCGCGCAGATGTCCCAGGATCGTGCGCAGGTCCAGCAGCGCCTGGGTGGGATGTTCGTGCATGCCGTCGCCGGCGTTCAGCACCGGCAGCCGGGTCGCTTCCTCCAGCAGCCAGGGCGCGCCTGAGGAGTTGTGGCGCAGGATGATCGCCTCCGCGCCCAGCGCGCGCAGGGTCAGGCCTGTGTCCTTCAGCGACTCGCCCTTCTCGATGCTCGAGCTCAGGCTCGAAACCAGCGTGGTGTCGGCGCCGAGGCTCTTGGCGGCCAGCTCAAAGCTGGTGCGCGTGCGCGTGGACGACTCGTAGAAGAGCAGCGCCACCCGCCGCTTGGCCAGGATCTCGCCGCGCGTGATCGGGTTCTGGTTCTCGAGCTCGGTCGCGCGCCTGAGCAAACGGCTTACACCGTCCAGAGACAGATCCTGCAGCGACAGCAGCGAACCCGGGTTGTAGGGAAACGGCGATGCCGGCGCGGGCGGCGTAGCAAGCTGGCGGCGTACGGGCGTTGCGGTCGGGCTCATCGGGTCTGGCTTTCAGCTTTCAGCTCTCAGCTCTCAGCTTTCGGCCAGAGCCCCGAGCCCAAAAAACCCAAGCTGAAGGCCGGCGGCTGGAAGCTGTTCTTCTCAACTCATTCTCTCAACGAGCAGTACCTGCTCGTCGTCATCCACTTCACGGAACTTCACTTCAATAATCTCGCGGCTGCTGGTGGGCACGTTTTTGCCCACATATTGTGCCTCGATGGGCAGCTCGCGGTGGCCGCGGTCGATGAGCACCGCCAGCTGTACGCGGCGCGGGCGGCCATGGTCGAAGAGCGCATCCAGCGCGGCGCGCACGGTGCGGCCGGTGTAGAGCACGTCGTCGCAGAGGACCACGTCGCGCCCCTCGACGTCGAACCCGATTGTGCCTGGCGTCACCACCGGCCGGATGCCGGACGTCGACAGGTCGTCGCGGTAAAACTGGATATCGAGTATACCCGTATCCACGGTTCGCTTTTCGATATTCGAGATCAGCGCGCCCAGCCGCTCCGCCAGGGGAATGCCGCGCCGCTTGATGCCGATCAGGGCAAGGTCGTCGCTGCCGTTGCTCTTCTCCACAATTTCGTGGGCCAGCCGCACCAGGGTGCGCTCGATCTCGGAGGCCGACATCAGCCGGCCTTTCACACGCAGATTCGGCTCGCTCTTGGCTTCAGTCATGGTTGCTCGCAGTGCTTGTCTCTCGACGGATGATACGAGGGGTTGCCGGTGGAGGGCAAGTTGTGGAGAAGTGGGAGCTCTCAGACGCCGGATTTGCGCGGACGGCCCATTACCCGCGCACCCAGCGCACCCCCCGCGACAGCAAAGAGGACAAGCATAGCGGCCAGGAGGCAGGCCATCGCTACCGCCCATCCGGCACGGCCCTCCGGCGAGAGCATCCACGCCTTGGTCAGTTGCATGGCTTTTGCGTCCACGCCCATCGATGTCCACTCCTGGGTTAGCTGCTGGTTGACCGCGTTTTCCCACCAGCCGTCGATCGTGCCGCCCAGATGGAAGAAGTAGCGCATGGCGAAGAGCGTGGCACCGGTGGCCGCGGCGGCCGTCCACCCGCCCAAAATCCCGGTGACCAGCCCGATGCGCGCGCCGGCGCCCAGGGTGATCCACGCAGGCTGTTCGGTCCGCAGGTACAGGGCTACTGTCCACGCGCCGGTGCCCGCCATTAACACAAAGCCGAGGAAACTCAACGGCGACAGCAGCGAACATAGAACCCCGGCGGGAACGGCCAGCGCCAAGGCCGAGCGCATCGCCGCTTTCCAGTGGACGCTGCCGGCGTCGCGCACCACGACCTCGCCCCGTTCCGCCTGCCCCTCGTCGCTCCCCGATTCAACGGAATAGACCAGTTGCGGCAAGCCGCAGCTCGGGCAGAAACATGTGCCAGACTCGACCGTCTGGTGGCACCGCGCGCAGGTCATCTCCATGCATTTATGAGCCTATCGCATCCGTGCGTGCCATGGACAGTGCCGGCTGGCGAGTTCCTCACGCCCGGCACACTGCCCGTTGCCCTAACACCGTCCATACGATCGAAAATAAGGAGTTCGCAACCCCACGCAGCGCCAGCAGTTATTCCTCGCCGGTGTTCTTTGCCGCAGATCGTGCGCGGGGCTGCAGTTTCTCCTTAGACCCGATCCTCAACGCACTCAACATAAATACATAACGGCGTTCCCGGCATGTTCGGCAACGCACCGGGAGTTGAAGGGCCAGCACGCGACCGAGGTCTCGACTACGGACACGAGAGAGGCGGAAGTCGGACATCCCGCAGACGCGGCAACGAAGAGCCATTCAGGTTTTCTCCAGTTTTGAGGCAAGGAAGGAAACTTCAATCAGCAAGGACAGCTCTGAACCGGATTCTAAATCAAGGCCGAATCGGCAAATCTAAATCGGCTCTATTTCACGGACGGCTCTCTTGGTTTTTTTGCGCCATACTACCTATTCACGCGGCGCAATCGGCACACTGAAGCAACGTGCACCCCTTAAGGCCGCATCTCCTCGCAGTTGCGGACACTGAATTGCACGTCCTCCCGGTACAGTCCGGATGGCCTCCTTTTGGAGATGAAAGCCGACCTGGAACGACCCTGCTGCTGATTGTCATCAGGCTCGCGCCGCACGCGAGTCCGAAAGAGCCGCCAGCGTCACACCTGCATCACTTCGGCTTCTTTCCTGCGCGAAAGCTCTTCCATGCGGCGAATCTCTTCGTCAGTCATCTTCTGGACCTCTTCGAGAGCCCGCTTCTCCTCGTCCTCGCTGATCTTCTTCTCCTTGGCCAGCTTCTTGAGCGCGTCGTTGCCGTCCCGGCGGACGTTACGTACCGCCGTGCGATGTTCCTCCAGCACCTTGTTTAGATGCTTGCAAACCTCGCGCCGCCGCTCCTCGGTCATGGGCGGCACGGGTACCCGGATCACTTTTCCGTCCGACATCGGATTGAAGCCCAGGTCCGACGCCTGAATGGCCTTCTCCACTTCTTTGACGATCGTTGGATCCCAGGGTGAGATCAGGATCAGTTGGGGCTCGGGTGCCGACACCTGCGCCAGCTGGCTGATGGGCGTGGGCGTGCCGTAGTAGTCCACCTTCACCTGATCGAGCATGTGTGCGCTGGCGCGGCCCGTGCGTGTGGAGGCCAGGCTGGCCTGAAAGTCCGTCACCGCCTTGTCCATGCGCCGCTTGAGGTCGCCGTTCAGATCTTTGAGCGCCGGAATGCCGGCCATCGTGGAAGGTGCCATGGGTTCAAGTCCTCGCTGGGCCAACTTGCCAACGCATATTCTACAACCCGGAAGGGCGGTAGCGGTTTCTATGCGATGGCCCGTGCTCCGCTCGCCGCCACCTGCTCGTGCGCGTGATAGCTCGACCGCACCAGCGGCCCTGACTCCACATGCCGGAAGCCCATCTTCAGCGCCTCCGTCTTCAACTCGGCGAACTCGCGCGGCGTATAAAGCCGCGTCATGGGCAGGTGGTTGCGCGAGGGGCGCAGGTACTGGCCGATCGTGAGTATGTCGCAGCCAACGCGCGCCAGATCGCGAAAGACTCCAACGAGCTCCCAGGTCTCTTCGCCCAGCCCGACCATGACGCCGGATTTGGTCAACCCCTCCGGCCGCAGCTCCTTGGCGTAGCGAAGCAGCTCCAGGGTACGCTCGTAGCGCGCGCCGGAGCGCACCACGCGATACAACCGCGGCACGCTTTCCGTGTTGTGGTTCAATACCTCGGGCACCGCCTCCACCACAATGCGGATCGCTTCCCGGTCGCCCTGAAAGTCCGGAATCAGCACTTCCACGCGGCACCCCGGCGCCTTGCGGCGAATCTCTTCGATGACCATGACGAAGGCGCGCGCTCCGCCCACGAGGTCGTCGTCGCGGTTCACGCTGGTGACCACGGCGTGCTGCAGGCCGAGAGCAGCTACGGCCTCGGCGACGCGCCGGGGCTCGTCAAAGTCGATCGGCTCCGGCCGTCCCTTGGGAACCGCGCAGAACCCGCAGCGCCGCGTGCACAGGTTGCCCAGCATCATGAATGTCGCTGTCTTGTGGTGCCAGCACTCGCCGATGTTGGGGCACTGCGCGCTCTCGCACACCGTGTGCAGCCCCAGCGACCGCGCCAGCCGCTTCAGGTCGTGGTAGTTCTCGCCCACCGGCGCGCGCGCCTTCAGCCACTCCGGCTTCGGCGCGGGCGCGCGGCGCACGGGCTCGATCTGTACCAGCTCCATCACGTTTTCATTTTAACTGGAGCCGAACACCTGGAGCCTCAGTCCAATAAAGCAGGAGGGGCGATGCTAGGCGCGGGAGGGGTGGAAGTTCTGTTTATCGCGGGCTTTGGTCCGATTGATCGTGATGTTGCTGAAAGCCGCAAACTCTACGCCGATGGCCTCGGTATCGCCTTGAAGGAAGACCCAGGCGGCTATCTTTATACAGGCGCTCTTGAGGGGGCAAAGCACTTTGCGGTGTGGCCCCTTGCGCAGGCCGCGCAGTCATGCTTTGGCAAAGTTGCCTGGCCTGACGACGTTCCCATTCCACAAGCATGGCTGGAGTTCGAAGTTGATAGTGTGGAAGAGGCCACCGCCAAACTTGAATCGCGAGGATATCGAATGTTCATCAGGAACAAGAGAGAACCCTGGGGGCAAACCGTGAGCCGCTTCCTCTCGCCGGAGGGCCTGCTTGTTGGCCTCACCTTCACGCCTGCGATGCGCGAGGCAGGGTAACTTTTCCAGACTATGACGGACATGACTCGAGATCCCCGCATCATCCGCCTGCTGACGTGTGCGATGGCTTTCACCGTTTTCGCGGCGCTCGCCTCTGCTTCCCCATCGCGCACTCCTGGCAGAACATCCACGGCCGTACAGCCCGCGCCAGCCCACTTTCATCTCAAGCGCCA
>DATJMU010000166.1:0-10519 GCA_035508555.1 Occallatibacter sp. | reverse complement strand
CGTCGTACTTGTAGGTCACGCCGTCTGGGGTCTGGATTGCGAGCAGCAGAATGTCGCCCGTTGCCAATTCGTGGGTGCCTTCGGCCTGGTCCATTGTTTTTGCGGTGAGGCCTTTGTCGGCGTTCAGGGCCTGCGTGAGCTGGGTCGTGGTTGCGCCAACCTGCAGCACATCTGCCGGCCGGTTGCGGAAGGCGATGCCCAGTCCGACAGCGAGCAGGATGGGAAAAATGAAGATCCAGAAGATCGCCTCCGGCTCGCGCAGGATGAGCCAGAAACGCACCGCCGTCAACTGCCACAGGCTGCGGAGGGCCAATCTGCTCGGCAATTTACTCATCCCGCAGGTTCCTTCCCGTGAGCCTTACAAACACGTCTTCGAGGGTCGCCGAGTGGGTGCGGAACTCGGTGAGATGCAAGCCCTGGCGGGCCAATGTTTCGAAGATGCGCGGCGCGGCGGTGTGCAGTTCGGTCACGGACAACTGGTGGAGGGCGGCGTCTACGCGGTGCGAGTGGACTCCGGGGATGGCGGTGAGCAGCGCGGGATCGATGGTCGCAGCCCTTATCGCGGAGTTGGCTGCCCCGGGTCCCGCGTTGGGGACCTGGGAGTGCGACACCGCAAACTCCACGATGTCCTCGCCGCCCACGGTGGCGATGAGTTGCTGGGGCGTGCCCAGCGCGATCACCTTGCCGTGGTCCATGATCGCCACGCGGTCGCAGAGCCGCTCGGCCTCGTCCATATAGTGGGTGGTAAGGATGATGGTTCGGCCGGCGCGCTTCAGGCCCTCCACCAGATCCCAGAGGTGGCGGCGGGCCTGGGGATCGAGGCCGGTTGTGGGCTCGTCGAGGAAGAGCAACTCCGGGTCGCCCACCAGCGCCGTGGCCATGGCCAGGCGCTGCTTCTGTCCGCCTGAGAGCCCGCCCACGCGCGCCTTCCGCTTCTCCTCGAGCTGCGCCATCCGGATCGACTCCTCTACAGAGATGCCCTTGCGGAAGAAGCTGCGAAACAGCCGAATGGTCTCCTCGACAGTGAGCTTTTCCGGGAACTGGGTTTCCTGCAGTTGGATTCCGATGCGCTGCCGGAGTTCCAGCGCATGGGTGCGCCAGTTCAGGCCCAGCAGCTCGACGGCGCCGTCATCGGGCTCGGTGAGGCCTTCGCAGATCTCGATGGTGGTCGTCTTCCCAGCCCCATTGGGACCGAGCAGGCCGAAGCACTCGCCGCGCGCCACTTCGAGGTCGACGCCATCGACGGCCTGCACGTGGCCGAAGGCCTTCTTGAGGCCGTGAATGCGCAGGGCCGCCGCTGTTCCTGCAGCATTCGCTGCTTCTGGTTCGCGCAACTTCCTCACCGCCTCAGAGTACCCTATCTTTCATTGCGCTTTGTTCAAAGGCCGCCGGCGGCGGCCGAATGACCGGCATCCTTATCGGGGCGGGGCGATCAGGCTGGGCAGGTCGGAGCGCCAGGGCGAGGTCTGGTTGGCGAGCAGGGTGCGAATCTGGCCGGGCCTGAAGGGGATGGGCGCGCGCAGCCAGGCTGCCGCGTGGGCCAGACCCATCGCGAAGGAGACGGGAATGGGAAGGAAGAGGGTGCGCCGGCCGGCCCGCAGTCCGCGCACAAATTCGCGGTAGGTGGGCATGGGCTCGTAGAAGAGGTTGAAGGCCCCGGTGCGGTTCTCTTCGAGGACGACGGTGGCGGCGGCGAGAAAGTCCGCGAGGGAGATGGTGGCTAGCCTGCGTCCACTGTAGACTCCCGCGCCGCCGGGGCAGGGATGAAAGGCACCTGATCCGGAACTCGCGCACGCTGTTGGCTTCAACGCGGTTCTGGTGTATCCGCGGGCGCAAAAAGACCCACCCGCTCCTGCGGTGCTCCAGAGACCGCACTTGTTCCGATGCTGCCGTGCCGCCCGGGGCCTGAGCCCGGCGAACCTCAGCCGGTGACGTTGCCACTGCAGTCGGAGTGGCCGCAGCGGCACACGACTTCAGTGCGGCCGGCCTGGCCCTCGCAATGGGCACTGCAGTACTTGGATTTGTCGGTCGGAATGCAGGAGCAGACGGGGTTGGCGCATTTCCTGGGGTTTGCGTTGGCCATAGCTTCCCCTTTCGCACGTACCGCAAACGGGCGCGCGACGGAGGCGGTCCGTTCGCGGCCAAAGCATAGCACGAAAGCGATGCTGCTTGCAGCGCGGGGCCGGGGTGCCTGGAAGGGGCTACTTTAGCGGGCGCGTCTGCTGGTCGCGGGTATTCATGAAGGCGCGGGCGCTGCCCTGGGCGCGGAGGTTGGGGTCGCGGATGGGGGGCTGGTCGTCCTGGGCGGAGAATCCGCGGGCGAGGCGGGGGTTGGGGCGGAAGCGGGGAGGGCCGCCGTTGAACTGGCGGGCGTGGCTCAGCACCATCCCGGCGCGGCCGTGCATGGGCCGCACGATGCCGCGTATCTGCACGTTCATGTTGCGGTACTTGTCCAGGGAGCCGACGTCGTCGCGATCTTCCCAGAGGCTGACGATGGTGAACCGGCAGTCGGCGTCGGGGGTTTGGGGCGAGCAGACGTCGAGGAAGCGGGTGCCGTCGGGGAGGCGCACCACGTCGTAGATGTGGGCGGTGACGCAGACGTCCTTGCTGATCATGCGGGAGGCCTGGTCGGCGGTATAGCACTGCTTGGGCTTGCCTGCGAAGGCGACGGCTTGCAGGCACGCGACGAGAAAGGCGACGGCTGGGAGGCTGCACGGCCGGCGGCGTGGCATGGAGGCCCTTTCCGGGGAACTGGCGCCAGCTTAGCGCAACCCCGGGGGAAGGGATGTGACGGATGAACAGGCCCTAGTGGGCGCCGACGAGTTCGGTGCTCCTGGCCGCCTGGCCGTAATGGCTTTCAACATAGCGGTCGAGGATCTGCTTGAACTCGGCCACGATGGTGTCGCCGCGGAGGGTGGTGTAGAGCTTGCCGTCGACGTAGACGGGGGCCTTGGGCTCCTCGAAGGTGCCGGGAAGGCTGATGCCGAGGTTGGCGTGCTTGCTCTCGCCGGGGCCGTTGACGACACAGCCCATGACGGCGAGCTTGAGCTCCTCGACGCCGGGGTAGCGTCTGCGCCACTCGGGCATGGAGGTGCGGAGGTAGGTCTGGATCTGCTCGGCGAGCTCCTGAAAGTAGGTGCTGGTGGTGCGGCCGCAGCCGGGGCAGCTCGTGACCTGGGGCATGAAGCTGCGGATGGAGAGGGACTGGAGGATCTGCTGGGCGGCCTGGACCTCTTCGGTGCGGTCGCCGCCGGGCTTGGGAGTGAGGGAGACGCGGATGGTATCGCCGATGCCGGCGAGGAGGAGCGGGGCGAGGCCGGCGGTGGAAGCGATGACGCCTTTGGTGCCCATGCCGGCCTCAGTGAGGCCGAGGTGGAGGGGGTAGTCGCAGCGGGCGGCGAGGGCGGTGTAGACGTCGAGGAGGTCGCGGACGCCGGAGACCTTGGCGGAGAGGATGATCTGATCGTGGCCGAGGCCGTAGCGCTCGGCGGCGCGGGCGGAGTCGAGGGCGCTCACGATCATGGCTTCCATCATGACGTCGCGGGCGGGCTGGGGATCGGGCCGGCGGCTGTTTTCATCCATCATGCGGGTGAGGAGGGCCTGGTCGAGGGAGCCCCAGTTGACGCCGATGCGGACGGGCTTCTGGTTCTCGACGGCGCACTCGACCATGGTGCGGAAGTTGTCGTCATCCTTGCGGCCGATGGAGACGTTGCCGGGGTTGATGCGGTACTTGGCGAGAGCGCGGGCGGCGGCGGGGAACTTCTTGAGAAGGATGTGGCCGTTGTAGTGGAAGTCGCCGATGATGGGGACGCGGACGCCGCGTTTGTCGAGGGCTTCGACGATGTGGGGGACGGCGGCGGCGGCGTCTTCGTTGTTGACGGTGACGCGGACGAGCTCGGAGCCCGAGAGGGCAAGGGCGGCGACCTGTTCGACAGTGGAGGCGACGTCGGCGGTGTCGGTGTTGGTCATCGACTGGACGACGACGGGAACTTCCCAGCCGACGCGGACGTGGCCGATGTGGACGGTGGGGGTCTTTCTGCGCTGAATCTCCGCCATGCTGCTAGTTTACCCGGATGGGTGAGCTCGTGCACAGATAGAGGCGGCAACGGCGGGGGAGTTTTGCGGCAGTGAGGGGAGTGCGCCGGCGCGCGGCCCCGGTTCGGCGCGGGTCACGATGGTGAGCACACGAGTGGGTACTGTTGATTGGGCGCGTGCCGCGGGCAGGCAATTGCAGCCCATGGGCGCTTGTGCTAGGGTCGAGATGGTACTCCCTGGCTCCGGCTCGCGAAGTGACTTTGCGCCAAACGGAGCACCGACCCAGGGGGTTGAAAGGCGCCGCCTGGCGGCGTTGGCTCCCTGGAAGCCCGGATGGGGTTCGTGGGGCGCCGGCCTTGAAGCCGCAGGAGCAACCACGAGGCGAGTCCTTTGCATTTATCTCATAGCCTGCGCATCGATGAGTTGTCTGCCGAGGAGCTCGCCGTCTATGCAACGCTGAAGCCGGAGCGGCTGCCCGAGCATGTGGCCATCATCATGGACGGCAACGGGCGCTGGGCGGGGCGGCGGCTGCTGAAGCGGTTCCAGGGGCATCAGCAGGGCGCGAAGAGCGTGCAACTGGTGACCGAGACCGCCTCGCGCATCGGCCTGCCGTGGCTGACGCTTTACGCCTTCTCGCTCGAGAACAAGCTCCGCCGGCCGCGGGCCGAAGTGAGCTTTCTGATGCGGCTGCTGCGCAGCTACCTGGAGAGCAACCTGCAGCGGATGATGGACAATAACGTGCGCATGAGGTACATCGGGCGGACCCACGATTTGCCGCCCGAGGTGCAGGAGAAGATGCTGTGGGCCGAGGAGGCGACGGCAGGCAACACCGGGACCACGCTGACGCTGGCCCTGAACTACGGCGCGCGCACGGAACTCGTGGACGCCTTCCGGTCCCTGGCCGCGGAGATGATGCAGAGGCGGCTCAAGCCCGGCGACATCAGCGAGGCCGATGTGCATCGCCATCTGTACACGGGGCACATGCCGGACCCGGACCTGCTGATCCGGACGTCGGGCGAGATGCGGCTGTCGAACTTTCTGCTCTGGCAGATCGCCTACACGGAGATCTACGTGACCGAACGGCTGTGGCCGGATTTCCGGGGGATTCACCTGCTCGAAGCCATCGCGAACTACCAGCGCCGCGAGCGCCGCTACGGCGGGCTGGGCGAGGGTTGCGGCGAGGTCGAGGAGAATCCCGAGCGCATTCAGATTGTGGCGGGCTAACCACTGACATTTGCATCGTTTAGCCAGAGCGGAGGCGGCTCGGTCCGATCGCGAATGGCGCTATCTCTGCGGCCGCTCCGCCCCGGCAGTGTATCCTCAACCTAGTCCATGAAACGAATCCTGACCGCTGTCATCCTGATTCCTTGTGCCCTTTTTCTGGTGTTTCTGGGGCCGCGGTGGCAGTGGCTCTTTGTGCTGGCGGCCGCCGCAGTGGCGACGCTGGCGGTGTGGGAGTGCCTCGACCTGGCCAGGCGCAACGGATTTCAACCGGGCCGCTTTGCGGTCGTGGCGGCGCTGCTGGCGCTCTTTGCGGGGAACTACGAGTGGCCGGACCGCACCGCCATCCTATTAGGCGCGCTCAGCCTCGGCCTGCTGGTCTACTGCACCTTCCGCCGGCCGCCCGAGCGTGTGCTGGGCGACGCCGCCGCCTCGATCTTCTCCCTGGTGTATGTGGGCTTCACGCTGATCGCCCTGCCCACGCTGCGGGCGCAGCCGAACGGCTCCTCTCTGCTGACTTTCCTGTTCTGCGTGGTGTGGTCGGGCGACATCGCCGCCCTTTACGTGGGCCGGGCTGTGGGCCGGCACAAGATGACCCGGGTGCTGAGCCCCAACAAGACGTGGGAGGGCGCGGCGGGGTCGATGGTGGCGAGCCTGCTGGTCGCGGGCGGGCTTTATTGGGCGGCTTCGGCCATGGAGACGTGGAGCGCGCCGCTGCTCTCGTATCCTGACGAGCTGTGGTACTGGCTGGTGCTGGCCGCGCTGGTGAACGTGGCCGGGCAGGTGGGCGATCTGGCCGAGTCCGCGCTCAAGCGCTCGGCGGGCGTGAAGGACTCCGGGAACCTGCTGCCGGGGCACGGCGGCGTGCTCGACCGCATCGACGCGCTGATGCTGGCGGCGCCGGTGATGTGGTACGCCGTGGTGATTCGCCAGATGTTCTAAGATGCGTTTTAGCTTTCAGCTTTCAGTTCGCGCCTGAGCGCCTGTGAGCCTGCCTCGCTTCCGTCATGCCCGTGGAAAGATCTGAGCATCGGCATCCTCGATTCCGGTCTCAACGGAGAAAAAGGCGGCCGATGAAACGCGCGAAGCTGAGAGCGGTAGGCTGGGAGCTTAAGGCGGAGAGCTTAATGTTGAAAGCCAGGAGCTGTTCTTGAAGCGTCTCGCCATTCTCGGATCGACCGGATCCATCGGGCAAAGCACCCTCTCGATCGTGGAGCAGTTTCCGGAGCGGTTTTCGGTGGCCGCGCTGGCCGCCGGCCGCAACCTCGAAGAGGCTTTTGCGCAGGCGGTCCGCTGGCGGCCGAAGGTGGTTTCGCTGGCCAGCGAAGAGACGGCCGGCCAGTTGGCGGTGCGGCTGCGGGAGGCCGGGGTAACCGGAATCGAAGTGGTGTACGGGACGGCCGGGACGGTCGCCTGCGCCACGCTCCCGGAGGCCGACTTTGTGGTTTCGGCCATTGTGGGCGTGGCCGGCCTGGAGGCTACCCATGCGGCCATTGTGGCCGGGAAGCCAGTGGGCCTGGCCAACAAGGAGTGCATGGTGGCAGCCGGCGAGATCCTGACCGCGGCCGCCCGCGCGCGCGACGTACCCATTCTGCCCATCGACAGCGAACACAACGCCGTGCACCAGTGCCTGCGGGTGGGCGCACATGCCGAGGTCAAGACTATCTGGCTCACGGCTTCAGGAGGGCCGTTCCGGCAGCTGCCTCTGGAGGATTTTGCGCGCATTACGCCGGAGCAGGCGCTGAAGCACCCGACGTGGGTGATGGGGCGGCGGATCACGATCGACTCGGCGACCATGCTGAACAAAGGTCTGGAGGTGATCGAGGCGTGCCGGCTGTTCGACGTCGCGCCCAGCCAGGTTCGGGTGACGGTTCATCCGCAGTCCACGGTGCACTCGCTGGTGGAATACGTGGACGGGTCGATTCTGGCGCAGATTTCAGTGACCGACATGCGGCTGCCGATTCTCTACGCGCTGGCCTATCCGGAGCGTCCGGCCTCCACGCTGACCTTCGACCTGGCGGCGCTGCGCTATCTCGAGTTCGAGCCGCCGGACTTCGAGCGCTTTCCCTGCCTGCGGCTGGCATACGAGGCCGCGGAAAAGGGCGGGGCGCACGCGATCGCGCTCAACGCGGCCGACGAGGTGGCGGTCGAAGGCTTTCTGGCCGGCCGCATCCCTTTTATGGGCATCCCGCGTACAATTGAAAGAGTGCTGGCCTCCACGCCGGAGACGCATCCGACGACTATCGCCGGGGTGCTTTCGGCCGACCGCGAGGCGCGTGAAACGGCTCGTGCGCTGCTCGCATGAGCCTTGTCCGCGCCGGCGCCGCCACGCCTAAACCGGCCCCCGAGGCGTGACCAGGTCATCTCCCCGGGAATTCCGTAGTTCGAGGAACGAACCGCTACTGTATGCATGATTTTCTGGTTTCCGTCGCCGCCTTCATCGTCCTGATCGGCCTGATGATCCTGGTCCACGAATTTGGACACTTTCTTGTCGCCAAGCTGTGCGGAGTGTGCGTGGAGCGCTTCTCGATCGGGTTTCCACCGCGCCTGATCGGGATCAAGATCGGCGAGACCGATTACTGCATCTCCGCCACGCCGCTGGGCGGATACGTGAAGATGACCGGGGAAAACCTGCCCGGCGAGAACCTGTCGATCGAGGGCGCCGATGACGAGATGATCGAGGCCCTGAAGGCCGTTCCGGGCGCGCTCACTTCGCATCCGCGCTGGCAGCGGATCCTGATCGCCGCGGCGGGCCCGGTGGCGAACTTCATTCTTGCCCTGGTGCTCATGGTGATCTACTACGGGTGGATCAACGAGGTGCCTTCGGTGCAAGTGAAGGCGACCACCGTGGACTGGGTGGTTCCCAACTCGGCGGCGGCGGCGGCCGGCATCCAGGCCGGCGACGTGATTACCCGGTTTGGCAGCGTGCACGATCCCTCCTGGGACATGATCACGGCGCAGGCCATCATCAATCCCGGGCAGTCCATACCGGTCGACGTCGAGCGTGAGGACAAGTCCCTCGATCTCTCGATGCGCATCCCGGAGAGCGCCAAATCGAGCGACTTCGACATCAGCGACGCGGGTCTGCTGCCCGAGTTCGTGCCCGGGCCTATCGCCGTGGCCCAGGTCGAGCCGGGCACGCCGGCGGCCCGGGCGGGCTTCCGTCCCGGCGATGCGGTGCTCTCCGTCGACGGTCACCCACTGCACTACATCGTCTCTCTGCAGGCCTTCATGCAGCAGAACCAGGCCAAGCCGGTTTCGGTGGTGCTCGAACGCGACGGCAAGGCGCTGCCGCCCATTCAGATCGATCCCGCGCATATGCAGGGCGCCTGGGTGCTGGGCTTTGACAGCAAGGGGCTGGCGATGCGCGACAACCCGCTCGGCCTTGGACGCGGCACGGCTCACGCGACGCGCTTCTGCGCGGACAACTCCTTCCTCATCCTTGAGGTCGTCGAGCGGCTGTTTACGCGGCGGGTCTCGGTGTCGCAGTTGAGCGGGCCCATCGGCATTGCGCAGATGGCCGGCCAGGCGGCGCAGATGCGGGGGTGGTATCCCAAGTTCAGCCTGGCCGCCGAGATCAGCCTCAACCTCGGCATCCTCAACCTCTTTCCCTTCCCGATCCTCGACGGGGGAATGATCATGCTGCTGCTCATCGAAAGCCTTCTGCGCCACGATATCAGCCTGAACATCAAGGAGCGCGTTTACCAGGTGGCCTTTGTGGTGCTGGTGGTGTTCTTTGCGTTCATCATCGTGAACGACGTGACCAAGCTGTCGATCTTCGGGCATGGAAGGCCGTGACGGCAGGGGTCAGGGGTCGGGATTGCTGGCTGGCTTTTGTGGGCGCGCGAGGAGCTTGGGGACGATCGAATCCGCGCTGAATTTGCGCTCCGCGCACTGGCACTCGCGAAGGGTGGAACTGGGTGGCCGGGGTTTCTGTCAAGGAGGAAACCGGCACGAAGCCCGAAGATTTGTGGAAAAACGCTGTTCCACGTGGAAAACCGGACAGAAATTGTCCTGAATTTAACCCCTTCCCCGAGGGACGGAGAGGCTCATGCCGGTGAACACCTACCAGGTCCGCGTCCGCTACGCTGAAACCGACCAGATGGGGATCGTGTACTACGCCAACTACCTGGTCTGGTTCGAGCTGGGGCGCGTGGAGCTGCTGCGCTCGCTGGGGCTGGCCTACAGCCAGCTCGAAACCGAGCACGAGTGCATTTTGCCGGTGGTGGAGGCGACCTGCCGCTACCGCGCGCCGGCCCGCTACGACGACGAGATCCTGATCGAGACCCGCCCGTCGCTGCTGCGCGGCTCGGTGCTCAAGTTCGCTTACCGGATTTTGCGCAAGGGCGAGAACGGGGAAGAGGCGAAGCTGCTGGCCGAGGGCGAGACGGTGCATGTGGTCTGCGACGACCAGCTCAACCGCAAACCGCTGCCCGAGCACTACGCGGAGGCGCTGCGCACGATGCTGCGCGAGGATGCGCCGGCGGAGCACGACGGCGCACGAAAGTAGAACCAATCAATCCCGGGTACAGTGCCGCTCAGGAACCCTCCGGCAGACTCGTTTGGAAAAACAGGGTCTCAGTGCCGCTCCGCAGCCGACGCGATCTTGGCTTCGGCCTCGGAGATGACGCGGAGGGCCTCGTCGTAGGCGGCTTCGCTCTCGGCGGCCTCGCGCCACATCTTCAGGCCGCGGTCCAGTTGCTGCTCGGCGCGCGCCACGTCGATCTCCTCGGGCTTCAGGGCGTCGTTGGCCAGGATGGTAACCCGGTCGGGCAGGACCTCCGCAAAGCCCCAACTGACGTTGTAGCGGGTCTGGCCCGCAGCAGCGGGCGGCTCACCAGCCGCACCCGCAACCGGATTATGGATAGTCACGTCGCCGGCGCCCAGCTCGGCCAGCAAGGGCGCCGCGCCGTAGAGCACTTCCATGTAGCCGGTCTTCGCCGGCAGCTCCACCGCCTCGGCGCTGCTCTCGAAGAGCGTGCGCTCGGGAGTCACGAGACGGACGCGGAGTTGGTTGGATTGGTCAGCCATGGGGCTCCTTTCAGTCGCTGCCCAGTGGTCAGTGGTCGGTGGACAGTGGACAGTGGACAGCGATCAGTGGTCAGTGATCAGTGATCAGTGGTCAGTGGTCATTACCGTCCGGTTAACTGGTGCGTTTCTTTTTGCAAGCTGCTGATGTGCGGCAGGTTGCCGGGTTTTTGGGGTGGTGTCGATTTGAAATTGCCGCGATGCTGATTCCAGAGATCGTCTCTGGAGGCAGCGA
>DATJMU010000165.1:0-9444 GCA_035508555.1 Occallatibacter sp. | reverse complement strand
TCGCCGTTGCCGAAGGCGTTGGCAGCCTCGGCGTGAGCCTGATGGAAGAGATTGGGCAGGTCTGAGGCGCCGCGCACAATTCTCATGCCGCGGCCGCCGCCGCCGGCCTTCGCCTTGAGGATGACGGGATAACCGACGTTCGCAGCAGCTTCCTCTGCCTCGTCGGCTGTGGCCAGGACGCCATCGGAGCCCGGGAGGATGGGCACTTTGGCCTTCTTCATGGCCTGGCGGGCTTTTTCTTTCTCGCCCATCAGGCGGGTGACCTCGGGCGGTGGACCGATGAACTTGATGTTAGAGGCGCGGCAGACCTCGGCGAAGTTGGCGTTTTCGCTGAGCAGGCCGTAGCCGGGGTGGATGGCGTCCACGTCGGCAATCTCGGCGGCGGAGATGACCGCGGGGACGTTGAGATAGCTGTCAGCGGGCCGGGGCGGGCCGATACAGATAGCCTCATCGGCGAAGCGGACGTGGAGCGAGTTGCGGTCAGCCTCGCTGTAGACGGCGACGGTGCGGATGCCGAGTTCGCGGCAGGCGTTGATGACTCGCAGCGCGATTTCACCACGGTTGGCGATAAGAACTTTACGAAACATAGTCAGCAAGTTAGCGAGTTAGCGGGTTAGCGGGCTAGCAAAAGATCGGCGAATGGAAGCGACTGGGGCGCAACTGCTTGAAATCGTGTTGTGGCACGTGCAATGCAGTGAATTGGCCATAGCGCGGGCACGCAGGCTCCCTGACTTGCTCGTTTGCTGACTTGCCCGCCGGTTCGCACCTTTATGCCGGGCGAACCGAAAACAGGGGCTGCCCGAACTCGATGGGCTGGCCGTTGGAGACGAGGCATTTGACGACTTCGCCCGAGACGTCGGACTCGATCTCGTTCATGAGCTTCATGGCCTCGACGATGCAGATGACCTGGCCCTTATCGACATGGTCGCCGGGAGTGACAAAGGGAGACGCGCCCGGCGACGGTGACCCGTAGAATGTGCCGACGATAGGCGACTTGACCAGGTGCAGATCGGGATCGGTCTCGGCGGAGGGGGGTGTCGCCGGGGCAACGACTGGGCGGGGCGTGGCAGACGAGGCCGCTTGCGCAACTGACGGCGGCACCGAAGCCAAGAGCCGGGCCAGCTCTCCCAAGCTGGACGGAACGGCCTCCTGCGGAGCGAATTTAAGGCGAATCTTCAAGTCGCCGCGATCTAGGTCGAACTCTGCGACCTGATGAGCCTTCAGGAAGTCAATCAGCTGCCTTAGATCTTCGATGTCCTGTTGTTTCATTCGTTCCCTAGCTCGCCCAAGCGGGCGGGGTGCGTCAAAGTTCGATGAGGGTCTTGGGTGACAAGGTCAACACCTGCCCTCCAATGCGAGTGACAACGACCATGTCTTCAATGCGGACCCCGAAGCGGCCCGCCAGATAAGCGCCTGGTTCGACAGTGACCACCATCCCGGTCTGCAGCCGGGTCTTTTGTCCGGAGCCGATGCGCGGCGGCTCGTGAATCTCCAGGCCGACGCCGTGGCCGGTGGAGTGTGAAAATGCCTCGGCAAGACCTTCTCTCCGCAAGACGCCGCGGGCCGCTCCGTCCACATCGCCGCAACTTGCACCGGCTGCAACAGAGGCCAAGGCTGCCTCCTGGGCCTCAAGCACAGCGGCGTATACACGCCGTTCTTCTGCCTTTGGTTTTCCCAGGTAAACGGTCCTCGTCATATCGGAGCAATAACCTTTGAGGATAACACCGAAGTCGAGGGTCAGAAAGCCGCGGCGGGGCAGCCGGGCCTCGGTCGCGCGCCCGTGCGGGAGCGCCGAACGCACCCCCGAGGCGGCGATGGTTTCAAAGGACATTCCCTCGGCTCCGAGCAGGCGGGCCTGGTGCTCCAACTCCGCGACCACGTCGAACTCACGCAGCCCGGGGCGGATGTAGTAGATGATTCCGTCAAAGAGCCGGCAGCCCAGCCGTGCAGCTTCCGAGATGACGGCCAGTTCTTCTTCGTCTTTAACCAGACGCAGCGGCTCGACGAGCGGCGACGGCAGAGCGACGAGGAAAGCGCGGCGCAGCCGGTACGGGAGTGCGGTGCGGAGCCGGTCCAAATCGGCGACTGTGGTGTGCGCCGGGTCGAAGCCCACCGCAGTAACGGTTGACTGCGCCGCGAGCCATTGCAGGGCAGAGACAGAAGGTGAGTTGGAGATGATCTCGACCCCAGCCGCGGCGACTTCGTCCGCGGCCTGGATGGTGTAGCGGCCGTCGGTGAATAGCCGTGCGGCGCGGCGCGTCACGGCCAGCGCGGCGCTCGAGCCGGTAAATCCTGAAAGGTAGCGAAGGTCGGGCAGATGCGTGACAAGCAGCGCCGGAAGGCCTACCTTACTCATTCGGCGGCGAAGCTGGCCGATGCGGCGGAAATGGTCCACCTGGACAGTTTTATCACGGCGGGCTGAAGCCCGCAGCTACCAGCTTTCAGCTCACGGTTCTCAAGCTAGAGTTCAGGGTTGAGGGCCGGGGCATGAAAGCCAGGGGCTGTTTTTCACATCGCCGGACGTACTGGTTTCTTTTGATGTGGATCTACTTCGGAAGCATTCTGCAGGTCGGACTGGCGGTCCATCCACTCGTCGAGGCGCGAGCGCTTGAAGCGCCAGCGGTTGCCGAGCTTGAAGGCGGGCACGAAACTCTCGGAAGCGTACTTGTAGAGAGTGTCGGGCGAGATGCCGAGGTAGTCGGAAGCCTGGCGAATGTCCATGACCTCCCGGATCTCGGGAACCAACAGGTTGGAGCGGGCTGCGGCATTGCGCATGGGAGGCCTCCTGAAGTGGCAGTGAATTTGCCCCGGAAGAGCTCCGGGACATCTACCAGTAGTCTTGTATATATCGCGGTTTTGCCTGGCAATTCAAGGTATTTCCGGCAGTTACAGGAAATTTACGGGCATTCTGCCATCCGTTCGCGGCTTCAGGAGGGGGAGAAGCGGCATGGTAACCCTGCATCTTGGGCCGATCACGGGCTTGAACCCAAACGCTGGGACTGTTGGGACGGATGGTGCGGATGCGGTGCAATCTGTACTGTAGAAAAATTCCCTCTGGGTCAGAACGGCCCATGCACCGTCTGGGGTGCGCTACATCACTTTGCGCCACCAGGCAGTCTGTTCATCGCTCAAGAAGCGGGTCTTGGCGCCGCGCGAGAGGTAGAAATCGAGCACCTCGCCCTTGGTAAAGACCGAGCAGTCGGGCCAGGTTGAGTCTTTGTCGAGATGGGTGGCCGTCTGGTGGTTGTCCACGAGGGTGATGTCGGTGTCGGAGCACTCAACGACATGCTGGGCCCTGAGCGAGAAGGCTGTGCCGGGCGGAGGCGGCGGAGGAACCTCGTTGGCGATCTTTGTAAGCAAGAGGATGGCACAGAAAACGGCCGCGATGATGGCGATTCTCTTCATGACCGATGCCCGGGAGGTTGCGGCTGGCGACGCTCGCGCTCAAGACGCAAATCTAGTTCAGCCCTCCAGATTCCCTTTCAATGTACTGCCCCCAAGGAAGAGGTACAAGTCCACAAAAAGGTCATCGTACCTGCCCGGTCAGTCACACCCGGAGGAGTTTTACGCCCCTCCTCAATCCTGGTCCTTGCCGTTATCGTCGCGCCTGTGCAGGGTGGGCTGGTAGACCGTGTCGGTCCCGCTGCCGTTGTTGGGGTTGGTGCTGGCCCGACGCAACGAGGGCCGCCGGCGGTTGTTCTGAATCAGGCGGCGCCTGTTCTCGATCCGCGCCAGCCGCGCCTTCACCACATTGAACTCCGACGTGTTCTCCAGGTATTCGTCGCGCGGGGGCAGAATTTCGGCGATCTCCTCCTGGGTGTGCAGAATGCGGTCGGGCGTCTCCGGATGGTCCATGAATACCTGGGCAAAGATTCCTGGCTTTCGCTTCTGAAGCGCGTTGAGCTTCTCAAAGAAGTCGATCATAGCCTGGGGATCGTACCCTGCGCGATACATGTACTGCACGCCCAAATAGTCGGCCTGCGCCTCGAAGCCGCGCGAAAACTTGAGGAAGGCCACGGGGATGGCGAGTTGGGCGCCCTCGTAGATGCCGTAGCCGGCCCAGCTATAGCCAGTCATCATGATCAAGGGGATCATACCCAACTGGGCGTAGTGCTCCATGGTCAGCTCGCGAACGCCGTGGTGGGCGCAGACGTGAGCCGTCTCGTGGGACATGACCGCAGCCAGCTCCGCCTCATCGTCGGCGGCCAGAATCAATCCCGAATTGACGTAGACGAAGCCGCCTGGCAGCGAGAATGCGTTGATCTGATCGGAATCGATCACCTTGATGGTGAACGGGACTTTGCAATCCGAGTTCATGACGATGTTCTGCCCGATGCGGTTGATGTACTCGTCGACCACCGGGTCTTTAATGAAGCGGGAGCTCTGGTCCACCTGGTCGGCGTACTGCTTGCCCATCTTGATCTCGTCTTCGATCGAATACCAGTTGCCCAGGCCGCGGCCCCCAATGTTGCGGTTGCCGACGGCGCTCACGTCCTCTATGCTGCCCGGCTTGATTTTGATCATGTGGCTGCCGACGCCAACCACCCTGTCGGGATCGAAGGTCTTAGCATTCTTGTCGCCGGCGCAGTTCAGCGGGACAAGACCCGGCTCGGCTTGGTCGATGGTGTCGTCGGCCGACTTCTTATCCTTGTGATGTTTGTCCTTTTCGGACACCTTGCATGGGGTGGTCGAATTGGTGGGCGCAGCCTGATCGCCCTTTACCGGCGTGGTCCCCGGGGCCGGTTGCTGCACGTTCGATCCGGCGGCCGGAGCAGGATCGGGCAAGGGCGCCCGGGCCCACAATGCAGAAGCAAGCATCAGCGCCGCGCCCGACAGCGCTGCGCGCCCTACAACTCCGAACGAATGCCCCATCTCCATACCTCCCGCGCCAAGGCGTCGCGGCTACCCGCATCGTTCTTGCTCTCTCTTGCTCTTGCTTGCTTAGATGCCGGAGTGCGCCAGGGAACAACGCTCCTGCGTGCTCTGCGCGGTCGAAGAATGCGGAGGACAGGCCCAGGATCGACGTTTATATGATGACGGGCCGCCGCTCAAGATCGTCCCAGAGGGGACACAACTCGACTGCGAGAGCGCACCAGCCTATTCATACAATGGGTTGCCACGGGTGCGGCAACGAATGCGCGTGTTGTGCGCAAGCCTTCCCCCGGTAGGATGCAGCCCTACCTCGCTTTGCGTCAGCTTGCTTGGCAAAAGGCGCCGGTCTGTCGCCGTGCGCGCTCAGTTCTGGTTCTGATCGTCGCGCCGGTGCAGCGTCGGCCGGTCGGTGGTGTCAGTACCGCTGCCGGTATCGTTGCCGCCATTCGTAGTATCGCTGGCCCGCCGCAAAGAGGGCTTTGCCTGGTTGCTTTGCACCAGGCGGCGCTTGTTCTCGATACGCGCCAGCCGCGCCTTTACCTGGTTGAACTCGGAAGTAGTCACCAGGTACTCGTCCTTGGCAGGTAAAATCTCGGCGATCTCTTCCTGGGTGTGCAGAATGCGGTCTGGAGTCTGCGGGTGGTCGGAGAAGGCCTTGGCCACGAGGCCGGGCTTCCGCTTTTCGAGGGCCTCGATCTTCTCGAAGAAGGTAATGAAAGCCTGCGGATCGTAGCCGGCGCGGTACATGTACTGCACGCCGAGGTAGTCAGCCTGCGCCTCGAACTCGCGTGAGAACTCCAGGAAGGTCATGGGGATGGCCAGTTGCGCAGCCTCGTAGATGCCGTAGCCGGTCCAGCTGTAGCCGGTAAAGATGATCAACGGGATCATGCCGAGCTGGGCGTAATTCATGCGCGTCATCTCACGAGCGGCATGGTGAGCGCAGACGTGGGCGGTTTCGTGGGCCATCACGCCGGCCAACTCGGCTTCCTCGTCTGCAGCGAGGATGAGTCCTGAGTTGACGAAGAAGAAGCCGCCCGGGAGGGCAAAGGCGTTGATCTCATCCGAATCGATCACCTTGATGGTGAACGGCACCTTGCAGTCGGAGTTCTTGACAATATTCTGACCGATGCGGTTGATGTACTCCTCGACGACCGGGTCGGTGATGAAGCGGGCGCTCTTGTCGACCTGGTCGGCGTACTGCTTGCCCATCTTGATCTCGGACTCAGTCGAGTACCAGTTGCCCAAGCCGCGGCCGCCAATGTCGCGGTTGCCGACCGCGCTGACGTCTTCAATGCTGCCCGGCTTGATCTTGATCATGTCGCTTCCGACACCGACGACCTTGTCAGGGTCGAAGCCCTTGCTGTCTTGCTTGCTCGCGCCGGCGCAGTTGAGCGGAACCAGGCCAGGCTCCGCATCGTCCACGGTGCCGCTGCCGTCTTTCTTGTCCCTCTTATCCTTCTTCTCTTTCTTGTCGCTCGCGGCGGTCGGGCACGGAGCGGTGTTATCCGCGGAGGGGGCAGGCTGATCGCCGGTGACGGGAGTCGTACCCGGGGCCGGCTGCTGGGCGGATGGGGAGGAAGTCTTGGACGAGGACGGGGCGCTTGAGTCTCCGGTAACCGGCGTTGTGCCCGGAGCCGGCTGAGCGGCGGTCGAGCCGGAAGAATTGTCGCCCGTGGTGGAGGATTGCGCCGATGCGCTCATCACAAGTGTCAGCGCCATCCCCGCCAACGCCGTTCCCGACCAGAACCGGAACCCTACCCTCATGGTTCACCTCCAGCGCACGAGCATCCGGCCGGTTGTGCCGCTTCGCTCCATTGCTTAGACGCTAGTATCCGCCTATTCGGCAACAAGAGGGAAGTAAAATTTCCGGCGGCCGGCGGCGGGCCCGGGTGCGGAGAGGTTTCCGGGCGGCCGGTACGGGCCTCAACTTCCTTCGCGGCTTTCTTTTAGAGCGGGGCCGTCTCAGGTACATTGAGAGCACACAGGAGCGTGAAGGAGATTTGCGCCAAATCATCGTGAGCTTGGCCTTAGCGGCCCTTTGCAGCGCCCTGCCGGTACGGGGCGCTGCGGCGGCTGCAGGAGACACGGCGCCTCGCGGTCCTGCCCAAGCGGCGCAGCGGCCCTCCGCGGCTCCTGCTGCGGGACCGACCTTTGACGCGACCAACCTGGGCTCCGCGGTACTGCTCGACAAGGGCTGGAGGGTGGGAATCACGGCGGACCCCAACGCCGCCCAACCGGAGTTCGACGACTCCACATGGGCCGTACGCAACGCGGAGGAGTCCATTCCAGAGGTACCGGATCCCGGGGTCGCGGCACGGTCTGAGGTCGGTTCGGCCCAGCCGCCCAACCGGTCCCGCCGCGATCGCGTGCGTCGCTATGTTTGGTTTCGCCTGCATGTCAAGCTGGCCGCCCACCACGGGCCCCTGGCGCTTCTGGTCGAACTTCCGGTCTCGCAGAGCACATCGATGGGTTTCGGCTCGACGGGCTGGGGCTCGGAGATCTTCGCGAATGGCCGGGAGATCCTGCCTGGGGGCCCCCATGGCAGGGCGCCCCAGCACTTCCAGCAAATCTCCCGCGTATACGATCTCAACGTTGCCCCCACCGAGACTTCGCTGGTCCTGGCCATCCGCACCATCTATATTCCGGTGGGGTTCAACGGCTATACCGCGTTCTTCGCCGACCGCAAGCTGCTGCTGGGCAACAGCGCGGAGATGGACAGCGCGCTTGAACTATGGTCGGACCAGAGCCTCATGGAGCGGCTCCCGCGGCTGGTGGACTCTTTTCTTCTGGCGATACTGGCCGTCTTTCTTCTGGCGCTCTACTTCTCCCAGCGGGGCCATCCGGAGTACCTGTGGCTGGCTATGCATGCCCTGACCCAGGCGCCCATCGGCTTTGTGGAGCTTGCCGGAAGCTGGGCCTATCTTGACAGTCTCTGGTACGCCGCAATCGTGCTGGAGCTGCTTCTGGTTTCGGCTTACCTGTATTTCGAGTTCCTGGTGGCGTTTCTAGCGCTGCCAAGGCGCTGGCACTCGGTTGCTTTACGGTACACTGCGCCGATCCTGGTGGGAGTGGGGCCGTCGCTGCTGTTTGCCGTCCACAGCCGGGCGGCGGGCGTGCTGCTCCTGGTCGTTTTCCTGGGCAGCTTTTTGTGGCTGGCGGGCTGGTTCCTGTTCATCTTTGTCACGCTGATTGCGGCCACGCTGCGCCGGAACTTTGAGGCCGGGCTGCTGCTGCTGGCGCTGGTGCTCAACATCATCGGGATGCTGGAGCCGGTGCTGACCGCAGGCATGACGGACTGGACGGGCCATCCCTATCACTCGCCACTGACCATCCAGGCGGGACCGATTCCGATCCACTTCGCGGCCATCGCCGATTTCATCGGCATCATCGTCATTGTCCTGATCATCTTCGGCCGGTTCCTGCGCATCCAGCGCGATCAGCAACTGGCCAAGAGCGAACTGGCCGCCGCGCGCAGCGTGCAGGAGCTGATGATCCCGCAGGAGAAGATCGCTACGCCCGGGTTCGAGGTCGACTCCATTTACAACCCGGCGCAGGAGGTCGGGGGCGACTTCTTCCATGTGCAAGCGACGGGCGACGGCGGTCTGCTGGTGGTCATCGGCGACGTGGCCGGCAAGGGCCTCAAGGCGGCCATGAGCGTCTCCATGCTGATGGGCGCGCTGCGGCGGACGCCGGAGTCGAGCCCGGCGAAGATTCTGGCGGCGCTGAACCGGCTGCTGCTGGACACGGAGAGCTTTACCACGTGCCAGGCTGCCTTCTTCGGCGCCAACGGCGAACTGGTGATCGCCAACGCCGGCCACCTGCCGCCCTACCTGAACAGCCAGGAGGTGGCGCTGCCCGGCGGCCTGCCTCTCGGCGTGCTGTCGGAGGTGCACTACGACGAGTTCCGGCTCTACCTCCATCCCGGTGATCGTATTCTGCTCCTGTCCGACGGAGTGGTGGAGGCGCGCGGCCCGGGCGGCGAGATCTTCGGCTTCGAACGCGTCCACAATCTGAGCAACCAGTCGGCATTTTACGTGGCGGAGGCGGCCAAGGACTTTGGCCAGGAGGACGACATTACGGTGCTCACGGTGCGGCGCGTGGCGCAGAGTATGGCGGCGTAGGAGAGACGGGGACCGAGGAGATCGAGCGCTTCCAGAGATGCTGTACCGAAGCGGGAGATGGTCCTTTCGGTCGGCCATCGGCCACGCGAAGATTGAGGTGAAATCAGCCCTCCGAAGAAGTGGGCCACGCGCCGCGCAGGCGGAAGTACCCCGGAAACGCGGGAAATGGCGGCCAAAATCACGGAAATACCCCCGGTTTTTGGTTAAAGGAATGTTAATTTGGTAACTACTTGGTTACCGAATTATTTGGGTGCTGTCTTTTATTTTCAGCAATTTGCGAAATTCGATTGCACCAAAAACAGTTCAACTGTGATGAATGGCCGGGCAGAACTCCGACATTTTAGACCGGGCACATCTCCGACGCTTTTTCCTTATTAGGAAGGTTTTTGTTTTTGTCTTTCGGCCATTCCGGTTGTTTCAACGGAACCAGCTTATCGCGTGTGGCGTCGAA
>DATJMU010000164.1:0-44974 GCA_035508555.1 Occallatibacter sp. | reverse complement strand
GGGTGGCCGCGCGGCGTCTTTTCTTCGGTTTCCCTTTTCCCGAACAAACAGATAAGACGGCGACTCCGTTGGCAAGAGCAGTTTGGGGTAGCTCTTGGCGATGGTCCACAAGACGTGAGGGATCTTGCGGCCGCAGATAGTAAAGCGAGTTAGCGAGTTGGCGGATATGGGAGTTGCAGGGGGCTAATAGGCGGGAGGGAGAGATGGGTCGCGGAAGACGGAGTTGGCGCGGCGGATGTCGCCGACGCCGCCGAAGTTGGCGAGGGTGAAGCTGTAGAGCCACTGGGTCTCGTCGCGGCTGACGGTGCCTTGGGAGCCGAGCTCGAAACGGCGGTAGCCGACGGTGAGGCCGCAGCAGTTCCAGTTATAGACGGCCTGGACGCCGGCGTACTGGACCTGGTGAAGGACGAAGTCGTAGCCGCCGTTGATGGCAAGGTTGAGGCCTTCGCCGTTGGGCTTGCCGATGGAAAGGAAGGGATGGAGCTGCTGGCTCTTGAGGGTCGTTGAGGAGGTGCCGGTATCTTCGTCGACGGCGTTGAGGAGAGCGTGTTCGACGCCGAGCGTAGTGCGGCCCCAACTGTAGCCGGCGAAGAGGTTGTCGGCGTCGAACTGGCCGCGCCTGGGGTCGTAGTCCAGATCCCACTCGATGCGCAGATTGTTGACGGCGTTGAAGCGCAGCCGGGAGACGATGGGCGAGAGGTTGCGGGGCGAGGTGAGAAAGGCGATGGGGGTGAGGTCGACCGCGGTGTCGAAGACGTTGCGGCGGCCGGGGATGAGCGCGCCGCCGAAGTTGGGGTCGATGTAGAAGTCCTGAGCGATCTGCCAGGTGGCCCATTCGCGGGACTGGCAGGAGGTGCTAGGCGGGTCATCGGTCTGGGCGGCGAGCTGGTCCGGGGAGCCGCAGACGCGCTGGCCGGGGGCGGGACTGAGGTAAAAATGCTGGGTGAGGGAGAAGCCGGCCTGGTTGGTGTCGGTGGCGATGTCGGTGGTATCGAAAAGGAGGACGTTGCGAGCGCGTTTGCCGATGCCGCCGACGTAGTTGTAGGTGATTTCGGGTTCGATGACGTGGCGGAGCACGCGATGGCCGAAGGGGAGGGTGAAGTCGCGCTCGAGGGCGGGAGGACGGATGTCGAGGGAGAACTCGGCGTCGGTGCGGTTGATGGGGTCGTGGCTGATGGCGGGAATGCCGTTGTTGAGGCCGGTGAGGTCGGGGTCCTGGCTGATGGTGTAGTAGGTATCGCGGAGGGCGAACTGGGGGACGAAGCTCCAGCCGCCGGCGGAGAGCGGCAGGGAGAGATGGGGGTAGACGTCGAGGCGGCCGACATTGCGGGCGTGAAAGTCCGGCTCGGAGCGATAGAGGAGGCCGCCCGAGGAGCCGAGCCACCAGTAAAAGGGAGAGCGCCCGAGCGGGCGGGCGAGGACATCGTAGCGAGCGTTGGGGAAGTGGAGGATTTTGACTTCGTCCCCGTTGGCGGTGCTGGCAAAGGTCTGAAAGCGTTCGAGGGAGCCGGAGGAGACGAATCCGTTGTCGTTATGGGTGAGGCCGACCTCGCTGGCTACCTGGGAACTGGTGGCCTGGGAGTAGTTGTCATTAAAAACGAGGCGGTAAACGTAGCTGGAGAGGTACTCGGCGACACCGGCCAGGCTGGTGTCAGGGGTGAAGTCCCTGCGGCCCTCGGCGGTGACATCGACGCCGCCCTGGTTGACGCGGACCTGGCCCACGAGGGAGGGGAGATCGGAAGGCGACTGGGCTGAGGAACGGGGTTTCGGGGCGTTGGGGAGCGCGGCGCCTTTGCGTGCGGATGCATCGGGGGCGGAGACGCCGACCTGCTGCTCGATGCCGCGATCGAGCAGGGCGTTCCAGCGGATGTTGAGGTGGTCGAAGCCAAAGCCTCTGTAGCGGAAGTCGCCGTTGGGGGCCCAGCCGCGCTTGGTGTAGAACTCCGAGCCCACCACCAGGTCCATGGAGCGGTTGATGGCCCAGTAGACCTGCTCGCCGAAGGTGTACCCGCGGATGGAGGAACCATTGCTGATTACGGGGATGAGCAGGCCGGTTTGGCGCGCGTTGCGGCTGACGGGGTGACGGAGGTAAGGGAGATAGAAGATGGGAACGCCGAGGAATTCGAAGAAGGCGTTGGAGGTGGAGGCGACGTTACTGTCGACACGGATGGAACGGGCGATGATGCGCCAGTCGGGATGGGGGAGCCGGCAGTTGGTGATGGAGCCGTCCACGATCTTGTAGTTTCCCTCGCCGTTCTCGATCAGGACGCGGCCGGAAAAGAGAAGCGGGTTGGGCGTGGAGTACACGACCGTGCGACCGAGGGTACGGACGCCTTCAGAGCCGGTGACGCTGTAGAAGCGGGCGGTATGGGTGTTGAGGCGCATCTCGCCGTGGGTGGCGCGAATGAGCACGTCATAGGGGCCCCCGGTGATCTGGAGATGGCCGTCAGCCTGGAGTTCGGAGGTGGCCTGGTTATAGACGATCTTGTCGGCGCGGATGACGTAGTTTCTGTAGTCGACGACGACCTTCCCGGAGACGGTCCAGACGCTGCCTGCGCGGGTTTGCTGGAGGGCCACGATGTGGACAGGGATGCCTGAGGCGGGAAGGGGCTCAGGAACGGCGACCGGCATGAGTTCCTGGCCGGGATCGTCGGGCAGCGAGGCTGGGCCCGATGAGGACGCGGGGCCGGACTCGGTCATCTGGAAGTCCGGAACGGGCGGGGCGGGCGCGGGTAACGGGTTGGTCAACGCCTGGCCCGCGAGATGCAGGTGACAGAGGGGCACAAGCGTGATACATAGTAGTAAAGTACGCGGACGCATCCCGAAGCAAGACCGGTGCAAGGCTCAGCATAGCAAACACCGCTACTAGTGATTGGGACGCGCAAGGCGTGGCTCTGGCAGCAGGAAAATCCGATACGCGTCTCTCCTGGCCGTGGTTCCCATGGTGCAGGAGGAAGCTGTCCTATACCGCGACCCACTTTTCCTTTCAAAACGAGTGTTCGCCGTCAAACGGCGAAGCCAAGATGCGGGGCGCGAGCCTGCGCGTGGGGTTGCGGAAACGCATGGAGAGGGGAAATATACATTGAGCACCGCCCAAGCCAATCTATCAATGACGTGGAAGCAGGAGGTGAACCGGCGCATCGCCGAGCACCGGAACCGCAAAGGCCAGTCAACCGCGGACGAGAGTGCGGGAAGCGATGCGCACCGGGCCGCCGGGAGCCACCGCGCAGCCGAAGCGGCGGCGCGGGTGGCGGCGCGGTTCGCCAAAGCGCCGAGCTACAGCGAGATGCTGACCGAAGAGGCGCGGGCTGCGGTGCGGGCTGCGGAGTATGCATCCCGGGCGGCGCTCCATGCTCATGCGGCGGCCAAGACAGTGCTTGCGGGGCTTGAGGCGGCGTCCACAGCCGCTGCCGGAGCCGAGGGCCTGGGGGCGGTCGCGAGACAGCCGGCGCCGGTTTTTGAGAGCGGCCTGGCGGTCGTGCATCGCGAGGCTGTGGAGCAGGAGTCGGCGAGACGGGCTGAAGGACCCGGTACCGTTCATGCTCCCGGTTCCTTTGAAGCGCGGGCCGACGGCGACCCCGAGGAGAAGGTATTTGACGAGGAGGCCGAGGCGTGGCGCCAGTCACAGATCGCCGACGCCGGTCTGCCGCATCATGCGAATTTAATCGAGTTTCCGCGCGAGCTGGTGGCGACGCGCAAGGTGCGGCCGCGGATCGCGGAAGGACCATTGGGCGGCATGCGGGAGCCGGGGGCGCAGTTAAGCATCTTCGAGGTAGATCCGGAGACGGTTTCGACAGAACCCGCGGCGGTGGAGGGAGCCGACGCGGATAGGGCGCCGGTGTGGACCCAGCCGGAGTGGTCGGGAATCGAGCTGGAAGCGCAGCCGGCCGAGCCGATGGCGGTGGTGGCTCCGGCGGTGACGGCACAGGAGGCAAACGCGGAGCCGGCGCTGGCGCTGGCGCCGATGAGCCGGAGGCTGCTGGCGGCCGTGGTGGATAGTGCGCTGATTGCGGCGGCCCTTGTGGCGGCGCTGTACGCGGCCGCGGCCAACGCAAAGGCGCTGCCGGGATTGCGGGAGATGGAACTGGTGGGAGCGGGGGCGCTGCTGGTCGTGGCAGGGGTTTACCAGGTACTGTTTTCAACGCTGGCGCGGGCGACGCCGGGGATGAAGTATGCGCGGCTGCGACTGAGCACCTTTGAGGGCGAGCGGCCGACGCGGGCGCAGCGGACGCGGAGGCTAGGCGCGCTGATGCTTTCCGTGCTGCCTGTGGGGCTGGGGCTGGTTTGGGCGGTGTTCGACGAGGACCGGCTGAGCTGGCACGACCGGCTTTCGCAGACGTACCTGCGCGAGGGCTGAGCGCGAGGGCTGAGATTGATCAGGCCGGTCTGAGCGCCTCGGCGGCACACATGGCCACCGATTCCTCATCGGCCGCCATGCGCGTGAGGGTAAGCACGGTGATGTCGTCTTCCTGGCCAAAAGCCTGTGCGGCTTCGGCGATGGCCTGGGCCGAGTTTCCGCTGATCTGGCGCAGGCGCTCGAATCCGAAGAGCTCGCCGCTGCCGCGGGCTTCGGGCAGGCCGTCGGTATAGAGCGTCAGGTGATCGTTTGCGTTGAGGGCGAGCGCCGCTTCTTCATAGTCGACCTGAGAGAGCAGGCCGAGGGGCAGCGAAGGCGGCAGGGCGATCTCTTGGCCGTTGAGGAAAGGCGCGGGATGGCCGGCAGTCGAGAGGGTGCATCGGCCGTGGGCGTCGAGGCGAAGGGCGATAGCGGTGGCGAAGCCGCCTTGCAGACGGCCGTGGAGACGGCGGTTGAGGCCGGCGAGCAGATGGGCGGGGCTCGACGAGATTTCGGCCAGGGTGCGGATGGCGCCCACGATGAGCGAGACGGCCATGGCCGCCTTCAGGCCCTTGCCGCTGACGTCGCCCAGGACAACCAGCGTCGAGCCGGCGTCCGCCGCTCCGTCCTCCAGGGGGACAATCTGGAAGAAGTCTCCGCCGACTTCGAGGGCGGGTTTGTAGGCGCTGGCGAGTGCGTAACCGGGGATCGCAGGGAGAGATTCGGGAATCAGCACCTGCTGCAGCTCGCGGGCATTCTGAAATTCCTGTTCGAGGAGGGTCCGGCGGTTGCGCTCCTCGGTCGAGGAGCGGTAAACCGCATAGACGATCGAGAGGAGCAGGAGGATCGCCGCCAGCATCTGCGGGCTGACCGGGTTGCCATTCAAGATGAAGAGCGGCGCACCCAGCTTTTCGGAGAATGTCCAATGGGTAAAGCGGCTGCCCTGCGCGGCCGCAGTTCGCACCGTGGGAATCAGGTCGGCAACGAATGCGCAGAGAGCGACCAGCCAGCGTTCGGGCGCCAGGCGCCGGGGGCGCAGCACGGCATAGGCGACCAGGATCAATGGCAGGGCCTGCAAGGGTATGTAGACAGCGGTCAGGATCCCATCGGTCCATTGCACGAAGGCGGTCGTGCCGGGCACGAACGGGGCGAGGAAGAGGATCAGCGCTCCGTCCAGCGAACAAGTGGTCATTTCAACGACGGCGAGAACACGGACGATCCTCATCAGCGCAGGATTGGCGTCGAGATCGAGAAGCAGGACGAGAACAAACCAGAGAGAGATGGCCGCAAGTCCGAAGACCGGCTGCTCCAGACCTTCGCCGACAGAGAAATGAAAGGGGATACGCAGGCCCGACAGGATGGTGAGCAGCACCCCGGAGGCATTAAACATGGCCATCCAAAACAAGAGGCGCTGGGAGCGGTCGCGGAGCCAGGCGATCAGTCCCAGAAGCGCCACCAGCGCATAGAGCGAATTCAAGCCGAAGTTAAGCTGCTGGCTGCGCAGCCACTGGTAGTCGCTCGCGTCTTTAAGCGCGCGGATCGCCTGCGGGCTTCCGAGGTACGGGGTGTCTGAAAAGCCGCCCTCCTTTCCAGTGGCAAAAGAGCCGCCGGGCGACTTCCAGACGCGCACGGCCAGCACGCCGGAGCGGGCCGGCCCCAGGCTAATGATCTGGGCAACCGGCTCGCAGTACCACTCGGGATGGGGCGGCAGCTTTCCGTAGGTCTTCACCAGCGCGCCGTTCCAGTAGAGCTCGTAGGCGTCGTCAATGGGCGGAATCAGCAGCGCAAGTTTCCCTGATGCTCCCGGCGCGGGGGTAACGTCGATGGTCCGGCGATACCAGGCGAAGCCGGTGTAGCGGAAGTGGCCCTGGTTTCCCCAGGTGGTGGCGGCGGAAAGCTGCTCCCATTGGCTGTCATCGAAGCCGGGGCCGGCCCAGGCCATGTTGTCGCCGGTATGGAACTGCCAGGGGCCGCTGAGCGCCACGGTGCCGTTGCCAAGGTCTTCGACCAGGAGCGGAGGATCGGCGCGACGCGCGCTTGTCGCGGGCCTGGCGGCAAATGCGCTCACCGCAAAGACGGCTAAAAACAGCGTCATTGCGGCCATGAGCCAGCGCGGGGAAGCGGCGAGCATGGGAACAGCATACCCCGCAGCCGTGGCCGGAACACGCGCAAAATTGGCGAGGCAGCCGCTTTGCCTAACGCGCGAGGGCGCGGACGGCGCTGACGCCGGCGCCGAGCAGGGCTGTGAAGTCGTCCGGGGGGAGGACTTCGAGAGAGAAGCTCTGCAGGGGGCTCATGCGGACCATGGATTCAAGGTGGCTGCGCAGGATGGGCAGCTCGAGGAAGCGGACGTTGTGGCCGGTGAAGTAGAAGCGGCCAGGGCCGGCGAGATGGATGAAGGAGGCCGTGGCGGCGGCCAGGGCACGATGCCACAAGTCGACGAACTCCCGGCAGCGCTGGTCGCCTTTTCTGGCGTTGGCAAAGACCTCTTCGGGCTCCATGTCGAGGAACCTCATGCGCATGGCGCGGTAGCCGACGATGCCTTCGAGATGGCCGACGCCGCCGCAGCCGCAATAGCGCTCCTTGGGATCGAGGGTGACGGTGACGTGGCCGCCCTCCCAGACGCCTTCGACGTAGGGCCAGCGGCCGTAGCCGATGCCGTTGCCGATGGTCCAGACGCGGACGAGCTTGTCCATCTGGCCGCGGGTGGCGGCGACGCCGGCGGCGATGGCATCGGCATCGTTGGCGACGTGGACGGGCGCGGAGATGCCGCGGGCTTCAAGGGCGTGCGCGAGCTCCTCGGCCATGCGCATCCCTTTGAGCTGAACGAGATTGGGCGAGTCTTCGACGACGGAGTGACGGACGATGCCGGGGACGGCAACGCCGATGGCGTCAGCGCCGGAGCCGGCGAGAGAGGCGATGTGTCCGGCGAGGCGCTCGACGATTTCGCAGCCGGGCATGGCACTGAGGGCGTCGAGGACGGCGGTGTCCGCGGGGAAGCGAACGGGCTGGCCGGTGAGGCGCATGTCCTCAAGCCTGCCGGCCACGATGTGGTCCGTTACCACGGCGCCGATAGCGATAGTCATTTGAACCCTCCGCGGGGAGAGGCTTAGCGGCCGGCGCGGCCGAGGAGCCTTTGGTTTTCCCCCTTATTTCGCGATCAACTTCACTTTCCTTGGACTTCCGGCCCGGCTCTCCTATTCCGCCTGGTAGCGGTGCAGCCGCCCCAGGCCGTTGAACGCGGCCACCTTGTAGCACTCGGCCAGGGTGGGGTAGTTGAAGACCGTGTCGATGAAGTAGTCAACGGTTCCGTCGAGGGCCATGACGGCCTGGCCGATATGGACCAGCTCGCTGGCGCCCTCGCCGATGATGTGCACGCCGAGCACCTTGCGCGTGTCGCGGTGAAAGATGAGCTTGAGGCGGCCAGTGGTGTCGCCGCGAATCTGGCCGCGGGCGACCTCGCGGTAGTAGGCCATGCCGACCTCGTAGGGCACGTCCTCGTCGGTCAACTGCTCCTCGGTCTTGCCGATGAAGCTGATCTCGGGGATGGTAAAGATGCCGTAGGGGTAGAAGCTGGGATTGGAGTGGGTGGCCTGGTCGCCGAAGGCCCAGGAAGCGGCGATGCGGCCCTGCTCCATGGAGACCGAGGCGAGCGAGGGAAAGCCGACGACGTCGCCGACGGCGAAGATGTGTTCGACCTTGGTCTGATAGTGCTCGTCGACAGGGATGCGGCCGCGGGAGTCGGCTTCAAGGCCGGCGGCGGGGAGATCCAGATCCTCGACGTTGCCCTGGCGGCCGACGGCGTAAAGCAGGGCGTCGCCGGAGACCTTCTTCTTGCTCTGGAGGTTGGCCACGACGGTGCAGGGAGGGAGCTCCTCGACACAATCCACCTCTTCGCCGAGGCGGAGGGTGACGCGGCTGTCGCGGAGGTGGTAGCTGAGGGCTTCGATGATCTCCTGGTCGGCGAAGTCGAGGAGCTTGGGGCGTTTTTCGATGAGAGTGACGCGGACGCCGAGGATGGCGAACATGCAGGTGTACTCGACGCCGATGACGCCGCCGCCGACGACGATGAGCGACTTGGGCAGCTCTTCGAGGCCGAGGATCTGGTCGCTGTTGATGATGGTGCGGCCGTTAATGGGCACCTTGGGCGAGCAGGCCGGTCCGGTGCCGACGCCGATGATGACGTTGTCGGCCTCGAGGGTGGTTTCGGTCTGGAGGCCTTCCACGCGGATGTGATGCGGATCGAGGAAGCGGGCGATGCCGTGAACGATGTCCACACCGTTGCGGGAGAGCTGGGCCTCGGTGACGTCGATCTCGGTTTTGATGACGGCCTGGACGCGGAAGGCCAGGTCGGCCATGGTGATCTTTTCCTTGACGCGGTAGTTGATGCCGTAGACCGACCGGTAGTTGTAGCCGGAGAGGTGAAGGACGGCCTCGCGCATGGTCTTGGAGGGGATGGTGCCGGTGTTGATGCAGACACCGCCGACGACGGAGCGCGCCTCGACGACAGCCACGCGCTTGTTGCGCTTGGACGCGGCGACGGCTGCGCGCTGGCCCGAGGGCCCCGAGCCGATAACGACGAGGTCATATTTAAGGGCGCTCATCGGAAGCATCTCTCCAAGCTGGGGGTGTTTTGAGCCGCAGTGGACCAGGGACGGGAAGGGGAGACGGCGGCGACACCCACTCGGAGGCTACCATACCACTCCGAGGTGGCGAGCCGAAGCGGCGGGGGCGCAAATTGACGGAAAATCAACGTTTTGAGAGTACGGATTGGGGCCCGGAAGGAACTCACGTTCTGTTAGATGATCGAAGTTGAGATAACGTCTCAGATGGCGATACACGGGGATGTCGAGGATGGGGAGCGATGCGCGTCACAGGTTGGGGTGATTCGGGTCACGCCCGGCGCGTTGAGCGAGGGGTAGGATCGAAAAATCCGTTCAGGGCGGCGGAGCGCTATGTATAGCCGGACGCAAAACGAGAATGGAAGCTACAATTCGCGGTGCCTCGACTGCCTGCTGACGATTGCCTCTTGCGTGGAGACGGAAGGGGAGCTGGATCGAATCGAAGAGAGGCACCTGTGCCCGGAGAAGGCGCTGGCGCAACTGCTGGTGCAACGCAGACCGCACTGGGGCAACTCGCAGGCGCAGCACAAGTGACCTTAGCCGGGCAGAGGTGCGCGGCTACTGGGGATTCGCCTCGAGGAAGACGAAGGCGTTGCCGTCCGGGTCGTGGACGAAGACCAGGCCTTTGACGCGCTTGACGCCGAGGCCCTGGGCGCGCAGATCGTCGGCGGCGATGCGGGCATCGGGGACCAGGAAGAGCATCTGGGCGCGCTCGTTGGGGCGGGCGGTGTGGACCTCGATGTGGAGGTCGGGGGCGTTGGGCGCGGTCATGCGAATGCCGCTGCCGGCGTCTTCCACTTCAAAGCCGAGCTTCTTGTAAAAGGTGCGGGCGGCGCCGAGGTCGGCGACGGGCAGGTCGAAGCCGAGCATCTCGTCGGAGACGCGGGCGGCGCCGAGGTGCTTGCCGCGGTCGTCGCTGTGCATGGAGCCGGGCATGTACTGGGTGAACTCGGTGGTGCGACCGTCGGGATCCCTGAGCGAGAAGATGAGATTGCCGGCGCCGGCCTTGACCACGTGCGAGGCGTCAAGGCCGCGGGTGACGTAGAGGTCGTGGAGGGCGTTGAGGTCGGCGGACTCGTAGCAGACGTGCATCCAGCCGAGGGGCTGACCGGGATTGGTTTGAGGATAGACCTCGATGAACTGGCGGTCGTTGACCTTGATGAAGGCCTGGGAGGTCTTGCCGTTCTGCGTGCGCGAGAAGGCCTCTTCATAGCCAAGCTTTTTGAAGAAGGCGACCTCGGCATCGAGGTTGGTGACGCGATAGGCGACGTGGGCGATGCCGTCGATCTCGGCGTTGACGGAAGGCTGCTGCGCATGGCTATGGATGGCGGCGGCGGCGACGGCGAGCGCGGCGATGAGGATCGAGACCGGACGGGGATTCATGATTGTGGCATCCTTCTGTGGCGTTTGCGCTGTGCTTGCGGCGCTTATGCGTAGTCCTGGCGATAGGGAGTGAAGACATCGAGCACCTCGGAGTCTTCAAGGGCCGAGGCCTGATGTTCGACCGCGCCGTCGACCACGATGCTGTCGCCGGCGCGCATCTCCCAGGAATTGTTCCCAGCCTCAAAGCGGATGCGGCCGCGCGTGACGTAGACGAGCTGGTGGTGGGGATGGCTATGGCGCGCGCCGACCCATCCGGCTGTAAACGTGTGACGCACCAGCATGAGGTGGGGGTTGTAAGCGAGGACCTGGCGCACCATGCCGGGCTCGGGCTGGGTGGTGGGCGTGGCGGCGGTGGGCGTGTAAATGACTCCGCTCTGGTTCATGGCTTCTCCGTGGTGGCCGCGGTTGCGCTGGGCGGTGTGCGGTGTTAGCGGTTGAGCCAGCCGCCGTCGACGACGAGGATGTGTCCGTCGACGTAGTCGCTGGCGCCCGAGGCGAGGAAGACGGCGGCGCCGGCGAGATCGGCGGGCGTGCCCCAGCGGCCGGCGGGGATGCGTTCGAGGATCTGGCGAGAGCGGACGGGGTCGTTGCGGAGAGCCTCGGTGTTGTCAGTGTCCATGTAGCCGGGGGCGATGGCGTTGACGTTGACACCCTTCGAGGCCCACTCGTTGGCGAAAGCCTTGGTGAGCTGGCCGACGCCGCCCTTGGCGGCGGCGTAAGAGGGAACGGTGATGCCACCCTGGAAGGTGAGCAGCGAGGCGATATTGATGATCTTGCCGGAGCCGCGCGGGAGCATGTGCCGGCCGGCGTGCTGCATCATGCGGAAGACGCTGGTGAGATTGACGTCGATGAGGGTCTTCCAGAACTCCTCGGAGTGCTCGAGGGCGGGGGCGCGGCGAATGGTGCCGGCGTTGTTGACGAGGATGTCGATGGTTCCGAAGCGGGTGACGGTCTCTTCGACAAGGCGGGCGCAGACTTCGGCTTCGCCGATGTTACCGGTGAGGGCGATGCAGTCGGCGCCCATGGAATGGAGGGTCTGCTCGGTGGCCTGAGGGATTTGCGTGGAGCCATGCACGGCGACGCGGGCGCCCGCCTCGGCGAGGGCGATGGCGATTCCGGCGCCGAGGCCGCGGGATGAGCCCGTGACCAGGGCCGCTTTTCCTTTGAGACTGAATTGGTCGAGGATCAGGGGCGAGTTCCTTTCATGCGGCGCGGTGACGCCGTCCGATTTTCGATCACCATCATAGCGGATGGATTTCGTGGGGACCGAGCCGAAGCCGGCGCAGGCGCGCAGAGTTTGGGAAGTCTGCGACGGTTGAAGATGGGTGGGTAGAATTGCAGATCGATTTGCGAGGACCTGCGATGACACCAACACGGAGCAGCCTTCTTCGCAAATTCCGATCACACGTTCATCAAAGCGCGCTGAAGGCTGAAACGGATTCTGCCGCGGCGTCACCAATCATCAGAGCGGCGCGAAAGTTGCAGAAGAGCCATGCGCAAGTGCGGGGAGCGGAAGTTTTCCACAGGGTGGCTTGACTGGCGCCGCTCAAGAGAATCATAATCCGCCCACACTGCAGTTTCTTTCCTTGCCTTTGGTTGAATCCGCGTCCCCATGCTCGAACAAGCGGATTCGGTGGGCCCTGTCCTGAGTTGCGGTAGCTCCCCCAGACGAGCCGTTCGCGGCAGGAGGAAATCTATGTCCACTGCGTATACGTACCCTGGTGTCTACATCCAGGAGCTGCCCAGTCCTGTTCACTCGATTACGGGAGTGGCCACCTCGATCGCTGCGTTTGTGGGGTACACGGCGCGCGGCATCGACAACCGGGCTCAAGCCTGCTACAGCTTTGCAGACTTTCAGCGGTTTTACGGCGGACTGGCCTCGAACAGCGAGGTGAGCTACGCCGTGCAGCAGTTCTTCCAGAACGGCGGCGCGCAGTGCTACGTGGTGCGGACGCCGATGTACTACGCGTCGAGCACGGCGGTGGTCTATGCGCAGGCGGGTTTCGGGCCTGGAACCGGCGGGAACCCCGGCCTGCTGTTCAGCGCGCTGAGCAGCGGCGTGTGGGCCAACGGGCAGGTGCTGCTGGACGTGGATACGCAGGGGCTGGCGGGCAGCTCCGATGCAACTGCGTTCAATTTGACCGTCACGAACCTGATGGATGGGACCAAGGAGTACTTTCCCGCCATCTCACTCAACAACAACCAGCAGAACTTTGTGGGGGCGGTCGTCAACGATCCGGACAACGGATCGCAGCTCGTAAGCGTGCAGACAAACAACCTTGCATCGTCGCCGACGGCGCTGACGGTGACCGGGATTCTGGGGACGCCGCTGGCCTACACGCTGGTGAGCGGCGTGAACTATCTGGAGAGTGTCAACACGCCCCTGGGCGGAGCCGCGACGACGACGACGGCGAGCGCGGACTGCGGCCTGACGCTGACCTTGCCGACGAGCGTGTTTTCGGCAGGGACCACGCCGACGATCAAGATGATCGGCAATGGCGCGCCCATTCCGCAAACCGTGGCCGGGCTGGCCTCGCAACTGCAGCAGGCGCTCAACACGTGGCTTTCGATCAACGTGGCCGGGGCGTCAGTGGTCTGTTCGGCAGCGCCCAACGGTACCAGCACGCAGGGAATCCGCGTGAACTTCCTGCTGCCGAATTATCCGGACGCGATCGTGACCTTTGGCGCGCCAGGCTCGGGAAACGATGCCGCGGCGGCTCTGGGGCTGGGCTCGACGGCGACACCGACCTCGGCCAACGTGGCGCACTACGCGCTGGGCAGCAGCACCGCGTCAACAAACTACATTGTGGCGGCAGCGGCGACACCCACAGGGCTGCCGCAGAGCGCGCAACTGATCGGCGACCCGCTGGCGTTCTCGGGAATCTACGCGCTGGGCAAGGTGCCGATCTTCAACCTGCTGAGCATTCCGGAAGCGGCACGGGCGATGCCGGGGAATCCCAATACGCTCGATACGGGGATTAACCCGGTGGAGATCTATTCGGCGGCGATCACGCTGTGCGACCAGGCGCGGGCGATGCTGCTGATCGATCCTCCTCCGAACGTGAGCACCGTGGCCGGCGCGGTGGACTGGAAGAGCAACACCATCGGCGTGGTCGATCCGAACGGAGCGGCGTTCTGGCCGCGGCTGCGGCTGGCCGATGCGCTGAACAGCGGTCAGTTGCGCACCTTTGCGCCTTCGGGCGTAGTGGCCGGGGTGTATGCCAAGTCGGATGGAGCCAACGGCGTGTGGACGGCGCCGGCAGGCATCTCAGCGACGCTGAACGGCGTGCAGAGCATGACCTACCAGTTGAGCGACGCGGAGAACGGGGCGCTGAATCCGCTGGGGTTGAACTGCTTCCGCACCTTCCCCATCTACGGGCCGGTGCTGTGGGGCGCGCGGACGCTGGTGGGCGCCGATGCGATGGCCAATCAGTGGAAGTACGTGCCGGTGCGGCGCATGGCGCTGTTCCTCGAATCGAGCCTGTACCAGGGAACGCAGTGGGTGGTGTTCCAGCCGAACGATGAGAGGCTATGGGCGGCCATCCGGCTCAACGTGAGCTCGTTCATGCAGACCTACTTCCTGAAGGGCGCTTTTCAGGGGACGACCCCGGACGACGCCTACTTTGTGAAGTGCGACAGCGAGACCACGACGCAGACCGACATCGACAACGGGATCGTGAATATTCTGGTGGGCTTCGCCCCGCTGATGCCGGCGGAGTTTGTGGTGATCCAGATCGAGCAACTTGCCGGGCAGTCCGGTTCCTGAGGAAGCCGGCTCCCGATGGCTCCTTCGCCGACTCGCGCCCTGGGGATGGGCGCGCAGCCATGGGAACGACGAGCAAGCCTGGCGGCAAACAGCAGACGAGGTGGAGACGATGGCAGAGTTCACAGTGAATGCAACGCGGTTCGATCCGTACAAGAACTTCAAGTTCCGGCTGAAGTGGGATGGGCAGTACGTGGCCGGGGTGAGCAAATGCACGGGGCTTTCGCGGACCACGGAAGTGGTGAAGCATCGCGAGGGCGGCGACCCGAGCACCAGCCGCAAATCGCCGGGAAGGACGGAGTTCAAGGCGATCACGCTGGAGCGGGGCGTGACCCATGACCTGGCCTTTGAGGCGTGGGCGGCGAAGGTGTGGCAGATTGGCGCGGGGCTGGGGTCGGAGGTCTCGCTGGCCGATTTTCGCAAGGACGTGATCCTCGACTTCTACAACGAAGCGGGGCAACTGGCGATCAGCTACAAGATCTATCGCGCCTGGGTTTCGGAGTACCAGGCGCTGCCGGATCTGGATGCGAACGCCAACGCTGTGGCGATCCAGCACATCATTCTCGAGAACGAGGGCTGGGAGCGCGACACGTCAGTGACCGAGCCGAAGGAGCCCAGCTTCAGCTCGACCGCGGCTTAGGGCGCGGCGATGAAGCGGAGGGGCGGGGATGGACTCGCCGCCTGCGCGGTCGCAGAGCTCCTTGAGCCTGCCTAAAAAATCAGCGTGCCGTGGGGCCATGGAGCGGGGAGCGGAGAACGATGCGCGGACTCGTGGGCGAAGAGTTGCTGACAGCGTGGGAGCGCAGCCGGGGGCTGCCGGAACAGGAGGCTGTACTGGCCTTGCTGGAACTGGCGCATCCGGAGCGGCCGGCGAATGAGTGGGCGCGGCTGCCGCTGGGCGAGCGCGATGCACTGCTGCTGGAACTGAGGGCTGCCACGCTGGGCCGGAAGATGGAGGGATTCGCAATGTGTCCGGCGTGCGGGGTGCAACTGGAGTTCACGGTGGACGCACTGGAACTCGCACAGGGTCTGCGGGCGCAGGGGACGCAGACAAGCGAGGGGGCGGCGGGCATAGCGATGCGGCCCGCCAATACGCTTGATCTGGTGGCCTCACGGACGGCGAAGAGTGAAGAAGAAGCGCGGGCAATTCTGCTGGCGCGGACGGCTTGTGCGGACGCAGCGGATGAACTGGATACAGCCGAGAGCGCGAGACGCTGGCTGGAGGCGCAGCCGGAGGCGGTTGCGGCGCTGCTGGCGGAGCGGTTTGAGCAGGTGAATGCCGGGGCGGAGATTCGGATGCGGCTCGCGTGCGCGGCCTGTGGAGGTTGCCCATTGCTCGATCTCGATGTTGCGCGCTACCTTCTGCGCGAGATTGGCGGGACCGCGCGGCGGCTGCTGGCTGAGATTCACGAGCTGGCGCTGGCATACGGCTGGAGCGAGGCGGTGATCGCGGCGATGAGCGGAGTGCGGCGGGCCGCGTACCTGGAGATGGTGGGCGCATGAGCGGAGTGCTGGACAGAATGGCGCAACGGTCGCGGGGGCTATTGCAGGTTGTAAAACCAGTGATGGCGCCGCGCTATGCGCCGGTTGGTGGAGAGCCGCGCCGGCCGGGCATGGAACTGGAAACGGTAGCGGAGACCGAAGCCGCTGTGCCGGTACTTGCCCAAGAGGGCAGGGCACGCATTGGGGCGCTCTCGCGCTACGATGGCGAAGCAGACCAGCCAATGGGCGAACACGAAGGCGCTGCGGGGCCGGAGCGGAGTGCAGAAGGTCCGGAGAAGACCGCGCACGCCCGTGAAGCGGTCCGGCGGGCAGGGCCCGCGATGGTCCAAAGCGGCGTATCGCGGAGGCCATCCGTGAAGCTCGACGCACAGGTTGAAGCGGCGCGCAACGGCGATGTTGCGCGCAGCAGAGAATTCGAGGCGAGCGCTCGATCTGTACAAGAAGAGAGTCGAAACGAGCCGGCGCGGGAGATGGCGCGCCCGGGGCCGACGGGGTTGCGCCGCAAGTCCACCAAGACCGGACCGGCGATTGAGCGAAGTGAGGAGAGCGGCGTCGAGGGCGCATTTCCGGAGCAAACGCCGGAATGGCGCGCAGAGATGGGCTTGAACTCGGATTTTTCAATGCGCAACCGAATGGTTGCGGAATCACCACAGCGGGTCGATCGCCGAGTTGCGCCGAAGGTCGAGCGGCAAGTGGCGCCTCAGGCCGAGGAGAAGACTGAGATTCATATCTCGATCGGCAGCGTTGAGCTGCGCGCGCCGCGCGTGGAGCCGAGACCGCAGGCGGCGCCGTTCCGGCCGCGAGTGACGCTCGACGAGTTCCTGCGCCGCAAGCCGGAGACGCGCGCATGAGCGACTACCTTGCAGTGGGCGGGGTGAGCGCGGTGCTGAAGGCGCTGCTGACGACGGGGCTCGCCGATGGGGGCCCGTCGACCGTGCTGCTGACGCCCCCCGGGGTGACAAACAAGGCGCCGGACCTGATCCCGACCGGACAGGACGAAGCGGCGCAACTGAACCTGTTCATGTACTACGCGAGCATCAATCCGGCGCTGCGCAATCTGGACCTGCCTTCGATGAGCTCGAACGGCACGCAGTTGAGCAATCCTCCGCTGGCCATCAATCTGCATTACCTGGTGACGGCGTACGGCGCGAATCAGTTCGATCCGGAGATATTGCTGGGCTTTGCGATGCGGATCTTTCACAATACGCCGGTGGTGCCCCGCAGTGTGATTCAGGCGGCGCTGACGGCGCTTGATAGCGGCACTCCATCGAACGAGCAGCAACTGGTGGCGGGCAGCACGCTGGCGAGCCAGATCGAGCACATCCGCATTACGCCGGAGGCTTTGACGACCGAAGAGATCTACAGATTGTGGACGGCGTTTCAGGTGAGCTACCGGCCTACGACGTCATATCAGGTTTCGGTGGTGGTGATTCAGGACTCGCAGAGCTTCCAGTCGAATATGCCGGTGCAGCAACGGGCGCTGGTGGCGCTGCCGCTGACGGGGCCGTTGATCTCGTCGGTGACACCGCAGATGGCGGCCGCCGGGCAAACGATGACGATCAACGGGAGCAATTTTTTGAATGGCCCGCCTTCGAACACGCTCGTCTCGTTTAACGGCAACGCGCCCATTGCGGTGGCGACCGTGCAGGGCAACTGCGTACGCGTAAACGTGCCGACTACGCTCCTGGCCGGCACCGGCAATGTGCGCGTGATCTGCAACGTAACGTTTCCGTCTTCAAGTACACCGCATCCGTGCTTCGCGTCGAGCCCCGCGCCGTTTCAGTTGATTCCTGCCGTTGTGCCGCCCGTGCCGCCCCCTGTGCCGCCGGGGCCGTGGTATCAGGCCACGCAGGGCGCGCCGCTGACGATTTCGGTGAACCCGGCGGTGGGCAATTTGCAAGAGGTCGTGGTCTACATCGGGGACCAGGCGATTCCGCTGCCGCAGGGGCCGCTGACCGGGCCATCGACGTCGAACACGGTGACGGTTACCGTGCCGGCGAGCATTGCGGCCGCGACGTATCCTCTGCGCGTGGAGGTGGACGGAGCGCAGAGCCAGCTCACGCAGGATATGAACTCGATGAGCCCGACCTACGGCCAGTGGCTGCCGCAGGTGGAGGTGAGCGCATGATCGCCGGCCAGCAAGTAGAGTTTGTGCGCGATGCGCCGGAGTTGCAAGACACCCGAATGGGACGGGAGACGCTGCCGCTGTGGGCGGAGCTCGAGCGTGTGTATCGGCGCCTGGCGCGCACGGGCGAGGGCGCGTTCCCGGAGCCGGCGCTGCCTGCCGGGCTTGCCGGTGTTGCGGGACGATGGGACCCGGTGACGCGACTGCGCGAGGTCTTCGGGCTGAGCGAGTTCGAGATGGACGTCCTGCTGCTGTGTGCGGGCGCGGCGCTGGACCGGCGCTTTGGCGCGGCGATTGCAACCATGCAGCCGGATGTGCCAGCACCCACCTTTGGCCTCGCGGTTGCGGTGCTGGAGCACGCGCACTGGAGCGCGGTGAGCCGCGTGAGGCCATTGCGGTACTGGCGGCTGATCGAGATGGGAGCGGGCACGCTGCTGGAGGCGCCGCTCGCGGTCGATGAGCGCATCTTGCAGTTCCTGCTTGGCGTGCCGGCAGCCGATGAGCGGATCGAGATGGTGATCCATACCCTGACAAGCGGCGTGGAGCAGGCGGGTGTGTGGGGCGCGGAGCTTGCTGAAGCGGCAGCGCGCGGCGTGATGCACTGGCGGCGGTCGGCGTCGGGAACCGTCCTGATTACCGGGAACCAGGCCGCGGCGCGGACGGCGCTGTTCGATGCGATGTGCCGTGCGGCAGGGGGGCATGGCTGGGTGATTGATGCGGGCGATCTGCCGGAGGCCGCGGGAGACCGCGAGCGTCTGGCGCGGGCTTACACACGCGAGTCGGCGCTGTGGCCGTCGGCGCTGCTGGTGAAGACGGATCGACTGGAGAGCGCGGCGCTGCTGGAAGCGTGGCTGCGGAGAGTGAATGGACCGGTCGCGGTGGATGTGGAAGACGGCTCGGCAGCGGAGCGGCTGAGCGGGCTGCGGCTGTCCGCGCCTGCGATGAAGGCCGAGGAGCGCAGGACAGAGTGGCAGCAGCAGTTGGGCCCGCTGGCGGATGGGCTCGATCGGGAGCTGGACCGCGTGGTGGACGCATTCGCACTGGATGCGGCAGAGATTCGCGAGACGGCCGAGGCGATCGAAGAAGAGGCGGCGCTCAATCCGGCGATAGCCGCAGACGCGAGCGAGCTGGGCGCGGTGACGTGGAGACTTTGCCGGACGGCCGCACGGCGGTCACTCGACGAGCTGGCAGCACGCGTGGAGAACTGCGCCGCGTGGGGCGACCTGGTGCTGCCGGAGGCGCAGACGGCGATCCTGCGGCAGATTGCGATTCATGCCCGGCAGGCCGCGGTGGTGAACGAGGAGTGGGGGTTCGCGGCGCGCTATGCGCGCGGCCTGGGGCTCTCGGCGCTGTTTGCCGGGCCGAGCGGCACGGGCAAGACGATGGGCGCGGGGGTGCTGGCGCGGGAGCTCGATCGCGATCTTTATCAGATCGATCTGGCGACGGTGGTGAGCAAGTATATCGGCGAGACGGAGAAGCATCTGCGCAAGATCTTCGACGCGGCGGAGCGCAGCGGCGCGATTCTGCTCTTCGACGAGGCCGATGCGCTGTTCGGCAAACGCAGCCAGGTGCGCGACAGCCACGACCGCTACGCCAACCTGGAGGTGAGCTATCTGCTGCAGCGGATGGAGTCGTACCGGGGCATTGCGATCTTGACCACGAACATGCAGAACGCGCTGGACCCGGCCTTTCAAAGGCGGCTGCGGTTTGTGCTGCAGTTTCCGTTTCCGGACGGGCCGAGCCGCGAGAGGATCTGGCGCAAGGTGTTCCCCGCGGCGGCGCCGACGGCGGGGCTTGACTACGAGAAGCTCTCGCAACTGAACGTGACCGGCGGGTCGATCCGCAACATCGCGCTGCTGGCCGCGTTTCTTGCCGCGGATGCCGGAACGGCGATCGGCATGAGCCACCTGCTGGAGGCGGCGCGCACGGAGTACGCGAAGCTCGAAAAGCCGCTTTCGCCGGCCGAGACCAGGGGGTGGGAATGAGGGCCGTTCATCTGCACATTGACCGCATTGTGGTGGAGGGACTGCCGGAGGCGCGGCAGCTGCAGTTTGCCGGCGCACTGGAAAAGCAATTGCGCGCATGGGCGGCGAGCCAGGCCGCGGAGGGCATCGCGAGCCATGGGCAGCCAATTCCCACGCTGGACGCGGGGTTGCTCAAGCCGGACGCGACGGCTCGACAGGCGGCGATGCAGGTGGTGAATTCCATAGCGCGCAGGGTGGGTGGCGGCGAGCCGAAGAGTCAGTCGCAAGGATCCGCGCATTCCAGGGCTGGGGAGGTGCGCGGCCATGTATAACGTCTCGCCACTGCTGGTGAAGGGCGCGATCCTGGTGCTTGAGCCGAATACCGGGATTCCGCTGAACACCATCAACTTTGAATACAACCCTGAGACGATCAAGCGAAGCCTGAAGCCGCAGAGCGTGGGCGATGAACCGGACCGGACCGAGGTGCTGCGGTTGAAAGGCCCGCCCATCGAGACCATCCAGTGCGAGGTCGAGATCGATGCCACGGATCAGCTTGCGGCGCAGGACCCGACGGCGATGAGCGTGGGAATCGCGCCGCAGTTGTCCACGCTCGAGCTGCTGGTGTACCCGTCGAGCGCGGTGCTGATTGCGAACGAAGTGTTATCGCTGGTGGGCACGATCGAGATTCTGCCCATGTCGTCGAACCTGACGGTTTTCGCGTGGGGAACGAATCGCGTGACGCCGGTGCGGCTGACGGGTATCGAGATTACGGAAGAGTTCTTCGATCCGCGGCTGAATCCGATCCGGGCCAAGGTGTCGCTCTCGATGCGTGTGCTGAACGTGAACGACGTGGGCTTCCTGACGCCGGCGGGCGCGCTCTACATGGCTTACCAGCTAAGCAAGGAATCGATGGCGCAGCAATAACTGCGCGTATGAAAGGGGATTGCGATGGATAACGCCCTGGCGGCACTGGTTCAATCCGGAGTGGGCACGGGCGCGCCTGCCAATCCCAACAGCCGCTACTACGGCTACGGCGTGGAGCAGATCACTCTGGCCAATGGCCAGGTGGTTTCGTATCTCTCGCGGCGGATTATTCCGCAGATGACCATTTACACGAAGACGCAGAATTATAGCGTGATCGCGGGCGACCGCCTGGACAACCTGGCGGCGCGTTTTGTGGGCGACCCGATCCTCTTCTGGATGATCGCCGACGCGAACGCCGCCATGGACGCGGACAAACTGACGGCAGAGCCAGGCCGCGCGATTCTGATCCCGCTGGTGAGCGGGATTCCGGCGGGGGCGCGCAATGGTTAGTCCGCTCTATTTGACGCTGCTGATCGGGCCGATGGAGCCCATCCCGGCTCCAAAGCCTCTCGCCGACTCGCTCGTATCGGTCGAGGTGACGGAGAGCGCGACGGGTCGCAGCGGATTCCAGTTGATCTTTACGCTTGGGAACAACAGCATCCTGGAAACATTCTTCCTGCTTGCGGGAGGCGCGCCGCTGCCCATCATCCGCGTGGTGCTTCTGGTGACCTTCCCCGGCATTCCGCAGGTGCTGATCGATGGCGTAGTGATGCACACCGAGGTGCAGCCGGATGCGATGAGCGGCTCCTCCAAGCTGGTGGTCACGGGCCAGGACCTGACAGCGCTGATGGATCTGATCGACTTCAGCGGGCTGCCCTATCCGGGGATGCCGCCCGATGTGCGGGCGCTGGTGATTTTGTCGAAGTACGCGATGTTTGGCGTTGTGCCCGAGGTAATTCCTGTGCCGGCGCCGGATATTCCCATTCCGCTGCTGCAAACGCCATCGCAAAAAAAGACTGACTACCAGTATCTGCAGCATCTGGCGCAGGAGGTGGGTTACGTCTTCTATCTTGTGCCGGGGCCGCTGCCGGGGATGAGCCAGGCTTACTGGGGGCCGGAGACGCGGCTGGGCATACCGCAGACCGCTCTGAACGTGAACCTCGACACATGGACGAATGTGGAGAGCCTGAACTTTCGCTACGAGCCGCAGAATGCGGTGCTGCCGGTGGTCTTTATTCAAGATCCGACGACGAAGATTCCGATTCCAATCCCCATTCCTCCGGTGACGCCGTTCGATCCGCCAATGGGGCTGGCGGTGATGCCGCCGCAAAAGGTGGAGTTCCTGTCGGACACGGCCAAGCTGAATCCGGCGGTGGCGTTGATGAAGGGATTTGCGCGGGTCACGGAGACCTCGGACGTGGTGGTGGGCGATGGGTCTCTGGATGTGATGCGCTATGGGCAACCGCTGAGGGCGCGAAGCCTGGTGGGCGTGCGGGGGGCGGGGATTGCCTTCGACGGGATGCACTACGTGGACCAGGCCACGCACCGCATCAAGCCCGGCGAGTACAAGGAGAGCTTCGTTCTAAAGCGCAACGCTTTGGTTGCGAATACACCGGTGGTGCCGTCGCTACCCTTCTGAGTCCTGCGGACGGCGCTGGTTCTGGATGAGGTTTGTGAAAGGGCGGAAGAGTGAAGGGCCAATACTACGGCAAGTTTCGCGGCACGGTGATCGACAACGTCGATCCGCTGATGATTGGGCGGTTGATGGTGATGGTGCCCGATGTCTCAAACGTGATTCCGTCGACGTGGGCGATGCCGTGCCTGCCGTTTGCGGGGATTCAGAACGGGTTTTATGCGGTGCCCGCGATCGGTTCGGGGGTTTGGGTCGAGTACGAGCAGGGTGATCCGGATTATCCGGTATGGACGGGGTGCTTTTTCGGATCGGTGGCGGAGACGCCGGCGCTGGCCTTGGCTACGCCGCCGGCGCTGCAGTCGGTGGTGATCCAGACGGTGGGACAGAACACGCTGATGATCAGCGATATGCCGGGGCCGACGGGAGGGATTCTGCTGAAGACGACGGCGGGCGCGATGATCTCGATCTCCGATACGGGGATCATCATCAGCAACGGGCAGGGCGCAACGATTTTGCTGGAAGGGCCTTCAGTAACGGTAAACGAAGGCGCGCTGGAGGTGATCTGATGGCTGGATTCTTGTTGCACGAGGGCGCGGTGGTGATGTGCGCGCATGGCGGCCAGGCGACGCCGACCGCGCCCAATCCGCGGGTGCTGGTGATGGGCATGCCGACGGCGACCATTGCGGCGCCGTGGGTGGTGGCCGGATGCCCGCTGGTGCCGCCGCCGATTCCGCCCTGCGTGACGGGGCAGTGGGTGATGGGCACGGTGCGCGTAACTTCGATGGGCCAGCCGCTGACGGTGCAGTCGGGCGCGGCGATCACGGCGCCGGGAGCGGCGACGCTGCTGCCGGTCTCGATGCAGACGCGCGTGCAGGCTATGTGAGGACGCAATGAATCTCGCGTTTCCATTTTCGTTCGATACCACGGGGCGCACGGCGCAGGCCTCGCTGGCCGACCATGTCTACGACATGATCGAGCTGATCCTGTTCACCTCGCCGGGCGAGAGAGTGAACCTGCCCACCTTCGGGAGCGGGACCGCGCAGCTGATCTTTGCGCCCAACAGCGATGTGCTGGCGGCGGCGCAGCAGCAGGCCATCCAGGCCGGGTTGCAACAGTGGCTCTCCGATCTGATTCGCGTGAACTCGGTGGCGGTTGTGGCTGAGGAGTCTACTCTGCAGGTCACCGTGGTGTACACGCTGGTGGCCAATCAACAACAGCAGTCGCAACAGTTTTTGTATGCGGGGCCGACGCAATGATCGCCTTCTGCCAGAACCAGCAACGGCGCGAACTGGTGCTGCAAACACCGGGCGTGAACGGCCTCGACTATCTCGAGGTCCTGGGCGCGGCGGGATGCGGAAGCCAGTTGGCCCTGACCTTCTTGAAAGATGCGCGCGGCCTGGCGCTGGCGCCGGCAAACATCTCATTGACGGGCGACACCGTGCTTGCGGTGACTGACGTTTTGCCGGCAAGCAATGAGGATCCCCTTACCGTCACAGTGCAACTGAACGCGACGGGGGATTTTTCGCCGTACACGCTGACGCTGGTAACGAGCGATACGAACTCCGATCCGCCGCCGGGGATCGATCCGCAGTTGAACACGGCGACCTTCTCGTTCAAGGCAGGCTGTCCCACGCCCGTCGATTGCAATACAACCCAGTGCTGCCCGTCGACGCTGGCCGCGCCGCCCGACATTCACTACCTGGCGCGCGACTACGATGGTTTCCGGCAGGCGATGCTTGACCGCATTGCGGTGCTGGTTCCGAGCTGGACGGAGACACACGAGGCCGATCCGGGCATCACGCTGGTAGAGGCCCTGGCATACGCCGCGGACCGCATCAGCTATCTGCAGGACGCGGTGAATACCGAGGCGTATATCGGCACGGCACGCAGCCGGATCTCACTGCGGCGGCACGCGCGGCTGGTCGATTATCAAGTGAGCGAGGGCGCGAATGCGCGGGCATGGATCTGCCTTCAGACCATCCTTCCCAACATCACGGTTCCTGCAGGGACACAGTTCTTTCCGCTCATCCCGGGTATCGCTGCGTCAGTCGATCCGAATGAGAATACCTACGCCGCATCGATGCTGCAGGCCAGCGCCGGGCCCATCTTCGAGAGCATGGCGCCGCTGACGCTCTACCCCGAACAGAACCAGATGGATTTTTATACCTGGGGCGACGGCGGGTGCTGTTTGCCGGCGGGAGCGACTTCGGCAACGCTGACGGGCCCGTATCCCAGCGGGGCTTATTCGAGCCTGGCGGCGGGGCAGGTGCTCATTTTCGAAGAAGTGATGGGGCCGCTGACGGGCAACGCGGCCGATGCCGATCCGACGCATCGTTGGGCCGTGCGGCTCACGTATGCATCGACGAACGACAACTCCGGCAATCCGCTCGTGGACCCGGTGAACCCCGGGGTGCTGCTGACCAACATCGCGTGGAGTACGGAAGACGCGCTGCCGTTTCCGCTGTGCATCTCGTCGGTGACGAGCGCGGGTGCTCCCATCTCCGGCGTTTCGGTGGCGCGCGGCAACGTGATCGCGGCGGACCAGGGGACCTGGACGGTGAACGAATCGCTGGGGACGGTTCCGAACGCGCCGCCGGCGCCTGTCAGCGGCGTGGGATGCAACTGCACCACCGCTCCCGGCGCGCGCATTCCGCGGCCATATTTCGAGCCGGTGCTTGCCAATCAGCCGCTCACATTTGCCGCCGCGTACGACACGAATGTGCCGGCGGGCCAGATGCCCTCTGCGTCGAGCTTTTTAGCGCCGGACGTATCGACGGCAACGCCGCAGATCACGGTGATGAGCGACGATGGGCAGACATGGCAGCCGGTCGAGGACCTGCTGAGCAAGGACAGCGAGTTTGCGGGGTTCATTCCGGAGATCGAGTGGGACGGAACGGCGCATCTTCGGTTCGGCGACGGAACCTACGGCGAAGCGCCGGAGGCAGGGGTTGCGTTTACGGCGACGTACCGTACCGGCAACGGGTCGGCGGGGAACGTGGGCCGCGAGGCCCTGGCGCATGTGTTGATGGCTGGCGGCGCGGGCATCACGAGTGTGCGCAATCCGCTTGCGGCGGCCGGCGGCGTCGATCCGGAGACGATGCAGCACATTGTGCAGGTGGCGCCGTTCGCGTTCCAGAGCCAGATGCGCTGCGTGACCGCGGCCGATTACGGCGCGATGGCCGCAACGCTTCCCGGGGTGAGCCAGGCGCAGGGAACGCTGCGCTGGACGGGCTCGTGGTACTCGGCGTTTGTCAGCGTAGATCCAGTCGGCGTTTGGAGCAGCTCGCTGGCATCGCAGGTGAAGTCCGGCCTGAACATGCTGCGCATGATGGGGACCGATCTTGTCGTGGAAGAGGCGGTCTTCGTGGGTCTGAATATTGGGCTTGAAATCTGCGTGGCGCCGGGATTCTTCCAGGGCGATGTGTATGCCGCGCTTTGGAAGCTGCTGGTGACGGGCGATAGCTGCACGGGGACCCCCGGATTCCTGAACGCGGCCAACTTTCAATTTGGGCAGACGGTGTATGCGAGCCCGATTGTGGCCGCGGCGCAGTCGGTCGCGGGCGTCATGGCGGTTACGCTCACGACCTTCGAGCGCATGGACGCGCCGGCGCCGGCCGGACAGGCGCCGCCTGCGGATTTGACGATGGCCGCGGTGGAGATTCCGTGCTGCAACAACGATCCCAACCACGCGGACAGGGGAATGCTGACGCTGACGATGGATGGTGGCAAATGAGCTGCGGATGCACAACGGCGGGCGCGCAACTTTGCGGGTGCTGCACGGGCGTGACGCAACTGACGCCGGTGGCGATTGCGAACCGGCCCGCGCTGCCCGCGATCGGCTATCGCGTGGGCGTATATGCGACTTTTCTCGCCAGCATGGAGGCGGCGCTTTCGGGATCGAATGTGCCCGCGCTGGCCGGCCTGCGCACCCGGTCGAGCGGCGACTTTTCGATTGCGCTCATCGACGCGTGGAGCGAGGTGCTCGATATTCTCACGTTCTACACGGAGCGGCTGGCGAACGAGGCTTATCTGGGGACGGCCATCGAGGGGCGCAGCGTCTTCGAACTGGCGCGACTGGTCGGCTACAAGCCGTCGCCGGGCGTAAGCGCAGCGACGGTGCTTGCGTTCACGCTGGCCACGGCGGCGGGGTCGCCGGCGATTGTGCCGATCGCGGCCGGAACGCGAATACAGAGCGTGCCGGGACCGGGGCAGACGCCGCAGGTCTTTGAGACTTCATCGGCGCTGACCGCGACGATCGCCAACAACGCGATTCCCGTGGCGACTTCGCAGCCGTGGCAACTGAACGGCGGCGATACATCGACGTGGATTGCGGGAACGGCGAACAACATTCAAGTGGGCAACGTGCTGCTGTTCATCTACTCGCCCGGCGGAGATCCGTCGACAACGGGGCCTGCGGCGGTTTGTAACGTCACCTCGGTGACCGTGGATCCTGTGGGGGGAAATACTTTCATCACGTGGGACCAGCCGCTGCCTTCGGGCTTCACGGCGGGCGAGACCGCGGTGAGCCTGTATGTCTTTCGCGCCAAGGCGGCGCTTTACGGAGCAAACGCGCCAGTACCGGGAATGTTTGCCGCCACGACGCTCAGACATATTCCGCCGTACGACGGCAGCGCGCCGGCAAATCCGACGGACTGGCCCTGGCAGTACACGGAAAACAGCGACACGATCAACCTGGACAACTCGTATCCGGGTTTGAATCCGGCGGCGTACGGCGCCACTGCGCCGGCCGCACAGGCGCAGTGGATGGTCCTGACCGGGCCGCAATATACGTCGTTCTTCCAGATCCAGAGCGCGTCGGAGTCAAATCCAAAGCTGTACGCGCTCTCTGCGAAGACAACGCAGCTGACGCTTTCGAGCGGGACGGTCCTGGCCGGCGACACTGCGTTAACGCTGAACGAACTGCTATGGGAGTTTGTTCAGGAGACGCGGGTGACGACGGCGTACGTGCAGAGCCAGTTGCTCGCTCTGGCCAGTTTGCCGCTGACCTCGTGGCCGCTGAGCACAAGCTACGCGCTGGCTACGGGCATGCTGGCGCCGACTGCGGGCACTTCGATTCTGCTGGCGGGACTGCAGCCCATTGCCGATAACGCGCCGGTGGGCGTGAGCGGCAAGCGAGTGCGCATCGTGCCGCAGGTTGCGCTTACCGGCTCTGGCGGCAACGGTGGATTCACGCCGGCGGGGGCAACAGGGGCGCTCTCGGCGAGCGCAGGGCAGCCGTTCCTGGTGGACGCGTTTCCGCCGACCCAGGATACGAGCATCACCGGCAACCTGCTCTGGACTGTGCTCACCTTGACGGGACAGCCCGGCAGTCTGTCCATTCCTTCGGGGACGGGCAACTTCCAGTTGCAGCCCTCGGTGACGGCCGATCCTGCGGCTGGTGAAGCGGCCGTCGTATCCGTCTCTGTCGTGAACGGCCAGGGCAATCCGGCTGCGACCACGTCGCTCACGCTGGCGGCGCCGCTCACGCGCATCTACGACACGGCGACGGTGAGGGTGAACGCCAACGCCGTGGAGGCCTCTCATGGAGAAACCATGATGGAGATCATGGGCTCGGGCGATGCGACCAACGCGGCGCTGCAGTTCCAGTTGAAGCAGTCGCCGCTTACTTACACCTCGGCCTCCGTGCCGGGCGGCGTGCAGTCCACGCTGCAGGTGCGCGTGAACAACGTGCTATGGACGGAGGTCCCGAACTTTCTCTCGTTGGCGGCGAGCGACCGCGTCTTCGTCACGCGGCCGAACTCCAAGGGCGGGCCCACGGTGCAGTTTGGCGACGGCGTGCAGGGCTCGAGGACGCAGACGGGCGTTTCCAATATTCAGGGCAGGTACCGTAAGGGGATCGGCGTGGCGGGAATGGTGGCAGCGGGGCAGCTGACGCAGCCGCTCGACCGGCCGCAGGGATTGCAAACGGTGACGAATCCGAGCGCGGCCACGGGCGGCGCGGACCCGGCTTCTCCCGCCGACGCGCAACAGTCTGCGCCGCTGCCCACGCTGACTCTGGGCCGTGTGGTTTCGCTCGAGGACTACCAGAACTTTGCGCTGGGATTTGCGGGCATCGCCATGGCGCTGGCCACGTGGACATGGTTCGGCAACACGCGCGGCATTCTTCTCACGCTTGCCGGCGAAGGCGGAACGCAGCTCGATTCGAGCGACCAGATTGTGCAGAACCTGATGCAGGCGTATCAGCAGTACGGCCTGCCCAACATTCCGGTGCTGCCGGTCGCGTATGTGCCGCAGAACTTCGAGATCGGGATGCAGGTGATGGTCAACTCGCCGACCTACGATCCCGCGATCGTGGTTCCGCAGGTATGGCAGGCGCTGGCAGCAGCGTTCGCATTTGGCCAGATCGCGCCGGGGCAGAGCGTGGCGGCGAGCCAGGCGATCTCCATTGCGCAGCAGATTGCCGGGGTCACGGCGGTCAGCCTTACGGCCTTCAGTCTGAGCGGCGCTGCATCGGGCACAATCCAGAACCTGCTCTGCGCGCTTGGGCCGGTGCCCGGCAACGCATCGACGGGCACGCAGCCCAGCGGCGCGCAAGTACTGCTTCTCGATTCCGCCTCTCAAGGCAACGTGGTGGTGTGGCCATGAGCACAACGAGTTCGCCCATCTATTCGCTTTTGCCGGCGGTCTTCCGCACGCGCGACGCCGCGCTGGGCGGGCCGCTGGAGGCGCTCTTCGAGGTGCTCGAGAGCCAGTACGGCATCGTCAAGGAGAACGTCTGGCAGCTCTACAACGATCAGTTCATCGAGACGTGCGCGCCGTGGGTGATTCCGTATATCGGCCAGTTGATCGGGTTCAGCACCGTGTACACGGCGGCGCTCACCAGCGCCGACAGTCGCGCAGAGGTGGCGAACACCATCGGCTACCGGCGGCGCAAGGGCACGCTGGCGGCCATGGAGCAGATCACGCACGACGTCTCGGGCCGGACCACGATGGCGGTGGAAGAGTTCAAGCGGCTGGTGACCACATTGAGCCTGCGCGATGTGAGGCCATGGAACAAGGCGACGGCCGACCTGCGCAACGGCTGCGCGCTTGAAGACCAGTGTGGCCCGTTCAACCGGCTCAACCGCACCGTCGATGTGCGCAACATTACGCCGCGCGTCCGGGTGCCGGTGTCGCCGGACGCCGCGCCCCTCGAGGTTGCGCTGCACGGGCCGGGACGCTTCAACATTCCCGAGGTTGCCATCTGGATGTGGAGGTGGCAGAGCTGGACGATCACGAATGCTCCGGCGTACGCGCTGGGCGAGGGAGGATACTTCTTCAGCTCGCTTGGCGGCCCTGTTCCATTGTTCCAAAGCGTGCCCGAGGAGCCAGCTCCGTTTTCATGGCTGATTACCGAAGCCGATGTGCCTGAGCCGATCTGCCGGCGGCAGGCGTGCATGAAGGGCGGCGACTTCTATCCCGGCAGCATGCAACTGATCGCCGACGGACAACCGGTGCCCGTGGAGCAAATCCTGTTCGCCAATCTGACGGAATTGTCCGGCGGCGAAGTCTGCACCGTGCCCGGCGGCATGATTGCCGTCGATCCCGAGCTGGGCCGCATCCAGTACGCGGCGGACGTGGCACTGCCTGGCGATCTGCGGGTGAACTACAACTACGGCGCGGCAGCGGCGATTGGCGGAGGGCCGTACGACCGCACGCCGTACATCGTGCAGCCGGGGACGCAGGCGGGAAGCGTGTTTGCAAACAGCGCCGCGCTGTTCTGGGCGGTCGTGGGGTCGGCGGAGTATCCCACGCTCGAGTCGGCCGTGGCGGCATGGAACGAACTCCCGCCCAACTCGGCGGGAACCATCGTTCTGCCGAACTTCGAAAGCTACGAGATTGACTTGAGCGGCACGCATGCGATCCAGATCCCAGCGGAGAGCTCGTTGATGATTGCTTCGGCGAGGATCGCGCTCGACGGCGCGCCGGAGTGGAATGAGGCCTGCGTGACGCTGCGGGGGGATATCGAGATCGTGGCTCCGCCCGCGACGCTGGGCCCTGACGGCCTGGCGCTGCCGGTTGGACAGGTGCAGATCAGCGGCGTGTGGCTGAGCGGACAACTGATTCTCTCCGGGGACGAGGCTTGCGTCCAGGTGGCCGACTCGACGCTGGTGCCGGGCATTGCGCTGGATTCGAGGGGCGAAGCTACGCAACCGGGCGAACCGAGCGTGACCGGTTCGGCGCTGAGCTTTACGCTCAGTCTCAACCGCGTGATCGCCGGGCCTATCGCGCTGGCGTCGACCTGCGCGGCGCGGATCTGCGGAGGCATTGTGGATGCGGGCTCGCCGTACTGTCCCGCGTTGGCGGGAACCGATCTGGCCTCGGCCGGCGCGGCGCTGCACGTTGAAGACTCGACGATCATCGGGCGTGTGTGGGCGCAGGCGATCCGGCTAGCATCGAACACCATCTTCCATGCGCGCCTGGGCAGGTGCGATCCGTGGAAGGCGCCAGTGTGGGCGGCGCGGGTGCAGACGGGCTGCGTGCGCTTTTGCTGGCTGCCTTCCAGTTCCATTACGCCGCGGCAGTACGAGTGTTTACCGCCCGATGAGATGAGCGAACCGGCGCTCGAACCCACGTTCGTCACCCTGCACTTTGGCAGGCCCGGCTATTGCCTGCTGAGCGGCGACGTGCCGATGGCGATTTGGAAGGGCGCGGACAACGGTTCGCAGATGGGTGTGTTTTACCAGATTCAGGAGACCGAGGCGGTCTCGAACATCCAGATCCGCTCGGCGGAGTATCTGCCGGCGAACCTGGAGAGCGGCGTGTTTCTAATTCCGTCGCGCCCCGTTCGCGAAGAGGTGCCGGTCCTCGAATACGGGTATCGAACTCATGCCCGGCGGAGCAGGTGCGCCGCGGCAGAGCCGGAGACCGCGGAAACCGGTCTCGACCTGTTCGTGGGCATCGGCATCGGCTTGATCTAGGGTATTGCCGGGAGAACAGAAGTTGCTGACCGCTGTGCGCTGTTCAAAGTTCCAGAGATAGGCAGGACGATATGAAAGGTGATTTCAGCCGCATTCGCTTCAACCCCGCCCAAGAGTACGTGGCGGTGCTCAAGCAGCAGGGGCGCGTCGATCTCGACTCCGACGCCAACGAGCAGCGCGCGATCGATCTTACTCTGCGTGAGACCACGAATGTCGACGTGATCGGTCCCCTGGGCGGACCGGAGATTGGCGCCGGTTTTGCGATAAGTGTCGAGAACGGAAAGATCTGGATCTCTCCGGGCCGTTACTACGTCGACGGCGTTCTGGTGGAGAACCAGAGGCGGCTGAACTACGACGATCAGCCTTATCTGATCGACCCGGGCACGAGCGCAGAAGACCTGCTGCAGCAGTTGATCGCGGCTGGCGACCAGGCTACGCTCCAGTTTGTCCTCGAAGTGTGGCAGCGGATGGTCACGGCGCTGGACGATCCTTGTTTGCTGGAGCCGGCGCTGGGCCAGGCCGATACGACCACGCGGCTGCAGACTGTCTGGCGCGTCGTTGGTACCGTCACGCAATCCCAGGCTCAGGGCAGCGGGGTCGAGGGCGCGGGTGAAGACAACCCGATCAGCCAACTCTCCGACTGCTGCCAGGCGATGTACAACAACCTCTCGAACGTTGAACGCAGCGGCGCAATGCGCGCCGGGCTCTCGCAGGGGGGCAGCGGCTGCGGTTGCCAGCCGATACCAGCAGCCGGCTACCAGGGATTGGAGAACCAGCTCTACCGCGTGGAGATTCACAACGGCGGGGACCTGAGTACGGCCACCTTCAAATGGTCGCGCGAGAATGGGTCGGTGGTGGTCGCGGTGACGGGCGTGAGCCTGAACAGCAACACCATCACCGTGGCCAGCCTTGGCCCCGATGCCAACCTCGGTTTTCAAGCGGGGCAATGGGTGGAGTTAAGCGACGACTCGTACCTCTTTGGCGCGACACCGAATCAGCCGGGTATGCTCTACCAGATTTCTTCCGTGAATCAGGCTGCGCTGCAGGTGACGATGACGAGTACCGTGGGTGGCCTGGATACGAGCATGAACGCCCGCATGAGGCGGTGGGATCAATCGGGCTCCCCGGCGTCATCCGCTGGGATTTCCCTTTCGAACACGCCGATCGGGCTCGAAAACGGCATCGAAGTTGCATTTCGAAAGGGCCAATATGAGAGTGGCGATTATTGGACCATCCCGGCGCGGACGGCGAACGGAAGCATCGACTGGCCGCCCTGCGGAGGGAATGGCAGGCAATTTCAGTCCCCGAGCTACATGCAGGTGCACCAGGCGCCGGTAGCCTGTGTGAGTCTGCGCCGTTTCACGAATTTCTTGCTCCGGCCGGGGCAGTCTCCATCCGAGATCGACCGGTTTATCGTCAACGACTGCCGGCTGCTGTTCCCTTCGCTTACGTCGGTGGCCGCGATGACGCCGCCGGAGGCTCTCCATCTGAGCGCCATCAGCTGGACCAACGACGATGTGATGACGGTCGACGAACTCCTGCTGCAGGGACTCGCCGTCACTCTCGACCAGGCGCCCACCTGTCCCTGGAGCGGAGCCAACTTCCAGGTGACGCTGGAAGTGCCATTGACGCAGAGGTTCTATCCGGTTGCTACGGGCGCCTCGCTGAACTTCACGATCATCCTGGCGTCGCCGCTGGCCAGCGGCATCGCCGTTTCAGGAGACCAGGTGATCTGGTTGTATGCGTTCGCCACGGAGAACTTTCCGCTCAAATCCGCACTGGAGTTCTGGATCAGTCTCAACACGATCCTCAGTTACACATCGCCTTCCGGGGCCGGCAGAGTCCGAGTCAAGCTCGACGGCGGCGCGGTCTACGGCAACGGGACAACCGGGAACATCTATCTTGACGGATTGGCCTTCGGGTCCACATCGTCGCGGGCCAGCGACGGCAGCGAGTGCATTGCGCTGGGCATGCCCACGGGAAGCCATCTGAAGGCCAGCGACTTCGACGGCTGGTTCTATCTTGCGCCCAGCGTCCTCATCGAGAGCGCTTCGTTCGAGTTGGTTGAAAGCACGGGCGCCGTTGCGGCGACGGCGGTCACAGTGACGGTGAATGAGTTTGGATTTATGACAGGATTGGAAACGACCGCTCCGGCCGGAGCGGTGGCTACGCCGGTCAGCGCGGTCCAGATCGCCATCACCTTCAGTTACACGCCGGTGGCGGCGCTGACGCTGCGGTTCAATCTGAGTGGCACGGGGGTGGGGACGGTGGTGAGTGTGCCGGCCACATTCGCTGTTGCCGCCGGACTGGCTGCGGTCAACGTGCCGGTGACGATCTCGCAGTCTCCGGGCGCGGGTGTTACCGACACGGTGACCTTGAATGTTGCGGCCGACAGCGGCTTTCAGCCGCTCGGCTACGGGCAGCAGCTTACGCTGGCTATCACCGGAGGCCAGCCGCCCACGACCATCTTTCATCCGGAGCCGATCAAATTCAACTTTTGACCGGCGATGGGGAGGGGTATGCGCGCAGTCTGGTCATTCTGGAGCAAGCCGTTCAAGGCCTACAAGGGGCGTGTCTGGCGCGAGCCGCGGCATCATCTGCTCGCCTGGGGACTTTCGCTCAGGCTCGCCCGGCAGCACTTCGCGAGCACGCAGCTTGTGACCGATACAGTGGGCAAGGGCTTGCTGGTCGGTGAGCTGGGGCTTGAATTCGACGAGGTCTCGACCGCGCTCGACAGGCTGGAGAATGCTGATCCCGGCTGGTGGGCGCTGGGCAAGCTTGTGGCCTACAGCTTGCAGGACCGGCCGTTCGCGCACATCGATACCGATGTGTTTCTATGGAAGCCGCTGCCTACCTGGCTCACCTCGGCGCCGGTGTTTGTGCAGTGCCCGGAGCATCACCGGCTGGAAAGCGCGTGGTGCGGGCCGAGGCACATCGAGTGGCTGTTCGAGAGCCGGGGACTGAGCCTGCCGGTGGAGTGGCAGTGGGCTTCCTCGCGCAACGCGGTCTCGTTCCGCGAGGAGAACTGCGGCATTCTCGGCGCCAACCGGGTGGACTTCATCCGCCATTATGCGCATACGGCGATACGCATGGTGACCGAACCGGCGCATCGAGAGCTTTGGGCCGATCTGCCGGAGAAGAGCGGGTTCAACATGCTCATCGAGCAGTTTCTGCTGGCGGCCTGCATCGACCATCACCAGATCGATCCGCAGTCTCCGTATCGCGGCGTGCGAGTCCGCCACCTCTTTCCGAGCTGGTCGGAGGCTTACAACCCGCGCGCGGCGTCGAGGGCCGGTTATACGCATCTGCTGGGCGACGCAAAGAACCATCCCGGCGTGATGGAGCGGCTGGAACGGCGGATGGCGCAGTTGGATCCGGGGCTACTACGCCATTGCCAAAGCGTGGCGCAATCATCCGCAGCTTTGGAGGTGTGAAGTGACATTCTACTCCGCGCTAACCCAGCAACAACGCGCACGCCGGAGCGCCGGCGCCGCGGCCCTGTCGCCTGCGCCAGCGGCGATGCAGCGCACGCACGTGACAAGACGGAACGGGCATCTATTGCCCGCGCGGCCTGACTCGGTTCCCATAGAGACCGAGCCGCCTCTGCCGCTGCAACGCAAGCTCGCCATCGGTTCGGCCAGCGACCCGCTCGAAGCCGAAGCCGACGCCGTGGCGTCGCGGGCGATGAACGGTTCACACGGGGCGCCTCTGCGGAGCCGTGGGAGCAGTGCGCTGCCGTCGGTCGAAGTCCCGCCGATCGTACATGAGGCGCTTCGGTCGCCGGGGCGGCCGCTCGACGCGGAGACTCGGGCCTTCATGGAGCCGCGCCTCGGCCGCGACCTCGGCGCAGTGCGCATTCACACTGAGCCGGACGCTGCGCAGGCCGCGCACGCTTTGGAGGCACAAGCCTACACGGTCGGCCAGAACATCTTTTTCGGCGCCGGAAGATATCGTCCGCAGTTGCAAGAGGGCCGCCGTTTGCTGGCACACGAGTTGAGCCACACGGTGCAGCAGGCAGGCGGAGGTCCGCGGCTTTCCGGCGCTGCGCGGGGCGTGTACCGCGATCCGATCCCGAAGACGACCAGTCAGGAAGCAACGAGCGACGCCAATACGAAAAAGCCAAAGACGCCGCAAGCTACCATCCCGGTGCCGCTGGCGGATCTTGCGGGCCTGCACTTGACGCCGCCTTCTCTGCTTGCGCCAGAGCAGCGCGCGCCGCTCTATTCGCCGGGAACGTTGTCGCTGGGGAGCAGCGGGTCTGGCGCATCGACGGCATCACCCGGGGCGGCTTCTCCGTCAGGCCAAACGGGGCCGCCGGTACTTCCGGCCCCGTACCAGTACACACCCGGTTCGCCCCCGCCCCAGACGAACCCGGCATTCTCTCCGGCGCCGCCGGGCAGCGGGTCGGCGGCGCCGACGACCGCACCCAAAGCTCCGGACCGGGTCTCGCTCTACGACTTCGGGAGGCTCAGCATTGGAGCGCGCATCGGCTTTCCCGACCTCTCGGACGACGCCAAGCCTGGCCAGCCGCCCAGCGCTTTGCAGGAATCGATCAAGAAGGGCGAGATCCTCAATTTTATTCTGACCGGCCAGCCGCCTTCGGAGTATTCCGTGGATCCGTCGAAGCTGGTTGGCGCCATTTGGGGAATCTTTTCGACCAAGATCGATCCGGCCCTTGCCGCAAAGATTGCCTCGGGTCTGTCGAGCAAGCCGCACGGGAGCGGGCCTAGATTTGAGCTCGATGCGACGATTCTGCTCGACTTGGGCGGGGCGAAGAAAGGTGGCGGCGGGGGAGCGACATTTACTGTGTATTTCTAAGTCCGCCGACGAATCGGAGGAAGCGCGACGATGGCGTCGACTGTGACCGCAGGTCCGAACCTGGTGCGCCCGTCGATGCCATGCCGGAGCGAGGCACAACATTGGTCACGGAAAAACCAACGGGCGCCGCGCAGGCCAGGCGTGGGGCCTGCTCCCGGTTCGATAGCGGGGTCCGATACAATGAGCAAGGGAGCAACCACATGCCACACATGGTTTTTTGCGTGCGGAACAAGCGGGAGATGGAGGGACTGGACGAGCCGCCCTTCGACTCGGAGTTCGGCCAGAAGATCTACAAGAATGTTTCCAAGGCGGCCTGGGATGAATGGGTGAACCGCCAGAAGATGCTGCTGAACGAGTACCGCCTGCAGCCGTGGACCCCCCAGGCGCAGCAGTTCCTGGTGGAGCAGATGGAGGATTTCTTCTTCGGCACCGGCTCGGCGCTGCCCTCCGAATACGTGCCGCCGTCGCACTGAGAGCCGGTCTCGCGCTCCCGGTCCGGAGAGCGGATATTGGGCCGTGGCTCCTGGGCTGGCCGAACCGCTGCAGCTTCGAGCGAGTGAGGTCAGGTGGGTGTAAACTAATCAAGACCCCTAAAGCCGGTCCCTTGCAGAGGACCGGCTCCATTGTGTCGGGACGTGGCTCAGCCTGGTAGAGCACTCGCTTGGGGTGCGAGGGGTCGGCAGTTCAAATCTGCCCGTCCCGACCATTCAAAGACCGCATCAAAGACAGATCTACTGGCTCACACCCTGTTGGCGAACTGCCTGCCGCGAGTGCGCCAATTGTGCGCAGGGCGCGGGCCCGGAGTCGCGTATGGCCTGCGAGGGGAGCGAGGTTTTGCCGAGCCGTTCGGCAGTTCAAATCTGCCCGTCCCGACCATTCAGAACCCAAAATCTGGCGAGCGAGGCAGAATGCGGTTGAAGCAATGTGCCAAGGTACGCCGCTGGTCCCGGCGTGATTCGCAGCGCCTTCGCGAGGCGCTATTCTGAAACCACGATGACGACTCCCGGCGGTCTGAGGCGTGTTGCAGTGTACTGCGGTTCTGCAGAGGGCAACGACCCGTCATTTATGGCCGAGGCCAGCACGCTGGGCGCGGCCATTGCTGCGGCCGGCCTGGGGCTGGTCTACGGCGGAGCCAACGTAGGATTGATGGGTGCGGTGGCCGATGCCGCTCTGGCGGGGGGCGCGGAGGCGATTGGCGTGCTCCCCGATGTTCTGGCTGACAGGGAAATTGCCCACAGTGGCCTGACCACCCTCGAGTTTGTCGCCACGATGCACGAGCGCAAGGCCCGCATGGCTGCGCTGGCGGATGCGTTTCTTGTATTGCCCGGCGGTTATGGGACGCTGGATGAGTTACTCGAGACAGTGACCTGGGCGCAACTGGGTCTGCACAACAAGCCCTGCGTCCTGATTAATACTGCGGGTTACTGGGATGGACTGCTGGGTTTTCTCGACTTTGCAGTCGGCGCCGGATTTTTGAAGGCTAAGAATCGCGAGCTATTGCGCGTCGCGGCAAATGCCAGGGACGCGATGCAACTGATTGCCAGGCGCGCTGTGGGCGCTAACTAACTCGCGCGGCCGGGCGCGCTATGATCTTCGTATGTCGAAGCAGCTTCGTTGGGGAGTCCTCAGCACCGCGGCCATTGGATTGAAGAAGGTTATACCGGCCACGCAGCGCAGCGAAACCGGGCGAGTGATGGCCATTGCATCGCGCGATCTGCACAAGGCGCGGGCAGCGGCGACCGCTCTCGATATTCCAGCAGCCTACGGTTCTTACGATGAGCTGTTGGCCGATCCGAATATCGACGCCATCTACAATCCTCTGCCCAACCATCTTCACGTCTCGTGGACGGCCAGGGCCGCCGAAGCCGGAAAGCATGTGCTCTGCGAGAAACCGCTTGGCATGTCGACGGCAGAGGTGAGGGCTCTGGTAGCCGTTCGCGAACGCACACGGGTGAAGATTGGCGAAGCCTTTATGATTCGCAGTTACCCGCAGTGGCTGAGACTGCGCGAGCTTCTCGATGAAGGCCGGGTGGGCGAGCTGCGGTCGGTGACCGGATACTTCAGCTACTTCAATGTGGATCCCGGAAATATTCGAAACCAGGTGGAGGCCGGCGGCGGCGCGCTGATGGATATTGGATGCTACCTGATTCAGGCGTCCCGCTACGCGTTCAGGCAGGAGCCGAAGCGAGTGGTAGGATGCATTGAACGGGACCCGCAGATGGGTACCGACCGGCTCACTTCGGGAATGCTCGAATTTGCCGCAGGGCAGGCGATCTTTACCTGCGGCACTCAGTTGATTCCCTATCAGCGGGTTCATTTTCTTGGCACGCGCGGGAGGATCGAAATCGAGATACCTTTTAACGCGCCCATCGACCGGCCTGCGCGAATCTATATTGATGCGACCGGCGACCTGTCAGGTTCCGGATTGACCACCGAGACTCTTCCCGTACTCGATCAATACACATTGCAGGCCGACGCCTTTGCCAGGGCGGTGTGGGATGACACCGACCCTCCCGTTCCGCTCGAAGACTCGATTGGAAATATGGCAGTCATTGAAGCGCTTTTCCAATCGGCTTCGAACGCGCAATGGGTTACCCCGGAACGCTGACCGGGCCGGATGCGCACCCATTTTGGCTTAGAGCAGGTAGAGAGAGATATGGGCCGAACCGCGAGAGTTACTTCGCGGGCGCTGCGGCAGCCTTCTTTTGCGCGGCCCAGCGCCGCTTCACGGCTTCAGCGATGCGTTTCCGTCCTTCGGGCGAAAGGCGTCTCTTTTTTTTCGCAGGCCTTGGAGTGACCACGGCCGCCTTCTTGGGCCTGCCGGGTTTTCTTGCCGGGGCAGCCACGCCGCTCAAAAGGGCGCGTGCCTGTTGCAATAGCGCGATCTCACGATCGACCGATGCCAAAATATCAGCGATTCCCATGTATCCTCCGTCCTCTCAGCAGGGACTCCCAACTTATCCTAAGCTGCACTTATGGGCCCGGTCTTTGCTTACCTCGACATACAATAGCCGCTTGGCGCTATCTTTGTAAATAGGACCAGTAATTATTCTACAAACTAAGATGGGGAAACCAGGCCATTCGTTGCACTTCCGGAAGGTCCAGAGCGGTTTCGAAAATACAAAACGGCCCACAGCGATCGTCAGGGGCTTGCTGCCCACCGGGTCGCTCAGACTTGAATTTCGTAAGTGCCCGTACACAATCTCCGAAACTGCCGTCGCGGAGCGGATCCGATTATGTTTACCGATAGAACCACAAAGCCGCGGATGGCTCTGTCCGGAAAGCTGGATTTGCCGACCAGTTGGAACCAGAAACTAGTTAGAGGCGCTTACGGTATCCGCCGCGCATTGCTCGAGATCGCGGCAGAAGGCTTCAAGGCGATTGAGGTCAGTATCCCAGGAGAACATAAAGCGTGCGGCGCCGCCGATGAAGTTATAGAATCTCCATCCCCGCTGTCCTACTTGTTGTAACAGGGAATCGGGTGCGGAGATAAAGACTGCGTTTGCTTCAACCGGCTGCACGATGCGGAATCCGGGAATGCTCTCGACGCGCGCAGCGAACAGACGTGCACAATGGTTGGCGTGGGCGGCGTTGCGCAGCCATGCGCTGGTTTCGAGCATTCCCACCCATGGAGCCGACAGGTACCGCATCTTTGACGCTAACTGGCCCGCCTGTTTGCATCGGTAGTCGAAATCTGCGGCCAGCTTGCGATCAAAGAACAAGACTGCTTCGCCAACCGCCATTCCGTTCTTGGTTCCTCCAAAGCACAGCACGTCCACGCCGCTCTTCCAGGTCATCTCCGCGGGTGTGCAGCCGAGACTGACACAGGCATTGGCGAAGCGGGCGCCGTCCATGTGCAGGGAAAGCCCAAATCGTTCACATTCCTTCGAGATCGCCTGTAACTCGGATAGCGTGTAGACCCGGCCGGTCTCGGTCGATTGCGTGAGAGTGACGACGCGCGGCTTGGGGTAGTGAATATCCTGCCGCCTGGTGGCCAGTTCACGCACGGAAGCGGGGGTGAGTTTGCCGTCCGGGCCGGAAGCCACGAGAAGTTTCGAGCCGTTCGAGAAGAACTCAGGCGCGCCGCATTCGTCGGTCTCTACATGGGACTGGTCTGAGCAGATGACTCCGTGATACGACTGGCAGAGCGAAGCCAGGGCGAGGGAGTTAGCCGCAGTTCCGTTAAAGACGAAATAAACCTCACAGTCGGCGTCAAAGAGGGCGCGAAATGCATTCGCGGCGCGGGCTGTCCAGGGATCGTCGCCGTAGGCTGTGGCGTGGCCGCGATTGGCCTCTTCCATCGCGTGCCAGGCTTCAGGGCAGATTCCCGCGTAGTTATCGCTTGCAAACTGCTGCTGGAGGTCATTTTCATCGATTTCAGTCATTCGTTCGTCCTTGAAAGAGCAACTCCCTGGTTGAGAGGCGTGTTTTTTCAAGATCAATTCTTTCACAGTATTCGTGCGAAGGAAGCGATGCGTCCCACGCCGGAGAAAGCAATTCCATCGGCGCTCTTTCCGTTTGGGTGTTCCGCGAGCCGGAGTCAGCAGGTATTGAAAATGGCTGTGCACGGAGTCTTGCGGTCTGACGGGCTTGCGGGAATGCGGCGCTGGCAGGCGCGTTCGGTCCGTGTTGCGCAAACGGGCACGAATGTGCGTATTCACGCACAAATCTGCTTTGTCCGCAATGAGAGTTACGCCACTTACTTTGAGAATCCGGGATGAGTTATCTCGATTGCAGAGGAGTTTTTCCGTGCGAAGCGTAGACATTTCAGAAGGTCCAGCATTGATCTCTGCCCGGTTCTGAGACTTCTTTGGCTTCCGATGACACGGGGGCCGGCAACGGCGCAAAACCCGCGAGTAAAGATTCCGCCGCTTCTGCCGGAGTGGGTGTGAGCCAGATCACGCGGAGGAGGGGTGGGGCGGCGTAGGATGCAGGGGTATGCACGAGCTTTCAATCGCGGCCAGCATTGTGGATTCGGTGACGGAGGCGATGGCGGCGTATCCGCGGGCGCGGGTGAAAGAAGTGCGGCTGCGGGTGGGGGCGCTGGCTTCGGTGATCGAGGAGTCGCTCAAGTTCTGCTGGGGGCTGGCCACGGAGGGAACGGAGCTGGCGGGGTCGGCGCTGGTGGTGAAGACGCTGCCGGTGGTGCTGCACTGCGGGGCGTGCGGGACGGAGGCGGAGCTGGACGGGGTACAGAGCCTGCGGTGCCCGCGATGCGGGGAGCTGGGCGGGGATCTGCGGCAGGGACGGGAGCTGGAGATCGAGTCGCTGGAGATTGAAGAAGCAGCAAGTCAGCGAGTCAGCGAGTTAGCAAGTTAGCAGGTTGGCAAGTTGGCGGCGTTCGGATGGTGAAGACCGGGAGTGGCGGATGAGTACGACGCGGATTGTGGAGCTGCGGCGGGGGATTTTGAAGAAGAACGACGAGCTGGCGGCGGGGCTGCGGGCGCGGTATGCCGGGGCCGGGGTGCTGGTGCTGAACCTGGTTTCGAGCCCGGGGACGGGGAAGACGGCGCTCCTGGAGCGGACGCTGCGGGAGCTGCTGGGGCGCGGCCTTCGCGCGGCGGCGCTGGTGGGCGATCTGGAGACGGACAACGACGCGCGGCGGCTGGCCGGCAGCGGGGCGCCGGTAAGGCAGATCAACACGCACGGCATCTGCCACCTGGATGCGGAGATGATCGGCAAGCACCTGGACGGGTGGGCTGGCGCGGAGGGCGGCGTGGAGCTGGGGGATCTCGATTACCTCTTTATCGAGAACGTGGGGAACCTGGTGTGCCCGTCGAGCTACGACCTGGGCGAGGGGATTCGCGTGGCGCTGTTGAGCGTGACGGAGGGCGAGGACAAGCCGCTGAAGTATCCGGGGCTGTTCAACTCGGCGGATGCGGCGGTGATTACGAAGATCGATCTGGCGGAGGCCTGCGGGTTCGAGCGGGAGACGGCGCTCAAGAACCTGAACGAGATTCGGCCGGGGATGCGGGTGCTCGAAACTTCGGCGAAGACGGGAGTGGGAATGGAGGGGTGGTTGGGGTTTTTGGAGGGGGCGCGAGTTCAAGGGCGCTGAGGCGGAAGGATGAATCCGGAATGGGCGCCCGTGAAGAGTCGTGCGCGGTGAAGATTACGGGGTAGGCTAGGGCGTTACCGGGAGTTATGGGGGGAAATGTCGCTGATTCCTGCCAAAGCTTTGCTTGGGCGGGAGCCCTCGATGATGGGGCACCTCGTTCGCCAGCGGTTTGGCCGGGCCACCTGCCCCGTTGAGGTCCGTGGTACTTAGGATCCCCAAATGTGAGGGACCTGGGGTACCCATCTTCTGCTGGAGCTACATCCTGGGACCTGGGTCACTCACCCAGACATGATCGCGAGTGTGCGTTTTTGGACGCCAGTCTGCGATTTCGGACAGACACTCCTGTGGCGATACCACATAAAGCTCTGATAATGCTGAAACACAGAATGGAACCGTTCGTGCATTTGTCAAAAGGAGGAATTGACCCTTCCCGCCCGCAAGGAGAGTGAGACGTGCGTCTGAAACCTATTGCCGTATGGTTGATTGCAGTTGGCTGCCTGACTCTGTCGGTGGAAGCGCAGGAAAGCTTCTGGGATAGTCCGCAGGCGTATCTTGGGCAGGCTCGCCCGTCAAACACACCGCAGATTTTTGCGCCCGGGCTGCTGACCGAGCCAGGGACGATGGCGATGGATCGCATCACCTTCTCGCGAGATGGGCGAGAGATCTACTACTACCAGAGCGACCGCTGGGGAAGCCTGGCCACCGCAAAGATCAAGTACTTCCGGTACGACGGCGATCGGTGGACCGGACCGAAAGTGCTGAACGAACATCTGTTCGATGTCACGATGTCGCCGGACGACGACGAGCTCTACTTCGAAGATGCCAATCCGAATCATGTGTGGAGATCGAGACGGACCAAAGATGGCTGGACTGCCCCAGAGGTAGCGTACGAGGAACCTTTCGCCTTGTATGACTTTATGCCGACGAAGAGCGGGACTTTCTATATTGCGACAAGTAGCGACGCAGAGGATAGAAAGGCAGGGATAACGAATTCATTTTCCACCCTGAAAATTTCCGCGGCTGGTGCGAAGGTGCAAAGTCTCGGAGCACCGCTGAACGAGCCCGGGGTGAACAGCGATTTCTTTGTAGCACCGGACGAGTCGTACATGATCGTGAGTGCGAAAGAGACGAAGTCGGCGGAGTGCGAACTGTACATCTCGTTTCGTGCTCCTAATCTGACCTGGACGGCGCCAGTCAGCCTGGGGCCAAAGATCAATGATGGTCTGGCTCATCGATGGGGCCAGTACGTCACGCCGGACGGCAAGTACCTGTTCTATACAAGGGCCACGAGCGCAAAGGACTCTGCGATTTATTGGGTGAGATTCGACACTCTCATGGCGGCCCTGAGACCAAAGCAGCGTTGAGTCGATGTTTTTGAGGGAACCGCACATTCTCAGCAACGGTTACACCATGCTGAACGCTTCTCTTCTGGCAGCGCTGTACTGCTGGCCGATCAAACCCTTAGGAGCCCATAATGTCCATTTATAAGCGCGTTTCTTATGTGATTGCCGTATTCATGGCACTCACGCTGTTTAGCCAGGAGACCCTAGCCTTCGACGACGGATCTGTCGTTGAGCGTGAAATCCATGCCGAGAGCCTTCGGCAGAGCAAGATCGGAACAGAGAGTGTGAGGAAGATTTCGGTTTATCTGCCGCCCGGCTACGCAACTTCCCGTCAGCAATATCCAGTGGTATACATGCTACCCAATCCTATCGGGGATTTTCGCGAGGACTTCACCCGGCATAATGCAGCGAAGATTTTCGATCAAGCGATCGCAGCTAAGATCATTCCCCCTTGCATCTTTGTTTATGCCGATTTCTCAACGCCACTGGGGGTATCCTGGTACACCAACTCTCCCGTGACAGGCAATTGGGATGACTTCGCAGTCAAGGAGCTTGTACCGTACGTCGACACGAACTTCCGCACTCTGGCGAGAAGCTCCTCGCGCGCGATTGTTGGTAACTTCATTGGCGGTTACGGCGCACTCCGGCTGGGTATCCTGCATCCGGACGTGTTTGGTACTGTCTATGCCATGCACCCGGTAGGCACATGGTCCGGCGTGGAGGTATTCACATCAAGACCTGATTGGGTCTTGTTGGAGCATGCAGGTTCCTTGGCCCAGGTGCAAAATGCGGGCTTCTCGACGCTCTTCCTCTCCATGTTTCAGGCCTTTCTGCCAAATACGGCGAAGGCGCCGCTCTATGTGGATCTGCCTGTGAAGGAAACATCGGGTCATTTTCCGGTCGATGCAGACCGTATGCGGTTGCTGCGTTCGCGTTTTTTCATCGCTGAGCTTGTCCCGCAACATGTGGAACAGATCAAGCAGCTCCGGGCGCTCAAGATGGACTGGCCGCGCAGCGACGCCATCTATGACCATGTGTACGCCAATCAGGCACTGACTCATCTCTTGAATGAATATGGGATCGAACACGAAGCTGAGGAGTTTAACGGAATTGGCGAAGACGACCCTTACTGGGGTAAGAGCTCGCGAATGACCAGAGAGGTTCTGCCCTTTTTAGGCGAGCATTTGGAAACCGGAGAGCAGTAAATGCTCTCAACGCAAGTCCCTCGAAAACGGGCTTTGGTCTTACGGTCTCCTGCGGACCGTCAGCAAGCGCATTATTGTCACTCATTGATCCCGGATTAGTAACGATGAGTCGGCCAGTATCCTGTAATCCTGGCGGTTCGAATCTCAACTGTCGCCCGCGAGGCGAGTCACTCATCGACAATATCGCAACCCGCAGGTTGCCGGTCTGGAAGCAGCCTGCTCTCTCGGTGGTTGATTCAGGAGGCCGGAGCAGCGCTGTTCGAAGGGCAGCCAGCATGGAGCGCGGGCTGAACTGGTTGCGGAAAAGTCCCAAATCCGGGTGAAATGCCCGGGAAAACATCCCTCGGGGGCTAAAGTGTCAGCGCCGGTGCAAAAATCCCCATAACGCCGGTTGAAAAATCTCCCAGCCATTGAGGGTGACGCGACGGCCCGATTCTGGAAGCAGAGGAGGGCCGGAGGTGCTCAGGGGGAGAGACGTGGATGAAGTTGTGGAACT
>DATJMU010000163.1:0-15689 GCA_035508555.1 Occallatibacter sp. | reverse complement strand
GCCGAAGCGCATGTAGTTGCACATCATCCGCGAGCCGGTGAGCCTCTCGAACAGGTCCAGAATCTTTTCCCGCTCCTTGAAGGCGTACATCAGCGGCGTACCGCTGGCGCCCATGTCCTGGATCAGGAAGCCGACCGACGAAGCGTGGTTCTGCACTCGCGTCAGCTCGGCCAGGATCACGCGCAGGTATTGCGCCCGCTCTGGAACCTCCAGCCCGGCCAGTTTTTCCACGGCCAGCGCATAGGCCCAGTTGTTGGTTAGCGAGCAGAAGTAGTCAAGCCGGTCGGTGTAGGGCATCGAGGCCAGGTAGGTCTGCCCCTCGGCCAGCTTCTCGTGGTTGCGGTGCAGGTAGCCGAAGACCGGCTTCAGCTTCATCACGCGCTCGCCGTCCAGCGTCACGTCCATCCGGAAGACGCCGTGGGTCGAGGGATGATGGGGCCCCATCGCCACTTCGAGCAGGTCGCTGTCGCCCTCCGCCGTCAACTCGTGCGGCCGGTTCCAGCCCTCGACTTTCCCCGTTTTGGCATCCACCAAGCTCATCACGCAGCCGACCCCTGATCCCTGTTCTTGTGCGCCTGCGCCCTCTTCAGCACCTCGTCGTGCGCCGTTGGCTCGTACTCAAAGTCGTCCGGCTCCACGTAATCCCGCCGCATGGGATGGTCCTTGAACCCCTCCCACATCAAGATCCGCCGCAGGTCCGGATGCCCCGTGAAAACCACGCCATAAAGGTCGAAGACCTCGCGCTCCTGAAACTCCGCCGACCGCCAGATGGGCGTAAACGACGGCAGTTCCACCGCATCCGTCCGGTTCGCCGTTCTCATGCGCAGAATCACCGGCCCATGCTTCTTCGCCACCGAATAAAGGTGATACACCACCTCCAGATAGCCCGGCTGCATGTGCTTGCGCGTCTCCTCGACGGTCTCCTCCACGGTCTGCTCCACGCCATCCACAGTCTTGGTTACCTGATGTGCCACTTTAACTTTCTCGGTGATCTCTTTGTCCGGCCAGTCCACTCCGGTGACGTTGGAGAGAAGATCGAGAGCCAGCTCCGCATCGTCGCGCAGAAACCTCGCCACTTCGAGCGCATGTTCCGGCGCCAGCCTGAGCGAGTGCTGCGCGCAGGGGCTGCCGTTGGGCACAATCTCCACGCCCGCCCCCGGCACCGCCGCCTCAATCGCCGCCTTGATCTCCTCTACCGTCTTCAAATCGTTTTCCTCAGCCCCTTAGTACTACAGTTGCAGATAGCGGTTCCGGAGGGAGCAGGGGCCTTCAGGCCCCTGAGAAGTGGCCAGAATGAAGGGGCCTTTAGGCCCGGATTAAGCCCATTCGAGTGAACTACAACTGTAGTATTAGCAGCCTGTGGTGAAAGTCCGGTTTTGAAAGGGCACGACTTTAGTCGTGCCGGAAGCGGCCCAAAATGAGCGCGGCTTAAGCCGCCGAGGGATGGTTGATTCGGATTTTCAACTTTTGCCACAGGCTGTTAGTCCTTAAGTCCCTCAGTCCCTCTGTAATCACCGAATCGCCGGCGTCGGCCAAACCAGCTCATTCAGCGGCGGCTCCAGATCGTGCTCTCCCTGTTCCGGCACGGGAAACTCTCCCGGCGCCTCGGCGTCGAGGAACCGCGGCCGGCCCGCGCCCGTCAGCGGCTGGGCGTCGATCTTCTTCTGCAGCAGCATGAAGGCTTCCAGCAGCGCCTCGGGCCGCGGCGGGCATCCCGGAATATGCACATCCACGGGAATGTACCGGTCGATCCCCTTCAGCACGTTGTACCCCTGCTTGAACGGCCCTCCGGAGATGGCGCAGGCCCCCATGGCGATCACATACCGCGGCTCGCCCATCTGGTTGTAGAGCCGCACCACCTGGGGCGCCATCTTCTTGGTCACGGTGCCCGAGATGATCATCATGTCCGCCTGCCGCGGCGACGGACGGAAGACCTCGGCGCCAAAGCGCGCCATATCGTACCGGGCCATGGTCGTGGCGATCATCTCGATGGCGCAGCAGGCCAATCCGAAGTTCATGGGCCACACCGAGCTCCGCCGACCCCAGTTGTAGAGCTCCTGCATGGTCGTCACCACCACGCCCTGCTTGCCCATCTCGATCTTCAGTTGTTCATCAACAGCCATGAGTCGCTTCGCTCCACTTCAGAGAACAGAGATCAGAGAACAGAGATCAGAGAACAGACATCGGTTCATGTTGCACAAGCCGAAGATCTCATCCGCAGGCCAGGCTTCTTCACGCTCCGATTAGAACTCACAGGCTCTCCTGGTAATCGCTAAAAACAGTGCAAATCTGCTCTCTGTTCTCTGCTCTCTGTTCTCTGCTTTCACGCCCACGTCAGCACGCCCTTGGCCCACGCCCAGGCCAGTCCCTCCACCAGCAGCAGCACAAACACCAGCATGGCCGCGCACGCCGCCGCCCCCAATCCCGTAAACGCCACGGCGAAGGGCAACAAAAACACCGCTTCCACGTCAAAGATGAGAAAGATGATGGCGTACAGGTAGTAGGCCGAGCGGAACTGCACCCACGCGTCGCCCTTCGATACCAGCCCGCACTCGTAGATGGCGTTCTTGATGGCGTTCGGTTTGGCTGGCGAAAATGCCCTGGCCCAGAGCCAGGCCAGCCCCAGTGGGGTCAACCCGAATCCAAGGGCCACCACAAACAGAACCGTCAGAGAGAAATAAGGACTGGAAACCATCTCAAAAAGTCGAAAACCTTCAGTCGATCCACTATCAGTTTACGGGGTTGGAACAGGTTTTGGCAGGCCGCAACGGTTGCGGGCACGCCGCCGGCCCTCATTTTTTCCCCATTCATCCCATTTTGTGAACCGTTCGGCTCCGCGGCCGTCCGGAGACACAGGTCACCACCACGCCCACACTATGCCCTTGATTGGGTGGGGTGCTGTGAGATTGGTCACAGGGCTGCCCGGCGCCTCGCAGCGCCCGTGACACAGGCCGTGGCGCTCAATCCCCGTCCCGGTCCAGATCCCTCGGCCGCTCCTTCAGCATCGCCGGCACCGGCTTGTCGCCCATCGCATCCTTCCACAGGATGATGTTCAGCTTCTCCACCGGCGCACGGTCCTCGTGCGTGAAGTCCATCTTCATGCACGCCCGCGCTCCTTCGGCGTTCTTCTTGTTCGCCGTGTAGATCAGCCCATTCTCCTGGTTCCGGTAATCCGCCGTAAAAGCCGGCTGGTCGCCCGGCCCCGAAAACTCCGAGCCGATGATCGGTGCGAAGGCGTCGTCGTTGTTCATCGGCGGCAGCCCCAGCAGCGCCTCGATCGTCCGCACCAGGCTCACCGTCGTGTAAAAGTGGCTGTCCACAAACGGCCGTCCGTCCGGCCCATGTGGCGCGTACTTGCTGATGATGTAGGCCGTGCTCCGGTGCGCGTCCACGTGGTCGGCGCCCGCCTGCGCGTCGTCCTCCACGATCAGGATCGCCGTGTCGTCCCAGAACGGCGAGTGCGAGATCAGATCCGCAACACGCCCCACCGCCAGGTCGTTATCGGCCACCGAGGCCTGCGGCGTCGGGCTTCCCGGCCGCGTCCCCGCCGTATGATCGTTCGGCAGCCGCAGCGAGATAAACTCCGGCATCGTGTCCTTACCCTGCTCTTTGTCCGCGACCCAGACCTTCAAGTGACGCATGAAGATATCCACGCGAATCTGGTCAGGAATCATCAGGTTGAAGTCCGGCGCCTCCGGCGCAAAGTGCCCCACCAGCGCCGGCTTGGTGGCCACATTCGCCGCCAGCAGCGGAATCGCCCACGGCCACTTGTTCACCCCGCCGCCCCACTCCGCCGGAAGCGTCTGCCCCGGCTCGATGGCCGGGTGCGCGCACTGCGGCCCATTCAGCATCGGCCCCAGTTGCGGATTCGCCACCTCCTTCGCCCCGCAGAAGGTCGATGAGATGAACTCCCCAAAGTGGTAATAGCTCTTGCCGTGCCGCTCCAGGTCGCCCCAAAGGTAGCCGCTCTCCGGGTCCGTCACGTCGGGAATATTCTGCTTGAGCGGGTACCCTTCGGCCACCACGCCTTCGAAATCGTAGGTGTGCTCGGCCCCGCGATAATCCTGCTGCCAGGTCTTCTCGAGGTAGTCCGTCCCGATGGCCGCGTTCGACCACACGTGCCCGTCGCCGGAAACCTCGCCCGAATCGTAAAAGTTGTCCAGCACCCCGAACTGCAGCGCCAGCTTGTGCTGGTTGGGCGTAATCGCCTCGCCGTACATCGTCAGGTTGGGATCGCCGTTGCCCACCAGCTTCCCATCCCGCTCCAGGTCGCCCAGGATCTGGTCGTACGTCCGGTTCTCCTTGATGATGTAGATCACGTGCTTAATCGGGTTCGCGCCGCCCGCAAACGGAATCTTCTCCTCGGCCGCCTTCATGCGGTTCGACTCGATCACATTCTCCGTCCACCGCGCCAGGCTCGGCCCAATCTCCGCCTCATCGATCATCGCCAGCGACCCGTAGAGCAGCGTGCCGACATACGAGGAGCGGCTGTGGTAGCGCGCGCTCTCGGATTGCGCCGTCGGCCGCTGGGGAAAGTTGTTCGGTCCCGTCCCCTTGCCCTTGTCCGTCGCCACAAACAGCTCTCCGCCCGTCGGCGTGCTCACAAACGCCATCGACAGCGGCATCCAGTCCGTGGGAATGAACCCCTCCGGCTCGATCATTCCCTCCCGCGCCGTCTTCGCCGTCAGCTTCGCCGTATCGATCACGACCACCGAGTCCGTTCCCATATTCGCTGCGTAGAGCGCGCTGCCGTCCCCGTTCAGCGCCACCGCCAGCGGCTCGGCGCCAAAGTAGCTCTGGTGCGGCAGCCGCGTATCAAAGTAGCCCTTCACCGCGAACGCATCCCCGCCCACGTTGACGGCAGCCACCGCGTCCCGGTTCGCCAGCGCCACATACAGCGTCTCCCCGTCCGGCGACAGTGCAAACGCGCACGGGTGCGTCCCCGGAGCCACCGGGCTCGTCGGCTTCAGCAGGTCGAGCTTCCGCCCCACCGTCCCCTTGGCCAGGTCCAGCTCCACAATCTGCGAAGCGTTCCACAGCGCCACAAACGCCCGCTTGCCGTCCTTCGAGACCTGCAGCGCGATCGGATACGTCGAAGGCACCGTCGCGCTTTCCGCGAGATCGAAGCTCTGCTCGATCTTCCCCGTCGCTGCGTCGATCAGCACCACGTTGTCCGAGAGATCGTCGGCCACCAGCAGCTTTTCATCCTGCGCGGAAGCGCCGGCCCCGCCCAGCACCGCAATCGCCGCCGGATACGGCACCCCCATCTCGCTCTCTTTGGCGTCGGGCAGCCGCGTCGTCCTTCCCGGCGCCAGCTTCTGCAGCGGAATCGGAATGAAACGCTCCGGCGCGATCTTCCCGTCCTTGAAGCTGTACACCGCGATCCCGTTGCCCGTGTCGCCTTCCTTCTTGCCCTCGGGATCGGTCAGCGAATCCATACTCGCGTAGATCTCGCTGCCGTCGCGGCTGAACGCCAGCCCCGAGAACAGCGTCTGCTTGGCCTCGCGCGTAAACGTGCGCGGGTCGGGGAAGTCCGCGAGCGCTCCCGTCCGCGTGTCCATCACCGCCAGCGACTCGTCGTATCCCGACTCGTAGGTCCCGTAACCGTCGTTCACCGTCACCACGTACCGCCCGTCCGGCGAGATCGCCATCGACACGGGCTCCGAGTTCAGCCGCTGCGGATGCCCGGGAATGGCACCGATCAACGCCTTGCTCGTCGGCAGATTGATGGTTTGCGCGGCCACCGGCGCGGCCATTACTCCCGCGCAAAAACTCGCAAAAAACACTTTGGAATTCATAGCTCACCCAGGGACGGCTTGGCTTCACGTCCAATATAAAGGATCGTTGGCGTCGGCTTGCTTTTGTCAGTGGCGGCTGAATCCCTGCGAGCGAGGCTTGCTTTACGCCGCCGGCGTTGCGTTCTTGGGCGGCTCCGCCACGCTCTTGTGGTGGCGAACATCCGCGCCCTGCACCCAGAAGATCACATCTTCCGCGATGTTCGTCGCGTGATCGGCCACCCGCTCCAGGCTGCGGCAGATCATCAGCGCGTTCAGCGCCTGCGGCGCCAGGTGGCACTGCTCTTCCATCACCTTGGTCAGCGCCTTGTACGCCGCGCGGTTCATCGCGTCCACCGCGTCGTCCATCGTCAGCACGCCGCGCGCAATCTCCGCGTCCGCCTCGATAAATGCCTGCAGGCTCCTGCGCACCATATCCGCCGCCAGCGTCGACATTCGCGGAATGTCCACGGGCAGCTCCGCCGCCGCCATCTGCTCCATGCTGCGCACCCGGTCGCTGATGTTCTTGGCCGCGTCGCCCACCCGCTCCAGGTCGGCGTTGATCTTGATCACGCTCAAGATAAAGCGCAGATCGATGGCCATCGGCTGTTCCATCGCCAGCAGATCCAGCGCCGCCTGGTCGATGTCCCGCTCCAGCCGGTTGATGGCAATCTCGTTCCGGCTCACCAGGTCGCACACCGAAAGATCGCGCGTCCGGTACGCCTCGATCGCGCGCTGGATCGCCTGCTCCGCCAGTCCGGCCATCACCAGCAGGTTCTCCTTCAAATCCTCAAGGCTCTGTTGAAACCGTATCCGTGTCATCCGAACCTGCCCGTGATGTAGTCTTCCGTCCGCTTGTCGCTGGGGTTGGTAAAGATCTTGTGCGTCGCGTCGAACTCCACCATGCGCCCGTTCAGGAAGAACCCCGTCTTCTCCGCCACGCGCGCCGCCTGCTGCATATTATGCGTCACGATCACGATCGTGTACTGCGACTTCAACTGAAAGATCAGGTCCTCGATCTTCGAGGTCGAAACCGGGTCCAGCGCCGAGGCCGGCTCGTCCATCAGCAGCACCTCGGGATCCACCGCCAGCGCCCGCGCAATGCAAAGCCGCTGCTGCTGCCCGCCCGAAAGGCTCGCTCCCGACTTCTTCCTCAGATCGTCCTTCACCTCGTCCCACAGCGCCGAGTTCTTCAGCGACTTCTCCACGATCTCGTCCAGGTCCCGCTTGTTGTTATACCCGTTCAGCTTCAACCCCGCCGCCACGTTGTCGTAGATCGACATGGTCGGGAACGGGTTGGGCCGCTGGAAGACCATCCCCACACGCCGCCGGATCTGTACCGGCTTCACATCTTTATAAATGTCCAGGTCGCCGATCTTCACCGTGCCCGTCACCCGTCCCACCGGGTTGGTCTCGTGCATCCGGTTCAGGCAGCGCACAAAGGTGCTCTTGCCGCACCCCGAGGGCCCGATCAGCGCCGTCGCATGGTTGGCCGGAATATGCAGATTGATGTCCTGCAGCGTGTGGTTGGTTCCGTACCACGCGTTCAGGTTGGTCACTTCGATGCCAACGCCCACTTAACTCGCTCCCTTCAGGACTCCGCGGCTGGTCACGTAGCGCACCAACCCCACCGCCAGCACAATCAAGACGATCAAAACCAGGGACCCCGCCCACGCCAGCCGCCGCCAGTCGTCGTACGGCGACAGCGCGAACACGTAAATCTGCAGCGGCAGCGCCTCGATCGGCTGGTTCAGGCTCGTGCTCCAGAACTGGTTGCCCAGCGCCGTAAACAGCAGCGGCGCCGTCTCCCCGGCCACCCGCGCAAACGCCAGCATGCACCCCGTGATGATCCCCGGCGAGGCCGTCTTCAGCGTAATCGACAGCACCGACCGCCAGTTCGGCACGCCCAGCCCCAGCGCCGCCTCGCGCACCGCGTGCGGCACCATCAATAGCATCTCTTCCGTCGTCCGGCACACCGTCGGAATCATCATGATCCCCAGCGCCACGCCGCCCGACAACGCCGAAAAGTGCCCCGTGAACGGCAGCCACGGAATCTTCGGCTGCACGATCAGCGCGTAGGCCGTAATCCCCATCACGATCGACGGCACCCCGTTCAGCACATCGGCTGTGAACCGCACCCCGTTGGCCAGCTTCGTCCCGCGCCCGAACTCCGCCAGGAAGACCCCGCCGCCGATCCCCATCGGAACCCCGATCGCACTGGCCAGCAGCAGCAGAATCCCCGAGCCCAGGATCGCGTTCGCCATGCCCCCGCCCGGCTCGCCCGGCGGCTTCGGGATCTGCGTAAAGAAGGCCACGTTCAGCGAGCTCGCGCCTTTATAGAGGAGGTAAATAAAAATCGCCGCCAGCGGCGCGATCACCAGCACCGTCGCCAGAATCGCCAGCCCCGTCACGCACTGATCCGTCACCCCTCGAATCCGCGCATTCAAGACGCTTCCCGTTCTCACGTGCTCTTCCCCGCCTTCCCGATCACCGCGTCCCTGGTCCCTGCCCCGTCATCCTCGGCCTGTCTTTAACCGATCCCTGACCCCTGACCACTGATCCCTGACCCCTGATCCCTGACCCCTGATCCCTGACCACTCACCACTGACCCCTGACCACTGCCTTTCATCCCCTCGCCTGCGTCGGCGTCCCCCGCGTCACCGCCCACACCAGCAGTTGCGCGAAGATGTTGACGATGATCGTCACAATAAACAGCGCCAGGCCAATCTCGGTCAGAGCGCTCAGGTGCAGATCGCTCGAGGCCTCGGCATACTCGTTGGCGATCACCGACGCCATCGACGCGCCATTGGCCAGGAGCGACCGATGAACCTCCGGCGTATTGCCGATCACCATGGTCACGGCCATCGTCTCGCCCAGCGCCCGCCCCAGCCCCAGGATGATTCCGCCCACAATGCCGATGCGTGCATTGCGCAGCACGCCCATCCGGATCATCTCCCAGCGCGTCGCCCCCAGCGCCAGCACCGCCTCCCGCTGCGAGTGCGGCACCGCCGTCATCACCTCCCGTGTCAGCGACGAGATGATGGGCAGGATCATGATGGCCAGAATCACGCCCGAGGCAAAGTAGCCCAGTCCCGTGGGATTGTTATCGTCGAACAGCCCCGTCCATCCCAGCCACGTCACCAGCCGCGGGTTCACATACTGGCGCAGCAGCGGCACCAGCATGAACGCGCCCCACACGCCGTAAATAATGCTCGGGATCGCCGCCAGCAGCTCGGTGAGAAACGACAACGGCGCCCGCAGCGCCTTGGGGCACATCTCGGTCAGGAAGACCGCCACCCCCACCGCCAGCGGCACCGCCATCAGCAGCGCCAGGAACGACGAAACCAGCGTCCCGTAGATGAACGGCCACGCGCTGAACAATCCGTTCACCGCGTCCCAGTAGAGCGGCCGATGCGTATCCGGATCCACAAACGACTGGAAGAAGAACTTGAACCCGAACTTGTGCCACGTCAACTGCGACCGCAGCACCAGCTCAAACGCGATCAGCGCCACGATGACGAAGATGCTCAGTGCGCACAGCAGCATCAGCCAGTGGAACCCGCGGTCCACCGCCGCCGCGCTCCCGCGCGACTGCAGATACCGCCGGATGCGCGACATCTCCGCCGCTACCTCCCGTGAGGCGTTTTCCCCCTTGGGAGGCTCGGCTTGCGGCTGAAATTGAGCTTGGGAGATGCGGATTTCGGGCACGTTCGCGTTCATTTCCCGTAGCCTAACCCGCAAATGTGAACAGCAGGTTACAACCTCGCAAAATCAAGTGCATAGATTCAGGAAAATGCCGTGTACGGCCCGCCCCAAGCCCCAGCCCGTCGATGCCAACCTGAACCCATCCCCGCTCCGCCAGGCACGAACCCGCTCCGCCCGAGGTCTTGCCTGGACCCGGGACCGTTGTTAGCATGACGCCATGCAAAGCCTCTTTGAAGCGGCGGGGGGCGCCGACGGATTGCGCCGTCTTGCCGATGCCTGGCATCGGCGCGTGCTGGCCGACGAGGTCGTCGCCCATGCGTTCAGCCACGGCTTTCACGCGGACCATACCGAGCGGCTCGCGGCCTACTGGGCCGAAGCCCTTGGCGGCCCCGCCGCCTACTCCGGCGCCTACGGCGATGAGACCTCCGTCGTCAAGATCCACAGCGGGAACGGCGTGCACGACGAGATGGACCGCCGCGCCATCGCCTGCTTCGATCAGGCTCTCGCCGATGTCGGCCTCGCCGAAGACGCTCGATTGCGGCAGGTGCTGCACGACTACTTTGCCTGGGCGACCACCGTTACCATGGCCCGCTACCACCACTCCGCCGCCGACGTGCCCAGCGGCCTGAGCATCCCGCGCTGGTCATGGGACGGCCTCCAGATCTGAGTTTCCAGGCTGCCCACGGCGTCGCCGATCCCGTGACGGCCGGGCCCCGATGACGCCGGGCGCTCGGGTCTCGCGTTTGACACCTGGGACGACCCGGCTGCGGACCTCTGCCCTCCTGATCTCAGAACCTGTACCGCACCGCCACCTGCATCAGCCGCGGCGCCATCGCGCTCACCGCCTGCCCAAAGCTCGGGCTCGAGATGTTCCCATCCACCGCCGCCGCTCCGAAGAACTGCGCGTGGTTGAACACGTTGAACGCCTCGCCCCGCACCTCGAACACCCGTTCGTCCTTCACCAGCAGCGACCGCGAAATCGTCGCATCCAGATCCTCGAGCCCCGGTCCTGAAAAGAACCGCCGCCGCGCATTCCCCATCGTTCCCAGCGCCGGCATGCTGAACTGGCTCGCATTGAAGACAGCCACGCCGCCCCGCGGATCGGTATGAGTATCCAGAGCTCCGCCGCTCCACTCCGGCGTATCCACGCCGTTATTATTGATGCCGTTCGGAATCGTCCCCAGCAGTGAAGTATCGTTGTTGTTCAGCAGGGTCACCGGCAGCCCCGACGTGAACCGCGCAATCCCCGCCACGCCCCACCCCGACCCGAGCCGCCTGCCCCATCCGCGCGCCGCCGGCGCAGGCACGGTGTAGTCGAAGCTCGCCACAAAGTTGTGCCGCATATCAAACGAAGACAATCCCCGGCTCAGCGACGGATCAACCGGGTTGACCGGCTCCGGCAGCCCCGCCGACTGGTCGATGGATTTCGAAAACGTATAGCTCGCCAGCACGTCCAGCCCGTGTGAACGGTGGTTCAGCGCCGCCTCGAATGCGTTGTAGTTCGAGTTCGCGATCGTCCTTTGCAGCTCCACGCTCCCGAACTCCGGCCCGAAGACCGTCCGCGCCGCTTGCTCGTTGAACGGCCCGCACGCCGAGCCCAGGCTCAAACACAGCGCCGGATCGGCCGGGTTCGCCTCTTCGAGCACCAGCAGATGGTGCCCCGCGCTGCCCACGTAGCTCACCGTCGCCACCGTCGCATCGCCCAGTTGCCGCTCCACGCTCATCATCCAGTGCTCCGCGTAGGGCGTCACGTCGCTCGTGCTCACCGCCGGAATTCCCACCAGCGGCTCAAACTCACTCCAGTTCACCGTCGCATTCGGATGCGCCCGGCTCGCCCCGAACGCCACCTTCTGCAACGGAAACCGCTGCCCCATGTCCGCGCCCGTAGCCGCCACCGTAAACGGCTGCGCAAACAACGGCGGCGCTGCCGTCGTGTAGGTGTACCCATACGGCGGGTTCGCGCTCATGATCCCCGCCGAAAGCCCCTCGTACGCCGTGTAATACATCCCGTACCCCAGCCGTATGCTGGTCCTGCCCGCGCCACCTGTGATCTTTTCCAAAGGTCCGCGCCCCGCAGGGGACCAGGCCAGGCCGAAACGCGGCGAAAAATCATCCTTAGCCGGCGCCAGCGAGTCCGGCACACCCGCATCCCCCGGAAACACCAGTCCCTCCGGAGCGCCCGGAAACACCTGCGACTGCTCACCCTTCACCAGCGTCTGCAGCTGGTTATACTTCTCGCTCCACGGCCGGATCCGGTCCCATCGCACCCCGTAGTTCACCGTCAGATGGTCCGTCGCCTTCCAGCTATCCTGCGCAAACGCCGCCATATATCTGTCGCGGTTATAAAAGCTGTTCGCCTGCCCCTGCGTGTAGCTCGAAGCCACGCCCAGCAGGAAGTCCGCGAAGTCCACGCCCGTCTCCGACCCGTTAAAGCTGAAGCTCCCGTTGAACACCACGTCCGGGTGCGTGTCGATCTGGTCCACGTGCATCTCGCCGCCCACCTTGATCCCGTGACGCCCCACGATCCGCGAGTACGCGTCGCTGATCTCGTAGATGTTCTCGCTCTGCACCAGCGCCGTCGTGTCCACGCCGATCGTGAAATCGTTGAAGGCCACATTCTCAATCCCCTCGGTCGAAGCCTTCAGCGGCACAATCCCGTCAAATCCCTGCTCCGCCAGCGTCGGCCCCACGCCCCCGTGCGGCTGCCCCACCGCGTTCGCATTCCGCATGTAGCTCACGTGAAACTCGTTCACCGCCGTCGTCCCAAAGGTCGTCGCATCGCTCGCGCTCATCAGTTGCGCCCGCCCGTTTGAGGTCGCATCGAACCCCGGCACATTCGCCCCGCCCGTCCCCGTCGGATACGGATTGTCGAGCGAATACTGGTCCACAAAGTAGTAACCCGTCAGTGTGCCGCGCGGATGCGTCCAGTCCACCCGCAGCGCGCCCTTGTCATCCTGCAGAGTCTCCGCCGCGCTCGCCGTCTCAAACAACCCCGTTCCCGCATTCGCCTCCGGAATCGACCCCAGCAAATACTTCGCCGGCGCCGACCACGCTGTCTCCGGAATCATCCCCGTCGAAAACACCTGTGCATACGGCTCGCCCGCCGTCACCGTCCGTCCCAGCCGCGAAGAAAGCTGCGCCGCCCAGGAATCCCCGTTGACGTCCCCCGTCAACGGGACCGCGCTGAAGTCCCCGCCCCGCTCCGCCGCCGTCGGCACCGCAATATCCCCCGTGTCCACTCCCTCCGTCAGCCGCGTCCCCTGGTAATCCCCAAACACCGCCACCTTCTTATGGAACGGCTCCCCGCCCAGCGTCCCGCCAAACTGGTTCTGCCGGTACGCGGCTCTCTGACCGGAGAAATAGTTTCGCGCATCCAGCGCCGTATTCCGCAAGAACTCAAACGCCGACCCGTGCACCTTCGCCTCGCCCGACTTCGTCGTCACCAGCACCTGCCCGCCGCTCGAGTTCCCATACTCCGCGTCGAAGTTCGACGTCAGCACCCGGAAGCTCGCAATCGCGTCCAGGTTGGGCACAATCGACGTGCCCATATTCACGTCCTCCTCCACGTCCGCCCCGTTCACCCGGAACCCGTTCGAATCCTCCCGCTGCCCGCTGATCGACAGGTCCCCCGGGTTCCCGTCTCCGGACGGCGGCGTCGCGGCCACGCCCGACATCACCACCGCTCCCGGCTGCGCCGTATTCACCGGCACAATCCCCGGCTGCACCGCCATCAGGTCGGTAAACTCCCGCCCGTTCAGCGGCACGCTCTCGATCCGCTTCGACTGCAGCGTCTCGCCCAGTTGCGTGCTGGTCGTCTCCGCCGTCAGCGCATCCGCCGTCACCTCCACCGTCTCGGTATTCTGGTTCACAGCCAGCGTCACATCGATATTGGCAGCGGGCGCCGCGTCCGTCACCGTCGCCTCGCCCCGAAACCCCGCAAACCCGCCGGCCGTCACGCGTACCTCGTAGCTCCCCGCCGCCGTCACCGTCACCCGGAACTCGCCCTGTCCGTCCGCCGTCGCCGTCACTCCCGCGCTCGCGCCGGCCCCGGTCACTGTCACCGCCGCTCCGGGGATCACCGACCCCGTCCGGTCATGAACCGTCCCGCCAATCACGAACTTCTCCGCTGTCTGCGCCACTCCCGCCGCCGCCGTCACCAAAACCAGAACGAAAATCGCGACCCCTCGCCAACCTCTCACGTGCACCTCGCCAGTTCATCCAAAAATCCGGCCGCTCCGCAGCACTCTCAGCCAGCCGCCGGGGGTGAACACCGACCATGACCGTCGGTATTCATATCGGACTAAAAAGGTCGCCATTGTGTATGTGATTTGAATCACTCCAAGCCGCCGAAGCGCCCCGAATCTGCTACCCAATATCCGACCAAATTAGTCCTTGTTCAATCTACGACCAAAAGAGTCGGATATTCAAGCCCTCCATCTCACCCTCCGAAACCCGCCCCGAGCCTCGCTTCCCTCGATCTCCACCCGGTCGCCAGCCCGCGGCCCACCCGGACGACCGTACCCGCTCAGTTACGCAAAATCGATGTACTTAAGACCGTCAACGCTTTCCCCTGTCCTGCAAACGTGTTACAACTTCCACCATGACGAAGAGAAAGAGCGAAACGCCCGCGGGCCACGTCAACCTGCGCATGCTGGCCGACTATCTCCAGCTCTCCCAGACCACCGTCTCGCTCGTCCTCAACGACTCCCCATCGGCCAAGTCCATCCCCCAGGACACCCGCGACCGCGTCACCGAAGCCGCCAGCCGCCTCAACTACCGGCCCAACTACTTCGCCCGCTCTCTGCGCCGCCGCCGTTCCATGAGCGTCGGCGTCCTGGCCCCCGACCTCAGCGAAGGCTACTTCACCCGCGTCATGAGCGGCGTCGTCCAGGAGCTCACCGCCGCCCACTACTTCTACTTCACCGCCTGTCACGACTGGAAGACCGACCTCATCGAGCGCTACCCCCGCATGTTGGTCGAGCGCGCCGTCGATGGCTTCCTGCTCCTCAACACCCACGCCGAAGAGGTCGCGGTCCCCATCCCCGTCGTCGCCATCTCCGCCCACCTCGCCGCCCCCGGCGTCACCAACATCGTCCTCGACCACCACGCCGCCGTCCGCCAGGCCCTCGAACACCTTTACGCCCTGGGGCATCGCCGCATCGCCTTCATGCGCGGCCCCCGCGCCATCCCCGACTCCGAGTTCCGCTGGGAAGCCATCCAGCAGGTCGCCCGCCAACTCGGCATCCGCATCGACCCCGCTCTGGTTGTGCGCATCGACGCCGCCGGCTGGTCCACCCGCGCCGGCCAGCATCCCATGGCCCCCGAGATCGGCTACAAGCCCATGAAGGCCCTGCTCGAAAAAACCCGCAGCCTCACCGCTCTCTTCTGCTTCAACGACATCGCCGCCATCGGCGCCATCCGCGCCCTCAAGGATGCCGGCCTCTCGGTTCCCGGCGACGTCTCCATCGTCGGCTTCGACGACATCCTCTCCGCCGCCTACTCCACGCCCGCCCTCACCACCGTCCGCCAGCCCCTCATGGAGATGGGCCGCCGCGGCGCCCAGGTCCTCCTCGAGCGCATCGCCGACCGCGAAAAAGAGTTCCCGGCGGAGATCGTCATGGCCCCCGAGCTAGTCGTCCGCGAATCCACCGGCCCCGCGCCCGATACCAGGGCCTGAACTCCCTCACCAACCTGCCGGCGGGAGGCAGAGACTGACTGGCGGGTGCCCCGGTCAACAACCGTGAAGAACTGCTCATGAGTGTTCAAGCAACTGAATGTGATGAAATGCAGTGCTTCCGCCTGCTGGAACCGTTTCCAGCCGCTCGGCATGAACTCATCTTCGATCCCCGCCGGTGTTGCCGACCCACAAGGAATGAAACTGTGCCCCATCCATCGGACGTATTTGCTTTTTGTCCGATGGGTGGGAGTCCGCAGAACCCCATGACGATTCTTTGTTTCGTTCAACTAGGACTCTTGTTTCTTCCTAGAGCTTGTTATTAACTTTCCCGTGTGCGGTGCCGGGAGCCAATTTTTCTCAGTTCGAGGAGCGAGGAGCGACGCATACCGGGTTGGGGTGACCCCCTAGGTTGAGACAGTTGGAAATGATCCCAACTGCAGTTTACTGTTTTTGGTTTTACCGAGTGCAAGATTCCGGTGGACCATGGCCTCGGCCGGTGAAGCGGAGTCGGGCTCTGCTGGAGAGCAACCCGC
>DATJMU010000162.1:0-21818 GCA_035508555.1 Occallatibacter sp. | reverse complement strand
GTCGGTTCCGCTGCTGATCGTGATCGGCACCGCGATCTGGACGACGAAGATACCCATGCTGCACCACGGCGGCGTGTGGGCCATGCTGCATGAGGCGCGCACGGACTTCAGCATGGTGCTGGGGCTGGTGTTTCTGCTGATTGTGGGACCGGGTTCGTGGTCGGTGAACCGCCAATAGCAGCGATGCGGTGAGAGACAGAACGGTCGGGGGCGCGATGATTCTGGAAGCGGCGATGTTGCAGGTGAAGGCCGGAGAAGAGCGGGCGTTTGAGGCGGCGATGGTGAAGGCTGCGCCGGTGATTGCGTCGGCGGCTGGATACCTTTCGCACGAGTTGCGGCGCTGCGTGGAGACGCCGGGGCGGTATCTGCTGCTGGTGCGGTGGGAGACGCTGGAGGCGCACACGGTGGGCTTCCGCGGATCGGCGGCGTTTGGGGAGTGGCGGGCGATGATCGGGCCGCACTTCGCGGGGGCGCCGGTGGTGGAACATTATGAGGGCGTGGGGGAATGGGCGTAAACCGACTCTGTCCGCAACTGCGCGCGGGCGAGGGTGGGGCGCCCGGCAGGCAAGGACAGCAGCGCCGTGAACAAGGTTCCCAGTCGATGCTATTTCACTATGCCTTCCAGGGTGGCGTCGGCGCGGGTGAGGGCGTCCGCGAGCGCGGTCATTTGTGACTGTGCCCGTCGCAAATCTTTCGCATCGATGGCTTCGTTGACGCCGGGGATGACGACGGCGGCGTAGCCGGTATATTCGCCGGGCGCATAGATGGTGTGTTTGTACCACGGGCGGCCGGGCAATCCCTGCTCGGAGAGGAAGTCCTCTTCTACTTCGCGGAGCTGCGTATTGAGAGCGGCAAGGGCGGCGGCAGAGTCGTCGTCGAGGTGGTCCTGCTTCTGCTGCACCTGCTGCGCTGCCTGGATGAACTTCTGCGCGGCGGCCTCGGCGGGGGCGAAGTCGAGGGAGGTCATGCCGGCGGCCTGCGCTTTTTTCTGCGCGGCGTCGAGATAGGCGGTGATTTCCCTGCCGTAGGTGACGTAGTCGTAGGGGAGGACGTCGGTGTCGGCCATGTTGAGGACTTCGAGGCCGAAAATGCGCGCCATTTCCTGTTCGTAGACGAAGGTGGGGTCGGCGTTCATGGTGAACCAGGCGTAGTCGTCGAAGACGGAGTGGTAGACGCCATAGGGGCCGTTGGAGCCGATGTCGGTGGAAGGCACGCCGAGGTGCTGGATGAAGGGCGTGTAGTCGGAGCCGCTGCCGAGATCGCCGATGCGGACATCGTGACCGAGGTCAGCGACGTCGCGTGCTGTGTGCTCTTCGACAGGCCCGCGGCGGTGCATGGTTTCCTCAGCCTGGGTATGTTTCCAGACGTCGTAAACGGTGCCGCCTTTGGGGCTGGGAACCTGCTTCGTTACATCGCGGACGAATTCCTTGAGGGAGGGGACAGCGGCAGCATCAAAGTCAGGGCCGGAGACGCCGACGTCGGTGTTGAAGTAGGCGACGGCGTGGGCGAGCTGATCGGCATGGTCCTCGGCCCATTCGGTGGAGCCGATGAGACCTTCTTCTTCGGCGTCCCAGCTGCAGAAGACGATGCGGCGCTTCGGCTTCCAGCCCTGCTGAAGCAGGACGCCGATGCCGTGGACGGCTTCAAGCATGGCGGCGGTGCCGCTGTTGGGATCGGCGGCGCCGTAGACCCAGGCATCGCGGTGATTGCCGGCGACGACCCACTCATCGGGGAATTCGGCGCCGGGGATCGAGCCAATAACGTCCCAGATGGTCTGGTACTGGTAGTTCATTTTGAGCAGCAGGTGAACTTTGACGCCGGGACCAACGTGATAGGTGAAGGGCAGCGCGCCCTGCCATTCGTGCGGGGCGTCGGGTCCTCCGAGAGCTTCGAGGATGGGCGCCGCGTCGTGGTAGGAAAGCGGCTCAGAAGGGATCTTCGGCAGATTGGCCGCGTCTTCAGGCTTCAGCAGTTTTGAGGCAGGCAGGTCCGGGCGTGAGGCGATGCCGGGGGTGAGCGCGTCGCCGGGATATTTGAAGAGGTACTGGACCGATCCGCGCTGGACGCCGGTAGCGGGGCGCCAGGGACCTTTGGGGTAAGGATCGCCGCGGTAGTAGCCGTCGTCGGCGGGGTCGGAGTAGATGAGGACGCCGGCGGCCCGGCGCTGCTGAGCGATGTAGACCTTGACGCCGCGGAAGTTGCCGCCGTAGCGGCAGAGGACGATTTTGCCTTTGACGTCGATGCCCATCTCGGCGAGCTTGTCGTAGTCCTCGGGACGGCAGTAGTTGCCGTAGACCACCTCGGCGGTGATGTCAGCGGAGGGTGAAGAGCCGTTGAAGATGGGGGTGACGTCGGGGTTGTTCTGGAAGGGCTCTTTGGCGTCGACGTGCTCGGGGACAGGGCCGGTCATGAGCAGCTTGCCATCGGAGTCCCAGGCCTGGACGCGGGTCTCGGTGGGCGTGTTGAGCCATGCTTTGTATTCGACGATCCGGGTGTCGAGACCGGCCTCTTTGAATTTCGAGGCGACGTACTGGGCGGTCTTGTAGTCCTGCGGAGAGCCGGCGACATGGGGCTCGGCGGTGATGATTTTGAGTTCTTCGCCGGCGAGTTTGGCGTCGGGGACGGCGAGGAAGGTCTGGTCGGTCTTCGCCTGTTCAGCGGCGAAGTCCCTGTAGCCGAGGACGGCGGCTGGAGGGGCGGATTGCGCACCGAGGAACACCACGGCAGAGATCAGGAGGGCAGCCAGCAGGAACGCAGGGCGGGAAAGGGTCAACGACGGGCTCCTCGACAACGCAGATGGGCAGCAGAGTAAGGAGACAGCTTACCACCGAGGATGGCAAGCGAAGGCGCGGAACGGATAAAGCGCAATTATGCCGCCGGCTGGACGGGCTGCGCGCAATGCATGCAGCGCTTCGCAGCGAGCGGGATATCGGCCAGGCACTCCGGGCAGGGCCGTGTGGCGGGCGGCGCGGCCTGGGAGGGCTTGAATTTCTTGAGGAGGGAATTGATGGGCAGAACAAAGAAGAAATAAACGGTGCCGGCGATGAGGAGAAAGGAAATGACATCGTTGAGGAAGTCGCCCAACATGAATTTGCCGCCGTGGATGGTGAAAAAGATGCTGGAGAAATCGGGCTTGCGCACGATGGCGGCGATGAGGGGGTTGATGAGGTTCCTGACCATCGAGTTGACGATGGAGGTGAACGCGGCGCCGATGATGACGGCAACAGCGAGGTCAACGACGTTGCCGCGCAGGATGAAATCGCGAAATCCCTTTAACATGTCAGTCCCTCCACCACGGAAGTTTAAAGACAGCGGGGCGGACAGCGTGGGCGGGCCAGGGGGTGACCAGCGCTGCCGCGGGAAACTGAGCGGAACCAGAACCTAAATCTACTACCACAGGGCGCTGAAAACAGAGTGGCGCCGGATTGGGGCTCAGGGGAGAGAGCCGTCGGCGCCGCGGTCGCGAAGATTGGTGCCGACGCGGGGGCCGTCGGAGGTGTGGACGCCCCAGGCCATGCGCGGCGTGTTGTGGGCGAGGCCGTAGCGTCCGTCGGGCGCCAGAAGGATGATGCCGCCATGGCCGCCGAGGCGGCGATGGAGGTAGGCGATGGCGTCGGGGGCTACCTGCTCAGGCGAGCCGCCGGCGAGGACGCGGTCCGTAGCCCACTTGCCGAGGACCAGCTTCATAATGGGCTCGCCCCATCCGGTGAGGGAGACGGCGGCGCTGGCGCTATCGGCGTAACAGCCGCATCCGATGAGGGACGAGTCGCCGACGCGGCCGGGAGCCTTGTTCAGTGTGCCGCCGGTGGAGGTGGCCGCGGCGATGCGGCCCTGACTGTCGAGCGCAATGGCTCCGACGGTGTCGTGCCATTCCTGGCTGGGGCTGCCGGAGAAGGTAGGGTCGGGAAGGCCGGAGCGCTCGCGGCGCTGGGCTTCGGCGAGGCGCTCCCGCTCGCGGTCGAGCACGAGTTCTGCGTTGTCGACCAGAGGCAGGCCGTGGGACGCGGCGAATTGTTCGGCTCCCTGAGCGACGAAGTAGACGTGATGGCTTTTGTCGAGGACGAGGCGCGCAGCGTGGATGGGGTTGCGGATGCGTTCTACGCAGGCGACGCCACCGGCACGGAGGGTGGCGCCGTCCATGATGAGGGCATCGAGCTGGACGCGGCCGTCGCGGGTGAGGAAGCTGCCGCGGCCGGCGTCGAAGGCGGGATCGTCTTCCATGGCCGCGACCGCGGACTCAATGGCGTCGACGGTGGAACCGCCGCGCTCGAGGATGCTCCAGCCGGCCTGCAAAGCGTCAAAGACGCCCTGTTCGTGGGCTTCGAGCTGATCGGCAGGAATATCCCATGCGCCGCCGTGCACGAGAAGAATTGGGGATCGGGTCATCCAGGAGGGATTGTAACTGTTCGCGTCCGGAGTCTGCCGGGGCGAGCGAATTTCAAGAGTAGTCGTATCTGGCCGATAAAACCAAACGGAGATGAGCGACGGAACCAGCGGAACGGAGCGGAGGACGGCGCGGCGCTACGGGTGCGCAGGCGACGCGGAGATTGTTGTTCCGGGACGGGGGTTGCGCTACAGCGGGCGGATCGGCAACCTCAGCGCGGGAGGCTGCTTTATTGAAGTGAAGTGCAGTCTGGAGCGGGGCACGGCGGTGGAGGTGTGGATGAATGCCGAGGGCCAGCCGCTGCGCGTGGCGGCCAACCTGCTGGCGAGGCGGGAAGGCGGCGTGGGCTGCCGATTCCACAGCGTGACGCCGCGGAAGGTGGAGCAGATTCGGATTTTAATTGCGGAGCTGGAGGCGGAAGCGGCGCAGCGGAAGGCCGACGAAGAGCAGGACGCTGGCGCTGAAGCGGCCGAGGTCATCGAAACTGCGGAGGAGACAGGCAGAGAGAATCGGCCCGTGGCGATGGTCGAACCGAGGCATAGCTGGCCGCAGAGATTTCTGCGCCGCCTGATGCGCCGGTGGAGGCCATAGAATTGCGGCATGAGCTGGTTGCCGGTTGTGAGCCGGAGAGAGTTTTGCCGGGGATTGGGGGCGGTGGCTGCGGCGGGATGCATCCCGGCGTGGGGAAAGGCGGAGAGCCGCGAGGACGCGTACCGGCTGGTGGCGCGGACGGATCGGGACCACATTCTGAAGGCCGCTGCGGCCTATGTGAGACTGGCGCCGCAGACGATTACCGCGTTCCCCACGAAGCTGAGTCCGGGTGGGCTACACGACTTCTTTTCGCAGGCGGATTATTTCTGGCCCAACCCGAAGGACCCGAACGGGCCCTACATCAACCGCGACGGACAAAGCAATCCGGCGAACTTCAACGAGCACCGCAAGGCGATGATCGCGTTGTCGATTCGGATGCCGGCGCTCACCGCGGCATGGCGCCTGACTGGCGACCGGCGCTACGGCGAGCAGGCGTGTGCGCATCTGCGGGCGTGGTTCATTGCGCCGGCGACGCGCATGAATCCGAAGCTGCAATACGCGCAGGGCGTGCACGGGGTTTCGACGGGACGATCGTGGGGAATCATCGACACGGTGCACCTGGTGGAGGTGGCACGGGCGGCCAGTCTGGTGGCGCCGAAGCTGATGACGGAGGGAGACAACGACGCGCTGCAGGGTTGGTTTCGCAGCTATCTGGACTGGCTGAAGACGAGCGAGAACGGCAGGAAAGAGCGGGATGCCGCGAACAATCACGCGACGTGCTGGGCGCTGCAGGCTGCGGAATTCGCGCGGCTGGCCGGCGACAAGGCGACGCGGGAGGGAGTGCGGGAGCAGTACGTCGAGGTGCTGTTGCCGGATCAGATGGCGGAGAACGGTTCGTTTCCGCGGGAGCTGGCGAGAACCAAGCCTTACAGCTATTCGATCTTCAATTTCGACGCAATGACGATGCTGTGCGTGTCGCTTGAAGGCGTGGGGGAGAATTTGCTGACGTTTCGACTGCCGGACGGCCGGGGAATCTGCAGGGCAGCGGCGTTTCTGTATCCCTATCTGAAAGACAAGAGCGCATGGCCGTACCGAAAAGACGTGGAGCACTTCGACGCACTGCCGGTGCGCTCGCCGGGGCTGCTGTTTGCGGGCCTCGCGTGCGGACGGCGGGAGTACGTGGACTTATGGAAGACGCTCGATCCCGATCCAACGGATGCTGAGATCATCCGGAACTATCCGGTGCGGCAGCCATTGTTGTGGGTGTGACGGAGGGCGGGAAGCCTGAGTGCGCCAGCCCGGGGTCTGCAGAGACGGAGGTTCAGCGGGCGCACGAAGCTGCCCTATTCGATCCGCACAACTTCGGTCCGTACAATGAGACCGTATGAGGGAGTTCGCCCAGTTTTTCGCGCTCTCATTCAGCGCGCTCTTTCCGCTCATCAATCCCATCGGCTCGGCGCTGGTTTTTCTGGGGATGGTCGGAGTCACGCAGCCGGCGGTCTACCGGACGCTGGCAAGAAAGATTGCGATCAGCACATTTCTGTTCCTGTTCGCCATGGATGTGGCGGGCGCGGCGGTGCTGAAACTGTTCGGCATTTCCCTGCCGGTGGTTCAGCTTGCCGGCGGACTGGTGGTGGCGGCGATGGGGTGGGGACTGCTGAACCAGAAAGAGGCAGCCGGCGCCAGCGATTCCTCACCGGTGGCGGCCAATACGGCGACGCTGCAGGGAAAGATCTTTTATCCCTTCACGTTTCCGGTGACCGCCGGCCCCGGCACGCTGGTGGTGACGCTCACGCTGAGCGCGCATGCGTCCAAGGGCGGCATCGTCGACATCGGTCTGGCCCATCTTGGCCTGCTGGCCGGCATGGCGCTTCTGTGCGGTTCGGTGTGGATCGCGTATGCGTTCGCGCCGCAGATTGCGGCTAAGATTCCCGCGTCGACAGCGCACGGCGTGCTGCGTGTGATTGCCTTTGTGCTGCTCTGCATCGGCGTGCAGATCGCGTGGAACGGGCTGAGCAGTTTGCTCAGCACCTCCGGCCTGCTGTTTCGATAGAGGAGCATGCGTTATAGGTTCGGGCCGAATGCAGCGTTTTCCCGTGCAACAGAATTGAAGAAATCGGCGCGAAGTATTCGCCGCAACGGGCATTCGGGGCGCAACGTTCCCCGAAACCGCCTTGCTGACTCCACGACCCTCCTTTTACTTTCCGATGGAGATAGTGCACGCTCCATCGACACAGTGATACGCCTTGCCGCTCGGATCCTTCTGAGTAAAGACCGTAACGGTGTGGATGTGATTGCACTTCGATTCGAACACAGGGCCGGGCGCGGGACCCGGCGTCGGATTGGGTGTGGGACTGGGGGTGGGGCTCGGTATCGGGCCCGGGACGGGGCCCGGCATCGGCACTTCGGCGGTACACGCTTCCTTCAGGTCGTAGCGCACGCCCGCGCGGTCGCGGGTGATCGGGGTCAGAGTGCCATTCCCATCGCTGACCAAATAAAGCTTATTCGTAGCTGAGCCGCTCGGCAGCCCGCTGCAGTTCGAATCGCTCGTACACAAGGTCAGCACTTTGTTGGGATCGTCCTGGATTCCGTCAGCCAGACGATAAGTGAAGGCGATTTTCCAATTCCCGCTCTCCGGCAGAGGGACATGCTGCGGAGTATTGTAGTTGTTCGCGCTACCCCTTGGATCGACGCCATCGAGAGAGAGCAACTCGGCAGATTCAGTCAGGGTGCCCACGCAGTACGTGGAACTCTGAGAGCAATCCCATGAACCTCCCAGGGTAATAACGGATCCGCCGCGAACTGTGACGGGGGAGTCATTTGGGTTGGAGGGAGCCGCTGGGAGTGCGAAATTGAAAATATGCAAAATAAAGCCGACTATGAAAAAGATTCCAGCTCCAATGACGGCACTTATACCTGCGGTTACTGCCAGCCTTGCACGAGGCATAGTTCCCCCTAGTTGGGGATGGGGGGAATCCCTTTAACTAAGTATTCAATATCAGGCCGGAAAGTATAAGAGCGGAACAAGTGCGGTGACCAAGTTTGGCGCAAGCGGCCGAGAATGTCAACGGATTTCTGAGTGAATTCTTTCGCGGCGGCCTCGTTGTGGAGGATCCGCGCGGCGCGGGCGGCGACAAGCGCGCTGCGCAGATCGGAGTCGGGCATGGACTGCGAGGAGTAATACGATTCCGCCTTAAGGGCGGAATCAAAGGCAGCCTGTGGGTCGCCGGCGGCCAGAGCAATCGCCGCCGAATCGAGTTCCCGAGACGCGATGTGACTGGAATCCAGAGGCAGGTCATTGGATGCCGGGGTGCTCCCCAAATAAGCCAGCGCCGATTTCTTATCGCCGGTCATTGCCTGCGCGAGGGCGCGATCGGTTTCTAGATCGTACTTCACATCGGGATCGAGGCTGGGTGTTTGCCGGATCAGTTTCGTCGCCAGGGCCTCTGCCTGGGGAAGCTTTCGCTGACCGAGGAGGACCTCGACGCGCAATTCGCCTGCCGACTGGTTGGTTGGCAGGGTGAGAGCGAGCATGCGCTCGGCGTCAGGAAAATCGCCGATGCGGGTAAAAACTTCCGCCTCGTGATAAGCCTCGTAAGGCTTAGCCGGTCCGTCGCCGGCGAGGGAGAAGGCGCTCTGAAGGTGGTCGAGGGCTTGCGGGTAGTTCTCCATCAGCAGATAGGTGGTGCCGAGCAATTCCTGTGCCTGGGTACGGAAGCCGAGCGCCCCGGCATGATTCGACAGCTCCGCGAGTTCGTTGCCGGTCTGAATGGCCTGCTGGAGTTGGCCGAGGCTTCTCTGGGCGCGTCCGATGAAAAGGGATGACTGCGCCGCTAAGAAAAAAAACCCGTTGGCCTTGTAATAACGGAGCGCGGCCGTGGCCGGGCCGATGATTTCGGCGGGCCGGTTCTGTTGATTGCGCAGATTGGCCAGAGTGAAATTGGCCATGGCTTCGATGCGGTCCTGCTGATCCTGGTGGAGGATCTGAAATGCCTCCTGCAAATCGGCGTCGGCCTGGTTGAGGTTGTGTTGGCTAATCTCTGCGTTAGCCAGAAGGACGAAACCTTCGGCGCCCCAGCCGTTGAGTTGATTTTCGCGGGCGAGTTGGATGGCGCGCCGCGCCCGATTCACAGCCAGGTCGAAGTGGCCCGAGGCGCAGGCGACGCTGCTGAGCTGGGTGAGAGCGCGGATCTCCAGTTGCACGCTGGGCAGTTGCTGGGCTTTGCTGAGGGCGCGGTTGAGGTCGGCGTTGGCCTCGTCGTCCGCTTCACGCTCGTTGGCCAGATAACCGCGCTGATAATCGAGTTCGGCCTGACCCTCAGGATTCATCTCGGCGGCATAGAGCGACTCGGCGCGGCTGAACGCGTAATTTGCCTGGGGCACATGATTCAGGCGCGACTGCAGCATGCCGGTGCGGAGCCAGGACGCGGGATTGTCGGGATTCAGCGCGGAGGCCTTCGCATAGGATTGGAGCGCGTGCTGCGGATCGCCGGCGCGCTCGTAGGCCATGCCGAGATCGACATAGCCGGCGGCCTTGCCGGATTCGGGAAGGCGGTCGACGATCCTGCGATAGATACCGAGAGCGCCGGTGAAGTCGCCGGTGAGAGTGGCGCGTATCGCGTCCAGATACCTGCGATCGAGCGGGGCAAGGTGGTTTTCGCCGGCGCTGGCGATCAGCATTTCGCGTTGGGCGGCGCCGTCGAAGTCCAGATCGGACCAGGCTTCGGCGAGGCGGGCGTGCGCCATGACGAAGCGATTATCCTGGGTTGTGGCGTTCGTGAAACTGCGCGTGGCCTTGACGTAGCTGGCTTCGCGCAGCGCGGCCAGACCGGTCTGATACCAGTGCTCGGCCTCGGCACTGGGGTGGTAATACTGGCGCGTTCGCCACCAGGCGAGCAGGCCCCAAAAGGTCAGGAGCAGCAGCAGAGCAACTGCCGCCAGCATCAGGCGGGGGCGGTCGCGCCGCAGGTTCTGCAGGCGCAGCGGACTGGCGCGCAAGGCGGCAGCCACCTCGCTGGCCGAGCGGTAGCGCCTCTCAGGATCGAATTCAAGACAGCGCTCAATGACGTGATCCCAGTGGCGAGGCAGCTTGTGCTGTACCGACGAGGCCGGTGGCGGGGGGAGTGCTCTGCGAAGGGCAGCGCCCACCGGCGTTTCGGATGCAAAAGGCTGGCGGGCAGTGAGCAGTTCGTAGAGCACTACGCCCAGAGCATAGATATCGGTAGCTGCGGAGATGGGCTTGCCTTCAAACTGCTCCGGCGCCATGTAGGCGGGCGTGCCGGCCATGACCGCGTGCGCGGAGGCGGTGGAGGTTCCCGTGACGGTCGAGTCCTGAGCGGCGCGAGAATCGCGGAGGACATCGAAAGCGAGACCAAAATCCATGAGCACGGCGCGCAGGTGGCCATCGCGCTCGCAGAGCATGATGTTGGCGCACTTGAGATCGCGATGCACGATGCCTTGCTGGTGGATGAGCTGCAGCCCGGCGCAGATATCGAGCGCGAGGGGCAGCGCTTCCGCGCGGGAGAAGGGACCGGACAGAGTCAGCCTGCTGCTGAGAGTTTGGCCCTCGAGATACTCCATGGTGAGGAATGCCGTTGCCGGGCGGGTACCAGCGGCGGGCAGCAGAAACAGCTCGTGAATGCGGCAAACCTGCGGCCCGCTGACTTTGCGTGCCAGCTGAACTTCGTGCCGGAAACGCTCGAGGGCCTGACTCGAAGAGTAAATATCGGGGCGGACGGTTTTGAGCGCGATGCGGCCGAGCTGGAGATCTTCGGCCTCGAAAACCTCGCCCATGCCGCCTTTTCCGAGAAGACGAACGATGCGAAAACGGTCGAGAAGAACTTCCCCGGGCCGGAACCGGGCCGGCCGAGGTTCCGGTGGCACGCCAGTGCGGGGTACGGGACTATGCAGCGGCGCGGTCTCCTTCTCCTTTTCAGCCTGAAGCAGCAGAAGAAGATGGTGCTTCAACCCGGAATCGGCTCCGCAAATTTCCTCTACGAAGGCAGCACGCGCGTCTTCCTCCTTTTCCATGGCGGCGTGGAACAGGGGCTTGAGGCGCTGCCAGAGCTCGGGCGTCATGGCGTTGGTGCGAGCCCCTGGCAGAGCCACAGCCGGGCAATTTTGACGGCCGGGACGGAGACGCCCGGCGAAGGCTGCTGCAAGGTGTCACGCGCGGACCGGAGAGGCATCGCGCGCGCAGCTAACTTGATCGGTTCCTGGCACGGATCAGACGCACAAACCGGTCCCGGCTCCGCGATGGATGGAGCCCTCGGCCGCTCCGACGTTCCCGCAGGCTGAGGCATAGTCATGAGCCTGCCGACTGAGATGACGGAAAACTGGAAGATGGCGCAGATTATAGATCAGCGGCGCCGTCGAAGGTTGGGATCGTCAATCGGATTGGGACGGGAGGGCAATCCATGTCGGCGAGCGGCGTCCAGCTCCGGACCAACGGCTGGATTTTGGCTCGTCGTGCGCAGGAAACCGAATTGGGAGGCGAGATGCGATTCAATCCGGATAAGGCGGAATGTATGGCGCGCCCGGAGAGATTCGAACTCCCGACCTGATGCTCCGGAGGCATCCGCTCTATCCAGCTGAGCTACGGGCGCGTTCCTTCAGAATACTACGACGCGCTGGTCAGAACGGAGGTTCGACGCGCTGCGAGCACGGCTGCATCATGGAGGGCCGCAACGTGCGCGGGTCCGGTGCGGCAGCATCCGCCCACAGCCTGCGCTCCGGCTGTGAACCAGCTACAAGCCAGATTGCCAAAGCCAGCCGGGTCCGTCTTGCCCTGCCAGGTACGCGTAGCTGCATCCCAAACCTCGCCGGAGTTCGGATACACGACGACCGCCTTATTCCCTCCTGAGCCACGCAGCGCTTCGCCAATGAGCGCGGTCACCAGGTGAGGCGCGGTGCAGTTAATGCCGATGGCCACGACCTGCGGCGATGCCGCCGTCGCGGCGACGCATGCGCGCAGGGATTCGCCGTGGGCGACGTGGACCGCATCGCGGCAGGTGAACGATATCCATGCCGCCAGCGACGGCGTCTGTTCGAGCGCGCGCAGGATTGCGTGAGCCTCATCGAGCGAGGGAATCGTCTCGAACGCGATGAGGTCGGCGCGCGTTTCTGCCAGTGTTACCAGCCGTTCGGCGTGAAAGGCTACCAGTTCATCGACGCCGATCGCGTAGCGGCCATGATATTCGGCCCCATTGTGCAGCACAGCGCCGTACGGCCCGAGCGATGCCGCGATCCAAACGCGGCGCGCGCTTTCCATCGCGTAGATGCCGCGTGCCTGTTCCGCAACCTCGACGGAATGCCGCAACGCGCGCTGTGCCTCACGTGGATCACGACCGAGTTCGCGATATCCCTCGGCCGAAACCTGATAGCTCGCAGTCGAGATACAATCGGCCCCGGCCCGCAGGTAATCGAGGTGAACGGCGGCGATTGTGTCCGGTGAACTGTCGAGCACATGCGCGGACCAGAGGGGCCCGGCGATATCGCAGCCGCGACGCTCCAGCTCTGTAGCCATTGCGCCATCGAGCAGGCGGATGGAGGGGAAATCGAGTTCGTCGCGCGGGGTCATGGAGCCAGTCTCCGGATTTGGTACACTCAAGAGGATAGCTGGCGCGGTTGTCGAGAGCGACTCCAGGGCGCTCGGAGCGCCGGTTTCCTTCCACAACGATCGGGGAGTGGCTCAGCCTGGTAGAGCACCTGGTTCGGGACCAGGGGGTCGGAGGTTCAAATCCTCTCTCCCCGACCATTTATTTTCAGCAACTTGCGAATCGCGGCGAGGCCGGGAAAAGGCCAACTGTAGACGATTTTGTAGCTGTGCAGGCCTCTTGAGTCAATTTGGCAATGTCGAAGCACCTTCTCGACGGAGTCGCCACGTGGGAATCCCGTGTCACCTCCTGATTGCACCTTCCCTGTCAAGGGTTGTGGCTGGTTCCCAGAACCACACGCGAACGCTCGCTTTGCCCTTGCACGCACCTTCCAACAGGGGTATCTGTATATCAATACGGGGTTCGGCAGCATGCAAAGACGGGAGCGGATTTCGGGCGCTGTTCGAGTTCTTCCCCGTCCCGAAGGGTCACTGTGTACTCCCGGGACTGGAGTCTCATGCAAGAGGAGCACATGAATGGAATGGGGATGGGTGAAATCACCATCGGGCGCAGGATCTGAAGTGAAATGGAACACGCACGACAAATGCGTGTACTGGAACGGTCACTACATTGGAAAGGCGAGAACTCCCGAGGAAGCTATTGCAAAGATGCGCAGATGGGTCGCGGAACACCACATACGATAGCTCTCTTGGCTGATTGCGTCTTACTGTATAACTCCGCGGACGGACAGTAATGATGAGCTCTGCGCCAGTTGAAAAAAGACGGACCGACCCTTATACTACTAACGTTAATAAAGGTCGTCGTTTCAGCAATAATCTCATCGCTCTACATGCCCAAAGAAGGCGAATGGTGGGACCAAGATATTCCTTGGTCTACACCGGAGCGCGGCTTACATGCAAAAGAGGTCTTCGACTCGCTCTCAGCACCCTTGCAGGAAATAGCGAGAAGCAACCCAGAAATCGCAGATGAGTTGGTGGATCTCTACCAGTGGCTTCTTATGGAAGTATTATCGCGAGTAAATCGGGGCATAGCTGGAAGAACTAGAGCACTTTCAAAGGAGCGGACTGAACAGATGGTCCGGCACCTAGCATCCGCGCGGGTCGAGTTCCCACATTTCGACTGATTGGAGGCTTGAAGTGAACTATCAAAAGGCTGTCAACAGGGCAAATCCAGGACTGATTGTTTTTGTGTTAGACGATTCGGGGAGCATGGCGGGCCCGCTGCCTGGCACAAGTGATCCGAAGTACGTTTGGGTAGAGCGCTACACCAAGATTCTTCTTTCGGAACTCTTGGCAAGAAGTCAAGAAATGGGCGCGGGCGACACTATTCGGATCAAGCCCCGTTACTACGTGTACTTTGTGCCCTATGGTAGTCAGCCAGTAACATCCTGGAACGCGCAAGATCCTGCTCAGCTCGATATCCAGTCGGTGTTTACCCGATATGCGGATTCCAATTATTCTCTCGGCCTCGGTGGAAGGCTCGGCGGAACCGATGCCAAGGCCGCGTTTGTTGAGGTCCGCGAGTTTTTGCATCGCGTCATTCCTCGGTTTCAACACTGCTTTCCGCCCATGGTCTTTCACCTTACAGACGCCGAGAGCACAACAGATGCGGGAGACGTGGCCGAAGAAATTACGCGTTTGACAACAACCGATGGTGCGCCGCTGATCGTAAATGCATTTCTCGGCACTTCTACGCAACTCAGATATACTGGGCCGAATGATTTTCCTGGTTACGTCTCGGAGGCTGACGCCGGGCCGTCCGAATGCGGGCAGCGCCTTTTCCGAATGAGCTCTGTTATCCCTCCGACAATACACGCGAACTTAATTGAGGATGGGATATTCCCGTCAATCCGCGATGGGGCGCGGCTTTTTTTCGACGTTCGCACGAAAGACATGTTGAAGCACACAATCCAGGTTGTGGGGAGTCAAGGTTCGCGTGCAGGATACCTGCTGGGCAGTTCGGCCGAATTATGAGGCGGCTTTTCTGTCAAGTCCGGCTAGGGGAGAGGATGCAGACAAAGACCAGGACCGCACGGCTTGGGATTCGCAGCGTCTAATCGCCTGCGTATGCGACGGCCTGACGACCTCGCCCTATTCGGCAAAAGCTGCTGAACACTTGTGCCTGAGGGTACCAGAGATTATGGCTGGGCCACAGGATGCGATACTGCCTGCCTTACGCACCATACGCGACGAACTGCTTGAGATGCGGGAACAGTCGATGCGCAACGCCTTGGTTTTCGATGAAGCTATACCGCTTGTCCTACACGAGGTGCTCAGCAGCGTGGCGATGCGAGGCAGGCAGCTTTCGTTCCAATCAACTCTAGGGTCGATTCGCATAACCGAAACCCAAGATGGTGCGCGTGTCGCGCGAGTACTCTGGTGTGGCGATACCGGCATCTTCGCCTTTCGGCAAGACGGCGAGTTAGTTTGGTCCAATTTGGAGCTAGCGGCCGCCGGCCAACTGGAGCATCGCTCAATCACGCCTTGTTTGCCTGACTGCTTGGACAATGCAAGGCTCCTTGATCTTGCCATTGGGTCCAACAAGTCTTCCACCTTGATTAGCGAGGACGCATCGTTCTTGGTCGCGAGCGACGGCTTCTATACTGCATTCCCGAACTGCTACGAGATGTGGACTTGGCTAAATACTTATCGCCGACACCTATGTTGTGGCGGGGCTGCCGGTGAAAAGGATGCAGCAGTGCAGGCGCTACATCAGGGGTTAATTGGCAGTGCCGGAGACGATGATATTTCCTTCGTCTTCGTCTTTCCGATTCAACCGGCCAAAGGGAGAGAGTGACGCGATGCCAGATACCATCGTCATTCGTTGGATGAATGAAGGATGGGTCTTGCGGGCTAATGATGTCGACCTTCGCCCGAAAGCAAATTCGCGCTTTCCGGGGATTCCACTCGTGTTTTCGCGCGGCCAGGCTGACGCGTACCTATTGGCGTCTCCTGTTGGAGGCAAGAGCTGGATTCTTAAAAAGTTTCACCCTACTAGACTTCCCAGCGCATCATATCTTTCCGCGATTAAAAGTCTAGTGCCTGCGGTTCGTGGAACTGAGTCAGCGACAAGCAGATATGTGCTCTCAAGTGCGAGTCTGCAGTCCCTCATCGGGGCCGGTGTTGACGCCACAAGGGAACTTGCACTCTGGTTGGATTCTACCGTTCTGATGGCAAGAGTGCTAGGAGAAGGATGGGGCGATATCGCCGGGGACCTTAGTGACGGACGAATCGTACTCGCTGGAACAGAGAGAGTGCAGATTGCTCAATCTCTTTGCACGATTGTCGAGAGCCTTGAAAAGGCGAACTGCGCCCATCGCGACCTGTCCAGTGGAAATGTCTTCATAGAATTGCCCTCACAGCGTGCTTCCCTGATCGATTGGGACAGTGTTTACCATAAGTCGCTGCCCATGCCGCTCAACACGACAGCGGGGACATTGGGTTATATTGCGCCCTTTATCACACGCGTTGGTTCAGACTGGGACGCCGCGGCGTCTTGGGTAGAGGGCGCAGATCGATTCAGTCTTGCGCTTTTGGTCACTGAGATGTTGATCACAGCGGTTGGCACTCCCTTGACTGACGAAGGGGGCATTTTCGATCAAGATGAATTGTGCAAGCGATCCGGGCCAAGGTTGAATGCAGTCGTTTCGCGCGTACGTTCTGCCTTGCCCTTTGTGCACCAATTGCTGATCCAGGCGCTGCAATCGACATCATTTGCGGGTTGTCCGTCGCCAGCGGAGTGGACACTGGCGCTGGACAAGGAAACTAAGCAGAACAGCGCATTCGTGCGGTTTCCAAGGACGGCCCCGACTGCCCCCCCTTCAACAATCGCGCCGCCCGCTGGCACTCCAAGGACAAATCCGGTTGTAATGCCCGTAAGCCGGCCGAGCGTAGCACAGCCGTCTGCGGCTCCGCCACGAGCTTCGCGAACTCCTCGTCCATCTCCAACTCCCCCACAAATCGCCCAGTCTCCGGGAAATGCACAGACGCCACTTCCGTTCACAATTATAGGCGGTATTGCAGGTGTTGCCTTTGCCGTCGTATTTGGATCGGCTGGCATGGCCCTTCTGAGCGCACTGCATTTCAAGGACGCCGGTTTCGATATCGGACTTTTGTGGCTTCTCGCGAGCAGTATCTGCGTCGGGTTTTTAACCACAGGCGCGATCTCTGGTAAGCGTCGGAGAGTCGTAATCTCGCGGCGGGCGCTTCTCACGGCCACTGCATTGTTATGCGTGCTTTGGCTTCCATTCCTACGCACACACTCTGCCGGAAACACGGTGATCGAATATGTGTCTAGCGGACTAGTCGTCCCTCCGGCCTTAGCGCATGAGAGGCTGACTGCGAAGCTCTTGAACGCCAGCTATCCGTCCGCCTGCTTTCAGGTGTTTTCCGATGTGGGATTCGGAAAGATGATGTCGTTACACAACGGCGATTGGGACAATGGCCAGTCGGATCCTGTCAAACACGCCTACTTTGGAGTCATAAACAAGAAGATAATCTTTACGAGTCTCACGAGAGATGGACGCCGGGAGGCGGTTGTTCCCACCGCGTGCGGTATATATGCCTCAACCGAGGCATATACCGAGGTCTTCGTCATCGATACCTCATCGCCGGCACTGACGGTGTTGGCTAGGCTGTCGCCGGAGGACTGGGGGGATAATTCGAGTGGTATCACATACATCTGGAACACTTCGGATATTCGTGTCAAGAATGGACTCCTGCTGGTCAGTTTCCAACTCGGGGGCTCCCATGCGCAGCCCGACTGGGACGCTACTTCAGGATTCAGGTGGAATGGGAGCCGGTTCGTACGCATTGGCTTTGAAGCTCATGGGGAGACTGCCGGATCGCACCCGAATGAAGTGATCCAAGAGGGCGCCGATCTGCACCTGTCCCACCCGCAGCAAGCAGGGCAGAATAATGTGCCTTCCACCCCGGCCACCGGCACCTTTGGAGAACAGCCAAGTCTTACATCGACCACCGATACAGGCACCCAAGAGGCAAGCCGGCCTTCCGAACAAGCCTTGACTCCGGTGGGCAGAAATGGCGATTCCCAAGCACCAGCCACAACCCAATCGCCATCTGCGTCTCAGGCACTTATCGTATCGCAAAGGCTCACCTTGGCGGAAAGCCAGTTTGAACACGACGACTTCGCGGGTGCGCTTCAGCGCTGCGATTATGTGCTGCAACTCGATCCGCAAAATGCCAATGCGATTCAACTGAAGGAAAGGATTGAGAATACCATGAAGATTCTCGGTATTTCCGCTCCTGCGAAAGTCCCATCGGGATCTCAGGTATCCGTTCAGCAATGGCTCACGCTGGCGGAGGGCCAATTCGAACACGATGACTTCAAGGACGCGCTCCAGAGCTGTAATGCCGCCTTGCAAATTGATCCACAAAACAGCCGAGCCATACTCCTTAAGGAAAAAATCGCAGCTACCATGAAGGTTCTCGGCGATTCACGATAATGGGGCAAAGATGCTGAACAATCAAGGGATGCGTTGTTGGCATCTTCAAATGCCAACAACGTGGAAACGTCATATCATTGCCATAATCTTGGCCGTTGGTATACCTCTCCTCCCGGCGGCGCTGCATGGACAGGCCACGCCTCCACTCACGCTCGACCAGGTTCAAAGCCTCTTGAAGATCGGCGCTCCCGATGCGACAATTGCCAACGAAGTTCAATCACGCGGAATTTCGTTCCAACCATCATTGGCGCTCCTCATTGAGTTGCAGCGCGAAGGTGCTGGAGATCAAACGCTCGCGGTATTGCGCAAGCTGATTCCCGCCGGACGCACCATCTGCGAGTCCTTCGACGGGTGCATGGCCGAAGGCCAACATGCGTTTCATGACAAACAGTGGAATCAGGCAAGGGCATATTTCGAATATGCCGCAACGATAAGCCCGAATTCAGGTCAGACGTGGAATTCGCTTGGCAAGGTTTATTTGGCGTTGCAGCAGACGCAAGAGGCATACTCCGCGTGGGACAGAGCGCTAAATTCCGAAGATGGCGTTGCGTTGACTGCCTGCATGGAGAACGGTCAGCCGATCTGCGACGGGGGAACGCTACGTCTCACGTCCACGACTCTTTTTCGTTACAAGGGTGAGGAGAAGGTATTTGAAGTACCGCTTTCAGCGGTAACTGTAATTGGCACGGTTCGTCACGGTTGGCCGTCGTATCTCACGTTTGAAATGCTCGTGAACGGCACCAATTATGGATTCGATTTCTTTCCCCTTACAGTCAACTGCTCTTGGACGAATATTTTGGTGTGTCCTGCGGAGGGGAAGATTGAGCAAGCCGCGATAGGGAGCTACTTTGAACAGGCCTTCCGTCGATTGGTGCCTGGAAGATCTGACGGAGATGCGGTGTTCCCCCCAGTCGGGACTTCTCCGCAAAGGGTCAGCTCGCCGCTGAGGATACAGGTTTGGCACCGGCATAGGCCCGCAGGAGCGGGCTTTTTGGTTCCAGACCAAATAACCTATTGCCAAGGCTTTTTGACAGTTTATCAGGGCAACGTCGAGTACGATTGCACGGTGCCGGACAGGATTCTCGGACGCTGTGAGCATAGCATGATCTCTCCGGTTCACAGCGTTGAATACAAAGGCGGCGGCCTGAGAGTCGTGGGACGGGGCGGGAACTGGGACTTTTTCGGTAATGCCAACGACCTTACGAGAGCGCACGATGCCATTGCCGCTACATTACACCCACAAAAGTAGTTTGCCACGTCCCAGCAACAAGGGGAGATTCGCGACGAGTGCGGCACGCCGGTAGGATTGCGGGCGAGAAAGGAACGCGCCGATGGACCCATTCAAATTGATGGCAAGAGGGATGCTCGCAGGATTTAAAATCGCCGGCTATTCTCTGGCCTGTTTGGCACAATCGCTCTGGTATGTCGCGCATGGAAAGCGCGAGCTCATTGGCGATGCCATCGGATATTTCGGGCGAGATGTCACGAACGCGCTCGCTGACATATTTCGTGATCGTTGACGGATTTTCGCCGTACAGCCGTTCGTTGCACAGTCTCAAATGATCAACAAATGTTTCTCGGCGGGGATCGCTGTCTGATGGATAATCAGTTCCGAGGGCGAGGTGCGCGAATGAGCAAAACGACTTCAAAGACGGTTCGTGACACAAATCTTGTGGAACGCTTCATGGGTTCTCACCACTACAGAACCATGATCGGCGATGAGAGAAGCAGAGTTGAAGGTCTGGGGAGGAGTCGGGAAGAAGCGGAGAAGCGGGCGAGCAATCGCTGGGATAAGGTGAAGAAAAAATAGCGAGTTGCGGAACCGTGGCCCCGCCACACCCCAAGACGACGCAGCGGTCGGCATATCACCAGCTGGGGATGGCCGGGAATCACCGCTCAAGTACACTGTACTCCGAGATGGAGTGGCCGCCTCACGAGCTGGGGATGGCCGGGAATCACCGCTCAAGTACACTCGCGCAGGCAGGCCAGACGGTGGTGGCTGTGCTGGGGATGGCCGGGAATCACCGCTCAAGTACACTCTCTGGTCTTCGGCTGTTCCGCAGCATGCGCTGGGGATGGTCGGGACTCACCGCTCAAGTACACTTGGAGTTCCTGCGGACGCGGCTGAAGGACTGCTGGGGATGGTCGGGACTCACCGCTCAAGTACACTTGGCCCGTACGAGGAGACACTGAGTTTTGCGCTGGGGATGGTCGGGACTCACCGCTCAAGTACACTTTTGAGAACAACGGAGTGGCATCGATTCTTGCTGGGGATGGCCGGGACTCACCGCTCAAGTACACTCATGCGTTTTTCCCTGAGTTCGGTAATGCTGCTGGGGATGGTCGGGACTCACCGCTCAAGTACACTGCATCGCCGTATGCGACCGGATTCCTGGGGCTGGGGATGGTCGGGACTCACCGCTCAAGTACACTCTTTTGATTGTCGGTATCACGTCCGATTCAGCTGGGGATGGCCGGGACTCACCGCTCAAGTACACTCCGGGCACATCGTCGGCTCCGCATAGATCGCTGGGGATGGTCGGGACTCACCGCTCAAGTACACTTACTCGTGATTTGTGCCATAGCAATAGCGAGCTGGGGATGGTCGGGACTCACCGCTCAAGTACACTGGAAGGGCGCCGCAGGAACGATCGCCTGTTGCTGGGGATGGTCGGGACTCACCGCTCAAGTACACTGCGCTTTGTCCTCCAGGCAGAAGCCCGGCAGCTGGGGATGGTCGGGACTCACCGCTCAAGTACACTCTGCCCTTGTTGGTGTTGGCCGTTGCCCGAGCTGGGGATGGTCGGGACTCACCGCTCAAGTACACTATGAAGGCCGCCCTGGTCGGAGAGCTTTCGGCTGGGGATGGTCGGGACTCATCGCTCAAGTACACTGGCTGTGGCCCGCGGCAAGATCAAAGTGACGCTGGGGATGGTCGGGACTCACCGCTCAAGTACACTACTTTGGGCTCTTTCACACCGCGCCAATCGCTGGGGATGGTCGGGACTCACCGCTCAAGTACACTACGGCATCTAGACTAACGTTGCGTACATGCGCTGGGGATGGTCGGGACTCACCGCTCAAGTACACTCGGCTTCTTCTCCGGCTCGTCATCAGTACTGCTGGGGATGGTCGGGACTCACCGCTCAAGTACACTCATCGGCTACGGGCCGTGGCTGCATGTGGAGCTGGGGATGGTCGGGACTCACCGCTCAAGTACACTGCCAGATGTGCGTCTACGGCGTCAAGAAAGCTGGGGATGGTCGGGACTCACCGCTCAAGTACACTGTATGTCGATCCAGAGATCGTGCCCGTTGAGCTGGGGATGGTCGGGACTCACCGCTCAAGTACACTAGTCACCGTACGGGCCACTTGATTGAGAGAGCTGGGGATGGTCGGGACTCACCGCTCAAGTACACTGAGCGAATTCGCGCCGGCAGTGAATTTGTAGCTGGGGATGGTCGGGACTCACCGCTCAAGTACACTGATGTGGAGCAGCGTGGTAACGATTGCAACGCTGGGGATGGTCGGGACTCACCGCTCAAGTACACTGGATATACCATTTTACCATGTTCAAAGGGGCTGGGGATGGTCGGGACTCACCGCTCAAGTACACTAGGCGGGTTCAGCAGATTCGCAAGGAGCTGCTGGGGATGGTCGGGACTCACCGCTCAAGTACACTCGCTGTGTATGTGGGCAGGCCGACTAAGTGGCTGGGGATGGTCGGGACTCACCGCTCAAGTACACTCGGCGCGTGCAGGCTCTGGCCACGCAGGGGCTGGGGATGGTCGGGACTCACCGCTCAAGTACACTATGAAGGCCG
>DATJMU010000161.1:0-30361 GCA_035508555.1 Occallatibacter sp. | reverse complement strand
GATCACGCCGCACACGGAGTTCAAGGGTGAGGTGTACGTACTGTCGAAGGAAGAGGGCGGCCGCCACACGCCGTTCTTCAAGGGGTACCGGCCGCAGTTCTACTTCCGGACGACGGACGTGACGGGAGTGGCGGAGCTGCCGGAGGGCGTGGAGATGGTGATGCCGGGCGACAACGTGTCGCTGAAGGTGGAGCTGATCACGCCGGTGGCGTTGGAGAAGGGCCTGCGGTTCGCGATCCGCGAGGGCGGACGCACCGTGGGCGCGGGCACGATTTCGGAGATTGTGAAGTAAGGCGAGTGGACAGTGGACAGTGATCAGTTAAAAACGCTGAGGGAAAAGCGATGAAGCTGGACCCGGCAAAGCAAAAACTGATCACTGTTCACTGAACACTGATCACTGGAAGGACGTCATGGTAGGACAAAGAATTCGCATCCGGTTGAAGGCATACGACTATCGCGTGCTCGATACCTCCACCGGCGAGATTGTGGATACGGCCAAGCGCACCGGAGCAACGGTAGCGGGACCGATTCCCTTGCCGACGATCAAGAACAAGTTCTGCGTGCTGCGTTCGCCGCACGTGGACAAGAAATCGCGCGAGGAGTTCGAGATCCGCACCCACAAGCGGCTGATCGACATCCTCGAGCCCACGCAACAGACAGTCGACGCGCTGATGAAGCTCGATCTTCCGGCGGGCGTCGATGTTGAGATCAAGGCATTCGAGAAGTAAGTTCGCAGCCCGCGAAGGGCCCGGCAGTGCGATACGTTGAAGATCGCATGATGAGGTGAAAAAGAGATGGCGGTAACGGGAATTCTGGGTAAAAAGGTCGGCATGACGCAGGTCTTCGACGAGAAGGGCGAGGTGCACCCGATTACGGTGCTGCAGGCCGGCCCCTGCGTGATTACGCAGCTGAAGACTGCGGCCAAAGACGGTTATGACGCCGCGCAGATCGGGCTCGTCGAGTTTGTGAAGGCCTCGCGGATCCCCAAAGCCGAAGCCGGGCATCTGGCCAAGACCGAAGCTCCGCCGGTGCGGCTGCTCAAGGAAGTGGACATCGAAGCTGCGGCGGATGGAGCCGATGGCGTCAAGGCTGGCGACCGCGTGCTCGTGGACATCTTTACCGATGCGAAGTTTGTCGACGTGATCGGCACCTCGAAAGGCCGCGGGTTCGCGGGCGTGGTGCGGCGGCACAAGTTCGGCGGAGGCCCCAAATCGCACGGGCACATGTTCCAGGTGCAGGGCTCTATCGGCGCATCGAGCTTTCCTTCGCGGGTCTTTCCGGGGCAGCGCATGCCGGGACACTTCGGCGTGGACCAGGTGACGGTTCGGAATCTGCGCATCCGCGGCATCGACCTCGACGAGAACCTGCTGATGGTGGAGGGAGCGGTGCCGGGGCCGCGCGACGGGTACGTGATGATCTCAAAGGCCAAGGCTCCGCCGCGCGAGCGCCGCGGATTTGCCGGATCGGGCACGGTCGATCCGCTGAAGGCTTCGAAGAAGGCGCAGGCGAAGCGCAAGTAGCATTTAGCTTCCAGCTCTCAGCCGTCAGCTTGTTTTGCGAGAGCCGGGACGATGGTTTTACCGACGGATTGGCTGAAGGCTGGTAGCTGACGGCTGAAAGCTGGCAGGAAGAAGACGATGGCAAACGTGGATGTATTGAATCTGAACGGGGAAAAGGTGGGGACTGTCGATCTCTCCGACGCGGTGTTTGCGCCGGAGCAGGTGAATGAGGCGCTGCTCTGGGAGGCGGTGAAGCACTACCGCGCCTCACTGCGCCAGGGTACGCACGCCACCAAGAACCGCAAGCTGGTCGCGGGCTCCGGCAAGAAGCTGTGGAAGCAGAAGGGCACGGGACGAGCGCGCATTGGTTCGGTGCGGTCGCCGCTCTGGCGGCACGGCGGCACGGTGCACGGGCCGCAGCCACGCAGCTACGAGTATCCTTTTCCGCGCAAGAAGCTGCTGGGCGCGCTGCGCTCGGCTCTGGCGGCGAAGCTTGCGGACGGCAAGCTGACCGTGGTCGACTCGCTGGAGATTAAGGAGGGCAAAACCAAGCTTTATTACAACGCCCTCAACAAGCTGGGTGTCACGCGCACGGCCCTGCTGGTCGAAAACGGCAAGACGCTGACCCAGGCGCTGGTGCTGGGCGCGCGCAACCTCCCGGGCGTGGAGCTGGTGCTGAATAACGAGGTGCATCCCTACGACCTGCTGCGCTACGAGCGGGCGATCTTCTCGAAGGCGGCCATCGAGCAACTGAGCGAGTCGCTGGAGAAGACGGCATCGAAGCGCAAGCTCGCCGCACAGACGGAGGCCGCATAATGCCGACACTGTATACCGTAATCCGCAAGCCCATGATCACCGAGAAGGGACTGGGCGTGAAGGAGACCGAGGCGACGCTGGTCTTCGAGGTTGCGCCGACGGCCACAAAGACCGAGGTGAAGGAAGCTGTTGAGGCGCTCTTCAAAGTGAAGGTGGCGGCGGTGCGCACGGCCAACTTCGCCGGCAAGGAGCGCCGGCGGGGCAAGTACGCTGGCTTCCGGCCCGACTGGAAGAAGGCCTACGTCCGGCTGAAGGCCGGCGAAAAGCTGCCGGAGTATGTGAGTAATTTGTAAGGCTGCTTTTAGCGGTCAGCTTTCAGCCATCAGCTTGTTCGTCCAGGCGCGAATGGCTGGTTTGAAAGCAAGAGTTGAGTTTGAAGAAGACGAGCTGAAAGCCGAGAGCTCGTTAAGGAAACGACGATGGCGATCAAGACATATAGACCGGCGACTCCGACGCTCAGGTTTCAGACCTCGCTGGTCAACGACGAACTGACGACGGACAGGCCGCACAAGCCGTTACTGGCGGTGCGTCAACGCACCGGCGGCCGGCGCAACTCGGGCGATCTGACCATTCGCCACCGCGGTGGCGGGCATAAGCAGAAGCTGCGCCTGATCGACTTCAAGCGCGAGAAGTTCGGCGTACCGGGCAAGGTGGCAACGATCGAGTACGACCCCAACCGCTCGGCGCGGATTGCCCTGGTTCACTACGCCGACGGAGAGAAGCGCTACATCCTGCAGCCGGTGGGGCTCAAGGTGGGCGCCACGGTGACGTCGGGCCCCGAGGCCGACATTCTGGTCGGCAATGCATTGCCACTCAAGAACATTCCCGCCGGTACCACGGTGCACGCCATCGAACTGCGGCCGGGCAAGGGCGCGCAGATGGCCCGTTCGGCCGGAACCCAGGCCCAGCTTGTCGCCAAGGAAGGCGAGTACGCGCTGTTGAAGCTGCCTTCCGGCGAAACTCGTAAGGTGCTGGCTGAGTGCATGGCAACCATTGGCCAGGTGGGCAACACCGATCACGAGAATGTGTCGATCGGCAAGGCGGGGCGCAACCGCTGGAAGGGCATCCGTCCCACCAACCGTGGCGTCACCATGAACCCGGTGGACCATCCTCATGGCGGCGGCGAGGGCAAGACCTCGGGCGGCCGGCATCCGGTGACCCCCTGGGGTCAGCCAACACGCGGATACAAGACACGCAACAACAAGCGGACCGATGCGTTTATCGTGAACCGACGGGCGAAGTAGGAAGGCAGCTTTCAGCTATCAGCTATCGGCTCTTAGCTAAAGCGGATTGAGAGATATTGAGGCGATGGTAGGCGGTCGGCTCAGAAAGACGGAAGCTGAAGGCTGAAAGCTGAAGGCTAGGAGCTAAGCAGTTATGGGACGTTCGACGAAGAAGGGCCCGTTTACGGATGCGCATCTGAGCGTGAAGATCGAGGCGCTCAACCGGGCCAACGACAAGAAGGTCGTAAAGACGTGGTCGCGGCGCTCGACGATCTTTCCCGAGTTTGTGGGCCACACGATCGCCGTCCACAACGGCAAGAAGTTCGTTCCGGTGTATGTGACCGAGAACATGGTGGGCCACAAGCTGGGCGAGTTCGCGCCCACGCGCACCTTCAAGGGACATACGGGCGGTTCGAAAGCAGCCGAGACGGCGGCGAAGCCGCGGTAATGAAGATCAGCTTCCGTTCGGGTCGATCAATCGGGACGGATTGAGGTAAGCGGACAATGGCAGTCGAGACAAAAGAATATCGGGCCGAGGCCAGGTTTCAGCGCGTGTCGCCGCAGAAGGCGCGGCTGGTGCTCGACCTGATCAAGGGCCGGGGAGTGCAGGAGGCGCTGGAGACGGCGGCCTTCACAAAGAAGCGTATCGCCCCGGTGATTCACAAGCTGCTCACCGCGGCGTTGGATAACGCCAAGTATGTGGCCGGCGAAGAGGGCGCGGATCTGGACGTGGACAACCTCTACGTAAAGCAGGCTCTGGCCAACGATGGACCGCGGATGAAGCGCATCCGCCCGGCCCCGATGGGCCGCGCTTACCGCTATCAGCGGCGGCTGACGCACATCGTGGTTTCGGTGGCCGAGCGCGACGCGGCTGCGGATTTGGTGACCACGGCGGAGGAGCCGGCGAAGGACGCCAAGAAGAAGGCCGGCAAGAAGGCTGAAAGGGTTTAAGGGAGAAAGTATGGGACAGAAGGTCCATCCTTACGGATTCCGCCTGGGAGTGAACAAGCCCTGGCGTTCGCGCTGGTTTTCCGAGCGTGACTACTCGAAGCTCCTGGTCGAGGACGTGAAGCTCAAGGCCGAACTGCGCGAGAAGCTCAAGGCCGCGGGCGTCAGCTCGGTCGAGATCGAGCGCCCCGGCAACAAGCTGCGCTTCCTCATCCGCACCGCGCGGCCGGGCATCGTGATCGGGCGCAAGGGTGCGGAGATCGAGAAGCTGAAGACCGAGCTGGGCAAGCGCACCAACCGCGATGTCTTTATCGACATCATCGAGGTGAACAAGCCGGAACTGGATGCGCAACTGGTGGCGGAAAATATCGCGCTCCAGCTCGAAAAGCGCGTGAGCTTCCGCCGGGCAATGCGCAAGAGCGTGGACTCGGCCAAGCGTTTCGGCTGCAAGGGGATCAAGGTCCGCGTATCGGGCCGGCTGAACGGCAACGAGATCGCGCGCTCGGAGTGGTACCTGGACGGACAGTTGCCGCTGCACACGCTGCGCGCCGATATCGACTACGGATTCGCCGAGGCGCACACCACTTATGGCGTGATCGGCGTGAAGACCTGGATCTACCGCGGCGATATCTACGAGCAGAAGCGCCGCAAGTCGCCGGCGGTCGGAACGGGCGTGTTTTAAAGGCAGTGGTCAGTGACCAGTTTTTGGCTGTGAGTTAAGAAGGTTGGTTGAGGGATTCGGATAGTGACAGGTTGGAATGCCCGTCGTGGCACGGAGCAGGCTGACCACTGATCACTGACAACTGACCACTCGGTTCGAGGTTTTCGTTATGTTGATGCCAAAGAAGGTGAAGTTCCGCAAGCAGCAGAAGGGCAAGCGCCGCGGCAAGGCGTGGCGTGGCTCGTCGCTGTCTTTCGGCGAGTATGGGCTGAAGGTGCTCGAGTGCGGCTACATCACGGACCGGCAGATCGAGGCCAGCCGCATCGCGATGACGCGGTTCATCAAGCGCGGCGGCAAGATCTGGCTGCGGCTGTTTCCGGATAAGCCGATCACCAAGAAGCCAGCCGAAGTCCGCATGGGTTCGGGCAAAGGGCCGCTCGACCACTGGGTAGCGGTAGTGCGGCCGGGCAAGATTCTCTTCGAGATGGAGGGCGTGTCGCCCGAGATCGCGGAAGAAGCAATGCGGCTGGCCTCGCACAAGCTGCCGCTGAAGACCAAGTTCGTGCAGCGGCCGGGGGCGGAGAAGACTGCAGCTGCGGCCAGCTAGGCAAGAAGGTTCGAGTTTGTGGCGGCGGGCGCTTTCGTTGGAGAGCGCACGGGCGCCGGAGAGAGAAGTCAAAGATGGAACTGGCAAAGATTCGCAACTTGAGCGACGCGGAGCTGGCGCACCAGGAGAAGGTGACTGCCGAGCAGCTTTTCCGGCTGCGCTTCCAGGTTTCCCTGGGGCAGAATGACGGCGTGAAGAAGATCCGGCTGCTGCGTAAAGAGATTGCGCAGATCAAGACCGTGGCCCGCGAGCGGGACCTGGGGATTCGAGGCGCGTCGAAGGATGCTGTACCCGAGGCGCCGGCGGCCAAGGCCGCCAAAAAGAAGGGAGCGCGCTAAATGGCGGCGACGACAGAGACAGCGCAGGCGCCGGCCGTGCGGCGCAACGAGAAAGTGGGCCAGGTGGTCTCCACCAAGATGCAGAAGACGATCGTGGTCGCGGTGGAGATGCGCAAGGCACATCGCAAGTACAAGCGGATCGTGCGTACGACCAAGAAGTTTTACGCGCATGACGAGCAGAACTCGGCGCGGCTGGGCGACATGGTCCGGATCCGCGAGACCAGGCCGCTGAGCAAGCTCAAGCGGTGGTCGCTAGAAGAGATCGTGCGGCGCTCGTCGCTGGCGCAGATCGAAGATCCGGTATTGCCGGGCGAGCCGCAGCCGGCCGGGAAGTAGCGCGGGCGAAGGAGGGAGAGAACCATGGCTGTGCAGATGAGAACCATGCTCGCGGTAGCCGACAACTCCGGCGCACGCAAGCTGCAGGTGATTTTGCCGCTCGGCGGCAGCCTCGGCCTGAAAGCCGGTCTGGGCGACGTGGTGACAGCGGCAGTGAAGGAAGCCTCGCCTGACGGGACCGTGAAGAAGGGCAAGGTGGTGAAGGCAGTCATCGTCCGCACGCGCAAGGAGCATCGCCGGCGCGACGGCACCTATATCCGCTTCGACGAGAATGCGGCCGTGGTGATCGACGATGCGCACGAACCGGTGGGCACGCGCGTCTTCGGGCCGGTGGCCCGCGAACTGCGCGAGAAGAAGTTTTTGAAGATCGCTTCGTTGGCGCCGGAAGTGGTGTAAAAGCAGTGGACAGTGATCAGTGATCAGTTGCGATTGTGGATTTTAGGCGCCGGCTTCAGGACGGAGTTTTGATAGGTCGAGAAGCAGATTGTGGCACGGAAACAACTGACCACTATTCACTGTCCACTGTTCACTGATTTTGGAGAAGAGATGCAGAGTTTACTGATTCATCGCAACGACACGGTCAAGGTTGTCACCGGTTCGGACCGGGGCAAGACGGGGCGTGTGCTGCGGGTTTTCCCGGATAAGGGCACAGTTCTCGTCGAGCACGTACGCGTGGTCAAGAAGACGGTTTCGAGCAAGACCGGGCAGCGCACCAAGGGAGGCATCGCCGAGCAGGAGTCGCCGATCCAGATCTCGAATGTGGTGCTGGTCTGTCCTAACTGCGGACCTTCTGCAGTGGGGCGCAAGCGCGAGGGCGATATGCGTGTCAGGGTGTGCAAGACCTGCGGGCAGACGCTGCCCACGAAGAAGTGACGACAGTGATCAGTGGTCAGTGGTCAGTTTGTTCCTGGTGAATGGACGGCTTCCGGAAGCGAGGAACCGACAACAGAAAACTGATAACTGAAAACTGATAACTGAAAACTGTTTTAGAAGTTCTTCCGCAACGGTAAACGGGCCAGAACCCACTCCGGACGCCGGAAGAAAGAGAGAAGCAGACGATGGCGGCAAGACTGAAAGAGAAGTACCACAAAGAGATCAAGCAGGCCCTGCAGAAAGAGCTCGGTCTTGAGAATCCGATGGCGGTGCCCCGGATCGAGAAGATCGTGCTCAACATGGGCTTGGGCGAGGCCACGCAGAACAACAAGCTGCTCGACCCGCTGGTGGCGGATCTGGCATCGATCTCGGGCCAGAAGCCGGTGACGACCAAGGCCAAGAAGTCGATCGCGGCCTTCAAGGTGCGCGCAGGCATGTCGATCGGCGCCATGGTTACGCTGCGCTCCGATAAGGCATACGAGTTTCTTGACCGCCTGATCTCGACCGCACTGCCGCGCGTGCGCGACTTTCGCGGGGTCTCGACCAAGAGCTTCGACGGACGCGGCAACTACACGCTCGGCCTGCGCGACCAGCTGATCTTTCCGGAGATCGACTATGCGAAGGTGGAGAAGCTGAAGGGCATGAACATCACCATCGTGACCACGGCCAAAGACGACAACGGAGCGCGCGCTCTCCTGCGCCACTTCGGGATGCCGTTCCGGCAGGGGGCGTAGGAGCGGTTCGCAGTTCACGGTTCTCGGCGAGTTACGAGCAACCGAAGCGCGGGAAACCATGTACTGAGAACAGGGAACGATTTGAGGATTTATGGCAACAACTGCAAAAAGGGTGAAAGACGCGCGGAAGCCGAAGTTCAGCAGCCGCAAGCACAACCGCTGCAAGATCTGCGGACGGCCGCGGGGCTACCTGCGCAAGTTCGGCATCTGCCGTTTGTGCTTCCGGTCACTGGCCTTGAAGGGTGAGATACCGGGCGTGAATAAGTCGAGCTGGTAGAAGGATAGTTCGCAGTCTATCGTTCACAGGTCACAGCCCATCGGGCTTGAAGAACTGAGAACTGAGAACTGTGAACTAAGAACCGGGGCGAAGCCCCGATCCATTCCCGCAGGTTCCCGCAGAGGGCGGGCGAACGGGGGATGAAGGAGAAGGAATGAGTCTAACCGATCCTGTAGCGGATTTCCTGGCGCGCATCCGGAATGCCATCCGGGCACGCCATCAGAAGCTGGACGTACCCGCTTCGAAGCTGAAGACCGAGATCGCCCGCATCCTCAAGGAGGAGGGCTACATCTCGAACTACAAGACCCAGGAAGAGGACGGCAAGCTGGTGCTGCGCGTGTATCTGAAGTACGGCGGCTCCGACGCGGCTATCCGCGACCTGGCCCGGGTCTCGCGCCCCGGCTGCCGCGTCTACGTGGGCCGCGACGAGATCAAGCGCGTGCAGGGTGGGCTGGGCATCTCGATTCTGACCACGCCCAAGGGCGTGATGACCGGCCGCCAGGCGCGCCGCGAGGGCGTGGGCGGCGAGATATTGTGCGAAGTGTGGTAGAGCGGTTCACGGTTCGTAGTTCACAGTCTTTGGCCGGCGCGCCAATCCGAACTGTGAAGCAAGAACTGCGAACTGGTTTTTTCCCGGCTGCAGTGGAACGAGAGCGTTGAGATCGATCACTGACAACTGCTCTTCGGGACTCGCAAGCCAAATGAGGGACTGATTTCGATGTCACGTATTGGAAGGAAGCCGATCCCGCTGCCGGCGGGGGTGAAGTACAAGATCGAGGGCAACACCGTCCTAGTTGAGGGACCGAAGGGCAAGGTTTCGGCGATGGTGGCCGAGGGCATTGCGCTGAAAACGGCCGACGGCCAACTGCTCGTCGAGCGTTCCGGCGACGACAAGGCTGCGGTTCACGGGCTGACCCGCGCGCTGGTCTTTAATGCGGTTCAGGGTGTGACCAAGGGCTGGACCAGGGAACTGGACATCGTCGGCATCGGCTATCGCGCCGAGATGAAGGGCAAGGGTACGGTGGTGTTCACGCTGGGCTACTCGCACCCCATCGAGTTTCCGCTGCCGACAGGCATAGAGGTCGCCATCGATCCCAAGCAGACGCATCTGACTGTGAGCGGCATTGACCGTCAGAAGGTGGGCCAGGTCGCGGCCGATATGCGCGCGTTGCGCTCGCCCGATCCGTACAAAAACAAGGGTGTGCGCTACACCAACGAGAAGTTGAAGAAGAAGGCCGGCAAGACCGGAGCAAAGTGATCGCGTTTGCGAGGCGCTTGAGCCTCGCGCGATCATCCTGAACGAAGTGAAGGATCAGAAGCAAACCGAACGGAGCCGCGGGGCGGCTCCGCCGATAGGAACGAAAAAAAGATGATTACGCAAACCCAAAGGAACGAGATTCGCAAGCGCATCCATGCGCGCATCCGCGAGAAGCTGGCCGGCACCACGGAGCGGCCCCGGCTGAACGTATACCGCTCGCTCAACCACATCTACGCGCAGATCATCGACGACCAAAAGGGTGAAACGCTGGCTTCGGCCTCGACTCTCGCCATGAAGCTCAAGACCGGCGGCAATATCGCATCCGCCAAAGAGGTGGGCAAGACTGTAGCCGAGCAGGCCGTCGAGAAGGGTATCAAGCAGGTGGTCTTCGACCGTGGCGGCTACCTTTATCACGGCCGCATCAAGGCGCTGGCCGACGCCGCCCGCGAGGCAGGGCTGGAGTTTTAAAAGCAGGGAACAGGGATCAGGTTTCAGGGATCGGTCAAAAACAATGACTAGCGGCGCGAGCAACTGACCCCTGAAACCTGGAAAACGAGAGAATTATGACGACATTGAAGAAGAAACTCGACGCCAACCAGTACAACCTGAAGGATCAGGTGGTGGCGATCAATCGCGTGACCAAGGTGGTGAAGGGCGGCAAGAATATGTCCTTTGCCGCGCTGGTGGTTGTGGGCGACCCTGGTTCGGGGGTAGTCGGCTACGGAGCAGGTAAGGCGAAGGAAGTGCCCCAGGCGATTCGCAAAGGGATCGAGTCGGCCAAGAAGAACCTGGTTCGCGTGAACCTGACCGAGACCACGATCCCGCACCAGGTGCTCGGCCGGTACGGGTCGGGCCAGGTGCTCTTGAAGCCGGCGCCCGAAGGCACGGGTGTGATCGCTGGCGGCGCCGTGCGCGCGGTGATGACCTCGGCAGGCATTCAGAATGTGCTAACCAAGAGCATCGGTTCGCCCAATCCTCACAACGTGATCAAGGCCACCTTCGACGCGCTGGTGCAGCTGCGCGACCGCGCTGAGGTGGCTACCACGCGCGGCAAGCAGGTGGAGGATCTCTGAGCCATGGCAGAACTGAAGAAGATTCGCATTCAATACTACCGGTCGGCTATCGCCACGCCCGCCAGGCATAAGCAGGTAGTGAAGGGGCTGGGATTCACGCGTCTCAACCAGATCGTGGAGCGCGTGGACACGGAGGCCGTGCGGGGGATGGTGAAGACGGTGCCGCATTTGGTTCGAATTCTGGAAAGCTAGGTCGTAGACCGACATTTCAGATTTGCCGTTGCCAACGAATTCTCAACGGTGAGCTGCGACCTGAGAAATCTACACAGACGCGAGTCGGGACTGCCTGGGCGGCCCCGGCGCTATAGCGAGGAAATCATGGCGAAGAATCTTTCAAATCTGCGTGCGCCGAAAAAGGCGAATACCGGGCGCAAGCGCGTGGGCCGGGGCATGGGCTCGGGCATGGGCAAAACCTCAACCCGCGGCCACAAAGGCCAGGGATCGCGCTCGGGATCGAGCCTGATGCGCGGTTTCGAGGGCGGCCAGATGCCGCTGCACCGTCGTTTGCCTAAACGCGGATTTACCAACATCTTCCGCACCGAATACACCGTCGTGAACCTGGACCGCATCGCCGAGCTGGGCGTTAAGGAGATCGGCCTCGACGATTACCGCAAGCTTGGCCTCGCGTCGAGCCGCAAGGCGTTGATCAAGATTCTCGGTTCCGGCGAACTCACCGGCGCGATGACCGTCCATGCACACAAATTCTCGAAGTCCGCCGCCGAGAAGATCGAGAAGGCTGGCGGGAAGGCGGTTGTGGCGGGCGCTCCGGCTGCGGTGTAGCATCGTACGCCGCGACGGGAGTCGATACCTGTGATGGGCCGCATAGACGGCCCGACTTCCGCCTCCGTACCATCCTCGCAACCGGGGAAAATGCTCTAAGATGATGGTGTAAGGCACGAGATTGAACCGGCGCTCCGCGCCTGAAGCGGAAGTCCTTCGAATATGCTTGAGAAGTTCGTCAATATCTTCCGAATCCCCGACCTGCGCAAGCGGGTTTTGTTTACCATGGGCATTCTGGCCGTCTACCGGCTGGGCGCCTGGATCCCGACGCCGGGCGTGGATACCGCCAAGCTGGCCCTGCTGTTTAACGCGCAGAACGGTTCGGCTCTCGGCCTAATGGACCTCTTCAGCGGCGGTACACTTCGCCGCATGACCATCTTCGCGCTGGGCATTATGCCCTACATCACCGCCTCCATCATCTTCCAGCTTCTCGCCGTGGTCTATGAGCCGCTGGCGCGCATTGAGAAGGAAGGCGAGTTGGGCCGGCGCAAGATCACCCAGTGGACCCGCTATCTGACGGTGGTCCTCGGCGCGCTGCAGTCCATCGGTATTGCCGCTATTCTTACCCGCCAGGGCCTGGTCCTCGATCCCGGTATCGGCTTCAGCCTGATGACGGTGCTTACGTTGACCACCGGCACCGCGTTCATTATGTGGCTCGGCGAGCAGATCACCGACCGCGGCATCGGCAACGGTATGAGCCTGCTGATCTTTGCCGGCATTGTGGCTGGTCTGCCGGCCGGCGTGGGCGAGCTTTGGCAAAAGATGGAGACCGCCGCATGGGGCTCGTTCACCGGGCTGGTCCTGGTTCTGCTCCTGATCGGCATGGTTGCGGTTGTTGGCTTTATCGTCTACGTTGAGCGGGCAGAGCGGCGTGTGCCCATCCAGAGCGCCCGGCGCATCGTCGGCCGCCGCATGATGGGCGGACAGGCGAGCCACCTGCCGCTCAAGGTTAACTCCGGCGGCGTCATGCCCATCATCTTCGCAAGCTCGATCCTCTCGGCGCCTATGTTGCTGGGCACATCGGAGTGGGTCCAGAACAACCGCTTCCTCGAATCGATCTATCAGGCTCTGCAGCCCGGTTATCCGTGGTATGAGCTGCTCAACATCCTGGGTATTATCTTTTTCGCCTACTTTTATGTCTCGATCGTCATGCGGCCCGACGATATTGCCGATAACTTTCGCAAATCGGGGTCGTTCATCCCCGGCATCCGGCCCGGCAAGCGCACCTCGGATTTTATCAACGATATTTTGACGCGCATTACGCTGGTGGGCGGGATTTATCTGATCCTGGTGCAAACCGTGCCCACTTTTCTGATCTCCGGCATCCGATTCGACAAGATTTGGCTGATCGGTCGGTTCTTCGAAAACCTGCCGAACTGGATGACGCATGGCATGAACGTGAACTTCTACTTTGGCGGCACCTCGCTGCTCATTGTGGTGGGTGTGGCCATGGATACGATCAACCAGATCGAATCGCAGCTCGTCATGAGGCACTATGAGGGCTTTTCCCCGCGTTCCGGTCGCATACGCGGAAGGAAAACCTGGTAATGTCAGCTTCTGTAATGTCTGCTTCTCGAACCGAGATTGAGAGAGGCCGGGAGACGGATCGCAAGATCGTTCCCGGCCCAATTCTTTTGCTGGGCGCGCCCGGAGTGGGTAAGGGAACTCAGGCGAAGGAACTGGTGAAGGCCTGGGGCATTCCCCAGATCTCCACCGGTGATCTGCTGCGCGCCAATGTCGCCGAAGGTACCGCCCTGGGCAGGGTGGCCAAGGAGATCATTGCGCGCGGAGAGCTGGTTCCCGATGCGATGGTTGAGGAGATGGCAGCGGTGCGCCTCGCGCAGCCCGATACGGCCAACGGCTACATTCTTGATGGTTTTCCCCGCACGCTCGGGCAGGCGGGCTGGTTGGATGGCCGGCTGGCGGGGCATTCGCTACCGGTGGTTGCCGTTAGCATTCGTGTGGAATATAATCAATTATTGCGCCGCATTACGGGGCGTCGGAACTGTCCTGTCTGCCAGACCATCTACAACGTCTATGTGAATCCGCCCAGGCGGGAGGGATTTTGCGACGTTGAAGGTGCGGAGCTGGTCCAGCGAGCCGATGATACGGAAGAGGTTTTTAAGGAGCGCATGCGCGCCTATGAAGCCCTCACAGCGCCGGTCATCGAGCATTACCGGCAGTCGGGACGCTTTGCGGAAGTGGACGGGGACCGGCCGATCCTGGAGATTGCGGCCGAAATCATATCTGCCGTCGAGCGTTTGCGCCGGAAGTGCGCTCGCTAGGCGGGTTTTTTGTGTGCGATACCGGTGGCGGAATGGTGGCCACTGTTTACCGAAGGCAGGCTTTGTGGCGGTTGTATTAAAGTCGTCCCGAGAGATCGAGAAGATGCGTCGCGCGGGCCAGGTGGTTCGCGAGGTGCTGGAACTCGTGCGCAGCAGGGTTCGGCCGGGCGCCACTACTTATGATCTTGAGAAAGCCGCTCAGGAGCGGCTCAATCAACTGGGCGTCAAGGCGGCTTTCAAGGGGTACCACGGTTTTCCGTGCGTGCTCTGCACCTCTGTCAACAGCGAGGTTGTGCATGGCATCCCTTCTCCAAAACGGGTCCTTAAAGAGGGCGACATCGTTTCGGTGGATTTTGGTGTAGTTGTGGACGGCTACTACGGCGACGCGGCAATTACGGTGCCCGTCGGCAAGGTGGACGCCAACGCCGAACGGTTGCTGAAGGTAACCGAGGCTTCGCTCAATGCGGGAATTGCCGCGGTCAGGCCGGGGGCGACTCTGGGCGATGTGGGCGCGGCGGTGCAGGGCGTGGTCGAGGGTGAAGGGTTTTCGGTGGTGCGTGATTTTGTCGGTCACGGCATCGGCGCGCAGATGCACGAGGAGCCGCAGGTGCCCAACTTTGGCCAGGCCGGGCGGGGGATGAAGCTGAAGGCTGGAATGGTCATCGCCATTGAACCCATGGTGAATGCAGGCAAACCGGATGTGACGGTTTTGCCGGATGGGTGGACGGCAGTGTCTGCCGATGGAAGCATGAGTGCTCATTTCGAGCACACGGTGGCCGTCACGGCGGACGGCGCGAGAATATTGACCGAATAAGCATATTTGGTCCAAAGAGTTGGAGCGCGTGAGCGCCGCCGACAGAAGCGGGATGCGGTTTGTCAAAGGAAGATGCGATTGAGGTAATGGCGACGGTCATCGAGACATTGCCGAACGCCATGTTTAAGGTGAAGCTCGAGAACAATCACGAGGTGCTTACCCATGTCTCGGGAAGGATGCGCAAGAACTTCATTCGCATTCTTCCGGGCGACCGAGTCGCCGTCGAGCTAAGTCCGTATGATCTGAATCGCGGTCGCATCGTTTATCGCTATAAGTGAACTGATTTTTGCCGCGCGGCAAATGGGGTGCGCGGAGAAGGGCAGCAGTCATGAAGGTCCGTGCATCGGTAAAGAAGATTTGCGTCAAGTGTAAGGTCATTACTCGCCGCGGCGTAGTGCGGGTGATCTGCGAAAACGCAAAACACAAGCAGCGCCAGGGCTAACTGGAGTCTGGCATTTGGCGGAAGCTTCACGAAAGGGATCAGGGCCCAGAGTTCAAGGATCGGTCAAAGCACGTTGCCGAGGCAACAAAACTGACCCCTGATCTCTGCCTCCTGATCCCTGGTCTTGGGGCTAGTTAGCTTGAGTCAAGGCTAGCGATGAACCCCTGGAGATTTTCCGCATAACCCGTGCGAGCCGGTTGAGGCCGGAGGCACATAACCTGAAGCGAAGGAATCGCAATGGCACGTATTGCTGGCGTCGATCTGCCCCGCAACAAGCAGGCCCGGATCGCGCTCACTTACATCTACGGCGTCGGCCAGCCGCGCGCGCGCAAGATTCTGGACAAGGCGAACGTTGATGCCTTTAAGAAAGTCCAGGATCTGGGTGAAGACGAGGTGAACCGGATCCGGCAGGTGATCGAAGACGAAGGTGATGTGGAGGGCGATCTCCGCAAAGATGTCGCCATGCACATCAAGCGCCTTATCGACATACAGAGCTATCGGGGCTCGCGCCACCGGCGCTCGCTGCCGGTGCGCGGCCAGCGCACCCACACCAATGCCCGCACTCGTAAAGGCCCGCGCAAGGGTACGATTGCCGGCAAGAAGAAAGCGACGGCGAAGACATAATGGCCAAACCGGAGCAGAAGGGCGGTAAGGCCGCCAAGAACAAGAAGTTCAAAAAGCGCGAGCGCAAGAATGTGCCGTACGGCATTGCGCATATTCAAGCCTCGTTCAACAACACCATCGTGACGATTACGGATCAGATGGGCAACACGCTGAGCTGGAAGAGCGCCGGGTCGCTGGGTTTCCGCGGTTCGCGCAAGGGTACGCCCTTCGCCGCTCAGCAGGCCGCGTCGAACGCAGCCGGTATGGCTCGCGATCACGGCTTGCGTGCAGTCGACGTGCGTGTTACCGGACCGGGTTCGGGACGCGAGTCGGCGATTCGCGCGCTGGCATCGGCCGGTATCGAGGTCAAGTCGATTCGCGACGTGACTCCCGTGCCGCACAACGGCTGCAGGCCACCGAAGAGGCGCAGAGTCTAAAGACAGTGGTCAGTTGGATTTGCTCAGCAGAACGCATTGGTTGATCATTGACATTGACTATGCGAAGGCGTAGAAGGATCGGGAATCATGGGTCAATCAATTCCGCTCGTAGCGGCAGGATCAAACTGACCACTGATTACTGACCACTGATTACTGAAACGGGCCGGGACGAAGCGTCGAGCACGCGTAAACCGGCCGGCACCCGAAGTCAGGAGAAGAAATGGCTCGATTTACAGGAGCAGTCTGCCGCCTTTGCCGACGCGAAGGCACGAAGCTTTTTTTGAAGGGCACCAAGTGCACTTCTGACCGCTGCCCGCTCGAAAAGCGTAATTTTCCGCCCGGGCAGCACGGCAAGGACCGCAAGGCCAAGATTGTGGGCTACGGCCTGCAACTGCATGAAAAGCAGAAGGCCAAGCGCATGTACTTCACCCTGGAAGGCCAGTTTCGCGAATACTACGAGAAGGCCAACCGTTCGACGGGCGTTACGGGCGAGGTGCTTATCCAGCAGCTTGAGCGCCGGCTCGACAACGTGGCTTTTCGGCTCGGCTTCGCGATTTCGCGCCGTCAGGCCCGGCAGGTGGTGCGTCATGGGCATGTGGAAGTGAACGGCCGTAAGGTCAACATCCCGTCCTACCAGGTCAACGCTGGCGACACGATCGCTATCCGCGACAACGCGAAGAAGCTGGTGATCGTAGAGCAAGCTTCGCAGTTCGCAGCGCAGAATCCGCTGCCCGCGTGGCTCGAGATGAATTTCGAGGCCCTGACCGGCCGCGTGCTCTCTCTGCCCACGCGCAAGGACGTCAACCTCCCGGTCAACGAGCAGTTGATTGTGGAGTTGTACAGCAAGTAACAACAGTTTTCAGCCGTCAGCTGTCAGCTCTCAGTTCTTTAATCGTCGAGCCAACTTTCCAGGCAGCGCCGAGTAAAAAGCTGGAAGCTGACGGCTGGTGACTGAAAGCTCCATTTCAACCAAAGGAGCACTTGCGCGGCCGCCGCAAAATGCATCGCGACGTACACGCTGCGCGGGAAACGAGAGAAGCATATGTTGTGGAGAGGATTCCAAAAGCCAAAGCGCCTCGCGGTCGACGCCGAGACGCTCACCGACACCTACGGCAAGTTCAGCGCCCAGCCCTTCGAACGGGGCTTCGGCACCACCATCGGCAACGCCCTGCGCCGTACCCTGCTTAGCTCGATTGAAGGCGCTGCCGTCACCGCGATTCGCATCGAAGGCGTACTGCACGAGTTCCAGTCAATCACGGGCGTGGTCGAGGACGCGACCGACATCATCCTCAACCTCAAGCAAATTCCCTTCAAGCTTGCGGGCGAAGGCCCCAAGGCGCTTTATCTGCGCGCGGATCAGCCCGGCGTGGTTACCTCGGGCATGATCGAGGCCGACAGCGACGTTGAGATTCTCGACCCCAACATCTATATCGCCACGCTATCCGAAGGCGGCAAACTCGACATGGAGATGCGCCTCAAGCGGGGCCGCGGATACGTTTCAGCCGACAAGAACTTCGATGCCGATCTCGGTTTGGGCTTCATTCCCGTCGATTCGGTCCACTCTCCAGTGCGCCGCGTGAACTACATGGTCGACGCCGCACGTTTGGGCCAGATCACCGACTACGATAAGCTGACCCTCGAAGTGTGGACCAACGGGGCAGTGCTGCCCGCCGACGCTGTCGGCCTGGCTGCCAAGCTCCTCAAGGACCACATGAACATCTTCATCAACTTCGAGGAAGAGATTGAAGCCGAGGCGCGCGGCGAAGAGGGCCGCATGTTGCTGCGCAACGATAACCTCAACCGCTCCGTTGAAGAGCTCGAGCTGAGCGTCCGCAGCTACAACTGCCTGAAGAATGCCAACATTCAGACGATCGGCGAACTGGTCCAGAAGACTGAAGCCGAGATGCTCAAGACCAAGAACTTCGGCCGCAAGAGTCTGAACGAGATCAAGGAGATTCTCGCGCAGATGGGCCTCTCGCTGGGCATGAAGATTGACGAGCAGGGCAACGCGGTTCCGGGTCCAACGAGCATTTCGCCCGCGACGGCTCTGGCCGCCAGCTACAACCACTACGACGACGAGGACGAACCTCTCGATTCGGTGGATCTGCAGTTGCCCACAGAAACGGAGAACTTTTAAAAGCAGTGAACTGTTGTCAATGATCAGTGGTCGGATTTCCGGGGGTACCGGCATAGGCAGCGATCTCCTATTCGCTCACTGACCACTGATTACGGATCAACGATCTTTCGAAAGAGAGCAGTCTTATGCGCCATCGCAATGCAGGATTCAAGCTCGGACGCAATACCAGCCATCGCAACGCCCTTTTGCGCAACCTGGCCACGTCCGTTATCGAAGAGGACCGCGTGGAAACCACCGTGGCCAAAGCCAAGGCGGTTCGCCCGCACGTAGAAAAAATGATCACCCTGGGCAAGAAGGGCGATCTGCACTCCCGCCGTCAAGCCCTTAGCTTTTTGCGTACGGACCAGGCCGTGAAGCGGCTTTTTGACACCGTGGCTCCGCGCTACGGCGACCGCGAGGGGGGCTATCTGCGCATCGTCCGTACCGGTTTCCAGCGGGGCGACGGCGCGGAAAAGGCCTTCATCGAGCTGCTCGGCGCCGAAAAGCAACTTGAAGTCAAGCGCCAGAAACGCGCCGACGTCAAGGCGAAGAAGCGCGCAGAGCTTGAAAAACAGCTCGAAGAGCAGAAGAAGGAAACCGAAGGGACCGAACCGGAAGGCGGCGAAGAGGCCGCCTGAACGACCGCACGATTCATGTTATCGCGACTCGCAAAGTAAGATAGCGCGGGCGCATCCTTGGGGGTGCGTCCGCATTTTGCTCTTCAATGCGTCGTCTACGCCGCTCGTTGTAACCCCTCGCGTCGAAGCAGGCGGGCGCAGACCGGCACGAGCAGACACATTGCTGTGGCGCCGCAACAATCCAGCAGCACGTCCCACGGTGATCCAGTCCGGTTAGGCAGGAACGACTGGTGGAACTCATCGCAACTTGCCAGCAGCGCCGAACCTAATACCGCCAGGACTGCGTTCAGGGTGTACCGTGACCGCGGCAGCGTCAGCCACCAGGCGCGCAGCCACGCGAGCCCGATTAACCCATAACCTGTAAAGTGCCCCGTCTTGCGAACGATAAAGTGAATCGTGTCCCACCTCGCGTCCGGCACCGGACCAAAAACCATCTGCCAAAGCCAGCGCAGCGGGCCTGACGTATGGTCTGAGCCCATCCACGAGCTCGATGAAGCGGCCACCACCGCCGCACTCAAAGCCACGGGCCACCATACGGTCAGCCAGAATTTCGCATTGCGCCGATTACTCGACATGGTAGTTCGGCGCCTCACGCGTGATGATCACATCGTGTACGTGACTCTCGCGCAACCCTGCGCCGGAGATGCGGACAAACCGCGCTTTCTCCTGCAACTCAGCGATGGTGCCGCAACCCAGGTAGCCCATGCCCGACCGCAGCCCCCCTACGAGCTGAAAGACCATTGCTTCCAGCGGTCCGCGATAGGGAACGCGCCCCTCGATCCCTTCGGGGACGAACTTCGCCAGGCGGTTTTCGCTGGCGCGCTCTCGCTGCACGACTCCCTCGACCGAGGCTCCTGCGCCTTCCAGGTCAGACGCACCCTGGAAGTACCGCTCGCCTGAGCCCTGGCTCATGGCGGTCAGCGATCCCATGCCACGATAGCTCTTGAAGCTGCGTCCCTGGTAGAGAATCGTTTCGCCGGGGCTCTCGTCCACGCCGGCAAAGAGGGACCCAATCATGACGGAACTAGCGCCGGCCGCAATCGCCTTCGTGATCTCTCCCGAATACTTGATGCCGCCGTCGGCGATGACCGGGATTCCTCTTGACCGCGCCGCGCGCCACGCCTCTGCGATGGCGGTAATCTGCGGCATACCGGCGCCCGTCACCATCCGGGTGGTGCAGATGGAGCCCGGCCCGATGCCCACCTTGATGGCGTCGGCGCCGGCGTCGATCAGAGCCATTGCGCCCTCGTAAGTCGCCACGTTGCCGGCCATCAGTTCCACAGCGGGGAAGCGCTCTTTCACCTCGCGTACCGCATCGAGCACGCGCGAGGAGTGACCGTGAGCGGAGTCGATGGCCAGAACGTCCGCGCGCGCCCGAACCAGCTCCGCCGCGCGCTCCATGAAGTCGCCCGTGGCCCCGATGGCGCCGCCCACGCGCAGCCGGCCCTGGTTGTCCTTGCTGGCGTTCGGGTATTTGAGCTTCTTCTGGATGTCTTTGACGGTGATCAATCCTTTGAGCTCATAGTCGTCGTTGACCACCAGGAGCTTCTCCACCCGGTGCTTGTGCAGGATCAGCTCAGCCTCTTCCAGCGTCGTTCCCACCGGCACCGTGATCAGGTTCTCCTTGGTCATCACATCGCCGATAGGGATGTCCGTACGCGTCTCAAAGCGCAGATCGCGGTTGGTCAGAATGCCGACCAGCTTCTTTCCCCGTGTGACCGGCACACCGGAGATGCGGTACCGCCGCATCACGTCGAGGGCATCGGCAATCAAACGGTCGGGCTCGATCGTGACCGGATCCACGATCATGCCGCTTTCCGAACGCTTTACCTTGTCAATCTCGCCAGCCTGGTCGGCGATGGAGAGATTGCGGTGGACGATGCCGATGCCGCCCTGCTGGGCCATGGCGATGGCCATCCGCGACTCGGTCACCGTGTCCATTGCCGACGAGATCAGCGGCGTATTGAGTGCGATCGAACCTGTTAACTGGGTCTGAGTACTCACCTGGACCGGCACTACGTCGCTATAGGCAGGAACCAGCAACACATCGTCGAACGTCAAGGCTTCGGGCAGAGTTTCAGTGAGCATAATACTGTTGTGCGCCTGGCAGCGCCAGGACTCGAGTCCGGGCGCGGCAGGCGCTTGTTCTCTATTGTAGCGGAGTGGGGGCAAATCACCGGCCAGGCCGGCGAAAAGGCAGGGCCGGGACGAGCCTCAGACGCCGACTGGAAATGGTTTTGGACTGGCTTCCTCATTTACCGGCGCGCCGCCGCTGCGCCAGCGCTCGAAGCGGCCTTGAAGCAGGCTCATCAGGCCCGTGTACCAGTAGCCGACGACGAACAGGATCAGGAACGGCGCGGTGAAGTAATTCTGGTTGGAGAAGGTGTAGAGGATGGCGAGCAGGAAGTAGAAGCCCAGCAGCAACTCGATCCAGGGTGCAAGCAGCAGACGCTTGCGGTACTTCTTCGCGCCCTGCGACTTGTCGCCCTTCTTGGCGACGCGGTACTTGGGCGTGCGCGCGAAGGCGCTCTTAATGCCGAAGAGCGCTTCCATCACCGCCTTGGTGTTGGTGACCGTCAGGCCGATGCCGAGGGCCATCAGGAAGGGCAGGTACAGGAACGTCTTCTTCCAGGTTTCCGGGAAGAGCACGCGCTGGCTGGCCAGGTAGAAGACGGCGATAGAAAAGGTGGAGGCAGCGAATAGCGGCACATCGATGAACAGCATCTGGAACCAGCCCTGGTAGAAGCGGCAGATCATGGCCGGTATCAGCAGCGCCGACATGATGACCATCAGAGGGTAGCTCATGTTCGCCGTGAGGTGATAGAAGGCTTCAACCTTGTTGCGCAGGGTGGTTTTCGAGCGGAAGACGTCGGGCAGGACCTTGAGACTGGTCTGGATCAGGCCCTTGGCCCAGCGGGCCTGCTGCGTTTTGAAGGCGGTCATCTCGATCGGCAGTTCGGCGGGGCACTCGACTTCGGGCAGGTATTTGAATTTCCAGCCGGCCATCTGCGAGCGGTAGCTGAGGTCGGTGTCTTCGGTGAGGGTGTCGTGCTGCCAGCCGCCGCCGTCGCGGATGGCCTGGAGGCGCCACATGCCGGCGGTGCCGTTGAAGTTGAAGTACTCGCCGGAGCGGACGCGGGCGCCGTGCTCGAGGACGAAGTGGCCGTCGAGGAGGATGGCTTCGATCTGGGTCAACATGCTGTAGTCGCGGTTGAGGTGGGTCCAGCGGGTCTGGACCATGCCGACCTGGGGCTCGGCGAAGTGGTGGATGACCTTCATAAGCCAGTCGGGCGGCGGGACGAAGTCGGCATCGAAGATGGCGACGAACTCGCCTGTGGCCACGTTGAGGCCGGCGTCGAGGGCGCCGGCCTTGAAGCCCTGGCGGTTGGTGCGGTGGATGTAGACGATGGGGTGGCCGAGGGCGGCGTAGCGGGCGACGATGCCGGAGGCGACTTGCTGGGTCTCGTCGGTGGAGTCGTCGAGGACCTGGATCTGGAGCTTCTCGCGGGGATACTCGATGGCGCAGACGGCCTCGATGAGGCGGTCGATGACGAACTGCTCGTTGAAGATGGGGAGCTGGACGGTGACGCGAGGCAGTTCGGCGAAGTGGCAAGGGGGATTGGGGTCATAGTTCTTGCGGAAGCGGTAGTAGCGGTAGCAGAGGACGTAGCGGTGGATGCCGTAGAGAGCAAGCAGCACCATCACGGTGAAGTACGGGACGAGCAGCGAGGCGTCGAAGAGGTTCCAGTGGTAGAGGCCCTTGAAGATGCGGTCGGTCGACTCCATGGAGTGGAAGTAGTGGACGAGGCCGTTCTGGGGAGCGAAGGCGACGAGGGGGACGAGATGCGGGGCGCCGTGAAGGGCGAGGCAGGAGCGTGGACCGTCTAGCGAAGAGGCGAACAGGGCGGAACCTCCAGAGCCTGGATACCGGACATTGTACGCGATTCAGGGCCGCATGACAGTGAAGGGCGACCCGATGAGAAGGGCCTGCAATCAGGACGGCATCTTTATGAAAGAAATGTGAATTCAGTAACTCATTGGTTACCGAATTCGTGAAACGATTTATTGATTCCAGACGACTTAGTGGAGTTGACTGCATCGAAATATGTGCAAACTGTGAAGGGGGTCCCCCGGGGGGGTATTTTGGTCGCTTTTCTCGTGATTTCGCTTTATCATCGCCATCGGAGAGCCCTTCAGCTTGGGCTAGACTCATTGTGCGTCACAAGAGATAAATTATCGGCAAGAAGCGTTCGAAACCGGATCCCTACCCGGGCAGAGCCGGGATGGGACGCCCTCAAGCGAAGCATCGCACCCAGGTTTGAGAGTCGAGACCCGGGCGCGCGGCGGTGACTTACCCCACCCTAGCGGGAAAGACAACGACCCCGCGAGGGTGGGGCACCCGGGGAGCAGCGAGGACCGGGGCGTTTATCCCAGGTTTGAGAGTCGAGACCTGGCGTACCCGGCGGGGGGTGAGGGAGCCGCATCTACAGATCGATGTTTCCGTAGATCCAGTTCTGGGCGCTGGTGCTCAGCCGATAGTGGAGCAGGAGGCTGTCGCCGTCGCGCCAGGATGAGCTGCCTGCATCGTAGTAGGCCAGCACGATCATGATCCCGGTCCAGTTGCTGGCGAAGACGGGAGCTCCGCTGGACACACTGGAAAGAGGGATCACCGCCTCAATTCTTCCCGTCGCCGGATCCCACTGCGGCGGAATCACCCCGCCGATGCTCGCATCCTGCGACCAGGCGCCAGCGGCAGCGGTCCAGTGCTGAAAGAGGTCCGAATCGCTGTGGCGCTCCAGCATATACAGCATCGGCCTTCGCAGCGAATCTCCCGAGAGGCCGATCATGGTGCCGGTAGCGTTCGGATTAGCGAAGTCCTGGCTGTAGAGCCGCAACGCGAAGAGCGGCTGCTGCTGATAGGCGGAGAGCTGATTCCCGGCGTTGTCAACGCGCAGGTAGAGATTGGACCCATCGTTCGAAACATACACCCGCTTGATCTGGTAGTTGGCGGACGGCGCAGATGTGGTCTGCGGACCGACGAAGTAGGGGACATTGCTCCACTGGCCCCAGTCATTGGCCGCGGTAAAGCTCACGCTGATGCTCTTCCACGTGCCGGCGTTGTAGACGGGTGGAACAATACTGAGGCCATACTGCCCCTGGTAGATGAGGGCTGCGAGGATGAAGGAAGAGGCTGTGAGCGGTTCACACATCGAGCTGACGAGAGGTTGGAGCGTGACGTTGGAGACGGCTTCTCCGGAGGGCATGTAGCCGGCGCCCGTGATGCTGGCGAGCCATTGCAGCCGGGCGAGCGCGGTGGCGAGATCGCCGGCGAGAATCTCGTAGATGGCGACCCACATACTCATCTGCGGCCACGAGGGGTCAGGGCCGAGGGCCTCATTTCCTCCGGGGCTCCATGCGCCGGTGTAGTAGAAGGTATCGCCGAGGTAGCGGCAGAGGCCGTAGGTCTGCTGGGCGAGAGTGTTCACGACGGTGGAGATGTGATCGGCCGCCCGGCCGGACTCATGGTCGACGGCGCCCAGAGCAATCAGGACGTCAGAAGAGGAATCGATGAGCGGCTGCACGCTGTTGTCGGCGTTGACGGCGCGATTGTAATAGGAAGCCGGATTCCACATCCCCGGCGGATACCAGGTCGAGGGCCGTTGCATGGCGGTCATGATGGAGGCAGGACCGCCGGCATACCAGTCCGTCAGGGAGGTTTCGCCGAGGAGCTCGGCCATGCACTGCGTGGCATAAAGGCCGATGACATACCAGGTTTGCGTGTAGGTATTGTGCTCGAGCCCCAGGGCCTCTTCTTCCCAGATGCTGAAGTCGGCCTGGCCGAATCCGTTGGGCTGGATATTGCTGAGAATCCAGTCCGACGCACTCTTTACATTGGGCCAGAGATCGGTGAGGAACTGGGTATCGGCGGTCAGGGTGTAGTGCCGGTACACGCCATAGATGAATGCGCCGATGGAGTCGTATTCGGGCTCAACGAAGGGGACGTAGGCGCTGCTCCACATATCGTAGGTGGTCTTCCAGGTGCCGTCAGTTCCCTGCAGGCCGGCCAGCCAGCGAAGATGGCTCTCGGCTTCGGCGTGATGCCCGCTGGCGTCGAGAGCGATGGAGGTGATGGCGCTGTCGCGCACCCAATTCTTGTAACCGTAAGCGAAGGGATTGGTGGTGGCGCAGAATGCGCCGCTCACGGGATTTTGGACGTTCTTGATCATGATCAGCGCGCGATCGAAGAGCTGGTTCAGTCCCGCGTCGTCGAAGTTGGCGCGCTTGCCGTAGCTGCCATTGGCAAGCCATGCGTTATAGGCAGAGGCCGTGGCGCTGAACCAGGCATCGCCCGTGGAGGCGCGGGCCGCGGCGATGGCCGCCTCCGCGTCCGCCTGGGTTTCGCAGACGCCGATGTAGAAGTAGATCGTCTGTGAGCTCCCCGGGGCCACCGTGACGCGGCAGTTGAAGGCCAGATCGAGATCGGGGACGGTCAGATCGGCGTTGTTCTGCAGGACCCCGCTGGCATCGAAGCTGTACCAGGCGGCGCCGGTGGGGCTGGTGGCCGAGATGTCGGCTTCATTGCCCACCTGGTAGCCGTCGACGGGCTGCAGGGCTCCGAGAAAGAGAAACAGCTGGCCGGAGGCCGTCATGTCCGCGATCAAAGCATTGTTGGCGGCGTCGTACCAGCCGTGAACGGTCTCGGTGTTGACCACGTTATTGGGGTGTACTTTGTCGAGGACGTTGAAGGTGAGCGGCGCGCTGGTTGGATTGGCCAGCGTGTAGGCGACCACCAGGAATAGCTGATTGGGCGGGGCCGCATAGTTGCGCGCGAGAGTCATCGCAGGCTGGACGCTGGCGCCGGCGTAGGTGAGGTAGTTGGTGGTCAGGACACCGGCGTTGCCGGTTCCGTTCTCGAACCAGCCTTCGCAAGCGAAGTTCGACATCTGGTTGTACTTGATGTTGTTGGTCTCATCGCGGAAGAAGCCCTGGTACTCGACGATCTGATTGACGCCCCGACGCGCTAAAGAACCGCCCAGATAATGCAGCTCGCCCAGGCAGGGGCCCTGGGGCGACGAATCAAGCTGAGTGAGTTTGCCGGCCTTCCAGACGCCCATCAGGTTGTTCCAGTTGGAGAGGTAGAGGGAGCGGGTAGATGTCGTGGAGGGATTGGTTGTGCCCATGGCTCACCTGCTTCAAGTGGATTGAGTTTTCGAGTGTGCACTCGGTGCACTTCAAAAGAGGCGGAATGGGAGCGCGGGCCGGGAACGGCGCAATTCAGGACCAAGGAGTGGAAGAACGCAGGGAATCAAGAAGTGAATCCCGGGAGTGAAGCTTTGCTGAAGTGGGCTTCTTTGGGGTTGGACCGCACCCACTCTCAAACCTTGGACAAGAACTTTTCCCCTGTCAAGGGAATTCTTGGGGGAGAGGCGTCGGAAGGAGTGTGGAGTCGACCGAGGCGATTGGGCAAAGACGCCGCGAGGGCGGGGTAGCCGGAGTGTGGGGCTGGCCGGGCGGTTGCGGCCGATTGGCTTACCAATGGAGCGAAGGCGCGTCTACACGCATATAGACAGGACTCCGCGGAAGTGCCGGGTGGCCGAAAGCCCGACATTTCCTGAAGACGCAATCGCCGCATCTGGCCGAGACGAACGGAGACGCGATGGAAGCCGACGCCGCAGCGTACCCCCTACCTCATGGACAAGCGCCCGGTTCCTTGCGATGGGCGGGCGGCAGGCAGGTACAATCATCCCGAGGGATGACGGCGACGACGGCCATGGGCGATGCGGACCGCGGCGGGACCCGCGCTAACGGGACTGTGCGCGGGCAGGGCCGGGGCCAGGGGAATGCGCCGGAGCTGGAGCTGATCCGGGAGGCGCAGGCGGGGTCGCGGGCGGCGTTTGACGCGCTGGTGCGACAGTACGAGCACCAGGTGCTGCGGCTGGCGCTCCATCTGACGGGGTCGGAGCACGACGCCGAGGATATTTACCAGGAAGCATTCCTGAAGGCGTATCGGTACATTGGAAACTTCCGGTTTGAGTGCTCGTTTTATACGTGGATCTACAGGATCGTGACGAACCTGTGCCTGGACCAGCTGCGGCGGAAGAAGACGCGGCGGGAGGACAGGACGGTGCTGGTGGACCACGGGGGCGATGAGATCGACCTGCTGTCGACGGTGTCGGACGAGCGGTCGTACTCGAACCCGGGCAAGGAGCTGGACCGGAAGGTGCTGGCAGCGCGGATTCAAACGGCGCTGGAGAAACTGACACCGCGGGAACGAATGGTTTTTGAGCTGAAGCACTACCAGGGGCTTCGGCTGCGCACGATTGGCGAGATGCTGAGCACGACGGAAGAGACCGCCAAGAACACGCTCTTCCGCGCGACGAAGAAGTTAAGAACACAACTGGCGGGTCTGCGTTAGGGAAAGAGGGAATTTTTGAGGCTGGAAAGGCGTAGCGATGAACTGCGAAGTAGCGCAGGAGCGGATTGTGACGGCGGCTTATCGAGAGCTGCCGGATGAACAGGTGCACGAGCTGGAGCGGCACCTGGCGAGCTGCCCGGACTGTGGACAGGAGCGGGAACAACTGCAGGCTCTGAAGGTGCTGGCCAATGCATACCCGGTGCTCGAGCCGGGACCGAACCTGATCGCGCGGTCGAGGCTGCGGCTGGAAGAGGCGCTGGACGCGCTGCCGCCGATGCGCTGGTACGAGCGGCTGGCGCAACGCACCATGAACAACTTTGCGAGCCTGCAGGCGGCGCCCGTGGCGGCGGTGCTGCTGCTGCTGGTGGGCGGCGGCATCGGGAGCCTGACCGGGTTCGAGTACGCGCAGAACCGCGCGGCGACTTCGGCGCGCGCGGCGGCGCCGGCAACCGATGCGACTGCCCCGGCGACGGCCGTGGATGCAGCCCAGGCGGCGGCCGATGCGGGTGCGGGCGGGCTGGCCAGCGTGTCCAATGTGGCGAACGTGGTGAGCATCCAGAGCCAACCGAACAGCCAGATGGTGGAGGTGCGGTATAGCCGGCTGGTGCCGGAGGAGGTGGAGGGCTCGTTGAACGATCCGGCGATCCGGCAGTTGCTGATGCTGGCGTCGGAGGACGCGGCGTCGGCCGGAGTGCGGGACGACTCGGTGGCGCTGATGGCGGCGGCGTGCCGGTCGGGAGACGGCTGTCAGACGGCGGGAATCCGGGATGCGTTGATGGTGGCTTTGCGGTACGATCAGAGCGCGAGCGTGCGGATGAAGGCGCTTGAAGGGCTGGAGCCGTATGTATCGCGGGATCTGCGGGTGCGGGACGCGGTGCTGGAGGCGCTGCTGGACGACGCCGATCCGGGCATCCGGTCGGCGGCGATCGGAGTGCTGGAGCCGGTGGAGGCGGATACGAGCGTGCGGCAGGTGCTGAGCACGGTGGCGACCTCCGACGAGAGCCCGCGCATCCGGCTGGTTTCGCGGGCGGTGTTGAGCAGGGCTCCGGAGATCCAGTGAACGCAATTGCCCACGCCGCGCCGCGAGTGGAATGGAGCGTGAGCTGGGCGACAAAGAACGAAGCGGGAGACAGATCATGAAGTACTTTTCGAGGCAGTGCGAGGGTTGGAAGAGACTGATGGGATGGACGGCTGCGCTGGGGACGGCAACGCTTTTGGCGGCGCCGGCGGTGCATGCGCAGTTTGGCGATCTGACGCTCTGGACAGATCAGCCGGACGCGGCGATGCATGCGGGCAGCCAGGTGTACCTGGGCGTAGAGATCACCGATGTAAGCCCGGATAAGGCGCAGGCGCTGAAGCTCAAGGACGTCCGGGGAGCGCTGGTGACATTGATCGACCACGACGCGCCGGCGGCGCAGGCGGGGATCGTGGTGAACGACGTGATCCTGGGATTCAACGGGAAGAAGGTGGAGAACGCGGAGCAGTTCCTGCACCTGCTGCACCAGGCCACGCCGGGGCGGAAGGTGAGCATCGAGGTCAGCCGGGACGGGAACATCCAGACGCTGGCGGTGCAGTTGACGGACCGGCGGGAGCTGGACCACGAGGTGTGGATGCGGATCGGCGATGGCGGGGATGTGTTTCCGGCAGCGGCGGGGATGGGGATGCTGGCCGACAGCGGCAAGGGTTCGTCGGGGTCCGGAGGATTCCACCTGCCGTTTTTCGGAAAGACGCTGAACGTGGGCGCGCTGGTGGAACCGCTGACCGCGCAGATGGCGGAGTACCTGGGCGTGGCCGGGGGGCTGATGGTGCGGCAAGTGGCGCGGAAGAGCGAGGCGGCGCTGTCGGGGCTGAAGACGTTTGACGTGATTCTGAAGATCGGGCCGGAGACTGTGAATACCGTGGCGGGCTGGGACCGCGCGCTCAGGAGCAATCAGGGCAAGCCGGTGCAGGTGACGATCATGCGCGACCGCAAGCAGCAGGTGCTCACGCTGCTGGTGGACTCGAAGCACCACGAGAGCAAGGTGGACGGCGGCGGACCGGGCGCGGGACAGGAGCGGACGTTCAGGGTGTGAAGACCGTGGTACGTGACTCGCGGTTCGTGGACAGAGAAACGGTAACACAGGGAAATGGTGAATAGCGACACAGCGAAGCTGAGGCTGTGACAGCTTGATGGTGCTGAAGTGGCTCTTTCCCCCCCGGAAAGAGCCACTTCGTGCTTATGGCTGGGTTTACGCGGGCTGGAGTTCGGGCTCAAGTTGAGACGACACCTCTGCTGCTCCGAATTGTTTGAAGAGGCTTGAGAAGGTCTGGCTGGTGTTCTCGGCGGTGATGACCGACCAGGCGGCGAGGTTGGACATGAGATTGACCTGGGTCGCGGAGAGGTTGGTGTTCTTGGTGTAGTAGTTGGGGAAGTTGTACTGAGTGATCTCGTGCTGGATGAAGATGGCAACTTCATCGTTATTGGCGAACTGATCGAGCCAGGGCTGGGCGATGTTGAGATAGCACCAGACGATGGTGACCTGGCCGCGGTTGTCGCCGATGCCGAACCAACTGTTGGGCAGCACGTCGAGCGTCTGCGTGAAGATGGCCGGGGCGCCGTTGGCGCCACCGGTGTTGGCCGCTTCCCAGAGGCCTTGCAGGAACGCCGGGAACTTGGTTGAATCGAAGACCTGGTTGTGCGCGTAGCCGGCGGCGAGATCATCCACGCAAGTGGCGCCGGCGTAGAGGAAATAGCCCTTGTTGCACTCGTCGATATCTCCGTTCCCATAAGGCTGATAGCCGAAGAGCGGGGGAATGGCGTCATCAACGACGATGTAGGTGTTGGGCAGATAGCCGCCGTTGCCATCGCTCACTCCGTAGTCTCCGGTTACGAGGGGCTGCTCGGAGTTGACGAAGGAGATAAGGGCCTTGATGTCGGAGTAAGCGAGGAGGGCGTTGACGCCCAGGTTCTCGAGGCTGCCTCCGTCGGCAAAGCCGGTGGTTTGGGGATTGGAGACGACGGTAGGATTGGCGACCGGCCAATAGCCGTATTGGGGAATGAGGTCCTGGGGATTGGGCAGGTCGATGGACAGGCCTGCGGCCGGCTGAGGCGCGCTGTACTTTTCCACGAAAGCCTTGGCCTGGGGTTGCTGGGCGCTGGGCAGATGGCTTTCGATCCACTTGAGAATCTCTTCGCCGTACTCGGCAA
>DATJMU010000160.1:0-33663 GCA_035508555.1 Occallatibacter sp. | reverse complement strand
GCGCCGCAACCCAGGGTTCCCGGCACGCGGTCTTTGCGTGCTGGGATGGAAGCCGAAGGGCCGGGGCCAATTTTCCCGATTTCGTCGTCCCTCGTCGCTAGCAGACACCCGGTATGCGTCGCTCCTCGCTCCTCGAACTCGAAAAAATTGGCTCCCGGCGCCGCCACCCCGGTAGTGTGAACAGGCCCTAGGTGAACTCAAGCATATTCCACTCGGGTCGCGCCGTCGCTGGTTCTGATGACCGGCGCGCGCCTGTTCCTGCGCACGCTGCCGCGCCGTCGCGAATTTCGGGGATTGCGGTCCGCTCTGTAACGGGTCGGCGGGTGTTGAGAAATCCGGACTTGGGTTGAAAAAGCGTGGGTGTCACGATCTTCGACAGGGTCGCGGGAGAGCTGTCGGCGCTGGCCGCCCTGCCTCCGGTTGTGCGCGCGGCCTCCATCGATCCCGCGATCATGCTCCGTTCCGAATAGCATCTGCCGCGTCGGGCACACGGCCGGAGCCTCCACTGCGCAGCTTCGGGATCGTTTTTTTTGCGCAAATCTGGACAGTTTTTCCGCCAACCTGCAGCACAATTGTGCCTATATATCCAGGTTCTTCACGTCCAGCGCGTTCTCCTCGATGAACTTCCGGCGCGACTCCACGTCCTCGCCCATCAGCGTCGTAAAGATCGCGTCCGTCTCGGCAATGTCCTCGAGCTTCACCTTCAGCAGCGTCCGCCGCTCCGGGTCCATGGTCGTCTCCCATAGCTGCGAGTTCGACATCTCGCCCAGCCCTTTGTACCGCTGCACCTGGTAGTCCTTCTTGCCGTGCTCGACGATATGCGCGAACAGCTCCCGCGCCGTCTGCTTCTCCACCGGCTCCCGCGGAATCCGCGCCGCGCGCCGCGGCTGCTTGGCCTCCGCCTCGCCTTCGGCGCCTTCTTCTTCCGCCTCCTCGGCCGCGGCTTCGGCGCCGCCTTTGGCCGAGAATTCAATCAGGAACGGCGGCTCCAGAAACTCCTTGATCAGCAGATACTTCGCCATCATCTGCCGAAACTCCGGGCTCGAAGCCAGCACCCAGTCCACGCACCGCGTCGCGCCCTGCGAATCGGTAAAGCACACCGACCAGGTGTGGTGCTCCTCGTCCTCCACCGGCTGCGCCACCTTGATCTGGAACTCCTCGGCCAGCTCCGTCAGCCGCTCGTGCAGCCCGGCCAGCTTCTCCGGAACCTCGCTCCCGTTCTTCGAAGCGAAGTCCGCGCGATGCGTCAGCTCCGCCCGCGCCACCAGCTCCACCAGCCGCTCATTGCGGATGCGCTTGTCCACCTTCTCCGCAAAGCCCAGGTACTCGTTCAACGTGCCCATGAAGCGCGTCAGCTCCGCGCCCTCGATGCGGCTGGCCGCCTCCCCGTGCCGCACCACGATGCCCTCCGAGGCGCGCTTCACCATCACCCGCACAAACTCGCGGTCGTCCTTCACATACTGCTCGAACCGGCCCTTCTTGATCTTGTAAAGCGGCGGCTGCGCAATATACACGTGCTCCTGCTTGATCAGCTCCGTCATGTGCCGGAAGAAGAACGTCAACAGCAGCGTGCGGATGTGCGAGCCGTCCACGTCCGCGTCCGTCATCAGGATGATCTTCCCGTAGCGCAGCTTCGACGGGTCGAAGTCCTCCTTGCCGATGCCGCACCCGAGCGCGGTGATCATGGCGCGGATCTCCTCGTGCCCCAGCATCTTGTCGTAGCGCGCCTTCTCCACGTTCAGGATCTTGCCCTTCAGCGGCAGGATCGCCTGGTAGCGCCGGTCGCGCCCCGTCTTGGCCGTCCCGCCCGCGCTCTCGCCCTCGACGAGATAGAGCTCGCAGCGGTCCGGGTTGCGCTCCGAGCAGTCGGCCAGCTTGCCGGGCAGGCCGCCCCCGTCCGTCGCGCCCTTGCGCCGCGTCAGGTCCCGCGCCTTGCGCGCCGCCTCCCGCGCCCGCGCCGCTTCGATCGCCTTGTTGATGATCCGCCGCGCCACCGGCGGGTTCTGCTCCAGATACATGCCCAGCCGCTCGTTCACAAACGCCTGCACAATGCCGGCGATGTCGGAGTTCAGCTTGCCCTTGGTCTGCCCCTCGAACTGCGGCTGCGGCAGCTTCACGCTCACCACCGCCACCAGCCCCTCGCGCACATCGTCGCCGCTCAGGTTCTCCTTCAGATCCTTGAACAGACCCATCTGCTGGCCGATGTAGTTGATCGTCCGCGTCAGCGACGTCCTGAATCCTGAAAGGTGCGTGCCCCCGTCCACCGTGTTGATGTTGTTCGCAAAGCTGAACACGTTCTCCGAGTAGCTGTCGTTATACTGCAGCGCGATGTCGATCTCGACCCCGTCCCGCGGGGCCTCCATCACGATCGGCTTGTCGTGCAGCACCTGCTTGCCGCGATTCAGATGCTTCACGAACTCCGCAATGCCCCCTACGTACTTGAACTCCACCCGCTTGGCTTCGCCAGTCTTGGCATCGGCGGTGCGCTCGTCGGTGAGCACAATCTCCAGCCCCTTGTTCAGGAACGCCAGTTCCCTGAGCCGCTGCGCCAGCGTGTCGAAGTTGAACTCGGTCGTCGTGAAGATCGTCTTGTCGGGCAGAAAGTGGATCTTCGTCCCGCGCTTCTTCGTCGTCCCGCTCTGCCGCAGCTCGCTCACCGGCAGCCCGGCGCTGAAGTCCATCTCCCACGTGTGCCCGTCCTTCCAGATCTCCACGCTGAACTCCTGGCTCAGCGCGTTCACGCAGCTCACGCCCACTCCGTGCAATCCGCCCGACACCTTGTAGGTCGACGAATCGAACTTGCCGCCCGCGTGCAGCTTCGTCAGCACCACCTGCACCGCCGGCATCCGCTGCCCGTTGGGCAGGTCCATCATGTCCACCGGAATCCCGCGCCCGTCGTCGACAACGGTGATCGAGTTGTCCACGTGGATGGTCACGTCGACCTTCTTCGCGTACCCCGCCAGCGCCTCGTCCACCGAGTTGTCCACCACCTCGTACACCAGGTGGTGCAGCCCCATCTCGCCCGTCGACCCGATATACATCGCCGGTCGCAGACGCACCGCCTCCAGGCCTTCCAGCACCTTGATGTTTTCCCCGGTGTAGCTGTCGTTGTCGCCCTGCATCGAGGAGCCGCTCACGATATCTGTCGCCATAACCTTCCGCTCTCTAAGGGTTCCCTGCTCGAACTTCCCCAACGGCCCAGCCGCCATTCAGGTCCCGCGCTCGCCGGGCGCCTGCCGCCCTCGCGCACACTTCCATCCTCGGGCGGCCGTCCTTCGGCAGTCACCCCTGCCTGTGTCCTTCCGCATCCTCCGGATCAGCCCCCGGCCCGCGCGGAACAGCAGCCTTAAACATTTGAAAAACTAGGGATTTCAAGCAATTCGACCTGGTCCTATTTTACCACGTCTCGAACCCCATCCGGAGCCCTTCGATCAAACTCCCGCGCCCTTTTCGCCCACCCCTCCGCCCGTTCCGATATAGCACTTTAGTAATCAGACGAGTAACTCATTGGGTATCTTAAAGAAAAAACTGGACTTGCCCCATGAATTGCGGTATCATCGCTCAAAGTCCGGGGCTCGCTCTTCGGCCGTCTTGAGACCTATAGTGATTACCGAAGTCCGGCTGGTAATACGTCCATCATCCGTGCCGGCTCGCTTCGATGGTCTTACTCGGGTCTCTCCGCCGTTTGCGATGACCTCGTTCCATCCAGGACCATCTGTCCTCCGCTTCGGGCTGCGGGCAGACTGACCTGCACCATCCTTTCTGCCCGGGATGCGGAGGATGCGGACACGATTGGCTCCCGGCCCCCTCGACGCGTCGCCCCGAGGGAGTGAACTCTCGGTTGCGGTACTTGTGCCCCTGGATCCGCCTCGCTCAATCAGTTGCGCGGTCGGGCATCGTGTAGGTCCCGGCTTTAACCCGAGAGGAATCTGCCTGCGATCGGCCCCGTTCCACCGGTTGGGTCCCAGCCATACACTCTCCTCCAGCTTTTCTCTATCGCAGAGAAGGAGTTAGTCGTCATGAAGCTAGTCATGCGCGCCATTGCCATGTTGGTCGTTATCGCGGGCCTCGCCGCGGCGTCTCTCTCGTCCCCCTCCCCGGCCGCCGCCGCCAATCACGTCTCCGCCAGCTCACTGGGCGCCATGGGGCTGCCCGTACCCCCACCCTGCCCCGCCTGTAACTAGGGCAGCCGCGCGTACCCGCGTTTAAATTCATTTCATAGCACGAAAGTGCCAGCGTGTCATTACCCTTTTGTGGTTGAGATATAAGGCATTATGAGACTATTCTGAGCATGGTTAACGATCTCGTTTGTGTCTCCTAATGCCTAGTCACTGGACCATGTCGGTTATGAGCGGTGCGGAATTCGTCCTTTGGGCCGCTCTTGGTCTCCTCTTCTGGAGAAGGCGCCTTCACCGCCGCTTTCCCGCCATGAGCGTCTATCTCGCTCTCCATGTGGCTGCCACGCCCCTGCTTCTCAGCGCTTTCTTCGCTCTGCAGGCCCACCCTTTGAACGCAGCCTGCTACCGGACCTACCTCTACGGCTACTTCGCCGTCTACATCGCCAGCGCCGCCCTGCTCTTCTTCGTCTGCACTGAGATCTTCCGCTCCGCGCTCTCCGCCTTCGAGGGCCTCGCCCGCCTGGGCACGGTAGCCTTCCGCTGGGTCGCTCTCGTCTCGGTCATCGTCGGGCTCACCTCGGTCAGCTGGCATCACAATCCCTCCGGGATCGTCGGCGCATTCGCCTACGGCCTCATGCGCTCCGTCAGCATCCTCGAGCTCTGTCTACTCGCATTCCTCTGCCTCTGCATGAATGCGCTCCGCCTCTCCGTCCGCGATATGGCCTTTGGCATCGCCCTCGGCTTCGGGCTCCTCTCGACCAGCGACTTCATCTTCACCGCCCTCGTCTCCTCGCGTACCGGCCTCACCACGCCTCTCGAGATCGTCTACGAGGCTTCGATTCTGGTCGCGCTCGCCATCTGGGCCGTCTACAGCTCGCTGCCTGAGCCCGCCCGCAAGCCCGTGGTCGTCCCGGCCAGCTCCCGCATCTACCGCTGGAACGAGATCGCTTCCGCCCTCGGCCACACGGGCACCCAGATCGCCATGCAGCAGCCCGCCAACAGCTTCTTCCTCACCGACGTCGAAAAGGTCGTCGAGAAGATCTTCACCAAGAACCTCAAGGGCAGCGAATCCGAGATGTAAGAGCTCCGGCAATCGCAGCCGGAACCGAAATAAGGCAGCGGACGTCGGAAGATCCAAAGCGTGCGGTTGGGAACCAGGACCGGGTCTCGCACCGCCAAACAGAAAGGCCGCGGCATTGCCGCGGCCTTTCTGTTCCCACTCCCTCTTCAGCCCATCATCTCTGCTGTGCGTCGATCTGGACCCTGAACTCCACCCCTGATCCCTGAACCCTATTCCGCCACCGGTTCCACCGACGCAAACCGCCCGTGGTTGCCCCGCTCCGTGAACTTCACCCGGCCCGACACCTTCGCGAATAACGTATCGTCCGACCCGATCCCCACATTCAGACCCGGCTTGATCCGCGTCCCGCGCTGCCGCACGATAATCGTTCCACCCGTCACCAGCTCGCCGGCAAACGCCTTCACGCCCAGCCGCTGCGCATTCGAGTCCCGCCCGTTGGTCGAGCTGCCTCCGCCCTTCTTATGTGCCATCTTCCAATCCTCGTTTCCATCCCGGCCGTCGGCCATCCGCCCTCAGCCGGCACTCTTATCGATCCAATACTCTCGCTTTGCCGCCCGCACCCGCGCCCTTCCGCCCAACCGCCAGAGGCCCGGAGCCGAAAGCTCGCCGCGCCGTCAGCTTGCCGCCGTCTCGGTATAGGTCACGCCATCGGCCTCGATCGCCTTGATGCGCACCTCGGTAAAGTTCTGCCGGTGCCCCTGCAGCTTCTTGTACTGCTTCTTGCGCTTCAGGTGGAACACCAGGATCTTGCCGCCCCGGCCCTCGCCCACCACTTCGGCCGTCACCTTGGCGCTGGCCGGCTTGGCCAGCGTCCCCGGCTCGCCTGAAACCGCCAGCACGTCGCTGAACTCCACCGTGCTCTCCGCGGCCGGCACCGTCTCGATCTTCAACACGTCCCCCGGCGCCACGCGATACTGCTTGCCCCCGGTGCGAATCACTGCGTACATAACAAATCCTCCGGCGCCCGCACCTGCGGCAAGCGCTCTCAAACCAGAATCAACTGCATTGGGGCGGATACAGACCGTAACTGCATCGGAAGCGGGCCCGCTCGCGTCGCGCGGCCGAAGGCCCGGCAATATCCCGCACCCCCACCCGGGCGGTGCAGCGCCAAACTCTTCGATTTTATCGTCAATCCGCCCCGCGGTCAACGCAGACGCAGGGCTCCGGCTTCCCCAGCCGGCCGCCGTCCTACTGGTCCTCGTCCGCCGTCAGCCGGAACGTGATCGTCCCCCAGAACAGCCGCGCCCGCATCTGCACCGGGATATGCCGCGCGTCGTCCGTGTACCAGATCCAGATATTCCCCCGGTTCTTCACCACCCCGGCATCGGCCGTCGGCTGCACCCGGATCGTCTTGAACGTCCCCAGCGGCGTCTGCACCTGCTCCAGCCCCTCCACCTTCATCGTCACCCGCACCGTCCGCTGTGCGTCCGCTATCGGGATGGTGAAATTCCGCCCCACTACCAGCGGCTGCGACGCCGTATAGAAGATCCCCGTCAGCAGGTCCGTCACGCACCCCGGAATCGCCGACTCCTCGTGCCGGCTGTCCCCCTTCACCAGGTTCTTCTGGTCCAGGTACGACTTCCCTGCCCCATAATCCAGCCGCAGCGTCGAGTCGATCTGGCGCCGCCCCTCCACCGTCTGCTTGTCGAACTCGTACGAGCACCCCGTCTTCCGGTCGAACACTGACTCGAACCGGTCGTTGACGTGAAACAGCAGGTTGATCGCCCCCAGCGTATACGCGTTCGCCGAGACCTTCTCCCGGTCCCCCGCCGCCTCAAAGTGGATCACCGCCGTCCCCGCCGGAAACACCCGCCAGTCCACCGCGTATCGCAGCGTCTGCCGGGCCGGAAAACTGAATCCCGCCTGCGGCGCCGGTAGTGTCAACGCCGCCTGCCCCAGCGCCGCACCGGCCCCCAGGACACAAACCATCGCTGCTCCATACCAGTGCGTCTTCAACGTTGAGACCGGCTCCTTCTTCGGCCAACCCGTGCATCCTGCATTTGACCGGTTTCTGGTTGAAAACGTTCACCACCCCTGCGGCAAAATCGCCCTCATCAGCGGGCGCAGATACAGCAGGCACAGATAAAGCAGAGAGGCCCCAAGCAACGCATTGTACTCGCGGTGTTGCAAATACAGTTTAAAGGAAAACCCTCCTTCGCCGTCCTCCCCGCGCCCTGCCGCCCCAGCGCCGCCGCTCCCCAGCCACACCAGCCGCGGAATCAGCCTGGGCACCTGCCTGCAATATGCCTCGAATCCCGGGAACGTCGCCCGCAAAAACCGCTCCTCCGACGCGATCGTCGGCACGTAAATCGCCGCAAACCCCGCCGCCAGCACCGCGCCCACCAGCCAGCTCCCCAGCGCCACCGCGAAACCCGCCGCCATCAGCATCGACCCCAGGTACAGCGGGTTCCGCGTATACGCGTACGGCCCCGTCACCGTCAGCTCCCGGTTCTTCTTCACATACCCCGACGCATACCCACGCAGCCACAGCCCCGGCCCCACCAGCGCCACGCTCCACTCCACCGCCTCGATCCGGGGAGCCCTGCGCCACAGCTCAAACAGATACAGCGCCGCCGTCACAAACCCCAGCGGCACCCGGATGCGCCGCGCCACCCTCTGCCACCATTGCACGGAGCCGAACTTCGGAGAAGAATCGTCAGCTCCCATCACTCCCCCTCCGCCAGCAGCCGGGTGCCGGGTGCCCCAGATCTCGCTTTTGAGACCTGGGAGCGATGCCTCGCGCCGCGCCCCCTCATGCCATCCCCGCATCCAGCAGCTCACCGGCCGCCCGCAGCGCCTCTTCCGGCGCAATCGTCAGCAACCCCGCCTCCGGAGCCGCCCGCCGCGTGTGATCCCTCCGGCTCAACGGGCTCCGCAGCACCCGCGCCCGCGTCCCGAACGGCCCATTGCGCGTCGGGTCCGTCGGCCCGTAGATTCCCACCACCGGAACTCCCAGCGCGCACGCCAGGTGCAGCGGACCGCTGTCGCCGCCCACCGCCAGCGCCGCCCGCCGCGTCAGCGCAATCAGCTGTCCCAGCGTCGGGGCCACCGCCTGCGCGCCGCCTGCGCACGCCCGCACCACCACCTCCGCCAGCTCCTCCTCGCCGGGCCCCCGATTCACCAGCACCCGCATCCCCCGCTCCGCCAGCCCCCGCGCCACCGCGCCATACCGCTCCGGCGGCCATCGCTTCGCCCCCCAGCCGGCTCCGGGATTCATCAGCACCACCGCTCCGCCGCCCGCGCCCAGCAGCCCGTCGCACCACCGCTCTGCCTCGGGATCCACCGGCAGCAGCGGCCTTTCGCACTCCAGCCCATCCCCAGCTACAGCCCGCGCCACCTCCACGTCCTGCTCGATCACGTGCTTTCCCCGCGTCGCCACGCGTTCGGTAAACAGCCAGCGCGCCACCCACTCCCGCGGCTCCGCCTCGCCCACCACCCGCCGCGCCCCCGCCATCCGCGCAATCGCCGCCGACCGCACCGCCCCCTGAAAGTCAATCGCCGCGTCGTACCCTCCGGCCCGCAGTGCCCGCCGCAGCTCCCGGATCTCCCCAAGCGTCTTCCCGCTGAGCGGCCGCCGCCCCCACTCCTTTACCGCCGCCACAAAGATCCCATCCACCACCGGCCGCCACAGCCCCCGCCCGGAACGGACCGGTGACCCCTGATCACCGATCGCTGGCGCCTCCAGCAGCTCCCGCCACCGCGGTTCCACCACCCAGTCGATCCGCCACTCCGGATGCGCCCTCCGCAGTGCCGTCACCGCCGGCAGGGCATGAAGAATGTCGCCCATGGCCCCCAGCCGCACCACAAGCAGGCGATAGTTTCTCTCTGTGTGCAAGCATCGATTCTCGCACAGCGCAGCCGCCTGGGGAACGACGGGCAGCGGACCAGATTGAAGGGTACGGGCTTCAGCCCGTACCCACGTCGCTCGCATCGCGGCCCTGCGGTCCCCATGGCTCCTCACCCCGCCGCGGGTGCCCCCTTTTCCGCGTTCTCTGCGGGAAGGGCGGGCCTGTTCCCATGCCCGGTCGCCTCGTTCGTCGCCGCCCCGCGCCCCCCCAATCCCGGCCTCCGGTCTTGCCGAAAATATCCCCCGTTCGGCGCATAATTCTCTCAGAGTCAGGAGTGGCGCCTCCAATGAGCGGTATCGATCAAAAAGCGAAAAGCAGGCCACTGCATGGCGGTGCATTTGAGCCTTTTTTGCCCCCCCCAGGGGGGTCTCTCACAGTTTGCACCGTATTTGGGGCAAATTCGAGCAACGATTTATTGAAATCAAACAAGTTATCTAAAATAATTCAGTAACCAGATAGTTATGGAATTAACATTCCTTTAACATTTGCGTTCTCAATTCTAAAGGACTTAGCAGGCAGAGTGCCTCCCTGCAGAGGGGGTTTTCCGTGCGTACCGTATCGCCGTTCGATCAGGGGTTCGTCATGCCGCCGGAATCGCCCCTTCGTGCTCGGCTGTCGCAACAGCACGCCTCAGCGCTGCAGCATATCGATCGGCTCCCGGAAGTCCGTCACCCGAATGTGCCGCGCCAGCCCCGCATGTTGCCGCTCCAGCGCCCTGAACATCTCCCACGCCACCCGCCGGTAGCTGAAGTGTCCAGCCGGCGCCGACCGCAGCTCGCAGATGTACTGCGCCTCCGCGAAGTCCATCTTGAACAGGCTCCGGATGCGGGTCGCCAGCGGCAGCACATACAGTGCCGACTGCTCCGCCTCCGGCGCCGCGCTCGCCGCAATCCCCCGGCTCGCCCCGTGCGCCCGCTCCACCGCCCCGCGGAAATCCTCCAGGATTCCCGCCTCCGCCAGAATGTCCACGTCGCCGCCCAGGTCCGCGGCGCCCGGCGTCTCGTAGCCGTGCCGCGCCGTGAACCCCTGCACGATCTGCACGCACCGCCGGTGCCGGTGCATATCCCGGAACCCCCCGATGTCCATGAGGATGTCAAACCGCAGCTCGGACCCCGCCCGGAAGGCCCGCAGCGCCTCGTCGTGCCGGCCGCGATGCCGCAGCCCCATCTCCACGATCTCCTCGACCCGCGCCGCCGGCAGCCCCATCACCGCGTCCCGCACCTGCCTGTACCCAAAGTGGCTCGCCGAGTAGAGCAGCGTGGCCGCCAGCTCCACCTCCAGGCTCTCGGTCCGCTCCACCAGATCAACCACTGCGTGGGGCGCACCTTCGGACGAAGTCTCGCCGAGAAGCTCAACCGCCGCCTGGGCCAGCTCTGCGCGCGTCCGCATCTCGTACTCGTTCGGCTGCGCGTACTTCACCAGCGTCGGCGCCGTCCGCACCTCCCGCGTCAGCAGTTGCGCCGCTTCCTCGGCCAGCTCCGGCGCCGCGGCCCCGATCTTCTCCACGAGCGCCGCTCCGGCCCGCCCGTTCACGTTCCACGCGGCTCCGGCCGCCGCCTCGCGCAGCTTCAGTCCCAGCTCCCGCACCTCGGCGGCCGGGTGCGAAAGCAGCCGCGACACCTGCGTCTCCAGCGTCCGCGCGTTCACAATCTGCCCCAGCGACGTATTGGCAGCCAGCGGCAGCAGGTACCGCGCCACGTCGAAGGCCCGCGCCCGCAGGGTCCGCTCGTAGGCCTCCGGCTTCAGCTCCTCCGGCCGCGCCGTCCGGTCCCGCAGCACCCCCAGTACCGCCGCCGTGGTCCGTTCGTAGGCCACGAACAGCTCCTCGATGGTCGTCCGGTACAGATCCCCGGAGGCCTTGTCCGCCCCGAACTCCGGCAGGTACCACCCCGACTTTTTGAAGTTCTGATACCGCGTCGACCGCTCCTGCCCGTCCCAGCGCTGCTCGTCCACCAGCACAATCGCCGCCAGCAGGCTCAACCGTTCCACCGCCAGAGCCACGTGCGCCAGGTCGGCAATCGAGCGGTGCCCGTACTGGAAATAGAACGTATTGAGGAACTGCTCGGCCCGCTGCGCTCCGATCTCCGCCAGAGATTCCCGCATCGACAAGGCCGACCGCGAGTACTTCGCCATCGCGTACGCCAGCACCTCCGGGTCCGCCCCGTGCACCGCATACACTTCTGTCGTGTTTCGCGGCGCCGGAGCCGGCTCGGCGCCTGCACCCTGGCTCTTGGGAGCATCTTTTTGTTCCCGGGTCACTACGGAGGAGAAACTTTCACTGGACATTCTGCTCTCTCGCGAACAGAATACGGCATAGAGAAGCGGGACTGCAGTGAGTACGCAAATACCCGCCGGATTTGGTCACCATGGGGCTCTTGGGGAGCGAGGCCTGAGACACCGGAGCAGGCCATGCAAGAGTATTTGATCCGTACGTGGCACCGGCCGCGGCCGTTGCCGCCCGGTCGCTGGAATTCCACCCAGCGGTGGAACGATCTGTTGTTCGCCCACTGGCCCGTTTCCGCCGCCGCGGTCCAGGCCTTTCTGCCGGAGAGTCTCGATGTAGACGTCTTTCAGGGCTCGGCCTGGGTCGGGATGGTGCCGTTCTGGCTCGACCGCATCAAGTTCCGCGGCATGCCCGCCCTGCCGGGCATGCGTGGCATTCCCGACCTCAACCTCCGCACCTACGTCCGCGAACGGGACTCCGGTGCGCAGGGCGTTTACTGCTTCTCAATCGACGCCAGCAGTTTATTGGCCGTGGCCGCTGCCCGCACCGCCTTTCATCTCCCCTACTACTGGGCCGAGATGCACTTCGAGCAGCGTTCGGAGCGGGAATTTGCCTTCTATAGCCGCAGGCATCTCGCTCCCCGGCCGGTCATCTTCAAGGTTCGCTACCGCGGCCTCGGTCCCACCCGCCGTCTTGCGGAGATCGCCCCCGGCACCCTCGAATACTTCCTCACCGAGCGCTACTGCCTCTTCACCCGGAACCACGTCGGCCTGCCCGTCCGGGCCAATATCCATCCAGTCCCGTCGCCCCTCGAAGAGGCCGAAGCCGAGATCGAGCGCAACGACCTGGCCGCGGCCACCGGCATCCAACTGCCCCCCACCCCCCCGGTGCTCCACTACTCGCGCCGCCTCGCCATTTATATCTGGCCCGCCGAATTGGTCCGTCCCGCCCTGGCCAGGCGGCCGGTCACCGTAGCCGTCACGCCCTCCTGAAGCCGGGGGGGCCCCCCAGGCGCCGTCGCCTTCAGCCGACCTCCAGCATCCGGTCGAGCGCCACGCGCGCCCAGTGCTTCACTTCGGGCCGCACCTGAATCCGATTCACCACCCGGCCCTCCACCAGATTCTCAAGCGCCCAGGCCAGATGCTGCGGGCTGATGCGGTACATGGTCGTGCACAGGCAGCCGGTATCGTCGAGCGTAATGACTTTTTTGCCCTCGGCGGCGAACCGACGCGCCATCCGGTTGACAAGATGAATCTCGGTTCCCACCGCAAACATGCTACCCGCCGGCGCCTGCTCCACGATGGCAAGCAGCCGCTCCGTGGAGCCAAGCGCGTCGGCCATCTGGCAGACCTCGAACCGGCACTCCGGGTGAACAATCACCTGAATGCCCGGATACTTTGCACGCACCTGGTCCACGTGACCCGGCAGGAACCGTTGATGAACCGAGCAGTGCCCCTTCCACAGCAGAATCCGGCTCGCCGCAAGCCGCTCATTGGTCTGCCCCCCTTGCAGGGCCCACGGATCCCACACGTTCATCTGCTCCAGCGGAATCCCCATCGCGAATCCCGTGTTCCGTCCCAGGTGCTGGTCGGGCAGAAAGAGAATGCGCTTGCCCCGCGCGAAGGCCCAGCGGAAGGCCTTGTCGGCATTCGACGAGGTGCATACCAGCCCGCCCCGTTCGCCGCAGAAGGCCTTGATTGCCGCCGTCGAGTTCATGTAGGTAATCGGAATCGTCTCATCGGCAAGGCCGGCCCGCTCCAGCGCATCCCAGCAGTCTTCCACCTGGGTGATCTCCGCCATGTCGGCCATGGAGCAGCCGGCATTCAGGTCCGGCAAGATCACCTGCTGGCCTTCCCGGCCCAGTACGTCCGCGCTCTCCGCCATGAAGTGCACACCGCAGAAGACAATGTACCGGGCGCCCGTGCCCGCCGCGATCTTCGACAGCTTGTAGCTGTCCCCGGTGTAGTCGGCGAAGCGGATCACTTCGTCCCGCTGGTAGTGGTGCCCGAGCAGGACGGTGGTCGTCCCCAGCTTCGCGCGCGCCTCGGCGATGCGGCTGTCCATGGAGTGGTCCGGCAACGCGAGGTAGTTTTCAAGGCTGCAAGTCGATTCGTCCGCCGCGGCGGGCGCCGTCTCTTCGTCAATAGCAAGATTCACAATACTCCGCCTTCAGTCCACTAGGGACGGGGATGTTGAAAGCAATTCCGGGCTGCAGCGGATGCGCCGCCTTTCCGCCAGATATCGGCAAATCTCCCGATCTCTGAGCCAAGGCCCCATCCGCGGGGATGTTGCTGCCCTTTGACCAATGGATGCGGCACCGGCCGGAGAGATTCGTCAAAAACCGGCTGAGACTCGGCCACAACCACTTGTTCTATTGTAATCCACATGTAACATAGGGGACACGATGGGGACAGCCGGCAAGACAGAGTAAGGAACCGCTGCTCGAAAACCGCGGAACCCACAACGCCAATCACCTCGGTCGAACCGCGCTCTTGCGGCAGTTGACCGGCTCCTGGCCGCCCAGTTCTGGCGGCTAAAGTTGGTAAGCCTCGATCGGGGTCGGGCGCGCCCGCTTGATTTTGCCTCGTGCGCGGCAGTTATCATTGGAGTTCATGGGGATTACACCGACAATCGAGACTGCCAATCTCAGCATGGCAGACTCGCTGATCCTGATGGTTCTGGCGCTGGTGGTCTTCGGACCACGCCGCCTGCCCAAGATCGGGCGTCAGATCGGCAAGCTGATGTACGAGTTCAGGAAAGCCTCAAACGACTTTAAGTTTCAGATGGAAGAAGAGTTGCGCAACGCGGAGGAGGCAGACCGGCGCAAGCGCGAGGAAGAAGAACGGCGGCGGGCTCTGGCCGCGGCGCCGCCCGCGCAGATCGAGGCGGCCCCGAGGGCCCAGAACTCATCGGAGACGGCCGCCGTGGAGGGAGCGGCCACTGGCTTGGCCGGGGCGGAAACTCTTGCTTCGAGCGATGGGAATTCTGCCAGCGAAAATCCTCCCGAGCAGCGTGATGAGACGACTGGCCTGCGCGTCCAGCCGCCTGCCACGGGAGCCCCGGTTCCGGCCAATGGCCCGGCCAGCCGCGCATTGAATGCGGCGCAGGCCCAGGCCGCGCCTGCGCAAGAGGCCGCGCACTTGACCGCAGCGCCTGGCGCGCAGGAAACTGCGGTTCCCGTCGCCGTCGAGACCCCCTCCGGAACAGAGTCCGCAGAACGCCATGCCTGACCCGATCGATGCAATTGAGAAAGCGCGCACGGCTGTAACCGAACGCGCGGAGCTCCCGGGCATGAGCCTGATGGAGCACCTGGAGGAGCTGCGCAAACGCATCGTCCACTCCGCCATCTACCTCGGTCTCGGCTTCGTCGGCGCGTGGGTCTTTCATAACCGCATCGTGGAGGTCTTTCAGGCCCCGCTCATTCATATCCACAAGACCCTCATGTTCACGCATCCCATGGATGCCCTCAACCTCGATCTGCAGGCCTCGCTGTGCGCAGGCGCCATCGCGGCGTCTCCCTTCATCCTCTACCAGGTATGGCTCTTCATCGCTCCCGGGCTCTACAAGAACGAAAGGCGTTTCGTCGTCCCCTTCATGGCCGCCACCGTAGGCTTGTTTCTCTCGGGCGCCGCCTTCGGCTACTACTGGGTCCTGCCCGCTGCCATCAAGATTCTGGTCGTCGACTTCGGCCACAACTTCACGCCCATGATCAGCATCGAGGATTACACCAGCTTCTTTCTCTCGGTGATCCTGGGCCTGGGAATCAGCTTTGAGTTGCCCATCCTCATCTTCTTCCTGGCCATGTTCGGCATCGTGAGCCCCAAATTCCTCTGGTCGAACCTCCGCTACGCGGTTTTTGCCGTGTTTGTAGTCGCGTCCATCATCACCCCCAGCCCGGATCCCTGGACCATGTGCATCTATGCGATTCCGATGCTCGGGCTCTACCTCATTGGCATTGCCGTAGCATGGTGGGTTCACCCCTCGCGCAAAAGACGCAAAAAGCCGGAAATTGCCGGGAATGAAGTGTAAGAATTTGTAGTTCGGGACAATCGTGAGAATCGAGCCTGCGGGAACGGCCTCTGCCGGGCCGCATTCGATTTGCGGATGGCGCCGGCCATTCGCGAGACTTCCATGAGGAGTGCACCGTGGCGCACGCGGAAATTGGCATTATAGGCGGCAGTGGCCTTTACGCCATGCCCGGATTTACCGACCTGCATGAAGAACGCGTGGAAACGCCGTTTGGCGAACCCTCGGACGCCTTCGCGCTGGGCGAGCTCGAAGGGCGCAAAGTCGCATTCCTGGCGCGCCATGGCCGCGGCCATCGCATCCTGCCTACCGAGCTCAATTTCAGAGCCAATATCTACGCCTTCAAGAAACTGGGCGTGGAAAGGATTCTCTCCGTCTCGGCCGTTGGCTCTCTTAAAGAGGAACATAAACCTACCGATTTCGTCGTGCCCGATCAGTTCATCGACCGCACCTTTCACCGGGTGTCGACCTTCTTTGGCGATGGAATCGTCGGGCACGTCGCCTTCGGGGATCCGGTTTGCGCAACGGTCGCCAGAACCGCGGCCATGGCCTGCGCAGCGGTGGGTGTGGTAGCAAAGCTGGGTGGGACCTACGTCTGCATGGAAGGCCCGCAGTTCTCAACGAAGGCGGAGTCGAACCTCTACCGCAGTTGGGGCGCCGATGTCATCGGCATGACCAATCTGCAGGAAGCCAAGCTTGCCCGCGAGGCCGAGATCTGTTACGCGACGATCGCCATGGTCACCGATTACGACTGCTGGCGTGAGGGGCACGACTCGGTCACCGTGGAGCAGATCGTGGCCGTACTACAAAGGAACGCGGAAAATGCAGCGCAGGTCGTTAAGACAGCCGTCGCTGCCATGCCGCGGGAGCGCACCTGCCCCTGCGCTTCGGCCGCCCGATATGCCGTCCTCACGCGGCCCGACACCGTGCCGGAGGCGACCAAAGAGCGGCTGGATCTGCTGTTCGGCAAGTATCTCGACTGGTAAGCGCTTTACGCCAATTTGGGTAAAATTGCATCGAACCCCAATTGCATCGAACCCCATTTGACCAATACCGACAATCAATTCATTCGGAGTGAAGAGAGCGCATGGCAATTACAGTGGTTGGCAGTGTAGCCTACGATTCAATCGAGACGCCCGCGGGGCGTAAGGACCGCTGCCTTGGAGGGGCTGCGACATACTTTTCGCTCGCCGCCAGCTTCTTCACGGATGTGCGGGTGATCGCGGTCGTCGGCGACGACTTCGGCTCGGAACAGGAAGCCGTCTTCGCAGCCCGCAACATCGATACACGCGGCATCGAGCACACCGCTGGCAAGAGCTTCTTCTGGGAAGGCTCCTATCTCGACAACTTAAACGAAGCCAAGACCCATACCACCGAACTGAATGTCTTTGCGTCATTCGAGCCCAAGATTCCGGACAGCTACCGCGACTCCGAGTTCCTCTTCCTTGCCAACATCGATCCTGTGCTGCAACGGCGGGTGCGTGAAGCCATGCCCGGCATCAAACTCGTAGCCGGCGACACCATGAATTACTGGATCAAGGACCATCGCCCAGCCCTTCTTGAAGTCTTAAAAGGTCTAGATGTACTGCTGATCAACGACACCGAGACGCGGATGCTGGCCGGCAACAACAACCTGGTGCGCGCTGCACGCGCGGTGATGGAGATGGGACCACGCGCCCTCGTGGTCAAGCATGGCGAATATGGCGCCACACTGTTCGTCGGCGAAAACATGAACGGCACGGGTGCAAAGACCTTCAAGACCCCGGCCATGCCGCTTGAAGAAGTCGTCGACCCTACGGGCGCGGGCGACAGCTTTGCCGGCGGCTTCTTCGGCTATCTCGCCTCCCAACCTAAGCTCACGCCCGGCGTATTCCGCCGCGCCATGTTCTATGGCAGCACCATGGGTTCGTTTGCCGTCGAGCGCTTCGGCACCGAGCGCCTCCAGCAGCTCTCGCGTCAGGAGATTGACGACCGCTTCAACGTCTTCCGCGAGCTCACACACCTTGACTGAAGACACACCACGGCGTGCGGAGATGCTGGCCGTTCTGGCCTCCTGCACGGCGGCTTCACTCGCGGCCCAATGGTGGAGCTGGCGCCATGGCGCCATGCTCGACTACGGCGACGCTGTCGCGCACCTGCACATCGCGCGCCGCATCTTCGACTCGCATCGCCCCGGACTCACGCAGCTCGGATCGGTGTGGCTTCCTCTGCCCCACCTGCTGATGATCCCCTTCGTCCAGGTTTACGCCTGGTGGGCCAACGGCATCGCGGGCGCCATTCCTTCGGCTCTGGCCTACCTGGCCGCGTGCGCGGGAATGTACCGTCTGGTGCGCCGTTGGCTCCCGCCGGCACCATCGGCGCTCGCACTCGCATTCTTCGCAATCAACCCCAATCTGCTCTACCTGCAAACGACCGCCATGACCGAGCCACTCTTCCTCTGCGAGATGGTTTGGATAGTGTTGTGGCTCATCGAATGGCAATCCAGCTTCAACAGCAACCCAGCTCGCGCCCGGCGGCTCCTCTGGACGCTCGCCGTCGCGCTCGTGGCCGCCGTGTTCACTCGCTACGATGGATGGGTACTCGCGTTTCTCGCGTGGTGCGGCATGGCGCTCTTACTGGCGCGGCGCGGGCAGCTCCGCTGGCGTCCATTCTGGCTCGCCAGCATAATGGTGGCCGCAGCGCCTGCGGCGTGGTTCGTCTATAACGCAGCGGCTTTCGGCGACTGGCTCTACTTTGCGCGCGGCCCATACTCTGCCAAAGCTATCGAAATGCGCACCGCCGCTCCGGGATGGCCGCCCCATCCCGGCTGGCATAACCCGTGGGTGGGCCTTCTCTTCTTCCTGAAGGTTTCGGAGTTGGACACGGTTGCTGCGGGGTGGTGCAATCTGGCGCTGGCGGCGAGTGTCATCGGAACTGCATGGGCACGGCGCACGTGGCGAAGACGCGGATTTATGTGGATCTTGCTGCTCTGGCTGCCCGTGCCTTTTTACGCATATTCGGTGGCCTACGGCTCGGTGCCCATCTTTATTCCGCGGTGGTGGCCCCACTCCTGGTACAACACTCGCTACGGAATGGAGCTGTTGCCGGCAATGGCCCTGGGACTGGCCTTCGCCGTGCAATTCGCAATCAACCTGTCGCGGCGGCTCAGCACCCCTAAGATTCGTGCCACGGCGCCAACCGCTGCCTATGTCGTCTTCTTTGTCCTCGCCGGTCTGAACGTCTTCCTCATCTTGCGCGAAGGGCCTTTGACTTACGTGGAAGCGACCAAGAATCTCGCTGCCCGCGCGCCCTACGATGCCGAAATCCCTCCTTTGCTGAGAAGCCTGCTTGCCTCGCGTCCCGGGGGCGTCGTCCTGATGAATACCTCGATTTATCCCGAGCTGGTGGCCTTCACCGGGATTCCATTGCGCCAGACAATCAATGAGAGCGATAAGCAGTTTTACTGGGCCGCGCTCGCCGCGCCGGCGGAACATGCGGCCATCGTGGTGGCGTTCGCTGGAGACCAGATCGACCGCGCCGTTCATCAGCATCCGCAAGGTCTCGCTGAGAAAGGGCGGTTCAACGCCAAGGGCCAGCCGGCCGCGACGATTTACGTTTCAGACACCACGGGTGCACCTTCGCCGCATGCCCGCCTCAACCCGCCGCGAGACGGGGTGATAGCATCGGGCAGTAGCACCCCTGAACGCGGAAGCGGGCGCAGTCACAGCGCGCCCAGCTCGGCGGGAGGCTGACTCACAGTGATTCCTTTTACCAAGGCGCACGCCTGCGGCAACGACTTTCTGATCGTGGCCGCAGAAGCGGCCCCGGACGAATCGCGCGCCAGCCTCACGCGCCGGCTCTGCGCGCGTACGACCGGCATCGGCGCAGATGGTATCGAATTCTTCAACTGGACAGGACCCGCCGCCGGACGCATCCGCCTGCACAACGCCGACGGCTCCATCGCTGAAATCAGCGGCAACGGCACACGCTGCGTGGCCGCGTGGATGGCCCAGACCCTCGGTTCGAAGCCTGGCGATGAGCTCGCCATCGAAACCGACGCCGGCTTGCGTGTCTGCCGCATTGAAAATTTGTCCCATCAGGGGGTCGAAGTTACGACGGGGATGGGCATTCCCACCTTCTCGCAAGCCACAATCCGGATCGGGGACGGAACCGCCATCGAGGGAGCCGAAGTATCCATGGGCAATCCGCACTTTGTGATCGTGGTGGACAGTCCGAAGTTCGCAACGGCGGGCCGCGCCTGGCAGACGGTGGGCGCCGAGATCTGTATCCATCCCCAATTCGCCGACCAGACCAACGTCGAGTTCGTGCGCATCTCGGGCCCGCGTGAAGTCGAGATTCGCGTCTTCGAGCGCGGCGTGGGCCCCACCTCCTCTTCCGGCACCGGCAGCTCGGCCGCGGCCACGGCGGCCATCGCTCTTGGGCTCGCCCAGTCGCCCCTTCGCATCGTCGCACCGGGCGGCGCGCAGAGCGTGGCCTGGAACGGACCCGGCACGGAGTTGATGCTGACTGGGCCGGCCGCATTAATCGCCCGCGGCGAAGCGTGGCCCGCATGAGTCGACTCCTCAGGCCCCCAATGGTATCGCCGGGCGGCGGCGTCAGCGTGATCGCGCCCGCATCTTCCGCGTTGTCCGAGCGCATCGAGGGCGGTCTTGGAGCCTTGCGCGCTCTCGGCTTTACGCCCTATCCCGGCGAACATGCGCTTGCTCGCGGGCCACTCTACTTCGCAGGAACGCCTGAACAGAGGCTGGCTGACCTCCAAGCCGCTTTTGCCGACGAAAGAACAGGCCTGGTCGCTTCTTTGCGCGGCGGGTACGGCTCGAATTATCTCCTCGCAGGTCTAGACCTCGGCCTTATCGCCGGTCATCCTAAACCATTCTTTGCTTACAGCGATCTTACCGGCACTCAGCTCCGTCTTCTCGACGCCATCGGCCTGCCCGCATTTCACGGTCCCATGGTGGCCGCCGACTTCTACCTCGAAGACGGCGTACATCTACCCAGCTTTCGCGCCGCCATCGGAGGCGAAACCTACAGCGTGGGCCAGTCAGAAGGACTGCGCACGCTCAAACCCGGCGGCGCGCGCGGCACGCTCTACGGCGGATGCCTCTCCATCCTGGCTTCGCTCCTGGGCACCCCATGGGAGCCGCATACCGAAGGCAAGCTTCTCTTCCTCGAAGACCGGGATACGAAGCCCTATCAGGTAGACCGACTGCTCTGGCAATTGCGCGTTGCCGGCAAACTCGACGGCGTTCGCGGCATCGTCTTTGGCGAGATGCCGGGTTGCGTTTCGCCTGGTGCGCCAACCGGCCTCCTCGATGAAACCATCCTGGGTTTCTTCGAAGGCTTCGACGGTCCCATCGCCATCGGCCTGCGCAGCGGTCACGTTTCGCACGGAAACGTAACCCTCACCTTCGGCGTAGAAGCAGAGTTATCCGCAGAAGGCGAGCCGCGCCTGCAACTGCTCGAACCGGCCGTGAGAACAACTGAGGCCAGGGAATAAGATGCTTTTCCGGGAAGCAATGGTGACGGAATGAATGGGCAGCCCAGGCGTATCCATCTTTGCGGTATCTGCGGCGCGGCCATGGCCTCGCTCGCGGGCCTTCTGCAACTACAAGGCCACCGGATCACCGGCTCCGATAAGGCTGCCTACCCTCCCATGAGCGACCTGCTGCGTGCGCTTGGCATTGCTGTGATGGAGCCCTACGCAGCAACGAATCTCGATCCGCTGCCCGATCTGGTCGTCATCGGCAATGCGCTTTCGCGCGGCAATCCGGAGATCGAGCGCGTGCTCGACGAACGCATTCCCTTCACATCGATGGCCGCCCTGCTGCATGATGAATTCATTCGCGGCCGCTCTTCCCTCGTCGTGGCCGGGACGCACGGCAAGACGACCACCACCAGCATGTTGGCCTGGATCTTCCAGACCGCCGCGAGCGAAGTGTCCGCTCTCGAACCCTCCTTCCTGATCGGCGGCGTAGCCGAGAACTTTGGAACCAGCTTCCAGTTGCGTCCCACCCGCACGTTCATCGTCGAAGGCGACGAATACGATACTGCCTTCTTCGACAAAGGCCCGAAGTTTCTGCACTACTTCCCCGACGCGCTGATCCTCACTCATGTCGAATTCGACCACGCAGATATTTACGCCGGCCTCGAAGCAGTCAAGACTGCCTTCAAGCGCCTGGTCAATCTTGTGCCCCGGCGCGGCCTGATCCTGGCGTACGACGGCAGCGATAACGTCACCGAATGCGTAGCGCGCGCCTTCTGCCCTGTCGAGAACTACGGCTTTAGCGACACCGCCAACTGGCGTCTTCGCAACCTGCGCTATGAAACCGGCGCCTCTTCGCAGTTGATGCGGTGGGAGGTCTGGCACTCCGGCGCCCTTTGGAGCGACTTCGAGATGGCGCTCGCCGGCGAGCATAACGCCCTCAACGCAACAGCTGCCGCCGCCCTGGCCGCAACGCAGGGCATCGGCGTGGAATCGATCCGCACAGCCCTTGCCAGCTTCAAAAGCGTGAAGCGGCGCCTTGAGGTCCGTGCGCGCATCGCCGGCGTCACCGTCGTCGAGGACTTCGCGCATCATCCCACCGCGATCCGTGAGACCCTTCGCGCGGTACGGTCCATCTATTCGCGGGCCAGGTTGTGGGCCATTCTGGAACCCCGCTCCAATACTCTGCGTCGCAAGGTGCTCGCCGTCGAACTTATCGAAAGCCTCCGCCTTGCCGATCGCGTTGTGCTGGCCGGCGTCTTTCAGCAGGAGCGCATTCCTGAAGCTGAGCGCCTGCACCCGGAGGAGGTTGTGTCGGCCCTCAACGAGGCTGGAACCCCTGCACAGTTGCTGGCGGATGCGGATGCGATCGTGGACGCCGTCGCGCCGCGCGTTGAACCCGGCGACCTGATCGTCATTCTGTCCAACGGCGGGTTCGACGGCATCTATGAAAAACTGCCTGCCCGGCTGCGCGCCCGATTCCCGGATTCCGCCGCCGGGACCATGCACACATGATCGCCGCCTTCATATTACTGGCTACCTATGTCGCGCTCGGGATACCGGCGGCCATCGTGCTCTTCTCCTGGGCAGTCCTGACCGGCGATGTGAAGCCTCTCTACAACGTCGCGCAGTCAATTACTCGCGCAGGTCTCCGGTTGGCGGGAATCCGCGTCGAAGTCGGTGGCCGCGAGCTTGTGCCTCCGAATACGGCTTGCATCTTCATGTCCAACCACGTCTCCAACCTCGACCCGCCGGCGCTCATTCCCCTCATCCCTGGCCGCACATCGGTTTTTATCAAGCGCTCGCTCATGAAGATCCCCATCCTCGGTTTCGGCTTCAGGCTCGGCGAGTTTGTCCCCGTCGACCGCGACGGCCGCGTCGAGAGCGCGCGCGAAAGCGTACGGATCGCCCGCCTCGTCCTTGAAAAGGGAATCCATATCACCACGTTTGTCGAGGGCACACGGTCGCCCGATGGCCGTCTGCTGCCCTTCAAGAAGGGCCCGTTCTATCTCGCCATGGAGACCGGCGCCCCCTGCATTCCCATATCAATCTGGGGAACCGAAAGCATGATGGCAAAAGGCAGTTTGCGCATCCGTCCGGGCGGGGCGCACATCGTGTTTCATCCACCGGTCTACCCGGCCAGTTTTGCGACGCGCGAGGCTTTACTCGATGCCGTGCGCACGGCCGTTGCTTCCGGCCTGCCGGACTGGATGCGCAATTGAATCAGGGCAGTATGATCGCGTTATAGCCGTCGTTGAGCAGCTTCTGCCGCATCGCATTCGCGTTGTTGCGGTTTGAGAAGGGACCGATGCAGACGTGAATCAGGTTGTCGGCCGGGTTGCGGTTGGCTGAAACCGCATAGCCGCGCCTGCGCAGCGCGCCAACCAATACGCCGGCATCCTCAGGATTCGACACAGCGGCAATTTGAACCATCAGCGAGTTCGCCCCTGGCATCGCCGGCTGGACAATATTGGCCCCGGCCGGCTGCGCAACCTGGGCGCCGGCTGCCTGGCCGGACAGAGCGGGCTGCACCTGAGGCTGCACGGCGTGCCAGCCGCTGTCCGGAGGCTGCTGAACCGGAGTGGGCGCGGTCGATCCTGGTACTGCCGCCTGCGATCCGAGAGGTTGCGACGTGGTCGTCGCCGTCTGCTGAGGCGGCGCCGCGGGCGGCTGCGCAGCGGCCGAAGGCTTGCCCTGGAAGGAATTCGCCGACATCTGCGGCGCGGGTCCCGCCGCTGGAGACTGGCTCTGGAAGACCGGTCCTTTGGAGCCCCGTGCGCCCAGCGCGTAGCCGAGCCCGAAGCACAGCCCGCATACCAGCACAAGGCCGAAGAAAACCGCCAGCAGCGTGCCCGATCCAAGTGTGAGTTCGGTGTCGCGCAGGGTCTCTGCCGGCTCCAGCGCCTCGTCCTCGAACATTCCCCTCATAAACCGCCTACAATGCGTGCCAATATCAGCATACCGGCTCGCGCTCTTCTGCGCACCTCTCGTCCGGGCCGCGAGTTCGATGCGTCCATACGCACACTACTGCTTCTCGGGTGAAGCAATCTGCGGAGCCCCCAACTTGTTCAGTATCGTCAGCATTTCCAGCGGCAGCGGAAACACGATCGTCGTATTCTTTTCCACGCCGATATCGGCCAGCGTCTGCAAGTAGCGCAGTTGCAGGGTCATGGGCTGCGTAGCCATCAAGGCTGCCGCATCCACCAGCTTCTGCGCCGCGCTGTACTCGCCCTCCGCGTGGATGATCTTCGACCGCTTCTCGCGCTCGGCCTCGGCCTGCTTGGCCATGGCCCGCAGCATCTGTTCCGGCAAGTCCACCTGCTTCACCTCGACTGAGACCACCTTTACACCGAACGGCTCCGTCCGCTGGTCAATAATCGTTTGGATGCGCAGATTGAGCTTGTCGCGATGGCTGAGCAGTTCGTCGAGTTCGACCTCGCCGAGAACCGAGCGCAGCGTTGTCTGTGCAAACTGCGAGGTCTGATAGACGTAGTTCGCCACTTTGATCGCGGCGTCATTGGGATTGACCACATACAGCGTCACCACGGCGTTGACCTTGATCGTCACGTTGTCGCGCGTGATCACGTCCTGCGGCGGCACCTCCAGCACCTCCTGGCGCAGCGAGATGCGCACCATCTGATCGATAGGCCGGAATACGAGGATCAGGCCTGGCCCCTTCGGCGCCGGCAGTGCCCGGCCCAGCCGGAAGATCACGGCGCGCTCATACTCCCGAAGAATTTTGATGGAGTTCAGCAGGTAGAGAACCACGATGGCAATGAGAATCAGGACGGGAATGGGTAGATCGCTAACGGACATTGGACTTCCTCACTCAGCAGGGATTGTACTCCACCTTGATCAAGGCGAATCTCGTCCAAGACGAATCTCATTAGTGGTGAGTTTCCGGCGGCAGGGGCGGCAGCGCCGGCTCAACGTGGAGCAACATCTGCTCGAATCCGACCACGCGCAGTGAGGCGCCAGCCGGAACGGGCTGCGGCGACACTGCTCGCCAAATCTCTCCCTCGACCAGAATGTGGCCCTCCGGCGCGAGCGGCTCCATGGCTGTGGCGCGGCAACCCACCATGGCGTCTGCTCCGATCAGCGCCTTTCTTCGCCGCGCTCGCACTACCAGCCGGAGGAGAAACACCGTAATTCCGCCAAAGCCGAGGCTGAGCGCCACGGCCACCAGCGGGTTCACTCCCAGTTGGGGAATCGGCGCGGCCACCAGCGTGAGCGCTCCAAAGGTCAGGCAGAGAATCCCGGCGATTGCCAGCGCCCCGTGGCCGCCAAACTTGGCTTCGAGAATGAAAAAGGCCATCCCTGCCAGCAAAAGCAGCACTGCTGTAAAACGGATGGGCAGCAGGTTCAACCCGAAGATGCCCAGGAGCACCATGAGCGTACCCAGCGCCCCGGGAACAATCGTGCCCGGGGCGTTGAATTCGAGATAGATGAGCAGAGCCCCGCCCACCAGAAAGAGCAACGCGATGTTGGGATTCACCAGCCAGCCCAGCAGCTCGTCACGGAGCGAAGTGCGGAGCACCTCGATGCGCGCGCCGGCAAGATTGAGCGTCATCTTTGAGCCGTCGAACCGCGTGATCTGGCGGCCGTTCAACACTGAGAGCAGTTGCTGATCGTTGTTCGCGATCAGGTCGACGAGGTGGTTCTTGAGCGCCTCCTCGGCGGTATACGATGCGGACGACTTCACGGCGGCGTCTGCTGCGGCCGCGTCGCGCCCGCGCCGCGTCACGTAGGAGCGCAGAAACGCCTCCGCGTCGTTCTCCACTTTTTCCATCTCGATCGAATCCGCTTTGCCCATCTCGAAGACTACGTGAGCCGCCCCAGCCTCCGTACCGGGCGCCATGGCCGCCACGTCGGCCGACTCGAGGATAAAGAATCCAGCCGATCCGGCCCGGGCTCCTGAAGGCGAAACGAACACGACCACGGGCACGCGCGAGCCCAGAATGTCTGAGATCATCGCCCGCATCGACGTCTCAAGGCCGCCGGGAGTGTCCATCTGGATCAGGAGAGCGCGGGCGCCGCTCGAGTTGGCCTCTGCGATGGCCCGGTGCAGTTCGGAAGCACTGACCGGCTGAATCGTATCGTCGAGGATGAACTTATCCACAACAGGCTGCTGGGCAAGCGCGGGAGCCGCAAGGGCGAAGAGCGCAAACAGCGCCGCGGAAGCCAACCCAAGGCGAACGGCAAACCAACATGAGCGCTGAAGCATAGCGTGCTCCTTCAGTACCAGTTCTACGCTACTCCTTTTTGGGGCCTTGTTTCGCCTCGATCTGGCCCTCCAGTTCCTTCGCTGCCCGATTCGAAGGCTCCAGCCTGAGCGCCTGGCCGGTCTCGTCGCTGGCCTCCGTCAGATGGCCGGCAGCCAGATCGAGCCGGGCGAGAACCAGGTAAGCCTGGGCCGAAGGACTCAACTGGAGGGCCGCGTCAGCCTCCTTGCGGGCGGCATCGGTGTCGCCGGATCGTTGCCGTACCTCGGCCAGGCCCGCATGGGCTTCGGCCGAGCCACCATCGGCCGCAACTGCGGATTGATACAGCCGTTCCGCCTCGAGAAGCAGGCCGCGATTCAAATATTCCCGAGCCTCCACGCAAAGCTTCTGCGCCCGCTCCGGCGCCGGCAGGGCGGCCAGGCGCGCCGTGTCCATCTCATCCATCATCGCGGCCGCCTGGCGAAATGCTGCCGCGTCAAACGTCCTCACGATCCGCTCAAGCGGGTCGGGATTGGACGCCGCGACGGGTGCGCCCGACGAAGCCGTCGCGGCCGCAGGCGTCTGCCCCGCGGGCTGGGGCTTCCAGTCCTCCAGCAGGCTCTCCGCCTCATCGTCGCCCGGGTGCAGTTTCAGGCATTCTTCCATCTCGCTCACCGCTCCCGCTGTATTGCCGTGCCGCTTCAGGCTCACCGCCAGGTTGAAGTGGTAGTCGGCCGTGTTCGGATCCTCTGCGGCAGCCCGTACAAACAGCGAGGTGCCGTCGTGTCCTTCCCTGCTCGCCGCAACCCCTTCATTATTCAAAACCTCCGCCAGAGGCAGAATCCGCGCCACTTCCCCGAACGACTGCTCCGCCTGGGCATAGTCGCCGGAAAAAAGCAGCGAAAGCCCGCGATAGAACCCCGCTTCCAGTCCGTCGGGGCCGTTGCGGTCCACCTTTGCGAAGGCCTCGGCCGCATTGTCGTATTGCTGCGTGGCATACTCCTCGCGTCCCAGCGCCATCCAGGCCGGGCTGAACTCCGGGCTCAGCTTCACCGCGTTCTCAAGGTGCGTCAACCGCTCCGACTGATCGGAATCGGTGATCCCGCGAATGTACTGCTCAAAAGCGTCCAGGCGCAGGTTGGAACCGGCGGCGATGAATGTCGACTCCGCCACGCTGAACCCCGGGTCGAGTTGGCGGGTGAGCTTCCACGCCAGCGAGTCGAAGATAGCGATCATGTCCGTCATCTTCCCGCTCGTGGTCACGGGCTCGGTCATGTGCAGGTGGGGTACATCCACAAGCTGGGCCTTGGCTGTGAGATCTCCCCCATCCAGGGAGTAACTCCCGACCACGATCTCATCGGCATCCAGCGTCTCCGCCAGCTTGATCGAGCTGGCCCGCGAGGGCTGAAATCCCTGCGGCAGCCCCAGGTGGTCCAGCGCAAAAACCCGGTCCTCCCGGCTCAGGGGCGCAAAGCCCGCCGATGTGAAGCGGCTGTTGAGGAGCTCCGCGGCCGCCTCGCGCATCCAGTCCAGGCTCAGTTGACCGGTGTCGTTGTCGAATGGCAGCACAAGTAGAATCCGCCCCCGCCCCGCGCTCGAATGTCCCGTTTCGGCCTGCGCAGACGGGTCCGCCGCCTGATCCTGCGTGCTTCCCTGCGCGGAAAGCCCCGCTGTCATCATCAGCGCCAAGCACAGAGCCGCCGCGGCGGCGACTCGCGCCATGCGGCCATTTCGCCATCCCAAAAAAATGAACACGACACGCTGATTATAAGTCGCTCGGCCGCGCCCAGCCCGGCGCCGCCAAAGGGCCAATGGCTTAACGTCCCGCTGCTTTCGCACCAGAGAAAACCTCGCTCGCCCGCGCCTCCTCCGGCCGATTGAACCCGATTAGAGCTATCCAGAACCCCCGCGCATCCATGCGCCAAACCAGTGTTCCACGCAGTTGCCGCGCGATCAGCCCGGGCGGCAGATCGTGGTGCAGTCCAAAGTACCGCTCGTCCAGCGACTCGCTGAACGGCCAGAAGTCGACCAGCGGTGGCGGATCGTATTTGGTCGAAAAGACCAGTGCGGCTGAATACTTCTGCGGCTCCTCGGCGGCGCGGTCGATCTGCGCCTCCGTAAAATCGTCGATCGGGCATACGTCCCAGGCCTGCTTTACATAGCCCAGCTCCGGGTGACTCAGCTCATCGCTCACCGGCCAAGCGGTCAGCACCGTCGCTCCCGGATAGCGCTTCGCGAGTTGCGCAATCCCGGTCTGGTCCAAGCGAATCATCGCCGCGTAGGCAAGATTATCCTCCGGCGCAAAGCCGTAAGGCGGGTTGACAAAAAGCCCCGCCGTAAATGCCGCCGCTGAAAGCACAGCCAGCGCCTGCCAGTACGGGACCCGCCGGTACAGCGTTGTAACCGCCAAAAGCAGTACCAGCGGGTACAAGGGCAGCAGGTAGCGCGTCAGCAGCGCGCCACCCAGCACGCTAAAGAGCAGCGCCTCGGCCAGCAGGAGCACAAAGATCCTCATCCGCACTCCCGAAGCGATCTGCGCCCGCTCGTGGCCCTCCGCATCGGGGCGGGGATCGAGCAGCAGCGCCGCCAGCGCCATCCCCACCGGTACAAACAGGTTCATATGCGCCGTCAGATGAAAGATGCGGTGACCGAACGCCGCCGCAATCCTTACCGGCGCCAGCGTGGCCTCGGCGTTGTAGCGCACGTAATCGGGATTGCCGAAGAGATACCCGGTCTTGGCGTAGTGCCAGGAATACCATGCCGCGAGCGGCAAAACGCAGCTCGCCAGCCACACCGCCTCGCGCCACAGCCTGCCCCCTTGCGGGACGGTTTTCGTCCGCGGAGTGGAGAGTCGCCAATGCGCCTGCAAGAGGCGAAAGCCCTCGGTCATGTCCACCGCAGCCAGAGTCAACGGAATCGCAATCGAGGTCTCCTTGCACAGCGCGGCCGCCGAAAAACAGAGCGCCGCGGCCCACGGCCGGCGATTGCGCGCCGGCAGCGCGAAGACCAGCCCCCAGATCGAACAGGCCGCGGCGAAGATATCGGCCTGGGCCAGTGTGCTCTGCGCAAACCAGATCGGATAGAGGCCCGTGAGCAGCACCGTCCAGAACGCCACCACCGGCGCGCCCACAACGCGCATGGCGAGCCGCCAGACCCCGAGCAGCCCCAGCGTGGCCACCATCAGCACAGCCTCGCGTGTCACGGCCGGCGCAAACCCTGAAGCCTTCCACCACAGAGCCAGATAGATACTCGGCAGTGGCGGGTGCGCGTTGTTCAGCGTCGTCGACGGAATCAGCGATCCGGTGCGGAAAAAGTCCCAGGCCGCCGGAATGTAATAGCCCGCCTCGTCCCAGTAGTAAGGCAGCCGCAAAAGGGTGAAATGGCTCGCATACAGCGCCGCGAAGATCACCGGAAAGATCATCCAGAGCGGCAGCGGCGCATCCAAGCGCGGGCGTAGCAGTCGTTTGAGCTGCAACGGATCGCTCCTTATCCAGGCAGCCTCTGGCTTCTAGCCCCTGGCTGCTATCTGGCGCCGTGAAAGACGTGAGGAACCGGATTGGCGAAGCGCCGATTCACATATCATCTGCCCGGGTCTCTCCCCCAACGCCCTCAGATCCAACCCGAAGCTGTGGACTGGTAACGAATGGCTGGAAGCTGACTCTCAGTTCACAGGTCCCGACGGAAAGCTCTGGTTCTTGGGCTCGAGGTTCAGCGTGCCAAAGGCCTGTTCGTACTGCGCCAGATTCTGACCCAGGATGTTCCACAGCGCCTTCGCCTGTTGCGGGCTCAGAAAGATGGCCTGGTGGTTGCGGATCGTCACCTGGTCCGGACCTTCGCTCGACGCCAGTCCGAAGACGAGTTGGAAATCCCACACGCTCACCCGCACCTGGACGCTGTTGGCGTAGGTTTCGCGGTAGTCAGGGGTCTGGGCTAGGTTCAACTGCGGCTGCTGCGGAGTTGGGCTCATGGAATCAGATTACCTCCTGCCGGACCGGCGCTGCGGAGCGGTGCAAATCGTATGCCAGCGGACAGCCCTCGCACTTCGCAGCGCGCCCGCAGTGCGCCTTCCCAACCGCCACCGTCAGCGCGTGGAACTCGTTGAACAGTCGTGCCTGCGCGGCCGCCGAATCTCCCGCGAATGCCTGCCGCGTCAGTTCCCCAAGCGCATCGTACGGGGGGCGCGCCGGCAGCAGCCCGTGCCGCTCCGCAATCCGCCGCAGATACTCATCCGCCACTGCAACCGGATGCCCAAGCGCATACAGGAGAATCGCATCCGCTGTCTCGGGACCCACTCCCGGCAGATCGAGCAATCGCTGCCGCACCGCGTCTGCAGGCGCCGCCGCAAGCGTATCCAGCGACCCGCAGTATTCCTGGTCGAGCATCGCCACAAATGCCTTCAGCGCCAGCGCCTTCCGGATGATAAACCCGGACGGACGAATCAGCTCCCTGAGCGCATCAACCGGGATTCCGCGCAACCCTTCCACGCTCAGCGCGCCGGCAGTGCGCAGGTTGGCCAGCGACCTCTCCACCGCCTTCCACGCAGTGTTTTGTGTCAGATAGGCGCCCAGGACCACCTCGAACGGCGTCTCTGCCGGCCACCAGTGTTGCGGCCCATAGGCCGCGGCCAGCCGGTCGTGCATGCGCCGCAATCGGCGCGCCGATCGGTCCATGCGCATCTTGGAAGCGGCTCCGCTCACGGCTTTCATTAGGATAGTAGGCGGAACCAATCAGCACTCCGCCGCACCCGGCGCACCCCAGGAGGCAAATTGAAGAGCCACACCGAGTACCTCGTCTTTGAAACCCGCAAACGCCGCGAGATGGTGCACATCACCGACGAAGTCGCGGCGATTGTCCGCCGCAGCGGCGTCAAGGACGGGCTCTGTTTCGTCTCCCCAATGCACATCACCGCCGCTGTCTACGTGAACGACCTCGAAAGCGGACTGATCGAAGACATCGGTAGATGGCTCGAGGAACTGGCCCCCACGCGCCCCGACTACAAGCACCATCAGACCGGCGAAGACAACGGTGACGCCCATCTCAAGTCGCTCCTACTGCACCACGAGACTACGCTGCCGGTCACCGACGGCAAGCTCGATCTCGGCACCTGGCAGCGGGTCTTTTATGCGGAGTTCGACGGCCAGCGCCGCAAACGCGTCATCGTCAAAGTGCTCGGTGTGGAGTGAATCGATGAGCGGAGTAAGTGAAGTCAGCGTCGCTCACTCATCGTCATCCGTAATCTTCCGCCACTCTCCACCCGCTGTCGAGGCTGGCCGTGATATCCCCGCAAAGTCGGTCCGGGTCTTCGGCAGCACCACCAGATCCACGCGCCGGTTCTCCGCGCGCCCGTCCGGCGTCGCATTGCTGGCGACAGGATGGTACTCGGCGTAGCCGGCAGCCGACAGGCGCTCCGGGGGAACCGCCTTCAACGTGAGAAATACTCGGGCAATATTCGTCGCCCGCGCCGCCGAAAGCTCCCAGTTTGACGCAAACCGGGAGTTGTGAATCGGAACATTGTCCGTGTGGCCCTCGATGCGCACATCGTATGGAGTCCTGCCCAGCCTCTCGGCAATCTCGCGTAGCGCGCCCAGTGACTGCAGCTTCGGAGCGGCGGATCCTGTATCAAAGAACCCGGCCTCGCGCAGGCTGATCACCAGCCCATCCCGCCCCATCCGAATTGAAACCGTATGGGTCGCCACCTCGTTCGAGAGCGTCTGCTCAAGGTCGTGCTGCACCCTCTCCAGATCGCTCTTCACCTGCGCCGGTGCCAGCACGTCCTCGCCCATCACGATATTCATGGGAATCTCCGGACGGTCCGTGCCCGAGGTCGTGGACGCATGGGTCTGCTTCCGTGCCGAATCCGGAAAGATCCCCAGCGCCCGGAAAGCCGCATCGATCGACTCGGAGACTTGGACCTGTTTCCGCTGGTCGGCCTTCGCAAACGCATACATCACCACGAAAAAGGCAAACAGCAGGGTGATGAAGTCCGCATAGGAAACCAGCCACCGGTCATGCGAGACCCGGCTCTTGGGGACAATCGGGCTCATGCCACAGCCTCTTTCTCCTCTGCCTTCTCTCGCCCTGCGTCATCCACAAACCCGTTCAGCTTGATGTCGAGCATCCGCGGGTTCATCCCCTCCAGAATCGAGACCACCCCTTCGAGCATCATCTCCCGCCGGCGATGGCCATCGTGGATGCGGATCCGCATCTTGCCCGCAAAGGGAAGAAAGAACAGATTCGCCAGGCCGACGCCGTAGATCGTAGCTACAAACGCCACCGCAATCCCCCGGCCTACCTCCTGCATATTGTCCAGATGGTGCATCACCTGGATCAACCCCAGCACCGCCCCCAGGATCCCGATCGTGGGCGAAAAGCCCCCCGCCGACTCGAAGACCATCGGCAGCCGCTCCTCCTGCTCGTTGAGCGAGTCCAGACTCACGTGCATGATCTTCCGCAGCTCGGCAGGCTCGGTCCCGTCCACAGCCAGCATGAGAGTCTGCTTAAGAAAGGGGTCCTGAATCGTCTGCAGGTCCGCGTCCAGCGACACCACCCCCTGCCGCCGCGCCTTGTTTGCAAACGCCACCAGCAGCCGGATCAGTTGCACGTTCTGCTTACGCGGCGCCGCGAAGATGTGCGCCAGGCTCCGGAACGCCGCCACCACCGTCGTCAGTGGAAACTGCAGCAGCACCGCGCCGAGCGTCCCGCCAATCACAATCAGTGCCGCCGTTGGCTGCAGAATCTGGCCCACGTTGCCGCCCTCGATCGTCAGACCGGCCAGTATGCCCACCACCGCCAGAATCACGCCGCCAACACTCGCCTTATCCATAAAGAATGCTCCTCGAAGACTACAACGCGCTTCAATGCGGGGCCGCTATTCCTTCCGGGACGCTACGGCCGTCAGGGGCTGCCCTCCGGCTTGCCCGTCTGCATCCAGACCGCACAGCGCCGCCGCGCGCTCCAGATCACCGAAGTGCGTCAGCCGCCGGGCCACCACCGCCAGCAGCCGCGCCCGGTAGGCCAGCACGCGCTCCGTCACCTCGGCAATATCCTCGCGCACGATCAGCTTCTCCCCGTTGATGAGTGTCAGCATGGTGTCCGGCGAGGCCTCGGCCGTCTTGATCAGATCGCTGTTCAGCACCATCGGGTTGCCATTCAGCCGCGTCAGTTCGATCATCGCTTCAAGCTCCTTCGCCCCACTTATCGGCAGGCTGCGGCAAAGGTTAAAAATTTAAAATTGAACCGTCGAATTGTCCCCCGCAGGACACTTTGCGCCTCCCAATAAAGTCCCCTTCCATCAAGCCGAAGAACGGGCCAGATGCGACGGGCCACACCCCGAAACAGCAGCAACCCAGGGTCGAAGATAGGGGGGCGCAGTCGGAGATGGATCCGTAAAACCACGCATCCAACAAGGAGAACCCCATGTCCCTGGGTGTCTTGAACAATCTCTCCGCCGTGTATGCGGAGAACAACCTGAACAACACCAACAACAGCCTGAACACCGTGCTGCAGCAGTTGTCTTCGGGTTCGAAGATCAACTCCGGCGCGGACGACGCCGCCGGACTTTCGCTGGTCAACGGTCTGCAGGCCAACCAGCAGGCGCTCATGCAATCTCAAACCAACGCCACCGAGGGCGTGGGCCTGCTGCAAGTGGCCGACGGCGCTCTTTCGCAAGTGACAAGCCTGCTC
>DATJMU010000159.1:0-12744 GCA_035508555.1 Occallatibacter sp. | reverse complement strand
GGCGGCGAGAGCCATGTGGCTCTGGTCCGCGGCGACCTTTGCCCGGACTGCCCGGCCATGCACGCCGGGCCCCTGAGCGAGGTATGGCCTGACGGCGCGGCCCCGGCAGCGAACGGACAGCCTGCATCGGGGGCGCCTTGCCCGCGCGCCGTGCTCGTCCGGGTCCACACCCGCTGCACCGCGGGCGACGTGTTTGCCGCAGACTGCCACTGCCGCGAGACCCTCGACCAGTCCATGCGCATGATCGCCGAGGAGGGCTGCGGCGTGGTCCTTTACCTGCACAACACCTCGCGCGGCTTCGAGATCGAACGCACGCCGGTCCCGGCCTTCGGTCCCGGCGGCGCCGTGGCTGCGGCGGCGGAGCGCGAAGCCGGCGGGGGCCGTCTCATTCTGCACAAAGAGCTGCGCGAGCGCGAGGGCTCCCAGGCCCGCAGCGGCCGCATCCTGCGCGCCATCGGCCTGGGCGGCCAGATTCTCTCCGACCTTGGCATCCAGCGCATCCGGCTGCTGTCGAACACGCCCATGCACATCCCGGCGCTCGAAGGGTTCGGCCTCGAGATCGCCGAGCAGGTGCCCATCCCGATGGAAGAGTGCTCGCACGTGGGATAGATTGACCCGAAACTGCGTCATCCTGGGCGACCGCCCGGGCAGGCGCTATTTCAGATCCGGTCGGGCCGCGTGCTCGCGGAAGATGCAGTCGTTCTGCACGCACTTGACCCCGGCCGCCTCTGCCCGTGCCACAGCCTGGTCGTGCGTCACGCCGTCCTGCAGCCACAGGTAAGGAATCCTGAGCCGGATCACGTCGTCGACGATCGGGGGCACGGCGTCTGAGGCGCGGAATACGTCTACCAGGTCGATGCCCTTGCCCGTGAGTTCGTGCGCCGCCGCCTGCGCCGCGTCCAGGTCGGGATAGCACGCCATGCCGGCGATCTCCCGGAGCATGGGGTTCACGGGCAGCACGCGGTAGCCGTGCTGCGCGAGGTAGAGGCCGATGTGGTGGCTGGCCCGGGTGGTCTTGTCGCTCATGCCCACCACGGCGACGGTCTTCGCTGTGCGCAGTATCTCGTCGATGATTGCCGGTTCGTTGCTCATCACTTTCCTTATAGCAGTTCGGGCACGGGCCCGTGCCACGACGTGGAGGCCACGAAGCGAGCGGAAGCGGCGGGCCTCTGCGATCCGTCTCAACTCCGCTTCGCGTAGAGCAGGAACTCGCGGTTCCCCTCGGCTCCGGTAATCGGCGAAGGGATGGTCTCGACCACCGTCCATCCCAAATCGCGCACGCACTCCGCAACCTTGTCGATCGCCAACTGGTGCGCGGCCGGGTCGCGCACGATGCCGCCCTTGCCCACGTGTCCGCGGCCGGCCTCGAACTGCGGCTTGACAAGAACGACCGCCTCGGCGAGGGCCGGCGCGGCTGAGACGACGGCAGGCAGCACCAGGGTGGCCGAGATGAACGAGACGTCCATCACCAGCAGGGTCAGCTCCGGCAGCCCACCGAGCACGCCCGCCTCCAGCAGCCGCGCATTCGTCCTCTCCATCAGCCGCACCCGCGGGTCAGCGCGGAGGTTCATGGCGATCTGCCCGAAGCCCGTGTCCACGGCGGTTACATGCGCAGCTCCGTGCTGCAACAGGCAGTCGGTGAAGCCGCCGGTCGAGGCGCCCACGTCCAGGCAGGCGCGGCCCGCGACGGCGATCGCCCAGTGCTCCAGCGCCGCCGCCAGCTTGAGCCCGCCGCGGCTTACGTAGGGCTGGTCCTCGCCCAGCAGCCGGAGCACCGCATCGGCGGCCACGGCCGTTCCCGGCTTGTCGATCTTCTGTTCGGCCACCAGCACACGCCCGGCCAGGACAAGCGCCCGCGCCCGCTCGCGGCTGGGCGCCAGGCCCCGCTCGACTACCAGCACATCCAAACGCGTCTTGGCTGTTCCGCTCATCGGCAGCCTCGAGGATCCTTCGCCAAAAGACCGAAGGGCCATTCCCGTCGTGGAAATGACCCTCCATGCACAAAACATCCAGTTCAAATAAGCGTCATGGAATCGCCTGGCAGACCTGCAGCGCCGTCTGTGTGCCCGAGGCCTGGGGCACAATCGGCAGATTGCACGGCTCGCCATAGCCGGGCACGCGGCTGTAGAAGTTGGCGTTGCCGCTGGTTCCGTTCTGCGTGGTGGTGCGTACGTCCACCACGTTGCCCTCCACCAGCACCGTCGTGTCCACCAGGTCCGAGGTCGTCTGCAGAATGGTCAGGTAGGGGCTGTCGGGCGAGGCCACATAGACCTTTCCGTACTCCGAGTTCTGCGTGGAGACGACGGTCCGCGGATGCCCCACCACGTTCAGCGTCTTTTCGAGCGTGTGGCTGGCCAGGTTCACGATCGAGACCGTTCCGTCCGCCTGATTCGCTGTGTAAGCGCGGCTGCCGTCGTAGAGGGCGGTCACACTGGCCGGGTCGTTGCCCACCTTGATGGTGTAGGTGTCGCCGAAGGTTGCGCTGTCGTTGCCGTACTCGTCCAGGCTCACATCGATGACGCTGACGGTTCCCCCGTCGTAATCGGCGACGACCAACTGGCTCGTTGCCGCGTTGTACTCCGCATACACCGGCCCCGCGATCGCCGGCATTCCGCCGCAGGTCGGATCGGTACTTAGATTGCAATTCGGCGGTGTGATCTTCGTGGCCGTAACCGCAGAGGTCGAGAGCGGCAGCGTCGGGTGGCAGTAGACCGTCTGTCCGTTCTGGTTGGTGAAGGGCGAGCAGGCGTCCAGGGTGTTGTTCTGCGAGTTGATGACCGTGATGGTGTCGTCGCCGCGGTTGAGCACGAAGAGCCGCTTCAGGTCGGGGCTCTGGACCGCGTAGACCGGGCAGACGCCCAGCGCGATGGGCGTGTCGGGCGCGTAGGTCGAGATCTCGATCGGCGTCGCGTAGCCGTCGGAAGTTACGGTCCGCGGCGACACGTTGCAGGCCACGCCCGTCGGATCGTTGAAGCCCTGGCTGATCACGTACTCACGTTCACCGGTCAGCGTCGGCGAGCCGGTGATCGCCACCGGGGTCGTGGCGACGGGAACTGCGAGTTTAAAGGTCTCTGGAGAACTGGCGAAGATGTCGGCCACGTTGCCGTTCAGGTCCGCTGCCCAGAGGCCCGATGACGGCGCCATCATATTGACTACCTGCGCCGCCGACGACAGCGTGGAGTAGGTCACATTCTTGGCCTGCAGCGAGGTCGTGATGGGGAAGTTGCTAATGGTTCCGTCGCTATTCAGCGTGTAACCGGTGGCGCCCAGCTCGTCGATGGTAAAGGCGCTGGGGCCGGGGCCGATGGGCGCCTCGGCCATCACCGAGTCGCCCGAGTAGTCGATAATTGTGACCACGCCGGCGGCCGTGGCCGAGGGGTACGAGACCACCACCGCGTAGGATGTGGGCTGCGCAGCCGGCCCCGACGGAGTCACCGGCGTCACCACCGGCCGATAATTAGCGCCGCATCCGGCGATCAGGACTGCGGCCGCCAGCGCCGCGCCCGCTACCACCCACAGCAAGCGCGCCTGGGCCTTACGCATCGATAAAAGCCTCATTCAGTATCTTTCCTGCTTCCCTCGTGATTGTAAATCAGGCGGACGGCCGGGCTGTACGCCCACGACTCTGCTCCATACCGCCGGTTGCATGAGGTTTAGACGCACCGGGCCGGTCAACGGGAGTCGCCCGGCGGCGGCTGGCGTTGCGGCAGGGCGGAGCGGGGAAGACACGCCCTGCGCGCGGCCCTTTTTCGGGTTCGCGGCCCGCCGGTTACGATGGAGGGTGACCCGGACCAGCCTCCCATGGCAGTCAAAGACCGTGCTCCTCCTGGTGCTGCCGGTTGCGGGCGCCGACGTGGTGCTTGAGACCCATGAGTGGATCGTCAACAGGCCCGCGGTCGCCATCTGGACCCTGGGTCTGAGCGCCCTGCTTGGCCTGATCACCCTGCAACTGCGCGCAGCCACCCCCGTGGCTTCGCTCACCGGCGCCCTCATCACCGCCAGCCTGATGTTTTCCACCGTGGCCTTCCCGTACGAGGCCTTCGGCACGGCGCTCATCCCCGTCCTGGCCGTCTCTCTGCTCGCCTTTGGCGCCACCCGTGTGGGCCGCGCCAAGAAGGAGCGCCTGGGAACTGCCGAGGCGCGCCGGGGCCGGTCGGCCTCGCAGGTCGCCGCCAATCTCGGCATCGCCGCCCTCGTCACCAGCGAGTTCGCCCAATCCTGGCTCGCCGACCACCGCTGGCTCAGCCATGCGACGCCGGCGCCGATGCCGCTCTTTGCCGCCGGCCTGGCCGCGCTGGCTGAAGCGGCCGCCGACACCGTCTCCTCCGAGATCGGCCAGGTCCTGGGCGGCCGCCCCCGCATGATCACTACGCTGCGCCCTGCCGAGCCCGGCCGCGACGGCGCCATCAGCGTCGCCGGTTCTCTGGCGGGCGTGCTGGCTGCGGGCGTGGTGGCCGCCGCGGGCGCACTGCCCGTCCGCGGCGGCCTCACCATGTTCTGGATCGCAGCCGCCGGCGCGGTCTTCGGCCTCTTCTTCGACAGCCTGCTCGGCGCCACTCTCGAAGACCGCGCCTGGCTGAACAACGACGCCGTGAATTTCCTCTCGACCGCCAGTGCCGCGGCACTGGCGCTGCTTCTCCTCAAGCTCCGCTAACTCGCTGGCCTGCTGCCTCTCGTTCAGTGCAGGTGCAGCCGCCACAGCGTATAACTGACGATCTCGTGCGACACCCGCTCGAACTCAAGCGAACCATCGTCGACCGGCGGCACGTATCGCGGCGAAGTCAGCACCTCGAGCCCGTCGGCCTCGCAGATGGCGTGAATGCGGAACAAGTGGGTCGGGTCGCTGACCACCACGATCCGGTGCAGTCCGTTGGCCCGGGCAATCACCGCGATCCGCCCGGCCGACTGCTCCGTATCCCGGCTGTGGGTCTCCGCAATGATGTCCCGCTCGGGTACGCCCTGGCTGATGAGGTACTGGCTGCCTACCGTGCCCTCGTTGTAGGCGTCGCCGCCCGGCCCGCCCACCGTGATCATCAGCGGTGCAATCCCCTTGCGATAGAGGTCGAGGGCGTGGTCCAGGCGCGCGCGGAAGACCGGTGAGGGATGCCCGTCGTACTCGGCCGCGCCCAGCACCGCGATAGCGTCCGCCGGCGCGGCCTGATCCTCGTGCGCGTAGGTTTCGATCTGCGCGTAGACCCAGCGGCACCACACCGCGGCCATGGCCGCCAGCGCGACCAGCAGCACGAGCACAGTGCGCGGCGCCCAGGAGCGGCGCCGTGCCTTCGCCCCACCGCGCATCGCCACAACTTTCGCCATCTCGCTCTTTTACCGTTGTAAGGCCATCACGACCTCATGTGTCGGAATCGCGCCTTCGCGCAGGATCTCCCATCGCCCCGGCCCCAGGGAGAGATCGACAATGGTCGTCGGCAGCGCCCGCCCCGTCGGTCCCCCGTCGATGATCAGCGGAATCCGCTCGCCGATCTGGTCGCGCACGCAGGCCGCGTGGGTACACTCCGGCGCACCCTGCAGGTTGGCCGAGGTGGCCGTAATCGGCAGCCCGAACCGCTCCACCACCGCCCGCGCAATTGCCACATCCGGTACCCGCAGGGCCACGTTGCCCGTGTTCGCGGTCGAGCGCAGCGGCAGCTTGGTCCCGGCGCGCACAATGATGGTCAGGGGCCCCGGCCAAAACCGCTCCGCCAGCTTGTCGAACAGGAGGTCGGTCTCCCGCGCCAGTTCGTAGGCCTGGGAGACCGTTGCGATCAGCAGCGACAGCGGCTTGTGCTTCTGCCGGGTCTTGATCTGGTAGATCTGTTCCACCGCGTGCAGATTTACCGGGTCCACTGCCAGGCCGTAGAACGTATCGGTCGGCAGCGCCACCACGCCTCCCTTGCGCAGACAGGACACGATATATTCGACCCGGTCCGGCTGTGGTTCATCGGGATGGACGCGCAGAATCTCCGCCGACAAGAGGCCTTACCTCAATTCACGCAATTTATGCGCCGTAAAGACGCACGCTATCACAGCACCAGCGCTGGTGCAAGTTGAGCACACTTTTTTGCCCGCCGGGTGCCCATCCTTTCCGCTCGGTCGAGGCCGACGCGGACAGGTCTTTATCCGCGGTGCGGGCGGGAAGGTGCGATGGATCACCGCCGGGGCCGTCGGTCTTCACCCGAAACGAATCAACAAGCCGATCAAACCAATCCAAACGCCGTAGAATCGCCACAGCACACGAAAGTTCCACACGATGCCTGTTCGCATTGTACAGAGTAAGCAAAACGCCCGCTTGAAGGAGCTCCGAAAAGCCCTTGCGCAACCTCTGCGCGGCGGGCGGGCCCTGGCTGGCATTGAAGGCCCCAACCTTCTCGAAGAAGCCCATCGCTCCGGACTCGCCATCCAATGCGTCTTCGCGGTTCAGGGCGCCGCGCCGTTTTTAAACCAGTTTTCCCTGCCTGCGGAGACTGAAGTTCTGCTTTTTCCGCGGGAGGTCCTCACGGCAGCCCTCGCTACCGAAGCCCCCCAGCCGGTCGCTGCACTGGTTGAGCCGCCGGATTGGACCTGGGCCCATCTCCTCAGTCCCCACCAAGGTGGCCCGGCGCTGGTGGTTCTGCTCGCGGGGCTCCAGGACCCCGGCAACCTGGGCACAATCCTGCGGTCGGCCGAGGCCTTCGGCGCCACCGGGGTCGTGAGTCTGCCGGGCACAGTCAGCGCGTGGAACCCCAAAGCCGTCCGCGCCTCGGCCGGCAGTCTCTTCCGGGTTCCGCTGATTGTGTCGGGAGAACGCGCCTGCTGGGATGAGCTGCGGGAGGCCGGAGTGAGAATCGTCGCAACCACCGCGCACGCCGCCCAGCCTGCCTCCCTTGCCGACTTGACCGGCCCGGTCGCCTTGCTCATTGGCAACGAAGGGAACGGCATCTCCGGCGACCTTGCCGCGCAAGTCGATGCCGCCGTCACCATTCCCTGTCCCGGCCCCGTCGAGAGCCTCAACGCCGGCGTCGCCGCCAGCATCCTTCTCTACGAAGCGGCGCAGCAAAGGTCTGCGCATGCGGGCGGCCCGCCGGAACATCGAGGAGCGCGGCGATGAGCCTGTTTGATGCCCTCCCGGAGGTACCACCACTCTCGTCCAAAGCTACGCCCCGCGCAGCAGCGCCGCTGGCGGAGAGGATGCGGCCGAGGACTCTCGACGAGTTGGTCGGCCAGGAACACCTGGTCGGCCCCGGCAAGGCACTCCGCGTCCAGATCGAGCACGACGGGCTGGATTCGAGCGGCGGGGGCTCGATGATCTTCTGGGGCCCTCCCGGCGTGGGCAAAACCACTCTCGCACAGATTGTCGCCGAGACCACTAACGCCAACTTCATCGAGTTCTCCGCTGTCATGAGCGGCATCAAGGAGATCAAGCAGGTGATGGCCTCCGCGGCGAAGGCAGCGGAGCTCCACTCCCGCACCATCCTGTTCGTGGACGAGATTCACCGCTTCAACAAAGCGCAGCAGGACGCATTTCTCCCCTACGTCGAGCGCGGCGCCATCCGCCTCATCGGCGCGACCACGGAGAACCCTTCCTTCGAGATCATCTCGGCGCTGCTCTCCCGTTGCCGCGTCTACGTCCTCGAGCCGCTCAAGGAGGAGCAGATTGTGCTGCTGCTCCGCCGCGCCCTGGAGGACCGCGGCCGCGGCCTTGGCGCCCTTGAACTCGCAGCCGACGACGAGGCCCTGGTGCTCCTCGCCAGTTACTCGAGCGGCGACTGCCGCAGCGCCTATAACGCTCTCGAAGTCGCCGCACAGCTCGCGCAGGAATCCGAACGCCGCATTACCAAGGCGGTCGCGGCTGAAGCCGTGCAGCAGCGGGTTCTCCAGTACGACAAATCCGGCGAGGAGCACTACAACCTCATCTCCGCCCTTCACAAGAGCGTCCGCAACTCCGATCCCGACGCCGCCCTTTATTGGCTGGCGAGAATGTTCGCCGCCGGCGAGGACCCGCTCTACCTGGCGCGAAGAGTCGTGCGCATGGCCGTCGAAGACATCGGCCTCGCCGCTCCCGAAGCCCTCAACCTCTGCTTGTCGGCGAAAGAGGCCATCGACTTCCTCGGCTCTCCCGAAGGGGACCTCGCTCTGGCCGAAGCCGTCGTTTATCTCTGTCTGGCCCCCAAGTCCAACTCCGTCTACACGGCCTACGCTGCCGTCCAGGACGAGATCGAGCACACCCGCCAGGAGCCCGTGCCCCTGCATCTGCGCAACGCCCCCACGCGCCTGATGAAGGAGCTTGGTTACGCCAAAGGCTACCGCTACGCGCATGACGAAGAGGACAAAGTGGCGGACATGGACTGCTTGCCGGATTCGCTGAAGGGCCGCACTTACTACCACCCCACCCAGGAGGGCCGGGAAAAGCAGTTGGCCGCCCGTATGGAAGAGATCCAGCGCATCAGGTCCGCCAAGCGGACAATTCCATCATCATGAGATGAACTTTCGCCTGCATCCCTCACTCCGGTTCTTCGCCGGATCTTGCCGCCAGTTCCTCCAGCAGGATCGACCGGTTCACCAGGCGCACATACTCCCGGTCGCCTCGAACCAGTGCGACAAACGGTCCGGGCCGCCGCAGCAGACTGCGGGTGCGCTTTGCCCTGGGAGCATCCCGGGCCTCGTCCATCCATAGTTCGAACGCCTCTGGTGGCAGCATCGACTCCAGCATGGGACGTGTCACCCAGGCTGCCCGTTCCGAGGTTCCCGAATCAAAGGTGACCCAGGTGTCCCCAGGCGCCTGCGGTTGCACGGTTACGACGGGCGCCGTGACCGAGGCAGGTACAGCGGCAGCTGCCGGCGCAACCGCTTGCGCGGGACTCTGCAGCGACTGAATGAATTGGGACACCACCGTGCGCGCCATCCAGGGATCGAGTGCGCCCGTCGAAGATTGGATCGGCGAAGGGATCGGGCTGAGCGTCAGTGGGTCGGGAAGCCATAGTGCGCCAGGTGGCACCGTCACCCCAGCCGGCGGATAGGCGGGAAAGACACTCATGTAGGCCCGCTGCCAGGCAGCCTCCAGCCAGGGATATTGGCAGGCCAGCGACCACCGGACCTCCGCTATGGTGGCAATTGCAACAAATCGCCTTGCCGTCCCCGGAGTCGTCTGCAGGAATAAGAAGACCTTGGCGCCGCGCATGCGTTCGAGCATGACGGATGCGATAAACAGCCGCGAAGTAAGCCACTCCTCGCCTGCGCCAAGATCGATTACGGCGAAATCCGCGGGCGCGGTGGATTGCGCTTGTTCCAGCATCGTACGCGAGGAATCGGCAATAGATGCTGACGTAGTGGCGCTTCGAATATCGTCGAGCAACGGGCCTTGTGCCGCGCTGGGCGCAGTGGCCAGTTCCAGTTCCATCTTGAAAGCCGAGAGCTTGGTGACTCTTCCCGCCAGCCCGTTCAAAAACTGGCTTAAAGGCTTCCGGAATGCCAATGCAATCGCGATGGCTGCAATGGGCCAGGCGAGCGCGCTGGCAAATCCAACCCATGGAGAAAGGGGTGAAGCGGCCGAGCCAGGGAGAGGGGGCACCTGGGTTGATGCGCTTTCAGAGCCGATCAGGCCAGAAAACGTCAGGGAGGCAAGGGTGGAAAGAACACTTGAAAGGTCGGGTGCGCACATAGTTCCCCCGGGTCGAGAAGAGCCCTATGCAACCTTTGCGCAAGTATACTCCAGCTTTATCCCCACGGATTCACAACCGACGCCGCAATCTCCTCAAACTGCCGCACATTCCTGGTCGCCAGCGTCGCGTGGTTCGCCAGCACAATCCCGGCAATCATCGTGTCGCGCGGCTCTTTTGGCCGGCCTTTCTTCTGGCCGGCCGCCGCCAGGCTTGCCGCTTGTTGCGCCGCTGCCGCATCGAAACTCAGGATCCGCGCCTTCAGCGGCTCTTCCACATTCCGCACCAGAATCTGGGCCATCGGCCACCTCTCAAGCCACTAGACGCTATCATGATAGCGTCTAGTGGCAGCCAGGCTTCACTCTGTCGTTGAAGCCTCTTGAGCGCCCGAGCCCTTCGCTTTGCCCCGCTCACACATCGTTAACCAAACCAGTGCTACACTCGCTCCACGCGCTTCCCTCGGACCAGGTAACGCGTCTCAAGGGGCGAGCGAGTGATTCATCCCCAGGAGGAAATCCATGAGCGACCGTCCAACCTTCATTCCCCACATGGTTTCGAGCAACGCCGCGGCGGCCATCGAGTTCTACAAGAAAGCTTTTGGTGCAACCGAGCTGATGCGCCACGCGGCGCCCGGCAGCGACAAACTGATGCATGTCACCCTCGCCATTGGCGGCGGCATCCTGATGCTGAACGACGACTTCAGCGCCCAGATGGGCCACAAGTCGGAAACCGCCGAATCCCTCGGCGGAACGCCCATCACGCTCCATCTGCAGGTGGAAGACGCTGATGCCGCGTGGGCCCAGGCCCTCGAAGCCGGCGCCGAGGTCATCTATCCGCTGAAAGACCAGTTCTGGGGCGACCGCTATGGCCAGGTTCGCGACCCCTTCGGCAACAAGTGGTCCATCGGCCAGACCATCGCCAAGCCTACAGAAGAAGAGATCCAGGAGGGCGCAAAAGCCTCCATGGCCCTTTGACCCCGCCTCGGCCCTGATCCCAGTTCAGCCCATCGTTCCCGCCGCAACACGGGGAAGGATGGGCGGAGGGTCACTGCGTGTCGGCAGCAAACCAATATGCCTGGGCCGCAGCAGCTTCAACTGATCCCTGATCTCTAGTTTGGCGCGTCCCGCAGCCGGTCTCCGCTGAACTGAGGAATCCCGAAGTGTCCCCTCAGATGCAGCAGGTCCACCGGGCTCAGGTTGCCCTCGATCGTTACCAGCGACAGGCTCCTGGGCGTCTCCACCAGCACCACGCCGCCCTTCACATTGATGCCATCCATCACCAGCCAGACGTCGGTGGTGCCGTCGTGCACGGGTCCACCGGCATTGGTCGCCGTCACCAGGTGCTTCCAGCCGCGCAGATGGTAGGCCGCGCGGATCGAGTCCACCAGCGACTCGTCGATCATTCCGTCGCCGCCGAACCGCAGCAGATGCACGCTTACGCCGTCGAGCTTGTTGATCGCCTGCTTCACCTGCGCGTCCGAGTCCGGCATCAGCCCGGCCGCCACGCTCAGCATGTCGCGGTCCAGCGTGAAGCTCTCCTTCATCCCCGCCTGCGCGCTCAGTTGCGCCAGCGCCGGAGGCACCCAGTCCAGCACGATCGGCCCCTGGGCCACGACGGGCGGAGGTGCCTGGTTATCAGGGCTCACGGGCTCTACGGGCGCCTGCGCCACCGCGGCCGCGCACGCCAGGCCCGCCCACAGCGCACAAACTCCCGGCAAAGACTTACGTTTCATGTCCTGTTTGACACTTTTTCTCGCCGAAAGTTGCCGCATCGCCCCATCCCCCAACGCGTTTTTCCAACCGCATGTGCGGCTCTCTCTGCGCGTTCATTTCCGCTGCCGCGCTGCGCCGCTAAAGTCCTCCCGCACCAAGGAAAAATGCGGTAGACTCTACCGGGAACATCGTGCAGCAGCCGCCATCTTAAGAAGCCACGGAGGCTACATCGAAATTGGGAAAGAACATGGTCCCGAAGAAGGTCTTCTTCACCAAGGGCGTGGGCAAGCACAAAGACCGGTTGACCTCCTTTGAGCTGGCCCTTCGGGATGCGGGCATCGCTTCGCAAAACCTGGTGCGCGTCTCCTCCATCTTTCCGCCGCAGTGCAAGGTCATCCCGCGTAAGCAGGGCCTCACCTACCTCGACCACGGCGAGGTTGTCTTCGCCGTCATCGCCGAAAACTCCACCCGCGAGCCCCACCGCCTCATCGTCTCCAGCATCGGCGTCGCCATCCCCGCCGACCGCAACACCTACGGCTACTTGAGCGAGCACCACAGCTTCGGCGAGACCGAGGAGCAGGCCGGCGAGTACGCCGAAGAGCTGGCCGCCGAGATGCTCGCCACCACCCTCGATCTCGAATTCGACCCCGACAAAAGCTGGGATGAAAAAAAGGAGATCTACCGGATCTCGAACAAGATCGTCCGCACCAGCAACGTCACCCAGTCGGCCGTCGGCGACAAGACTGGCAAGTGGACCACCACCATCGCCGCCGCCGTGCTTATCCTCGAAGAGTAGAGCGAAGCGCGCGGCTGCATCCGGCGCACCTTCGGGTCAATCCAATACAAGCAGGCCTATCCTGTCTCATTTTCCTCACCGTCACTGGAGGTTCGGCAACAATCATGGTTTCTCAACGTAAATACAAGATCGCCCTTGTGCAGATGCGCATGGGCCCCGATCCGGAGGCCAACTTCTCGGCCGCACTCGGACACATTCGCCAGGCAGCCGCCCGCGGCGCCAGCATCGTCTGCCTGCCCGAGCTCTTCCGCACCCAGTACTTCTGCCAGCGCGAGGACCTGCGGCTGTTCGATCTCGCCGAGCCCATCCCCGGGCCCTCCACCCAGCAGCTCTCCGCCGTCGCCCGCGAGGCCGGCATCGCCGTCGTCGCCTCGCTCTTTGAGCGCCGCGCCCCGGGCCTCTACCACAACACCGCGGTCACCATCGCCGCCGACGGTTCCACGGCCGGCGTCTACCGCAAGATGCACATCCCTGACGACCCGCTCTACTACGAGAAGTACTACTTTGCCCCCGGCGATCTCGGTTTTCAGGCCGTCAATATGAGCTTCGGCAGCGTGGGCACGCTCGTCTGCTGGGACCAGTGGTATCCCGAGGGCGCGCGCCT
>DATJMU010000158.1:0-81079 GCA_035508555.1 Occallatibacter sp. | reverse complement strand
ATATCCTCGTTCCAAATCTCCGGATGCTTCGCAATGAACCCCTCCAGCAACTCCCGGCACTCCGCGTTATCCAGATCGACAATCTCCACACCGTTCTCCCGCAGCCACTCCACGCCGCCCTGGAAGGTCCGGCTCTCGCCCACCACCACCGCCCCGATCCGGAACTGCCGCACCAACCCGCTGCAGTACCAGCACGGCGCCAGCGTGGTCACCATCACCAGATCCCGGTAGCTCCGCTGGCGCCCCGCCCGCCGGAAGGCGTCCGTCTCTCCATGCATACTCGGATCGCCATGCTGCACTCGCCGGTTGTGGCCGCTGCTCACCAGCTTCCCATCGCGCGTAAACATTGCTGCTCCAATCGGAATCCCCCCCTCGGCCAACCCGTAACGCGCCTCCTGGATCGCCACCTTCAGCATCTCTTCGCAAAGTTCTCGGTCCATTCCTCGTTCCTTTCAAAGATGAGCCTACGCCAAGCCGGCAAAAAAGCACGGCAAAGGTTGCTAACTAATCCTTTAGTTGATAGTCTAAGAGGTCGAGTAGCAAAGAAGCGGCCTCCCGCCGAGTTGAAGCTGGCCCGCTTCCAAGGCAACGCGCTCTATGCCTCCCAAGAAGTCCAATACGCTCACGGAAGCCGAACTCCGCCTCATGAAGATCCTCTGGCGGCGCGGCGACTCCTCCGTCACCGACCTCGTGGCCGCCATGCCCGCAGCCGAGCCCCTGGCCTACAACTCCGTCCTCACCACCATCCGCATCCTGGAACGCAAGGGCTACGTAGTGCATCGACAGGAAGGCCGGGCTTTTATCTACAGCCCCTCGGTGGCCGAAGACGAGGCCAGCCGCTCCGAGGTTCGCCGCGTGCTCAACCGCTTCTTTGGCGACTCGCGGGAGCGGCTGCTGCTTTCATTGATCCAGGACGAGGAGATCTCGCCCCAGGAGCTCGAACGGTTGAAGGAAGCCATCCGAGGCGCGCCGCCCGATGGCTCGGAAGAGGGATAGCAGAGACAGGATTTCATCTCGAAACGATTCAGCATCCAAGGATTTAGCCCCAAAGGGTTTGGTTCGATGCACTCAGCCGCGTTTCTTCAACCCGCACTTCAGTTTCTTCAGGCAGCCTTCCAGTCCCTCCCCACCGCCTGGCAAGCAGCCGCCCGCGAGTCCTCCGCCCTGGCGCTCACCGCGCTCTGGCAGGGTGCCGCCGTCGCCCTCGGCCTCGGCTTCTGCCTCCGTATCGCCCCGCGCGGCACAGCCTCCCAGCGGTTCGCCCTGTGGGCCGCCGCCTTCGGCGCTCTCGTCGGTCTGCAGCTTCTTCCTCTGCTTGCCCGGCTGGCGCCCCCGCCGGCAGCTATCCCCGCGGCCGGCCCGGCGATAGCCGCATCCGCGCCCTGGCAGCTCGACGTCCGCTGGAGCCTCCTGATCGCCGCTCTCTGGCTGGCCGCCTCACTCTACCGCGCCGCCGATCTCGCCCTGCACACCCTCCGCCTGCGCAGGCTCTGGGAGTCGGCCACCCCGGTCCCGATCGGGAGTGACCGCTTCGCCGCGCTCACCGCGGCCCTCCATCGCCCTGGGCGCCACCCCGCGCAAATCTGCACCACAGAAAGGATTGAGCGCCCCGGCGTCATCGGCTTCCTTTTGCCGCGCATCCTCGTTCCCGCCTGGCTCTTCGAGCGCCTCACTCCGGGTGAGCTTGAGCAGATCGTCCTCCACGAAACCGAGCACCTCCGCCGCGCCGACGACTGGACCAATTTCCTGCAAAAGCTTTGCCTGGTTCTCTTCCCTCTCAACCCCGCGCTGGCCTGGATTGAGCGCCGGCTGTGCCGCGAGCGCGAGATGGCCTGCGACGACGGCGTGGTCCGCGTCACCCGCGCCCCGCGCGCCTACGCCGCCTGCCTCACCAGCCTCGCCGAGCGCGGCCTCGAGCGCAGCCTGGCTCGAAATCTGGCCCGCCGCGCCGACGCGCTCTCTCTCGGCGCCTGGCAGCGCCGCCCCGAGCTCGCGCACCGCGTCCACAGCGTCCTGCGCCGCAACCGCACCCTCCATCCGCTTGCAGCGCGCGTGGCCCTCGGCGCCGCGGCCACTGCCCTCGTCTTCGGTTCCATCGAACTGGCCCGCTGCCCGCAACTATTTGCCTTCGTCCAGCCTGCCGCGCACGATCCGCTGCAAGCCCCGGCCCGGCTCGAGGCCCGCATCATGCCGCTCCCGCCGCCGGCTGCCTTCGCACCCACGCCTCCTGCCCGTTCCGCGCGCCCACACTCCGCGCTGCCGGCTCATCCGTTCCGCCATCTCCCCGCGCCCCATGCGGTTGAAGCCGTAGCTGCCAGCAAACCCGTTCCCCAGCCGATCGATCGGGCCCTCCGCACATCCGCAACCGCCCCGGCCCCGCAGGAATTGGCCCAACTCTCCGGTCCCGCCGCCGAGTCCCACCTCGAACACTCGGCACACGCGGAATTGCTGATGCAGCACGTTACCGGCGATCCAGCCTTGCCCGTCACCGAGCAGAGCTGGATGGTGCTCACCACTTGGGAGCAGGTTCCCGCCTCTCCATATTCGGCCGTCAAGCAGACAACCGCTGACGCCGTCCCCGGGAACACCGGATCAGGCAACGGAACCGACCGGGATGGCGGGCCCGGGGCATCAAACTCAAGCTCAGCAACACGCCGCATTCTGGTCACCAGGCTCTTCCTCCGTGTCGATCCCAGGACCTTCCACGGAAAGCTGCCCGCCAACGCCGTCCTGCGCGGCAATTGGCTCGTGATCCAACTCTAAACCTGCACTTCAACCCCAATGAGAGGTAGCCATGAACGGCCCAACTAATTCATTAGTAGTCAGACTCAAGAAACTCGCTGTCCCCGCCGGCGTCCTTGCCACGGTTCTCTTTGCGGCCTCGTTCCTGATTGGCCGCAACGTCGTCCAGGCCGCCGCCAGCGCTCCGGCTCCGCAGCTTGACTCGAGCGCCATCGCCCCGCTGATCTCGCTCAACAACGCCGTTGAAGCGGTGGCTGGCCGCGTCATGCCCGCAGTCGTCAACATCTACGTGACTGCCAAGGAACACCCGGACCAGAACCAACAGGAAGGAGACGGAGGAGGCTTTGGCGGTATTCCCCCCCAGGATCTGCCGCCCGGGTTCCGGCAGTTCTTCTTCGGCGGTCCGCAGGGCCAGCAGCAGCCACAGTTTGAGCAGGCCATCGGCAGCGGCTTCATCATCTCGCCCGACGGCTACATCGTGACCAACCATCACGTCGTCGACGGCGCCACCCGCATCCAGGTCACCCTCCACGATCGCCGCATCTTCTCTGCGAAGGTCATCGGTGTCGACAAACTCGATGACCTGGCCGTGATCAAGATCGATGCCACTGATCTTCCCACCGTACCCTGGGGCGATTCAGCCAACCTCAAGCAGGGCGAAACCGTGTTGGCCTTCGGCAGCCCCTTCGGCACCCTCCAGTTCTCGGTCACGCGCGGCATCGTCAGCGCCGTCAATCGCGGCGTCAACCCCAGTAACAACGCCCGCGCACCCCGCGACTTCATCCAGACCGACGCCGCCATCAACCCCGGCAACTCCGGCGGCCCGCTCGTCGATGCCTATGGCCGCGTGGTCGGCGTCGACACCTTCATCTACACCTCCAGCGGCTCCTTCGCCGGCGCCGGCTTCGCCATCCCCTCCCAGCTCGCCGAGCACTACGTCAGCGAAATCATCAAGACCGGCAAGGTGCAGCACGGCTACCTCGGCATGAGCATCGAGGACGTCACCCCGGAGATGGCCTCCTTCTTCAAGGTGCCCAGTGCCTCGGGCGCCGTGGTCGGACAGGTCGTGCCCGATTCCCCCGCCAGCCGTGCCGGCATCAAACAGGGCGATGTCATCCGCACCTTCAACGGCAAGACGGTTGAAAACGCCAGCGACCTGCAGTTGGATTCGAGCGAATCGACGCCCGGCACCCCCGTTACTCTCGGCATCCTGCGCGACGGTGCGCCCATGACCATCCACACCACCCTCGGCGAGTTTCATACCAACGGTCAGGAAGCCGGAAACAGCGCTCCCGGTGAGAAGGGCCATGTCGAGCTCGGCTTGACCGCGCAGGACCTCACTCCCCAACTGCGCCAGCAGCTCAACGTTCCCGACGACATCCACGGCGTGGCCGTTCAAAGCGTCCGCTCCGGCAGCGCCGCCGACGCCGCCGGGTTAGCGCCGGGTGACGTGATCATGCAAGTCGACCGCCATCCCGTGACCACGGTTCAGGAGTTCCAGAGCCAGATGCAGGCCATCCCGGCCGGCCAGAACGTTCTGCTCCTCGTCTGGTCCCAGGGTGGCACCGGATTCATCGTGGTCGAGCCCGGTCCGGCCGGCAGTAACAACAACCAGTGAGGTAGAGCATTTTCGGAGTTCACGCAGACGTTACGATCTCCGTGAGAGGTGGCTCTTTCTTAACGAAGAGGACACTTGAGATTCTTTCTCCGATCTGCACCAATTCCGAAAGGGCTGTAACCGGGCGGGCTGCCGCGGAGTGGAAGGCCGCAGCAGCCCGCCGCTTGAGTCGAAATCGCTTTAACCTGGCTGCCCCACTTTCGCCGCCGGGTCGTCCCCCATCGTTTGTCCGGTCCGCAGATCGAGCACGAACGTCGTTTCCTTGTCCGTCCGCATCGCCCAGCCCGTTCCGCGCAGTGCGCCGTCTTCGATTCCGGTAATGGTTACGCCCTCGTCGGAGAGCCGCGCCGACTCCCATGCCTGGCCGTCCCGGCCCCAGGCCAGGATGGACCAGTGGCCCACAAAGAGCAGCAGGCCAGCGCCAGGAACGGCGCGCACTTCGAGAACCGGACGGTAGGCCAGCATCGCGAAACGCTCGGGCGCCGTGGTGTCGATGAGGTAGGCGTAGCCGCCCGATACGGCGCAGAGCCAATCGGGATGGGGCGCCGACCAGAGTCCGGTGGGCGCGGCCGGATCGCGGAAGCCGAGCGCACAGGTGGCGAGAAAGGGCGGCGCGCTCTCGTCTTCGCGCCGCACCAGCACCTCCAGCGCGCCCCGGTCGATCTCCTCCACTTCGCGCGGATACACGAAGTGCCGCGCCGGCAGGATGGCGGGCCGCGCGGGCAATATCTCCGCACCCCAGCGATGGGCAAAACTGAAGTCGAGGATCCGCTCCGGCGCCGTCATTCCTGCGCCTTGTAGTTGAGGATCCAGTGCAGTTGCTCCTCGGTGTCGGGCACGGGACAGCCGCGCGCGGTCTCAATCGCAAACAGAGCCGCAATCGGCTTCCAGCCAAGTTCGACAAGCGTACACGCGGCCGTCAGGGTGGCCCGGCCGATGCTGCCGCGGCAGTGGACGCCGATGTGCTCGCCCTTGCGCAGCCGTTCGGCCAGCGCAATCACAAATTCCCGGAAGCTCGCGACGTCGGACGGCACGCAGGTGTCGCGGATAGGATGGCAGAGAAAATGCAGGCCGGCCTCTTCCGCCAGACGGCCCTCCTCGGCCAGGCCGAGCCACTCCGCCTCACGCGGCTCCAGCAGCGAGACCAGGGTCTCCAGCCCGTCCTCCTTGAAGCGCAAAAGCTCGTCGCGCAGCCACTCGCCTCCGCGCGGCCGCAGAACAATGGCAAGCTTCTCAGTTGCGTGGGATTCAATCCAGCGGACTTCGTCCATCGTTCTCATACCCCGCCGAGCCTGCTGGAGAGAGCGTTGCGCGCGCTGCCCGGGTGCAGCCCGCTGTGAGGCAAAGGTATAAACCGCACGCGTTTCTTGACACGCATCTTGCCTGAAGACATGACAATACTGATGATAGCCGCACCGCTAATCTCACGCGCAACTGCGAGCCGCCGCGCTGGACCCGGGTCCCTGCGGGATCACGCAAAATGCTCCCACCCGCGCGGCTCGAGAGCTGCTTTGCTCTCCGCGGTGATGAGAGCCACCCGCGGTCTGCTTTTGCGCGGGCGGACGATGCGGCCAACCTGCGTCAACGGCGCTCCTGCGAAAGAGCGCGGAATGCGAACCGTGGGTGCGGCCGTGAAGAGCAGCTCGTAGTCCTCGCCCCCATGGAGGGCCTGTTCGAGGGTCGCGCCGGCGTGGACCGGAAGCGCGGCAGCATCGACCTCGGCGGCCACGCCCGACTCATCGCACAGATGCGCCAGGTCGGTCGAGAGGCCGTCGCTCAAGTCCATGGCTGCGGTCGCCAGTCCGCCCCCGGCCAGCCGCAGCCCCGGGGCGATGCGCGGCCGGGGATAGAGGTGCGGTGCGAGGATCTGCCCGAGCTCTTCCGGAATCCGCAGGGAGCCCGGCGGGCCGGACGGAGCTGCGGGCCGCGATGCATCTCTCGCCAGGCTGGCCAGCCGGGCAAGACCGGCGGCCGCTCCGCCGAGACTGCCCGTGACGTACAGCAGATCGCCCGGACGGGCGCCGGACCGCAAAAGCGCCCTGCCTCGTGCGACCGCCCCGATCAGCACAATGTCGGCCACGGCCAGAGGCGACTCGGCAAGGTCGCCCCCGGCCAGCGGAGTCTTGAAAGCCTCGGCCAGGGCCAGAAAGCCGTCGAGAAAGCGGTCGATCCAGGGGCGGCTCATCGCCGAACGGCCGCGGCTTGCCGGGACGGTAAGCTCTCGCGGCAAACCCAGGGAAAGAAAGATGGCAACGGGCCTGGCGCCCATGGCCGCCAGGTCGCTGAGGCCGCGCGCCAGGGCCCGATGACCGATGCTTTCTGGCGGATGCCAGTCGAGCCTGAAGTGACGGCCCTCGATGGAGAGATCGGTGGTGACGGCCAGCTCCTCGCCGGAGCGCGGCTTGAGAAGGGCGCAGTCGTCCCCGATGCCGAGACGCAGGCGGGCGCCCCCGAAGTCCTTCGCCCTCTCGCGGATACGCCGGAGCAAGCCCAGCTCGCCAGGCTGCGCCGGCATCGGTGCTCTCGCCTTGACCGGTTGCATCTATTTAGAGAATAGGGCATGGAGACGACCGCCTGCCGGGCCGTGATGTGCGTGCCAAAATGGGAATGCTACCGAATGGGAACTTCAGCAGACCAAGGTGGGATGGACCGCTCATGTCATCGCTGATTTGATTCGATTCAGGAAGAAAAGAGCCGCCGGAGCGCTTTGCCGCAGCTCCCGGCGGCCGAGAAGAGAATGGGAACCGGCATTCGCAGCCTGCAGCGGGCAACCGCGGGGAAATGTTAGGCTGTAACCGCTTGGATTCGCTGTGATCTTCGCCGTTGACCTGGCCTTGGGTGCTTTGTTAGGCTCAACGGAAGTTCACCCCTTGCGCCCGGTTGGCGTGTACGTTTTTTCGTGGGCCCAGCGGCCCGTCATGTTTCGCGCCTCGCACGATCAATGGCGAATTGCGGCTTCTGCTCAGAGGACAGGGACGAAAGGCAAAGATGCTGCGCAAGCGCTATTACATACTTTTTGTGGCCCGCGACGAGGATGGAAGAATCCGCAAGATTCCCCTTCCCCTCGGTTACGTGTATGGGTTCGTCGCCGCTGCGGTGGTGGGAGCGTTCACCATTGTCGGGCTGGCGGGCTCCTATACCCGAATGCTGCTGAAGACCGAGAGTTACAACCAGATGCGCCTGGAGCGGGAGACGCTCCGCAAAGACTACAAGCAGATGGCGCAGATCGCCCACGACCGGGACGTGCAGGTGGCGTCGCTGGGCGCGTTGGCGAGCGAGGTCTCGGCGCTGTACGGATTGCGCCGGAGCCGGTTGACGGCGGCCAAGCAACCGGCCGCTAGCGCCGCAGCGGCCCCCGTGGCCCCGACCCTGGCGACCAGCAACAACGTGAGCGCACAGGCAGTGGCGCATTCGATCGACCAGCTCTCGGCGCTGCGTGACGACGCGCTTTCAGGGCGTGTTTCCCTCGCGCTCGAAAGCGGGCTCTCACCGAGCTTTACGGGCGACTGGACAGCGCTGGCGGCTGCGCCTACGCTGTGGCCCCTGGAGGGCCGCGTGACCTCGAGCTTCGGTGAACGGCTCGACCCAATCGACGGCGAAGGCGAGTTTCATACCGGGATAGACATCGCGGCCCCTTACGGATCACCGGTGCGCGCGACCGGCGATGGCGAAGTGACGGGAGCGGACATGGGCCACGGCTACGGCCGCACCGTTGTCATCGACAACGGCCATCACGTGATGACCATCTTCGCACATCTCTCGTCAATTACGGTGATTCCGGGCGAACACGTCTCGCGCGGGCAGATTATCGGTTATGTCGGCGTCTCCGGCCGCACCACCGGCCCCAATCTTCACTATGAAGTGCGGGTAGACGGCGTGCCGGTGAATCCGCACAAGTACCTGCGCACAACCTTCAATCAGATCGCCCATCTGGACAACGGCACCGGAGCGGCCGGGGGCCAGTAAGCTCTGCGCCGCAGCGCGCAGGGAGACGCTGGCAGCGAGGCCACACGCGGGCCAGGCGCGTTTGTTGCGCATAACCAACTCCGACGCGCGGAAACTCTAGCATTTAGACTTGAACTGTCCGCAACGAGGGCTTTGCAGGTGCGCGGGTGTTCAGGCTGACTGCAGTTTCCGGGTTCTCTTCATTGGCGTGGGTTGGCCGGACTTTGGCGGCAACTGCGCTATTGCTTGCGCTGCTCTGTGGGGGAGGCGCTGTTTGTGCGCCTCAGTCCGCGCCGCCAGATCAGGATGCCTCCCAATCGGCCGTATCCTCCCCACCGCCAGCCGCGAAGCAGGCCTACCAGCTCCCGCCCGACAAGCTGGCCAGGGCCATCGCCCTCAGCCGTATCCGCAATCTTCTCGACATCCTCGGTTCGGTTTGGAGCATCGCCATCCTCTGGCTCCTGCTGGCCACGCGCGCGGCCGCCTGGCTGGAAACCTGGTCCCGGCGCATCGCCAGCGTCCGATGGCTGCAAGGCCTGATCTTCTTCGCCGCGTTCCTGGCCGTCAATCTTCTCGCGCTGCTTCCGCTCGCCTGGATTGGTGAGCACTTCAGCCGCGGCTACGGCATCAGTGTGCAAAGCTGGGCCGGCTGGCTGAGAGACTGGATCCTCTACTTCGGTCTCGCCCTCCTTGTAGGAGCGCCCCTGCTCCTGTTCTTCCACTGGATCGTGCGCGCCGCGCCGCGCCGGTTCTGGTTGTGGGCCTGGGCGGCAACGGTGCCCATCATGGTGATCGCAACCTTTGCGGCGCCTCTCGTAATCGACCCGCTGTTCGATCGCTTCGAACCGCTCCAGAAAACCGACCCGGCGCTGGTCCAGCAGCTTGAGAAGGTGGTTGCGCGCACCGGCATTCACATCCCGCCCAGCCGGATGTTCCTGATGAAGGCGAGCGCCAAGACCAACGGCCTGAACGCCTACGTCACGGGCATCGGCCCCTCGAAGCGCATCGTGGTCTGGGACACGACGGCCGGGCGCATTCCGGACGACGAGATCCTGTTCATCTTCGGGCACGAAACCGGCCACTACGTGCTGCATCACATCGCCAAGGGGCTCGCGCTCTCCGCCGCTGGCTCATTTTTCGTCTTCTGGGGATGTGCGGGTGTGGCGGCCTGGATGGTGCGCCGGCGCGGCAGGCAATGGAGGATCGAAAACCTCGCCAGCCGCGCCGGATTCGTGGTGCTTCTGTTTACGCTGTCCATCGCCGGGTTCCTCACCGAACCGATTTCGAATGCCGTCAGCCGCCACTTTGAGCACCAGGCCGACATCTATGGGCAGGAAGCCATTCACGGCATCGTGCCCGATCCACAGAAGACCGCCGTTGCCGCCTTCAATGCCCTCGGCCGCGCCTGGCTGGAAGACCCGCACCCCAGCCCCTTCATCGAGTTCTGGCTCTTCACCCATCCCAGCATCGAGCAGCGCGCCAACTTCGCCGCGCACTACGACCCGTGGAAGAACGGCGGGCACGGGAAATACTTCAAGGATTAACCGTCCCGCCACAGCCGCCGGGCCTTTTCCTCAACCCACGCCCCGGCCCCGCAACGTACACTGAGGATGAGACGCCCTCTTACCCAAGGAGCTGAGAGACCATGCCCTACCCAACGGAGTACCGCTATACCCGCGAGCACGAGTGGATCCAACTCGAGGGAACCATCGGCGTTATCGGCATTACCGACTACGCGCAAAACTCGCTCGGCGACATCGTCTACGTGGACGCGCCCAAGGTGGGCGACGCGGTGACGGCCAACGCAACCTTCGGCTCCGTGGAGAGCGTGAAGGCCGTCAGCGACCTTTTCTCGCCCGTCTCCGGCACTGTGACCGCCGTGAATGAAGAGCTGAAGACCGCGCCCGACAAGATCAACGAGGACCCTCATGGCACGTGGATCATCAAGGTGGAACTCTCCGATCCCGCGCAGTTCGATAGCCTGCTCGACGCAGCGGCTTATGAGGCCTATATCTCCGAGGAGCTCGTGAGCTGATAACTACAGTGGTCAGTGATCAGTGGTCAGTTCTCCGCGAAGGGCCGTCAGTGGTCACCTGCCGGCCCTTCGGCAAAACCAGGGCAGGTGTATCCCGGAGCCGCTTCACTCAAGTCGACGCGACGAACCCGGGATCTCCAGCAACGAGTCTTCGTCGATGGGGTGGGACCCCAGGGAGCAGCGACCTTGACCGACACTCAACAGAACATAGCAACCCTGGTTTTGCTCTAAGTACATGCTGCGCAACCCGCCGTCCATTGCGCTCCTTTCACAAGGGACTGAGATGCAGCATGAACCGACCGTCGACTGTGCCCTCCGGCTCCACTCGCCCATCGGATAATAGTTGATACGGAATGACGGTCGTGCACGAATCATCAGCCGGCAATGGCCGACTTCTGAAAACCGGCCGTCAAGACCGACTACTGATCACTGACTACTGGTCCCGGAGGGACCCATGCGCTACCTACCCAAATCGCCCGCTGAACGCGAACGGATGCTTGCCGAGATCGGCGCATCATCCATCGACGACCTCTTCTCCGTCATCCCCGCCGAGTACCGCCTCGCCCGCGACCTCCGCGTCCCGCGCCAGCAGGCCGAGAGCGAGATCGTCGCGTACTTTCGTGCCGCCGCCCAGAAAAACTCGACAGACTATGCCAGCTTCCTCGGCGCCGGCGCCTATCGCCACTACCGTCCCGTCGTCATCGACTCCCTCGTCCAGCGCGGCGAGTTCCTCACCAGCTACACGCCCTACCAGGCCGAGATCACCCAAGGCACGCTGCAGGCCATCTTCGAGTTCCAGACCATGATCGCCGAGCTCACCGGCATGGACGTGGCCAACGCCAGCATGTACGACGGCTCTACGGGAGCTGCGGAAGCGGTGATGATGGCCGTCCGCGTCACCGGCCGCCACAAGGCCGTCGTCGCCCGCACCGTCCATCCCGAGTACCGCGAAGTCCTGGCCACTTACGCCAAGCATCAGGGCCTGCCTTCCACCCTCGCCGGCTACGACCCCGAAACCGGCCGCGTCGATCTGGCCGCTCTTGAAGCCGAGGTCACCGAAGAAACTGCCGCCGTCCTCGTGCAAAGTCCGAACTTTTTCGGAGTCATCGAAGACATCCCGGCCATCGCCGACCTCGCCCACGCCAAAGGCGCGCTCCTCATCGTCTCCATCGCCGAAGCAGTCTCACTCGGCATCGTTCGCCCGCCCGTCGAGGCCGACATCGTCAGCATGGAGGCCCAATCCTTCGGCGTCCCCATCGGCTACGGCGGTCCGTATTGCGGCGTCATCGCCGCCAAGGAGCAACACGTCCGCCAGATGCCCGGCCGCCTCGTCGGCCAGACCGTCGACGGCGCCGGGAATCGTGGGTTCGTCCTGACCCTGGCGACGCGCGAACAACATATCCGCCGCGAAAAGGCCACGTCGAACATCTGCACCAACCAGGCGCTGGTCGCGCTCATGGCAACCATCTTCCTCACCGTCTACGGCAAGGAAGGCATCCGTGAGCTGGCCGAGCACAACCTGGCTAAAGCCCACTACGCGGCCCACACCCTCGCGGCGCAGTCCGGCGTCAGACAGTTATTCGCAAGCTCGCCCCACTTCCATGAGTTCGTTCTCGACACCGTCGAACTCCCGTCACTCTGGAGCCAGCGCCTCTTAGAGAACAAGATCGTCGGCGGCATTGAGTTGAGCCGCTGGTATCCCGAGCTCGGCAACGCCACCCTCTGGTGCGCCACAGAGATCATGCCGCGCGAAACGATTGATACGGCCGCGCTGGTGCTGGCGGCGGGGCTGGTCGAGGCATAGGTCGGAGTTTAGGGAGGCGAGAAATGATTGGCGTCTCAATCTATACGGAGTTAGCCGGCGCTGCGCTCTTTATCACTCTTGCTGCGAAGCAGAAGAGTAGAGTCGCAGGCATCCTAGGGATATTTCTCTTCGCGTGCGCCTTGGCAACGCTCGGCGTGATTCAGATGAATTCCGACACTCTCTGGCTGGCAGTCCTCTACTGGATAGCCGCAATGAGCCAAGCTTACGTAGCGATTCGAACCTGGAAACGCTGGCCAAAGAAATCCGATGCTGACGAAACAACGAGGCACAAGTAATGGCAGCAAGCACGGCAAATTCCGGCCCCCGCGCCGCCGAGGATGACATGCAGGAGTGGAAAGTCTTAAGGCTGCGGGGGAATTCGACGCGGCGGGCTTTGTAACAGGGCACGACTTCAGTCGTGCCGCAACGGATGCAAGAAGGAGAACCGGGCTTTAGCCCCTGCTATGGCGCGACCGGGACGCAATTCGTCTTCAGACGCAATCCTGCGGCCCGAGCGAACCTTTTTCGTAACCACCAAGGCAAGCATGGGACGGAGTCTCTTTCAGGTGGATCGTAACGCAGAACTGCTGATCGATGTATTGCGCACCCTTGTCGCGGAAAAGGCGTTCCGGCTGGACGATTTCGTGATTATGCCCGATCACCTCCATCTCCTTGTGACAATCGATGAAGGCATGACCATCGAGAAGGCTATGCAACTGGTCAAGGGCAGATTTTCTTATCGCCTTTCTCGCGAGCTAGGATCAAAAGGCGAGGTTTGGCAGCGTGGGTTTTCCGAGGTGCAGGTCATGGACAGGGACAGCTTCCTGAAACATCGTGCCTATATAGCGGCCAGCCCGATCAAGGCGGGACTGGTCCGCGATGACGAAGACTATCGTTATTGCTTTCGAACATTGGCTGACAAGAAGGCGGCCGCGAAGGCAGCTGCAGAGCAGCAAACCGCTCAGGGGCTAAAGCCCGGAGACTAAGTCAGCCGATCTGCGGCACGACTGAAGTCGTGCCCTGTTACAAAGCTAGGAAGCGAGGCATAACGAATGGCATCATCTGAAACCCCGACACCCCGCACCACCGGCAAAGTCCGCCCCCACCAGACGCAGAACGAGTCTCTGGTCTTCGAAAAATCCGCGCCCGGCAAGCGCGCCTACAAGATGCCCCCGCTCGACGTGCCCGCCGTCAACGCCAAAGCCGTGCTCGGCGCGACCCTCCGCGACGCGCCCGCATTGCTGCCGGAGCTGAGCGAGATCGAGATCATCCGCCACTTCACCCGCCTCTCCACCTGGAACTACGCCATCGATCTCGGCATGTACCCGCTCGGCTCCTGCACGATGAAATATAACCCGCGCGTGAACGAGGCCGTCGCCCGCATCGAGGGCCTCGCCGAAGCCCATCCATACCGTCCCGAATCTCTCGCCCAGGGCGCGCTCGAAATCATCGAGCTCCTTCAGCGCTGCCTCCTCGAGATCACCGGCATGGACGCCATCACCCTCCAGCCCGCCGCCGGCGCGCACGGCGAGTTCACCGGCATCCTGCTCACCCGCGCCTGGCACGAGTCCCAGGGCAATCCTCGGCGCAAGATCCTCATCCCCGACTCCGCCCACGGCACCAACCCCGCCACCGCCGCCATCTGCGGCTACACGGTCGAAAACCTCAAATCGAGCGCCGAAGGCACCATCGACCTCGAAGCCCTCGCCCGCCAGGTGGATGAAGAAACCGCCGCCCTCATGCTCACTAACCCCTCCACCATCGGCGTCTTCGAGAGCCAGATCCACAAGATCGCCGACATCCTCCACGCCAAAGGCGCCCTGCTCTACATGGATGGCGCCAACATGAACGCCCTCGTCGGCAAGGTCCGTCCCGGCGACTTCGGCGTAGACGTCATGCACCTCAACCTGCACAAGACCTTTTCCACGCCCCACGGCGGCGGCGGCCCCGGCTCCGGTCCTGTAGCATGCAAAGCGTTTCTTGAGCCTTTTCTCCCCATCCCAGTGCTGGTCCGAAGCCAGGACGGCCCGAAGGGTTGCCCCGACGCAGCAAGCTGGGAGTCCGAGAACGCCGACCCCACCCCCGGTGGCTGCCCGCCGCTCTTCCGCGCCCCGCTTCCTGATGACGTACTCGTCCAAAACCAGAACGGTGCGAACCACCTCCACTGGGACTACAACCGCCCCCGCTCCGTCGGCCGCGTCCGCGCCTTTTACGGCAACATGGGCATGTTCATCCGCGCCCTCGCTTACATTCTGGCCAACGGCCCCGACGGCCTCCGCCAGACCACCGAGGACGCCGTGCTCAACGCCAACTACATCCGCAAAAAGCTCGAAGACCGCTACGACCTGCCCTACCAGACTCCGTCAATGCACGAGGTCGTCTTCTCGGACAAGCGCCAGGCGGCCCTCGGCGTCAGAACCGGCGACATCGCCAAGCGCCTCATCGACTACGGCTTCCATCCCTACACGGTCAGCTTCCCGCTCATCGTCCATGGGGCACTGATGATCGAGCCGACGGAGAGCGAATCGGTGGAGGAGCTCGACCTCTTCATCGCCGCCATGCGCGCGATTGCGCGCGAGGCCGAAGAGACGCCGGAACTGGTGAAGACAGCGCCGCACTCGACGCGCGTCTCGCGCCTCGACGAGGTCCAGGCCGCGCGCAAACCGATCCTCCGCTGGCGCCCGGCGAAGTAGAACGATCTCTCGAATGCGGCTCGCAGCTACCGCGGGCCTTAATCCGATTCCTGCCCGGACGGCCTGGCGTTCTCGCCGCCGGGCAACAGGAGGGCGATGGTGCGAAGGATCCTCTCCGATGCCCCCTTGCGCACGAAGGCCGTCACATAGGGAGCCACGTCGTTGGGAAGGCCCCAACCGTCGGAGAGCAGGACAATCGGCGCAAACGGATAGAGTCCCTGGAGCTCTTGCGCAATCTCGACCGGAGACCGCGCCGAATTGAGGTTGTAGTTAAGCAGGACCAGGCCAATGGCATGGTCGTGGGGGATTTTGGGGCTTCCAATAGACACCAGGGCGGGTACCGGCTCATATCCCGCTTGCTTCACCAGCAGCTCGTAAATCTCCAGGTGTGTTGGGTTGTCGTCGACAATCAGGATCTTTTGCCGATTCGGCGGCAAGCTGCCTCCCGAGAAAGAAGTTTGTGGCCGAGTGCGTATCATATCCGCCGCCCCGCGGCAGGTCAATGGACAGACAACGGTCGACTCGGCGGCAACACGGCTGCCGGGGAAACGGCCGCCGAATCTGAGTACGTGAAAAAGACAAACAGCGCCGGGGTAAACCGCCAGTCGCCTTCGTTCCTGCAAAGGCCCGCTGCTACAATCGAACAGGCCGCCCAACGGCCTGATTCATCCATTTTATGAGCACGACCGCAGACTCCGAACCGCACACAAAACCGATGACGCTCCGGCTTTTTAACACCCTTACCGGGCAACTGGACCCGCTCGTGCCCTCTGACGGTCAGACGCTCCGCATGTACGCCTGCGGCCCCACCGTCTACGACTACGGCCACATCGGCAACTTCCGCACCTTTCTCCAGGTTGACGTATTGCGCCGCTTTCTTAAGCTTACAGGAAATGCGATCCGGCACGTCATGAACATCACCGACGTGGACGATAAGATCATCCGCAACGCCGCCCAGGCTGGCCTTCCCATCGCCGCGTACACACATCCGTATATCGACGCATTCTTTGAGGACTTGGAGGCTTTGCGCATCGAGCGGCCCGAGCAGATTGCCCGCGCCACCGAACATATCCCCCGGATGGTCGAGCTCGTCGAAAAGCTGGCGGCGGCGGGCGCCGCGTATCGCACGGAAGACGGCTCATGGTACTTCCGTCTCGCCGCCTTTCCGGAGTACGGAAAGCTGAGCAAGAAGGATCTGACCGGCATCGAAGACGGCGCCCGGGTGGATGTGGACGAGTACGAAAAGGACTCGGCGCGCGATTTCGCGCTCTGGAAGGCCGCCAAGCCCGGAGAAACCTCCTGGGAGACGCCCATTGGCTGCGGCCGCCCCGGCTGGCACATCGAGTGCTCCGCCATGGCCATGGAGTACCTGGGCGAGAGCTTCGACCTCCACGCCGGCGGCGAGGACCTCATGTTCCCCCACCACGAAAACGAAATTGCACAGAGTGAGTCTGTGACGCACAAGCCCTTCGCCCGCCACTGGATGCACGTCCGCTTTCTGCTCGTGGACGGGCGCAAGATGTCGAAGAGCGAAGGCAACTTCTATACCCTGCGCGACCTGCTTCTGAAGGGCTACAAGGCTTCGGCTATACGGCTGGCGCTGATCTCGGTTCCTTATCGCCATCAGCTTAACTTCACCTTCGACGGGCTGACAGCGGCGAACAATGAGATCGAGCGCCTGCGCACCTTTAGCGCGCGTCTCACAGAGGCAAATCTCCAACCCGGCGAAACTCCCGCTCTGCAGCAGGCGGCGCGCAAAGCCCGGGAAGACTTTCTTGCCGAACTGGCCGACGATCTGAACACCGCCGATGCCAAGGCGCCCGTCTTCGAGCTCATTCGGGCCGCCAATACGGCCCTGGACCAGGGCCAGATCTTCGCCGCCGACCGCGATGCGATTCTTGCCGTTCTGGCCAGCTTTGACGCCGTCTTCGATGTGCTCGCCGACCGCGATGCGGAACCGGCCCGCCGGGCCGTCGAGTGGGCCCAGCACTCCGGCCGCGAGAGCGAGATCGCGCCGCAGCTGCTGGCGCGCGAATCACTCACCGACGAAGCCATCGACGCGCTCGTGGCAGAGCGCTCGCTGGCCAAAAAACGCCGCGACTTTGCCCGCGCTGACCAGATCCGCAACCAACTCACCGAGAAGGGCGTCGTCATTGAAGATTCAAAAGACGGGGTGCGGTGGAAGCGGAAGTGAAAAGGCAGCTTTCAGCCGTCAACCTCCGGCTCTCTCATCTTGAGATTTGGGTCAAAGCTGCAATTGGGAGACCGTACCATGGAAGCCAACGAAGCCCACGAACTGCAGGAACACGCCGAGCACGGATCGCACGAGTCCGCACTGCGGCCGGTCGCATTTACCATGAGCGTGCTGGCCGTTCTGGTCGCGGTCACCACCGTTCTGGGCCACCGCACGCACACCGAGGCTGTGCTCAACCAGAACCGCGCCACCGACCAGTGGAACTACTACCAGGCCCACAAGATTCGCGCCAATGAGACGCAATTGGCGGCCGAAATGCTCTCTGTTCTCGCAGCGTCAAACCCGGCGGCGGCCGGCAAACTCGCCAAAAGCTACGAGGACCACGAAAAGAAGTGGGCTGGCGACCTGAAGGATGAACAGGAGAAGGCGGAGGGGCTTGAGACCAAAGTCGAGCAGGCGGAGGCGCGCGCTGTCCGCTTCGACCTGGCCGAGGCTCTACTCGAGATCGGCCTCGTGGTCACCTCGGTCACGCTGCTTACGCGCAGCCGGCTGTACTGGTACATCGGGCTGGTCTTCTCGGCTGCCGGGCTCGCTTCAGCGGCTCTGGCGTTCCTGATCCGGTAAGGCACTTCGGCGGGCAGCGCCCGGTGCGCGTCCTGCACCCGCCGGCTCACGAACTCGTGTCCATCGCCTCGCCCAGCACCAGCCGCACCGTCATCCTGCGCTGGCCGCGGAAGAAGGTTACGCTGACCGCATCGCCAGCCTCGTGCTGATCCATGATGTCGCTGATGTCCTGGGGATCGGTCACCTGCTGGCCGTCGATGGCGACGATCAGGTCGCCGCCGAGCATGACGGGCGTGTTGCCGATATAGGCTTCCTGGTTGCCGCCGCGCAGGCCCGCGCGCTGCGCCGCGCCGCCGGGAACCACACTTTGAATCAGGACCCCGTAGTTTGCGGCCAGCCCCATCTGCTGCGCCAGGTCAGGCCCGATCGCGAAGGAGCGGATCCCCAGCGAAGGCCGCCGCACCCGGCCGTACCGCGCAAAGTCCGCCAGCACCGCCTTCGCTGTGTTGATCGGTATGGCAAACCCAATGCCGGAGTTCTGGTCGGCGCCGTTCGAGGCGATCATGGTGTTGATCCCGATGACCTGCCCACTCGAGTTCAGCAGCGGCCCGCCCGAGTTGCCTGGATTGATGGCCGCGTCCGTTTGAATTGCGTTGTTGATCAGCGCCCCGTTCGCGTTCTGGATCGGCCGGATCGCGCTGATGATTCCCTGCGTCATCGTTCCGCTCAGTCCAAACGGATTCCCGATGGCGTACACGCGCTGGCCTACCTGCAGCTTCGCAGAATCCGCCAGCGTCACGGGCTGCAGGTTGGGCGCGTTGATCTGCAGGAGCGCAAGGTCGCGAACCTTGTCCACGTTCACCACGGTGGCCTTGTACTTGGCTTTGTTGCTCAGCGTCACCTCGATGCCGCGGTTGGCGCCCTGCACGACATGAAAGTTGGTGAGAATATGTCCGGCCCTGTCGAGGATGAACCCCGATCCCTGGCCCTGTTGCGGAACCACGCCATAAAAAAAGTCGAAGACCAGCGTGGTTGAGGTGATGTTCACCACCGACGGCAGTACGCGCTTGTAGATGTCGATGCCGTTCTGTTCCTGGGCATCGCAGACCGGCGCAGCTTCGGCTTCAGTGAGGTGCAAAGTGCTCGAAGCACTGCTGGTATTGAAAAGCGAAAAGTGGCTCAGGCTGCCGGGCTGGAGATGCGTCGTAACATACCAGAACCCGCCCAGCAGCAGAAGGACCACAATCAATTGGCGCAGTTTCATGGCGTTCGAACCTGAGTTGACCTTCCTTGCGCGAGTCGCGCCGCCGCTCTTGTCCCGCGCGGGGGCCAGGCGGCTTGTACCTTCTATTTTAATGACATCGGATGCGGGATCTTGTTGCTTTCGGCCTTGAGCCGCTCCCAGACGGCCTCGACCTGCGGGCGCAGCGAGTTGAGATCGCCGCCGTTGTCGATCACGTAATCGGCCTGCGCGGCCTTTTCCAGGTCGGGAACCTGGTGGCTCAGACGCGCGCGCGCATCGGCCTCGGCCGTCAGGCGCGCGGCGGCGTCAACCGGAGCCAGACGCGCAACGTAGCGCGCAATCTTCACCTCGTCCGGAGCGGTGACGACCATGACGCGGTCGATGCGCCGCCGCCAGTCAGCCAGAACGCTCTCCCGCTCGCCGCGGGCGCGGGCGTCGCGGACCACCTCGAAGATCAGGGCAGTTTCGACCACGGCCACAGCCGCCGGATCGCGCGCGAAGACCCCATCCATCCAGATCCTCTGCGCCTCGATCACGGCCGGATGCACGATTGCGTTCAGCTCCTGAAGCCGCCCGCCTTCGAACGCCAGTTGCGCGAGCCGCACGCGGTTCAGCCGTCCGTCCGCCGCAACGACATCCGGACCGAAAACACGGATAATCTGGCTGTAGACTGCTTGGCCGGGCTCCATCATCGCGCGGCCCAGCGCGTCGGCTTCGATAATCTGCGCGCCCAGTTCGCGCAGATAGCCGGCCACCGTGCTCTTGCCGCTGCCCAGGCCGCCTGTGAGTCCCACGCGCAGCATGGGCTAGAGCCCCCGCCGCATCTTCGCGGCGCGCACGGTGTTTGCCATGAGCATGGCGACCGTAAGCAGGCCCACGCCTCCGGGCACGGGCGTATAGGCTCCGGCCAGCTCGAAGGCCTTGGGATGGACGTCGCCCACGAGGACGGAGCCGCGTTTGGCAAAGGCCGCTTCGCGTTTGGCGTCGCCGGCGAAGAAACGCTCGAACTCCTCGCGCTTGTCGATGCGGTTGATGCCGACGTCGATCACGGTTGCGCCCGGCTTGACCATCTGCGGCGTGACAAACCCGGGGCGCCCGATGGCAGCCACCAGAATCTCTGCCTGCTGCGTGATCTCCGCAAGCCCGCGTGTTTTGGAGTGGCAGATGGTCACCGTCGCGTTCTGTTGCAGCAGGAGCATGGCCGCCGGCTTGCCTACCAGTTCGCTGCGGCCCACCACCACCGCGCGCGCGCCGGCCATGGGGATCTCGCCGCGCTTCAGGATCTCGATCACACCGGCCGGAGTGCAAGGAGCGAGCGCGGTTCGTCCGGCCTGCAGCAGCCCGGCGTTCAGCGGGTGCAATCCGTCCACGTCCTTGGCAGGCAGGATCGCATCCAGCACGGCACGCGCCTCCACATGTGCTGGCAAAGGCAGTTGCACCAGGATGCCGTCGATGTCGTCGCGGCCGTTGAGCGCGGCCACCAGGTCGATCAACTCCTCGGTCGTCGCCGTCGCCGGGCGCGTCAGCAGGTCGCTGTAGATGCCAAGCTCTGCGCAGGTCTGCACCTTGTTGCGAACGTAAATCTCCGACGCCGGCACGTTGCCCACCAGCACCGCGGCCAGTCCCGGCCGCACCTCCCGGCCGCCCAGCTCCCGGACCTCTTCAGCTACCTCGCGCTTGATCGCCGCGGCCATCGCCGCCCCATCGAGAACTCTTGGCATCAATCTGGATCGCTCCCTGCTCCATCCTAGCCGGTCCGGGCGGATTCGACCCTGCGCTGCCGTGCTCCGGTTGCCTTTTCCCTTCTATCGCGTCCATTGGTTATCGTCAGGCATTCACCCTCGCAGCGGGGGCGCGGCGCAGCGCCCTCGTGGGGTATCCTTGCCTCAGAGGAAATCGAATTTGCTGCGAATCCATGTTGCCGCCTGCCTGCTGATCGTCTGCCTGGCTGCAGGGTGCAAAGCTCAATCCAATCCGCAGGGACCGCTCAATCCCGAACTTGCCCGCCGCGTGGAAGTTATGGTCCGCTCCCAGTTCAACGTGCCGCCCGACTTCAGCGTTACCCTCGGGGAGCGGGCGCCCAGCAAGATCGAAGGTTACGACAAGCTGCCCATCATCTTCTCCCACGCAGGCAAGTCCCAGGTGATCGACTTTTTACTCTCTACCGACGGCTCCAAGCTGGCGCGTCTGGAGACCTTCGACATCGAAAAGGATCCGGCCTTCAACATCGACGTCGCTGGCCGCCCGGTAGTGGGCAACCCGAACGCCAAGGTCACCGTGATCAACTTCGACGATCTCGAGTGCCCCTACTGCGCAGCGTTGTACGCCGAGCTCTTCCCGTCGACCTTTGATCGATACAAGGACCAGGTGCGCTTCATCTTCAAAGACTTTCCCCTGGATATTCATCCCTGGGCCATGCACGCGGCCGTGGACGCCGACTGCCTGGCCAGGGACAATGGCGCGGTCTACTGGCACTACGTGGACTATCTGCACCGGCATGTGGACGAAATTACCGGCGATGGCCGCGACGTGAAAAAGAGCTTCGCCGACCTGGACCGCATCGCGCGCGATGAAGCCACCGTAGCCAAGGTAGACAGCCCGCAGCTCGAGGCCTGCATCGCCAGGCAGGACGAGAGCACTGTGCAGGCTTCGCTCAAGGAAGGCGATAGCCTGGGCCTGCAAGGCGCCCCGGCGCTGTTCATCAACGGCGAGCTCATTCCGGGAGCGCTTCCGGAGAACCAGGTATGGATGGTGATTGACCGCGCGCTGCGCGCCGCAGGCGAGACCCCGCCGCCACCACCGGCTCCGTCGCCGGCTGCGCCCTCTGTCGCTCCGGCGCCGCCAGGTGCGGGCCGGTAGAGCGGACCGCCCTGTTTCACCGCGCCAGCCTGGGGATTTATTCTTGGTTGCCAGGGGAACCTGGCGCCAGAGGAGTTGCAAGTGTTTCAAGATACCGAGTTCCGGGTCCATTCACGTTCTGTTGCCTTCCTTTTTCTGGGTGGGATTCTTCTCCTCGGAGGCTGCCATCGGACCTCCGGGCCGGAGGTTGTGGCTACCGTCAACGGCAAACCGATCTATCGGGCCGACCTCGACCGAGAGTACCAGGACTATCTGGCCAGTCAGGGAGGAGCGCCCCAGAAACCCTCACCCGAAGACGCCGACATTCAACGCTTGAACGTCCTGCACCAGATGATCGAGGACGAGATCCTGCAACAGCAGGCAGCCAAGCTCAATCTGGTGGCCACCGACGAGGACGTGAACGCGCAGTTGACGGAGATGAAGGCGCCGTACACAGAAGAAGAATTCGAGACCAGGCTGAAGGCGAGTGGCAAAACCCTCGACCAACTCAAGCAGCAGATTCGCCGCAATCTCACTGACAAAAAGTTGCTCAACCGCGAGATCGAGTCCAGGATCAATATCACCGATGCTGAAATCCGCGACTACTACAACGCGCATAAGGCCGACTTCGATCTGATCGAGCCCACCTACCATCTGGCCTGGATCTTCGTGACCGGCGCTTCCGAACGCCAGACCGGGAACCTCCAGGACAACAAGGCGCAGGGCGATGCCGACGCCCGCAAGAAGATCGAGGCGCTGCACAACCGGCTCGACAGCGGGCAGGACTTTAGCACCGTGGCGACGCTGTTCTCCGAGGATCCCAATACCAGTTCGAACGGCGGCGATCTGGGCTTCTGGCCGGAGTCGCAGTTGAAAGCGAACCCCGACGCCTACGCTGCGATAGGCACACTCAAGCCCGATCAATACAGCAACGTCGTTCCTGTTTATAACGGCGTGGGTCCCGAACGCCACCAGATCGGCTACGCCATCTACAAACTGATCGCGCTTGAGCCCGCGGGCCAGCGCGAGCTCACCGATCCGCGCGTGCAGCAGACCATCCACGACCTGCTCCACGAGCGCAAACGGCAATTGCTGCAGTACGCCTACTACGAGACCGTCAACGATGCCGCCAAAGTCCGCAACTACTACGCTGAGCAGATTCTGAAGCAGGGGGCCCCGTAGGGCGGGAAGCGTAGCCGCCACCCCTTCCCGGCAGCACAAGCGCCGTCGGGCCCAGACGGTTGACTCTTCGCGGACCCGCGCCAGTACAAAAGACCTTTTCCCCGCAGAGAGCGGACCGCCGTTGGCGCTGCTACCAAGAGGCCTGCGTGCTGGCGCTCCGTGCAACTTCGAAACCTCCGAAGCTGCCGTGAATCGCCAAGGGCCTCGGCACGAAGGCAAACGCACTGCGTGAGCGAGGCGATGGACGTCACAAAAAACGGCCCTCGCCGCTCCAGGCGAAGGCCGTTCTGGCTCCGGGACGCCCGGCAGGCCGATTATTGGCTGCTGGACTGCATTGTGATTCCCTGCGGTCCCTTGTTCTTCTGTTCTTCGTTCAGCTTCCGTGTGGCCATTGCCTTGGCGCGCCAATCCTCGGCCTTGGCAAGGTCGGCCTTCACCGCTGCGGCGTCGCCGTAGTCCACATCGGCCTTGCTGCGATACATCAGGTTCAGATAGGCCATGGCGTCGTCGTAGTTAGCCCGGTTGGCCTCGGCCTGTTGCAGGTAGTGCAGGCCTTCGTCCACGAGCGCACCGGTCTTATCCTTCACCTGGTCCATCAGCTTCTTGGGCGCCTTCACGTTGCCCTCGCCGTCATCGTTCAGGCCGGCGGGCTGCAGGATCGCGAGAAGGGTTTCGTGTGCCTGGCGCCAGTCAATAGCACCAATGGTATAGGCCGCCTCGGGATCCTTCGGATCCACGGCCAGCACCTTCTTCTGCCAGTCTTTGGCCTTTTCGAATTGATTCACGTTGAAATAGATGCCGGCAATCTGCTTCATGCTGTTCACGTCCGTCGGGTTCTTGTCGAGAACCTCCTGGTAAATGCCAACAGCCTGATTGGCGATTTTCAGATTCTCCGGAGTATCCACGCCAGGGATCACGTCCTGCGCCAGCGCGGTGGCCAGGTAGGTCTTCGCCATCGAAAGCGTTGGGTCCAGTTCCGTGGCCTTCTGGAAATGGCCGATCGCCTCTTCGTAGTGGGCGCTCTTGTAAGCGTCGACGCCTTTATTCAACTGATCGCGGGCTTCTAACTGCTGGCACCCGCTCATCGAGAGCACCATGCCTGCCAAGCCAACCGTAAGGGCCACAATCCGTGCCGGTCCGTTCATGTTCGTATTCTTCTCCTTGAGGCAGGCTTCAACCCGCGCCGCTTCTCGAATTCAATGGCACCGGATGCGGCTGGGGAAACCAAAACTAAAATGAAACCCTAGTGCCGCGGCCCATAAGCGCCACGGCGCGCATTCCCGCTACTGCCCTTCCTGGATCTTCGGCGTCAGCAGGCCGATATGATCCACGTTGGCTTCCTTGCCGATATCGATCACGTTGGCGATATATTGGAAGTCCACCTGGTCGTCGCCCTTGACGAACATGATGCGCTCGGCACGGTTAGCGTAGATCGCCGTCAGCCTCGGCAACAATTCCTGGTAGTTCACGTCGGTCTCGTTGATCTTGTAGGCCGGTGTCTGGCCGGGGCGGTACAAAACCTGGACCACGATGGTGCGGTCGTTGGGCTGGGTCTGCTTCTGCGGATTCTTGGGCGGCTGCGGCACCGCGGCATCCAGACCGTTGGGCACCGTGGGCACGATGACCATGAAGATGATCAGCAATACCAGAAGAATGTCGATCATCGGCGTTACGTTGATGTCGGCCATGCTGCCGCCATGGCCCCCCATTGTCATTGCCATCGCTGATAACTCCTCGTTTCCTTGATAGGTCGTTCCTTCGCCCGGGCTTCCTGCCGGGCAGATGGCCGCTCCGGGCTACTGGCCGCCAGACAGGTTGTTATCGATCCTCTGCGTAAGCAATCCTACGTCGTCTACGCCGGCGGTGCGGACGTCGTCGATAGCGTCCTCGACTGCCTTGTACTGCGCGCGCGCGTCTGCGCGAAAATATACCGTCTTGTTGGTCTTATCGGTGAGCCGGTCGGCAACCAGCTTGCCCAGATCGTCGGGCGCTACCTTGTCCTGGCCTAGGAACAGGCTCCCATCGCGGGTAACTGCCACTACGATGGCGTCATCCTTGTCGGCGTCGGGCATGGCGACCGGGTTATTCACCCTCGCCAGGTCGATGGAGACCTTGTTGGTGAGCATGGGGGTAATGACCATGAAGATAATGAGCAGCACCAGCATCACGTCCACCATCGGCGTTACGTTGATGTTGGAATTGACCTTACTGCCTTCGTCGCGAACTGCGATTCCCATTGTCGGGGCTCCGTGAGTTCAGGATTCTTCGCCGGACTTCTCCGGCCTTGCTCGGAACGGCCGGCCCTTGCAGGAAACCGGCGGCGGGAGCAGCTCTTCTCCGCTCCTCCCGCCGCCGCACGATTCTCGCATGCCGGCAGCCGCTTCGCTTAGCGCTTGTGGCTCTGCTTGATGAAGTAGTCGATCAGCTCGCTCGAGGAGTTGTCCATCTCCACGTCGAACGCCTCAACCCGGCCGGTAAAGTAGTTGAACGCCATCACGGCGGGGATGGCGACCAGCAGTCCGAAGGCCGTCGTAACCAGGGCCTCGGCGATACCACCGGCCACCGCGCCGATGCCGGAGGTCTTCTGCGTGGCGATCTGCTGGAAGGCGTGGAGGATGCCGACCACGGTGCCGAACAGGCCGACGAAAGGCGCCGTCGCGCCGATGGTCGCCAGCACCGACAGACCTCTCTTCAGCTTCGCGTGCACGATGGCTTCGGCCCGCTCCAGAGCACGGCTCGAACTCTCGATCGTCTCCTGGGTCACCGCGCCGGCCGCAGTGCGAAACTCCTGCAGGCCCGAGGTGACCACCTCGGCCAGGTGCGACTTCTTGCTCCGGTCGGCGATCTTGATCGCCTCTTCGAGCTTGCTGTCCTTCAGGGCGCCGGCAACCTTGGGCGCAAACTCCCGCGACTGCTTGCGAGCCGCCGAGAAGTACAGGTAACGGTCGATCATCACGGCCAGCGACCAGATCGACTCGATGAAGAGGATGATGGCCACGGCCCGCGCCAGCCAGCCCATGTTATGCCACAGGCCCAGCGGGCTGAAGCTGACGGTCTGATCCTCCTGGAACAACGCCAGGCTGTGGACGGTGTGCGAAGCGAAGTGTGCAAGCTGAGCGAGAATCACAGATTCTTTCCTCCTAAGGAGTTTGCTGATAAGTTGCAGCGTCCGCCGCGGCGGACCAGGCTCGGAGTGCGGGCGCCCCTGCGCCCGCATTCAGGTCCAAATCGAAGCTCCTTCCGCGCACCACGCCGGAAGCAGCCAGAGAGTTCGTCATCCACCCAAAGTAAAGATCACGTTGATCGTGGTTTCCACTTCCACCGGCTCGTTGTTCAGCAGGTAGGGCTTGTAGCGCCACTGCTTCACCGCCTCCATCGCGGCGTCCTGCAGCATAGCCGGGCCGCTCACCACGTGGAGATCGGTGATGGTCCCCTGCTTGGAGATCACCGCCTGCAGCACCACCGTTCCCTGAACGCGCGCGGCCTTGGCGATGGGCGGATACATGGGCATCGTCTTCTGGATCAGGTAGCCCGTCATCACGCCGGCCGAGATATTGACCTTCTTGGGAGGCGCGACCTTGACCACCGGCCCTTTGCCCGCCCCAAAGGCGCTGCCAAACACGCCCGAGCCGCTCCCGCCCAGGCCCTCCATGCCGGCCACACCAAAGCTCGAAGGCGGCGCCTCTTTCTGCGTCACCATTTCGATGTTCTTGGGAATCTTGGTCGGCGCCGTCAGCTGGTTGTTCATCATCTCCGACTGGACGTGCACCACGTGCACTTCCTGCGGCGGCGGCGGCGGCGGCGGCGGTGGCGGTGGCGGAGGCGGCGTGAACAGAACAGTCTGCATCATCGCCTTCGGCAGTGCCTCGGGATAGATCAGCGGGATCAGGATCAGCAGAAGCAAAATCGAGCCGTTCACGATGAACGTGAAAAGCATCCATCGCCCGCTCTTGCTCTTGATCCTCCCTCCGGATTCAAATGTGGAATCTTCAAACATGGCCAGCCTCGGAGTCGGAGTGTTGGTTACCTCTATTTAGACACCACGGGAACGTTCAATGTTCCCAGGGGAGCGAAGTTGTCCGAGTAGAAGCGATTTCACCTTAACAGAATCTCGCCCTACCTGCCAAATCTGATGCATCATCTGTGAAGTACGGCCATCGCCGGCCTCTGGCCCGCGCCACAGACCCCGGCTGAACTGCCGCCAATTCATTCCTGAATTCGTTGCGAGTGACCCACAGCCAACAAGAGCCGGCACCAGAGATTTCTCTTGTCTCTTGTCAGCGGCCGCGCCTCGCGGCAGGCAGAGCACTGGCCTTCCCCTTATTTGCCCGCCATTCCTGCCATGCAACCAGCATGGGTGAGGCTACAGCAATCGATGAATAAGTACCTATCAGAATACCCACCACTAAGGCAAACGAAAAACCACTTAGCACCTGCCCCCCGAAAACAAAAAGCGAAAGTACGGTCAGAAACGTCAGACCGGACGTGAGCACGGTCCGGCTCAGGGTCTGGTTGATGCTGCGGTTCACCAGGTCCGGCAGCGACTCCCGCCGGCTGATGCGCAGGTTCTCGCGGATGCGGTCGAAGACGACGATGGTATCGTTCATCGAATAGCCGATCAGCGTGAGAATAGCCGCAATCACTGTGAGCGTCAGCTCACGGTTGGTGAGGGCAAAAGCGCCCACGGTGATCAGCGTGTCATGAAAGCATGCCACCACTGCGGCCACGCCGTAAATTAGCTGGAAGCGGAACCAGAGGTAAACCAGCATGCCCAGCAGCGAATAGAGCGTGGCCAGCGCCGCCTGCTTCTCAAGCTGGTGCCCCACCGTGGGGCCCACCACCTGCACGCTACGCACGTTGAAGTTCCCGCTGTAGTGCTCGCGCAGCGCGTTCTCGATCTCGGCCCGGCCCGTGTCCAGCGCCTGCTCGTTCATCTGCTCGGGAAGGCCGATCAGCACCTCGTTGGGGGCTCCGCCGCCTAACGTCGTGGTCTCCGCATTCTTAAGGCCCGCCGCGTCAATCGCGTGGCGGATCTGGGCCACATCAGGCGGCTGCTTGAACTCCACCGTCACCTGCGTGCCGCCCTTGAAATCCACGCCCAGCGGCAGGGGGCTGCCGATCGTGTGGGCGTGCCAGGCCATCGAGATTACGCCCGAGATACTGAAAATCATGGAAAAGGCCAGGAAATACCACTTCTTTCCCAGCCAGTCCACTTTGACATCATGAAAAAATTCCACTGCTTCCCTTCCTTGTTAGTCCCGGGTCCCTAGATCGAAACCATCTCGCCCGGCTTCAGCTTGTTCAGGTGCGCTTCAAAGATTACGCGCGAAACGTACACCGACGTAAAGAGATTGGCGGCCAGACCAAAGACGAGGGTGGTGGCAAAGCCTCTCACCGGGCCGGTTCCGAAGATAAACAGGAAGGCCGACGAAACCATGGTCGTCACGTGGGTGTCGAAGATGGTGGTCCAGGCATGGGCAAACCCCTGATCCACGGCCGCCGCTGCCGCCTTGCCGGCGCGAATCTCCTCGCGGATACGCTCGAAGACCAGCACGTTCGAGTCCACGCCCATGCCGATGGTGAGGATGACGCCGGCGATGCCCGGGAGCGTGAGCGTTGCGCTGGTGAAGCCCATGAACCCGAGCAGGATCACCAGGTTCAGAAACAGCGCCAGGTCCGCGTTGATGCCCGAGCCCTTGTAGTAGATCAGCATGAAGATGAATACCAGCAGCATGCCGACCATGGCCGCTGTCACGCCGTCGCGGGTCGAATCCGCGCCCAGCGTGGGGCCCACCGTGTTCTCGTCGATATAGCTGAGCGAAGCCGGCAGCGAACCGCTGCGCAGCAGCTTGGAGAGCGCCTCTACCTCATCGGGGCTGAAGCTGCCCTCGATCACGCCGCTGTCGCGGATCGGCTCCTTGATCACGGCCACTTCGCGCACCGTCGATCCCATCACCACCGCCATGTACTTGCCCACGTTGGCGCTGGTGAAGTCCCAGAACTTGTCCCCCGCCTCGTCGGTGAGGGTGAAGTTCACGTCGCGCTGCCCGGTGTTGGGGTTGGTGCCGGGGGTCGCCGAGCGAAACTCGCTGCCCGCCACAATCGCGGCCCGCTGCAGAATGTAGTAACTGCCGCTGCCGTTCGCGCCCGCCAGGTCGCCCTCTGCAGGCAGAATCTCCTGATCCGGGGGAAGCACCCCGTTCACGCTGGCCAGCGCCGCCTGCTGGGTCGGGAAGGGTCCGCCGACGACCGCATGTATCTCGAGCCGCAGCGTCGACCGGATCATCGCCTTCACCTGGTTCATATCGCTTACGCCCGGCAGCTCCACGAGGATCTGGTTGGCCCCCAGTCCGTACGGCGCGATCTGGGGCTCCGTCACGCCCAGCGAGTTCACGCGGTCGGTGATCGTCGAGATAGCCTGCTGCACCGTGCGCTGATCGAGATCCCGCTCGTAGATCGGCTTCATGGTCAGCGTCCAGGTGTTGTTATCGCCCTCCGCTACCTCGTACTCGTTCGAGTACCGGTCGCTCTGCAGCAGCGAGCTCACCGCCCCGGACTGCGCCGGCGCGGTCCCTTCCACCCGGATCACCTCGGGCTTGTTCGGGTCGGGCTTGTAAACCTGGGAAAATGTCAGGTTGTTCTTGTGCAGGTCCGACTCGATATCCTGGATCGTATTGGTCGTCTCGTCGTTCACCGCGTCCTGCACGTGCACCTGCAGAATCAGGTGCGCTCCGCCCTGCAGATCCAGCCCAAGATGGATCCGCTTGGTAAGCGCCTGAACCAGGTCTGTGCCGCTAAATCCCGAAGGCATGCCGAAGATCCCGTAGAGAAACACCACCAGGACGCCGGCAATCAAGATAATTTGATTTCTGAGATTTTTCTTCATGGTTCCGATTCCCTGGTCCGAAACTTAGGAGGAAGCTCCCTCCTGCGTGGTCACCGACGCGATTGCGGTCTTGGCAACCTCCAGCTTGAGGTTGTCCGGCGCCACGCGAATCACGATGGTATCGTCCTTGATCGAAAGGATCACGCCCCTCAGGCCTCCCGCGGTGGTAATGCGGTCGCCGGCCTTGATCTTGCCCAGCATCTCGTGCCACTGCTTTTGCCGTTTTTGCTGCGGGCGGATGAGCAACAGATAAAAGATGGGGATGAACAGCAGGATCGGCAGCAGCATGGAAAGCCCGCCCCCTGCCCCGGCGGGCACCGCCGCCAACAATGCCAGACTCGTCGTCACACTCTTCCTTTACTCGCCCCGGACGCCGGCGCTCACCGTCCGCCAGGGCACAGGCACACCCCTTCGCGAGCGGATGGAGCCTGACAGAATTTGTCTCCGGGAACGGCCTGCGGCAAGCCAGCTTCAAGCCCAGGCTCCTGGCTGCGAGCCCCTCCGCCGTTCCCAGGGATTCTACGACACAAACCCGGAGACGGCTCTGGGTCCTGCCAGCCGTTTGCTTCCTGTTCGACACGCTTTCTTCCGGACGGCCTACCGGCAAGGAAACGGGTTAAGCCCGCGCCTTAACGGCCCGGATTCCAAAAGAATGCCTAGAAAGATAAGATACGCGCGGCCGGTTGCGTGTCAAGGCGCGAAACCGGGCCTGCGCCTTTATAAAGTTCTTACAGCTTGCGTAGCGAATCCTTACCTGAATGGCCTTCTTCTGGAGAAGAACGTTCTACGCTTTCCGGAGTCCGGCCAGGCTGGGAGAATCGCGCGGGGCAGGGGCGCGCACGACTCTCCAGGCGCCCGCAACGCCTCGGGAAGCGGGACAAGGATCTGGCTCCCATGCACCAACCCTACTCCGGCTGGCTTTTGTTGATTCCCGTGCTTTTGGCGGTCGGCTTTATGCTCTGGTTTCTCTGGCGCCTCTGGAATGACGAGCGGCGATAAAAGCCGCCGGGGGCCGTCCTCGGTCATCTGGATGGATCCCCTGCAGCCGATTGCGACGGCGTCTTATTGCCTGTAGAGGCCGGCTGGGACGGCGCCCCCTTGCTGGCCGGCGCGGCCGATTCCGCCGGCGCATCCTCATCGTCGCCCGCGTCTTCCACCAGCACCGCCGAGCCCGGCGCAATATCGAAGCTCACCGCGTCTTTGCCGGCCGGATGAAAGATCACCCGCATCGGCTCGCGCTGCCACTCCGACGGGCCGCACTCAGGCTGGGCATGATCCCCCGCGTCGAAGGCCGAAAGCTTCTTGGCCAGCACCGGCTTGCGCACAGCAAGCTGCGTCACCACCGCATAGAGGCTCTTACCGCTCGCCGTCACCCCGCAATAGGCCCCGTAGTCGCGGAACCAGACCACCTGGCTCACGGCGGGGCTGTAGTCGGGCAGTTTGAGGGCCGTGAAACGACCCGTGGCGCGGTCCACCAGCAGCCAGGGGCCCCGCTGCCAAACCCAGTGCTCCTTGGCGTCGCCGGGCAGCGAGTCGTTCATCCGGATCGCGCGCCGGACCACAAAGCTGCGCTCGGTCACATCGTGCGCTTCGCCCGTAGTCCACTCCTTCAGGCCGCCGTCCACAATCAGCGCCCGCACCTCCAGAGAGGTCTCACCCGGCCCCGCGCCGGAGGGATCGCCTTCCTTCGAGTACGGTTCGTGCCGCACCGCCCCCAGCACAACACTGTGACCTTTGCGCGCCGCAGCGTGCGTGGGCACACCCCAAGCCGATAGGAACACCACAGACACGAAGCCGAACGTCTGCCAGGCGCGAAGATGGTTCATCGCTGAGCTCCTTACGCGGGTGTCACGCGGAACCGCCGCATTCCATTGGAAAAATGGAATGATAGCAATACAAAGAGCCCTTCGTTCGTGAGCCAGATCACGCAAATCGAGGCATGGCAAGAGAGGCGCGAACCACGGAAGAGCCCGGCGAATCTGCCCGCCTAACTCCGCGCCGACTCCACCGCCCGCGCCACGCGAAAGGCTGTGCTTTCGTTCAGATGCGCCGCAAGCACCTGCATTCCAACCGGCAACCCGGCCCGCGTCGCGCCGCAGGGCACGCTCACGCCGCAGATTCCGGCCAGGCTCGCCGTCACCGTGTAGATGTCGGCCAGGTACATCGCCAGCGGGTCGCCGGCCCGCTCGCCGATCCGGAATGCCGGCACCGGCGAGGTCGGCGTCACGATGGCATCCACCGCGGAGAAGGCCTGCAAGAACTCCTCGGCAAGAATCCTCCGCACCTGCTGCGCCTTTTTGTAGTAGGCGTCGTAATAGCCGGCGGAAAGTGCATATGTGCCCAGCAGGATGCGCCGCTTGACCTCCGCCCCGAACCCCTGGTCGCGCGAGTTCGAGTACATCGCCGCCAATGTCTCCGACTGCGGCGACCGGTAGCCGTAGCGCACGCCGTCGAACCGCGCCAGGTTGGCGCTGGCCTCGGCGGTGGCAATCAGGTAATAGGTGGGTACGGCGTACTTCGTGTGCGCAAGCGAGACCGGCTTCACGACGCATCCGGCGGCCTTCAGCGCTTCGATCCCCGATTCGACCGCTGCCCGCACCTCCGCATCCAGCCCCTCGGCAAAGTACTCTGCAGGAACCCCGATGCGCAGCCCTTCGGCCGGTTCATCGCTCTCAGCCGCGTAATCCGGCACCGACGCGGTCGAGCTGGTCGCGTCGCGCGGGTCGTGGCCGGCGATCGTGCCCAGCAGCGTCGCCGCGTCGCGCACATTCGCCGCGAACGGCCCGATGCGGTCCAGTGACGAAGCGAAAGCGATCAGTCCGAATCGCGAAACCCGCCCATAGGTGGGCATCACGCCCACTACGCCGCAAAAGCTCGCCGGCTGGCGGATCGATCCGCCCGTGTCGGTGCCCAGCGTCGCGACCGCCAGGTCCGCCGCAACCGCCGCCGCCGATCCCCCGCTTGAGCCCCCTGGAACCCGCTCCGCATCCACCGGATTCCGCACCGGCCCGTAAGCGGAGTTCTCGTTCGAGGAGCCCATGGCAAACTCATCGCAGTTCAGCTTGCCCAGCAGCACCGCGCCCGCCGCTTCGAGCTTTGCGACAGCCGTGCAATCGTAGGGCGGTCGATAGTCTTTGAGGATCTTCGATCCGGCCGTCGCCGGCGCGCCCCGCATCGTCAGCACGTCCTTGATCCCCACCGGAATCCCGGCCAGAGGCGGAAGTGGATCTCCCTTGGCCGCGAGCGCATCGATGCGTCCCGCCTGCTCCCGCGCCCGCTCTTTCGTCAGGCTCAGGTAGACATTCAGCTCGGGATTGATGCGCGCGATCCGCTCGTAGTAGCGGCCCGCCAGGTCGGCAGCCTTCGTCCGGCCCGCGGCGATCTCCTCACGCAGCGCGGCCAGGCTCTGCGGCCTCTCGACAAATCTCTCGGCAGTCTTGGCCTCGCTGCTCAATGAGACTCCTCCCCGTTTCTCGGCTCCCCGTCCCCGGCCACTGATCGCTGACCACTGATCACTGCCTTTCAATCACCTTCGGCACCTTGAAGAAGGCTCCATCCGTCTCCGGCGCCTGTCGCATCACAACTGCGCGGTCGAGCGACGGCTCCAGCAGGTCGGCCCTGAGGACCTTCGCTTCCCCCGCGGTTCCAAGTTCGCTCACCTGCGCCAGCGGCGCCACGCCCGACGTATCGATCTCATTCAGTTCGGCAACGTAGTCGAGAATGGCGTTCAGGTCGTGCACCATGCGGCCGGACTCTTCTGAAGTGAGCTCCAGGCGCGCCAGTTCGGCCACGCGCTCCACATCCTTTACCGTTACTTTTGACGCCATTCCGGCTCTTCCTCGCACCGCGCTCCTGCACCGCACGGGTGCGGCTCCCGCGGCTGATCTTCCATGCAGCCCCCCGAAGCTCAAGTATAGCCGGTCGCCAACTGCCGCTTCCGGGCAGGCATCAATCGACAACGAGCGTGAAGGTCACCGTGTGCTGGATACCGGTCGAGCTCACGGTTACCGGAACCGAGTACGTCCCTGCCGGGGTCGCGCCGCTGCTGTTGCCCCCGCCGGAAGAGCCACCGCCCGTGCCGCCGCCGGAACTGGTGCAGCTTGAAACTCCAAGGCAGACCGTGGCCGCCAGCAGCGCAACCAGCAGGAGGCTTCGCCTGCGCCGCACGGCCATTGGCAGCAGGAGCACGGCCCACGCCACCGGCAGCGCGCCCCACGGCGCTTCACGGGGACGATTCGCCGCGGCTGCACCGCCGGTCGAGACTTGCACACTCACATTGCCCTGCACTCCGGTCGCCAGCGTCTCCCCCGCCGGATTGAAGATGCACGATGCGTTCTGCGGCAGCGTCGGGCACTGGAGTGAGAACGTTCCCTGCGAGCCCAGAGGCGTGATCGCCAGCGTGAACGTCGCCGTCTGGCCGCTGGCGACTGTCTGGTTCGTCGCGCCTGAGGCCGCCGCCGTAAAGTCGAAGCCCATTCCAGAGAGAGTGACGGGCGTGGCCTGCAATGTGCTGCTGGTGACCATCAGACTCCCCGACTGCCGGCCGACTGTGTTGGGCGTAAACTCGACGCCTGCGGTGCAGTACGACTGCGCCGCCAGCGTCCCCGTGCAGTTGTTCGATACCAGCTGAAACCCCGGCGGAGCGGTCAGGGTGAGCCCCGCAATGGAAGAGGTCACCGCCAGATTCGTCACCGTCAGGGTGACAGGGCTGCTCGTGGCCCCCACTCCGGTAGTTGAGAACGTGACTGTAGCGGGCGACACCTCGATCCCGCCTCCTCCATAGAGAGCCACGCTCGAGGCGGTTGCGATCGACGGCGAGCTCACCGTCAGCGTTCCCAAAGCTGCTTCATTGGTCGCCGGTTGGAACTCGACTGAAACAGCGCAGTTCGCCCCCGCTGCGAGCCCGCCGATGCAGCCGTTCTGCGCGATGATGAAGGGCCCCGAGACCGTCGCCGAAACGGCGCTGAACGCATATTGGGTCGTGTTGCTCACCGTCACCGTCTGCGCCGCGGTCGTCTGTCCCACATTCGCCGCAGGAAACGTCAACTGCGTCGGACTGACGCTCAACCCGGTCGAGACAAGGGCCGTGCCGCTCAGCGGGATCGACGCCGGCGTTACGCCGAGGGTGGAAGACGAAACCGTCAGCGTGGCAGCCACGCCGCCGGCCAACTGGGGCGTAAACGTCACCTGCACGCTGCAGCTGCTGCCGTTGTTGAGGGTGGCCCCGCACGTCGTCGCATCCGTCGAGAAGCTGCTCGCCGCAGAGCCGGTAATTGCAAAGCCCACGTTCGCCATGGGCGCGCCGCCGCTGTTGGTCACGGTCAGGGTCTGCGGCGCGCTGGCCACGCCCGGCTGCTGCCCGGAGAACGCCAGGCTCGCCGGACTCAACGAAAATACGGGCGGCGCCAGGCTCACGCCGCTCAACGCCACCGTCTGCGTCCGCACCGCGTCGGAGACCGTCAACACACCCGACTGCGCGCCCACCTGCGACGCACCGGGCGTAAACGCCACCGAGATCGTGCAGCTCGCCTCGGCCGTGAGCTGGGTCGTGCAGTTATTCGTCGTCTGGAACGGCCCGCTCGCCGAAATCGCAATCGACTCCAGCGGCTCGCCGCCCGCGTTGCTCAGCGAGATCGTCTGCGCTGCGGAGGCCTGCCCGGCAATCGTCGAAGGGAATGCCGCCAGCGTGAAACTCGGCGCGGAGCCCGTCAACGTATTGCCAACCAGCAAATCCGTCGGCACCGCCGCCCCGGTCCCGCTCAGCCCGATCGACTGCGTTCCGCCCGTATCCGTCACGGTCAGAATCCCGGTCGCGCTCCCCGCCACCGTCGGCTTGAAGGTCACGCTCAGCGCGCAGCTCGACTGCCCTGCCAATGCGCTCGTCCCCGAGCCCGGGTAGCAGGAGTCGCTCGCCACCGCAAACGGCCCGGTGACCGTAACGCTCGAAATCGTTATCGCAGTACTTCCGGCATTTTGTAGCGTGGCCTGCAGCGGCTGCGAAGTCGTCCCCACCTCCGTCGGCCCCTGCAGCGCCGTATCGAAGTCCAGCGGCGAAGGCGAAAGCGTAACCGCCGACGCGCTGGGGTTCCAGTTCAGCTCGACGGTCGCTTCCCCTCCGTAGAGGTTCCCCGCAATCGTCAGCGTCGCCGTGGCGCTGCTCTCCGTCTGTGGCGTCAGGGTCACTTCGATCGTGCAGCTCGCCCCCGCCGCCACGCTCTTGCCCACGCACGAATCCGTCTCCGTGAACTGGGCATCGCTCGACGTGATCCCGCTAATCGTCAGCGGCTGACTGCCCGTATTCCACAACGTGACCGCCATCGGCTGGCTGGCCACGCCCACCGTCTCCTTAACCGGAAACGTCAGGCTCGACGGGCTCGGCGAAGCTTCGGTGCAGGTCGTGCATGCCGAACTCCACAGCGGCGTCTCCCAGATGCCGCGACCATACGTCGCCGCCACCAGCACCTGCTGCGCCGAGCTGCTCGGTGCCGCGCTCAGCGCCACCGCCGGCGCATCGGGCAGCCCCGATCCGAAGGCCGACCAGCAGTCCAGGTTCGGCGTGGCGCAGTTCGCCACCTCGGTCGTAAAGTACACGCCCGCATCCGTAGCCACATAGACCACGTTGCTGCTGAGCGGATCGACCACTACACTGTTCGCCGGCGCCGCGGGCAGGTTTGATACAAGCCCCGCCCAGTGCGCCCCTCCATCCGTCGACCCATACACCGTCTGCACGCGTTCCTGCGCGCTGTTCACACCCTCCACCGTAAGGTAAACCGTGTTCCCCGTCGTATCGTGCGGGTCGATATAAATGCTCGACAGGTCGTACTGGTAGTAGTTCAGCGTATGCGTATCGTTCGTTACCGGATTCAGCGTCAGATCCTGCCATGTAGGCATGGAGCTTGAAGATGGATTGATCGTGGTCTTGAAAACATGCCCTGGCGCCGTGCCCCCGCCATCGAGCGCTCCGTACATGCCCACGTAGACCACCTCCTTGCCGCCCGCCAGCGCCAGCGCCGCCACCGACCGGATGAGCGAATCCCCATTGCACGCGACTCCGGTCGCTCCACTGTCGAGCACCGGGCTGATGGCATTCGACGAGGTCCACCCCACGCCGCTCCCCGCCCCCCGCCACACCCGGCAAGTCCCGATCAAAAGCTGCGTCGGATCGAGCGCGTCCACCAGGAACGGCGCCGGCGTCGTCATCGTGTACCCATCGCCGCCCACGTCGCTGTCGTTCACCGCCGCATTTGCGCCAAAGTCCGTCTGCGTGCACACGCTCGACTGCGAACACTCGTGGATCGAAACTCCGGGCCCGTTGTTCACGTACCAGTTGTCCGGGTTGGTCGAATCGATCGCCACCGGGCCGCCCTCGCCGGTGAGTATCTGCGGCCAGTCCGCGGTCGCTCCGGCTGTGCTCTTCACGCCGGCCGTACCGTTCACGCCCAGCCCGGCCATCATCGTGTACGCCGTCTGGCTCGACTGCGCCAGGCTCACCGGTTCGGCCAGCGAACCCAGCCCGCCATTCAGATTCTGAAAATGCGTCGCGTCCGACGCCGAGCACACGGCCCCGGTCTCGCCAATCGCATCCGTCGAGCGCCACAGCCCGCTGTCGTTGCCGATGAAGATCTCGAGGGGATTGTTCGCATTCCACGCCAGCGCATGCTGGAACTCGCCCACCTGCGCGCTCTGGCAGGTGGTGGTATTGGTCGTGTTACGCCAGGAGTTGCACACCCCGTTCGGCGCGCACTCCGTCTCCCACAGATCGTTCGCGCCGGCCAGCACCTGCGTGTCCTGTCCTGAAGGTACGGCCGCCAGCGCCAGATTGTAGTCGCCGTTGGGGATGGTCGCCGCGCCGAACAGGGAGTTGACTTCAAGCGCCGCGGTGTTGAATTGCAGGCCAAAGCTGACCGCCGGATTGCCGCAGGCGCCGGCGCTGAGGCCGCACTGGTCCTGCCAGATCCCCTGGTCCTGGTTGTTAATGTCCACCGTCCACGCGAACGTGTCCCCAGTCTGCGGATTCACCGCCAGCGTCCCGCGAAAGATCGGGCAGGCCACCGACCCCACCGCGTCCGGATTCGTCGGGCACAGCGAAGCCGTCAGTGCCGCACCGGGCTGCGCGCTCATCCGCGTCCACGTTACGCCATCTGCCGACTGGTAGTAGCCGTGATAGCGTACCGCCGCCATGAACAGCTTGCGTACCGGATTCCACACCACCGAGGTCGCCGCGTTGCCATCCGGCAGCGTGAATGAATCGAGCGGCCCCTGCACGTCCGAGCCGCTTCCATCCGTGATCCGCGCCAGGTGCCACGTCGCTCCCGCATCGGTCGAGTAGTAGAGCCCCTCGTAGCTGATCCCCGTCTGATTCGCATTCACCAGTGCGCCTTCGTAGGCCTGCGAGACCGCCGCCACCACCAGGTCGGGATTCACCGTGCTCCAGGCAAACCCCGCAAACCCCTCGCCCACAAAACCGAAGTCCTGCGCCGCCTGCCCCTGTTCCAGATCGCTCGTCTTCTGGATCAGGCTCCAGGTCGTGCCGCCGTCGGCGGAGCGCAATATCCCGGAGCCGTAGTAGGAATCGAGCGCATCGTTGGGATCGCCCGTCCCCGCCAGGATCACGTCCGTTCCCCCCGGCTGCACCGTCAGAGCCCCGATGCTGATCGACGCTCCCGGCGCGCCTCCCAATGCGCTCACTGAATCCATAAGCGGCGTGAATCCGACCAGCGACGCATTCGACACGTCCGCGTTCTGAGCCTCCCACACCCCGCCGCCCGTCGTGCCGATATAGAGATGGTTGCCGGTCGCGTCCGACGGGTCGAGCGCCAGCGACGAAACCCGCCCCGTCACCAGCCCATAGCTCGCGGTCTGCACAGCCGTCGGTCCCAGCGGCTGCCAGGTGGCCGTCGACGTCGACGATGGGGAGGAACGGGTCGCGCTCCGGGCGTTGGCCAACCGGCTCAGCACCTGACCGGCCCGCGCAGCTTCGAACCGCCGCATAGCCGGCTCCATCGTCCACTGGTGTGCCTGTCCCGGCGTCCAGCCGCGCTGGGCCAGGAATCGCTCGGCCTGCGTCACCTGCGGCGGCAGATTGGTCCGCACATCGGCCTTGCCCGCGTTGGCCGCTGCAGCCGGAACGTGCGCCCGCACTTCAGCCGAAGACTGTCCCGGAGATTGTCCCTTGAACTGGGCCTGCAATCCTGTGCAGAGCCCTGCGATCACGAACCCGGCCCACATCGCCGGCGCCGCCCTCCGCCTGCCGCGCCGGATGTTGGAGCCGCGCCCCCCCGCCCTGTCGTCCCTCGCAGGCCAACTGAGAATCCGCTTGCACCATCCTTTGGTCACACGCGCGTCCGGAGTCCAATTCCGGCCTCCCTGGGTTAAATCTCCCAAAGAAAAGCGCGCGGAACCCATCGGATTACACCCGCCCAAACAATCGGTTTCCAGGATTGGAATCGTGGCCCATTATAGGACAGCGCGTATAGCAACTCTTTGTGACCCAAAACACAGAAGCGCAGGTGCGATCCCCTGGCTGAAGCGCACGATCAGCCCTCGTTGTTTTCTCTGCCCGGCCTGTTCTGGCGGATGTACCACTCCGCATCGAACTTCCGCCCCAGCGATGCTCCCGTCATCGGGCGAATCAATCCAAAGACAGGCCGGTTGAACCAGGGCCGGTCGTGCCGCCCCACAATCGCCCACGCTATACCCGCGTAACCATTCGGGTCGCGCCCATCCAGCTCGTACCGGTCGTTCAACAGCACCGCCCAGTCAAAGGCCGTCGTCGGGTCCGGCGCCCATTCCAGGATCTTTTTGGCCCAGTACATGCGCATATAGTTGTGCATCCACCCGGTCAGGACCATCTCCCTTTGGGCCGCGTTCCAAAGCTCGTCCGCGGTCTCCGCGCGCTCCAGTTGCCCCAGCGTGTACCGCTGCGTCCGTACATCTCCGGCGTGTTCCGTCAGCTTCCTCCGCGCCCACGGCGACGCGCACTCCCAGTTGTCGTAGTTCGGCTCGTGCCGCACAAACAACACTGAGAGCTCCCGCCAGCCGATGAGCTGCTCGAGAAACCGCTCCGCCGCGGCGGGCGCCGCCCAACCCCGCCGCACCGCATCGTTCACGGCCAGCGCCACCGTAAGCGGCCCGATGTTCCCAAAATGCAGGTACGGCGACAGCCGGCTCGTCCCCCGCAACTCTGGATGGTTGCGCTTCTCCTCGTAATCCTTCAGTCCCTCCCGGACGAACGCACCAAGCTGCTTTCGCGCCGCACGTGCGCCGCCCGTGAAGCTGTCCACCGGCCGCACTTTGCGGTCCAGCTGGTCGAATCCCTCGGTGATGTCGCGCTCCAGCGCAAAGCTCGCCGGCGCCTCGTCCGGCTTCCACTCGTAAAGCGGTTTCATCTCCTCCGGCGGCACAAGATGCTTCGGCAGCTCCGTCTTCAGGTGCGGCCGGAAGTGGTGCAGCAATGCATAGCTGCGCCCAAAAACTTGCGAAGGCACCACCACGTCCGCATCCACCGTCCAGAATGGCAGCTTCAGCCGCTGCGCCAGCACCCTTCGCCACCGCTCTGGCTCCCGGCAGGGATTCTCATCTCCAACCACCAGCGCCGCCCCTGCCTCGTCAAGAAAAGCCTCCAGCCGGTTGTCCGGAGGCCGCCGCACCACAAACCCCACTCCCCGGGCTGCCGCATCCTCCGCCACATCGCGCAGGCCCTGCGCCAGAAAGTGATAGTGCCGCAGATTGGCATTCGGATAATTCGGAATCACCGAGAAGAACACCACCACCGGCAGCCCCAGCACATTCGCTGCCTCAATCGCCACCTCCAGCGCAGGGTTCTCCTCGATCCGCATCGCCCGCTGCATCCAGTACACGACGCAGCGGCCCTCCCGGCGCGGCGCGCCCCCTCGCCGCACCAGCACCCGCGGCCGCCCCACGATCCGCTCCAGCTCCCGCGAGGTCCCCGGCAGGGTGAACGCTTCATGCAACCCCGAACCGGCCGCCGTCTTCCGATCATCTACGAATAGTCCCGCCCCGGCGCCCCCGCGCATCCTGCTCATCGAATACCCCCCGGAATGCGATACAGACCGATTACGATGGTTGGGTCCATTCGCAACGCCGCGCCGCACCCGCGCCAACTTGCCTCATCCGTCCCTACGAGGTCCCCAATGCGCCGCCTCTTCCTCGCCGCTCTGCTCGCCGCTTCCGTCGCCCTCGCCGCAGCCCAGAACGACTACACCCTCGGCCCCGACTCCCAGCCCCAACCCGGCGTCCCGCAGGGCACCGTGACTCACTACACTCTTCCGCCCGGCAAATTCTATCCCGGCACGCCCCACCACTACGCCATTTACGTCCCCGTCCAGTACAACCCCGCCAGGCCCACCCCCTTCATGATCTTCCTCGACGGCAGCCAGGCCCTCGGCAAGAGTGTCCGTGCCTCCACCGTTTTTGACAACCTCATCGCCCAGCGCCAGATCCCCGTCATGATCGGCATCTTCGTCGATCCCGGCGTCCTTCCCGCCTTCTCTGACCAGGACCAGAACCGCTACGAGCGCATCTTCGAGTACGACTCCCTCAGTCCCCGCTTCTCCAGCTTCCTCCTCGGCGAACTCATCCCCGCCGTCGCCGCCAAATACAATCTCTCCACCAATCCCGACGACCGCGCCCTCAGCGGCGTCAGCACCGGGGCCGTCGGCGCCTTCATGGCCGCCTGGAACCGTCCCGACCAGTTCCACCGCGTCCTCAGCTTCATCGGCACCTACGTGGACATGAAAGGCGCCGACCACCTCCCCGCCCTCATCCGCAAGACCCAGCCCAAGCCCATCCGCATCTTCATGCAGGACGGCACCAACGACCACATCGTCCCCGCCGAGCCCTACGGCATCGCCTTCGCCGGCAGTTGGCCCATCAACAACCAGGTCATGTACCAGGCCCTCCAGTACTCCGGCTACGACGTCAAGCTGGTCATGGGCCACGGCACCCACAGCATGAACCAGGGCGGCGCCATCATGCCCGACGCCCTCCGCTGGCTCTGGCGCGACTACCCCGCTCCCATCGTTGTCCACGAGAACCCCGCCATGCACGAACCCGGCTGGGACCCCCGCGGCAAGGTCTGGGACACGCTCTATATCGATAAGCCCTGGCAGGAGATCGAAGGAGCTTATAGCGCCTCCGCAACGCTCGCCTCCGACAAGAACGGCAACGCCTACTTCGCAGATCCAGTGGCAAAGCAGATCGATAAGATCGCCCCCGATGGCTCGATGACAATCTTCCGCAAGGAAGCAGCGCCGATTGTCTCGCTCCGCGCCGGCGCCGCTGGCCGCCTCTACGCCGCCGAACCATCGCTTCGCCGCATCGTCGCCTTTAGCGCCAACGGCGAGAAGATCATCGCCCGCAACGTCGACCCGACTGCCCTGGCCGTCACTCTGAAAGGCGCCGTCTACTTCACCGACCAGGCCCGCAAAACCATCCACCTCATCGAACCCTCAGGCCACGTCCGCACCGTCTACGCCGGCGAAGCCATGGCCCTTCCCGCCGGCGTCACTCTCTCGCCGGACCAAGCCTTCCTCATCGTCTCTGACGCACAAAGCCGCTACAGTTGGTCCTTTCAGATCGCGCCCGACGGCTCGTTCGTCAACGGCGAGCCCTTCTACCGGCTCGAAATGCCCGAAGAAGGCCCCGAGAACTGGCTCAGCCGCGCCGATGATCTCCGTGAGGACTCCACCGGCCAGGTCTACTTCGCCACGCCCCTCGGCATCCAGGTCTCGATGCCCAACGGCCGCGTCGAAGAGATTCTCAACTCCCCGCACCCCGGCCCCATCGCCGCTCTCACCTTCGCCGCCGGCAATCCTTCGTTTCTCTATGTCGTGGAAGACGGCAAAATCTATCGCCGCCCCGTCAAAGTCACACCCGCAGAAATCTGGGCTCCCAACAAACCATCGAAACCCACGCTGTAAAGCATTTTCGCTTCACTTATCAACATTGCTGCATTCTTCAAGGTGGCCTTTTCTTCAGGAAAAAGCCACTCGGCAGTACTGGTTCTGTAAGCAGTAGAAGCGAAAATGCTGTAAGGCGGCTCTCCAATTACCGTGCGGCGTTTCGGGTCTCTTTCAAGGTGGCTATCTCATGATGAAAAAGCCGCTTAGTGGCCTGTAGTGAAAGCTGAGTTTTGAGAGGGCACAACTTTAGTCGTGCCGTAAGGGGCGCAAAATCAACGCGATTTTAGCCGCCGTGGGATGATCTTTACAAGTCATCGACTTTCACCAAGGGCCGTTAGCAATCATCCTCCGCCCTGCGCCGATTGGAGAGCCGCTATAGTGACCTGAGTCATGAATTCGCAGTCTCAATGGTCTGCCGTCCAGAACGGACTTTGACCGGTCCTCGGGCCAAACGCAGCGCTGGGTATGCGGTTCGGGACTGCTGTGCGGGAGTCCGACTTATGCAGCGAACTTCAGAATCACCTCTAGCTCACCGGCCGTTTGATCTTGTACTTCTGAGAGTGCCACAGGTTCCCGATTTTGGGACCTGAGATTGCCCACCGCAGGTTCAGGACCATCCTGCCAGAGACCTGGGCAGCGTGGGATGAATCCTGGCCGGAGGCGCTTTGAAAGAGCACGGTGGTCGAGACCATCGGGCGACCGCGGCTCTCTTTTCGCGGCTGTTTTTGCAGTCCTGCTCGCGAGCGTCGCCCTGATTTTGCCCGCCGCCCTCCTCCGGTTTTTCGTGCTGGACGCCCGCCTGCCGGGAAAGGCCGCTGCAGGTTTCCCCGGCTGCCGTTCTGCTTTTCCATGGGGGCTGCGGGCGTGGCCGGTCTTCCGGCCCGGGCCGCGGTATCGCAAAAGTATGCGCCCAACGCTCACCCGCGAACGGACCACTGTCCACTGTTCACTGACCACTGTTCACTGTCCACTGCTTTTCTACCACCGCCCCCAGGCCCGGCTCACGTAGTCCGAGAGCGTCATGCTGATCAGACCCATAAAAATAAACAGTCCCGACAGGATCGTCAGCTTGGTCAGCTTCGGGCTGTACTTCACATGCATAAAGAACAGCACCACCAGCGAAGCCTTGATCACCGCGATGGCCAGCGCCACCACCACGTTGAAGACGTACATCTCCACGTAGGACGCGGCCGTCGTCAACGCGGTCAGGCACAGCAGCGAGACGAAGATGGCCACATAAATCTTCGGACTGACGATATGGTGTTCGTACTCGTACGCATCTGGTTCGCTCATGGCCGTCCTCTCTCTCCAAATCCTTCCGTTCCACTCCGCGCCCGGGCCCCGTCAGGCGTGCCGGCTCACCAGGTAGAGCAGCGGGAATAAAAATATCCAGATAATGTCCACAAAGTGCCAGTACAGCCCGAAGTTCTCCACAAAGGTAAAGTGCCCTTCGGTATATGCGCCCCGCGTCGCCTGAAAGATCATGAACACCAGGATGCTGATCCCGATCACCATGTGCAGCGCGTGCATCCCCGTCATCGCGAAGTAGAGAAAGAAGTACATCTCCGTCTTGTTGGCCGCGTCGGGGGCCATCGCCCGGTCGTGGTACTCGTGATAAACATCGGCGTCAAGCGCGGGATTGATGAAATCCGAATCGGTGAACCGCAGCCCCGGCACATGGTGATCCACCCACTCCCCGTGCCACTCGATTCCCTTGATGCAAAGGAACATGATGCCCAGGATGAACGTGAGCACCAGGCACAGCACCAGCCCGGCCTTGCGGCGCGTCTGCGCGCACCACACCCCCATGGCCATGGTAAAGCTCGAAGTGATCAGCACCGCCGTGTTCGACGTGCCCCAGAAGATGCTCAAGTGGTGCGACCCTTCCACAAAGGCCTGGTAGTACCAGTTGCGCATCAGCAGGTAGGCCATGAACAGCCCGCCGAAAAACATGATCTCCGTCAGCAGGAACAGCCACATGGCGAAGTTCGTGGCGTCGAACTGCTGCGCGACCGATTCGAAGTGGTGGCGCTGATACGGCGGGTGCTCGTGATGGCCCTCGGCCAGCGCGCCCTCGCTGATCACTGTGCTATCCGACACTGGCTACCTCTTTCGCTTGTTGGCGCTCCAGCCACTCGTAGTCGTAGGCTTCGTGGTCCATGATCGGTATCTCGGCAAAGTTCTCGGTCAGCGGCGGCGACTGCGTCTGCCATTCGAGCCCCGTGGCCTGCCACGGGTTGTTCCCTGCGATCTGCCCGTACTTCAGCGACCACGTCAGGTACAGCACCGGCAGCAGGTAGCCCACCCCCAGTACCGTCGCGCCCGCCGTCGAAAACACGTTCAGCACCTGGAACTCCGGCGGATACGCCGCATACCGCCGCGGCATGCCCAGCGTGCCCAGGATGAACTGCGGGAAGAACGTCAGGTTGAACCCGATGTACGTGGTCACCGCCGCGAACTGCGAAAGCTTCTCCGGGTACATCCGCCCCGTCCACTTCGGCCACCAGAAGTGAATGCCCGAGAGGAACGCCATCAGCATCCCGCCCACCATCACAAAGTGGAAGTGCGCGACAACGAAGTACGTCTCCGTCAGGTGGATGTCCGTGCCCGTCGCTCCCAGGAACACCCCCGTCATGCCGCCAATCGTGAACAGCCCCAGGAACCCGATCGAGTAGAGCATCGGCGTCTCAAAGGTGATCGATCCCTTGTAAAGCGTGAACGACCAGTTGAAGATCTTGATCGCCGAAGGCACGGCCACCAGCATGGTCAGCAGCGAGAACACCAGCGCCGCATAGTTCGAGATGCCCATGATGAACATGTGGTGCGCCCACACAAAGAACGCGAACACCGCGATGGCCACCGAAGAGAACGCGACCGCCGTATAGCCGAAGACGCGTTTTCGGCTGAAGGTCGAGATCACCTCGCTGATCACGCCCATCCCCGGCAGGATCATGATGTACACCGCCGGATGCGAGTAGAACCAGAACAGGTGTTGAAACAGGAGCGGGTCGCCGCCCAGCTTCGGGTCGAAGACGCCGATGTGCACCGTGCGCTCCAGCACCACCAGCACCAGCGTGATCGCCAGCACCGGAGTGCCCAGCACCATCAGGATGCTGGCCGCATAGTTCGACCATATGAACAGCGGCAGCCGGAACCACGTCATCCCCGGGCAGCGCATCTTGTGGATGGTCACGATGAAGTTCAGCCCCGTAAAGATCGAGCTGAAGCCGGCGATAAACACCGCCAAGCCCGCCGGCACGACGTTGGTGTTCAGGTAGTGCGTCGAAAGCGGTGTAGTGAAGGTCCAGCCCGTATCCACGCCGCCAATCATCATCGTGTAGAGCATCAGCCCGCCGGCCGCGATGTACAGATACCAGCTCAGCAGGTTGATCTTCGGCAGCGCCAGGTCCTTCGCGCCCACCATCATCGGAATCACGAAGTTCCCGATGGTCGCCGGCACCGAAGGCACCAGGAAGAAGAAGATCATGATCAGCCCGTGCATGGTGAACACCTTGTTATAGGTGTCCGCGGCCATCAGATCGCTCTGCGGCGTCAACAGCTCCAGCCGGATCAGACCCGCCAGGGCGCCGCCGATAAAGAAGAAGAACGTGATCGAGATCAGGTACAGGGTCGCGATCCGCTTGTGGTCGCCGGTCAGCAGCCAGCTCAGCAGGCCGTTCTCCTTCGACAGAAAGTTCATCTTCGGAATTCTTGCTGTCGACTGATCGGGAAGACTCACGATGGTGGCGCTCATGGCTTCACCTCCCCTTGTCCCCCGTGCGCCGACGGCGCGGCCTTCTGGCCCGCTGCCGTCCCCGCCTTCTGCTCGATCGTCGGGGGGATGTCTGTGGTGTTCAACGTTTGCTGCAAGCGGTAATCGGTCTTCAGGTTCTTCAGGTATTCGACCAGCGCGATGACTCCATCCTCGCTGATCTGTCCCTGATAGGTGGGCATAATCGGCGTGTATCCCTGCGTTACGTGCTCCGAGGGATCGAGGATCGCCTGCCGCAGGTAGGCATCGTCGGCCGTCACCGTCTCGCCGTTGGCCAGTGACAGTTGCGATCCATACACACCCACCAGGTTCGGGCCCCGCGCATCGGGCCGCGTATTATGACAGGCATTGCAGCTCAGGCTCGCGAACAGCCGCTCTCCCTGCATCGCCAGGCTCTCGCCGCTGGTCGAGTTCGCCAGCCACTGCCGAAAGTCGTCCGGCGACATCACCACGACTTCCCCAATCATCGACGAGTGGCCCGTCCCGCAATACTGCGTGCAGAACAGGTGATACGTGCCCACTTTCGTGGCCTCGAACCACTCCGTCGTGTAGCGCCCCGGAATCGCTTCCCGCTTCACCCGGAACGCCGGGATCGAGAAGCTGTGAAAGACATCCTGCGAGATCAGGGTCAGTTGAATGGGCACGCCCGTCGGAACGTGCAGCTCGTCGATCTCATGCTGCCCGCCTGGATGCTCGATCTTCCACATCCACTGTTTGCCCACTACGTAAATGTTCATCGCGTTCGCCGGCGGCGTGTAGATGCGGAAGTAGATCAGCGCGCCCCACACGAACATCACCAGAAACAAGCCCAGCGGAATAATCGTCCACGTCGTTTCGAGCAGCGTCGAGCCCTCGATCTGCACCGCCTTCGGATGGCGCTCCTTGTTGTAAAGAATCCCGAAGCCCACCACCAGCAGCACCACCAGCGTCAACCCCACCAGGCTCACCAGGGTCATGAAGAAGTACAGCGCGTCCGAGTCCGGCGCGATCGTCGACGCTTCCGGCGGAAAGAGCGGGAAGTTGTGAAGCCACTTCTCGAGAAACTGCCAGATTACTGGACTGATGTGGTTCATTCCGTTATCCGTTCACCTTCTTCGCTGTCCCTTGCATCGCCATACCCACCGGATGACGCCCCTGCCCGTAGTCCTTCCTGAACATCACCAGCATGAATCCGCCCAGTATCAGAATTGTCAGGATGCCCCCTAGCTGAACCACTCGCGAGACAATCAGATCGTGTGTGTTGGTCAGCGGATCGTAGTGATAGCAGTAAGTCAGAATGTTATCCACCGGCGACCCGATTTTGTCGTTCGATGCCTCGTCCAGCCCCAGCAGCATGTCCTTGGGCGAGTACTCCACGCCCATGTAGTACTGCGCCAGCTTTCCCTGGGGCGTCACGATCTCGAGCGCGCTCGCGTGCGCGAACTGCGTGATGTTCGTGCCCGGCACCTTCAGCTTCACGTACTTGAACCCGACCACGTTGGTGATGGTGTCGATGTTGGCCTGCGTCCCGGTCATGAAGTGCCATCCGTCCGCGGTCTCCGGGTGCCCGTACATCTTCAGGTACTCGGCCTTCTTGGCCGCCGCCATCGCCGTCGTCTCCGTGGGGTCGATGCTGATCACGATGATGTTAAAGTCCTTCCCCGGCCGGAAACTGATCATCTTCAGCGCGCTCGTCAACCCCTCCAGTTCCTCGGAGCACAACATCGGGCAGCGGTAATAAACCAGCAGAAAGATAGCGGGAACTTTGCCGAAGTATCTGCTCAGTGGAACCAGGTTGCCGTGGTCGTCCGTGAAGGTGAGATCGAGCGGAAGTTGATAGTTCAGGTGCTGGTCGATGCCCACTTTCTTCAGGATCTCCGGCGTGGTATCCGTCTGCCCCCCGGCGGAGCTCATCGCTGAAGTCATCGCCGGCAGCCCCTTGGCGCCATAAGTCGAGATCTGCGCCACAGCCTGCCGCGCGCTCATCGTGAGCACAATCGCGCAGGCGGCTATCGCCACGCCGCGCAAACTTCTCCGGATTGTGCCTTGATACTGCATGATCACTACTCCTGTTCCCTTACTTGCCTTCCCCCTGCAGCACCTTCGCGGCCTGCGCGGCGGCCTGCTCCTGCTCGAACGTCGTCGGCGCAAATCCATCGGTCAGTGGCGCCGTCACCTCAGGCCGCGCATCGCCCGTCATCAGCAGCTGCGTCTTCACCGGGGGCGCCACCGGCAGACCCTGCTGCGCTATCAGCTGCATCGCGCGCTCGATCGGAATCCGGACTGTCCCCTTCGACTCGTCGATCCACGTGTAGTGGTCCAGGAGCAGATCCTCCTTGGCGTGCAGCACTGCAATGTCCTCGTTGCCGTTGTCCACCTGCACCCGCGGCGTCGGGAAGGTCTGCATCAGCTGCGCTACCTTGTTCTGCATCTCCGGGTTCGAGGGAAGATTCCCCAGTTGACGGATGTCCACGGTCTTTGACCACTTGCTGGTCGGACCGTCTTCCTTGTTCATCTGCGCGTTGATGACCTTACCGATGTAGTAGCACGAAGCCGCCGTCACCACCACGAAGATGGCCATCGACACCATGAAAACGATGATCCCGGTGACGCCTACGTCGCTGCCTTCGTAGCCGAGCGACGTGTCGACTTCCTCCGGCTTGTGATCCTCGGGCTCGTGACCAGCGCCGTTCCCCGAAGTGTGATCGCTATGCGATGGCATGTTCAGGCTCCAGAATCTCTGCGAGATGCGGATCGTTGGTCTGCACCAGCGCGCGCGTCTTCAACTGCATGCAGAATGCGGCCACCCAGAATGCCGTCATGGCCACCGGCACGGCCGCGTACTGCAGAATTCCCCAGCTAAAGTGCAGGTCGCGCGCGGCATCCTTGAAGTTCGGCTCAATCAGCCAGAACTGGTTGAACGCCACCGCGAAGATCATGAACTGGCACACCCGCGTCAGCCGCTTCTTGTTGCGCTTCAGATCGCGCGAAAGCAGCAGCGTGAACGGAACCAGCCAGTGGAAGATGAAATCGAGCGTGATGATCACGCCCCACCCGCCCCGGATACGGTCCAGGTACCAGTTGATCTCGTTGGGCAGGTTGCCGCTCCAGATGATCAGGTACTGGCTGAACGCGAGATAGATGTTGAGCATCACGAACGCAAAGGTGAACTTGCCCAGGTCGTGCTGCTCGGTCTGCCGCAACAGCGTCTTGAACGGCTCGCCCTTGGCCAGCGCGATCGCAACAATAATCGAGAACGCCAGCACCTGGAAGCCCTGCTCCACCAGGAACAGCAGGCCGTACACCGTCGAGAACCAGGTCACGTCCATCGACATCACCCAGTAGATCGAGGCCGCCGTCATCGTAACCGCGTAGACCACAATCCCCGGCCCGCAGATGTTTTCGAGCTTCTTGATCCAGTGGGGCGTCGTGTCGGGTCCTTGCGCGTCGCGCTTTGCGCCCAGCATGTTCAGGTACCACGTGTAGAATCCCCAGATCAGGAAGCACAGCACGCTGACCCATACAAACGAGACCGGATTGAGCATCGGACGCTTGAAGTTGAGACAATGCGCCTGCGCCTCGCTGATCAATCCCGATTTGAGCGCCGTTGCCGTTGCGGCGGGAGTGGTGAACCGCGCCCACTGGAAGAGCCGCTTCATGAAGATGGCCACGACCACCCAGTAGACGAAGATCAGCGGCAGCGTCCGGCTCATCGCTTCGAGCGGCCGCCGCAGCAGCAATCCCCACTTGCCGCCCGAGCAGTACTGCACCATCAGCAGCGCCAGCCCGCCCACGGCAAATCCGAAGGTGATCATCAGCCCCATCACCCAGGCGCGCATCAGGTGGTCAAGAGGATCGTGGCCGCTGGTCTTGTCGAGCAGCGCCAGGATGCCCGCAATCACGCAGAAGACCACGCCGGTAATTAGCGCGCGCGTCCTCCACGTATCGACGAACGCCGGCGCGCCCAGCTCCGCCGGAAGCGTCTTGGCGTGCGATGAATTGTGCGACTCGTGAGCCATTCCTCTCGTCCTACTGTTGCTTTGGCGCCGCGTGTGCGGGCGGGTTGGTTTTCGGGATCGAAATCAGCGGATAGGCCGGGTTCGCCGGCGCCATCGCCGGAGTACCTTCGCCAGCCGGCGCGGGCAGCGCCTGCACCGCCGTTTCCGGTAGCGCCCATGGCCTGGCGTAATTAGGATGCCCCTCGGCATCCGCAACGGTCTGCAAGCTCTGCACTTGCACGCCCGCGGGCACATCCTTCAACGTCGCCGCCTGACTCAATTGCAGAACACGGATGTAGGCCGCAACCGCCCACCGGTCCGCCGGCGTCAACTGCGCTGAGTAGTCGGGCATCGCCCCGTAGCCGTGCGTCATCACGTAGAAGTAGTGCGAGACCGGCTGCGCCATCCGCACCTGGTCGTGAAAGTTCGCGGCCGGCTTGTAGCCGCGCATCACGATCTCGCCCAGACCGTTGCCCACGCGCGAGTGACACGGCGTGCAATAAACGTTGAACCGCTCCTGCCCGCGCTCCAGCACCGTCATCGTCACTGGAAACGGCATCAGGTCCGGCTCCTCGCGATACCCGTTCGGCCCCTGCACCACGCCGGTATAAAAATACGTGTCCTCGTGCAGCTGGCCCCGCGCCACGGTGCCCGGCACCTGTGGGCGCGCTCCGCGATGATCCGCAAACAGGTCCGATCCACGCTGCGGAATCATCTTCGGCTGGTTTTGCATATCCTGCCGGCAGCCCGCGACCAGCAACAGCGCGCTCATTCCCATAGCCAGCGCGACTCGCCGCACCGTAGTCCCCGTGAAAGGACCCGGCTTCAAACGGGAGGCAAACTGATCACTGACCACTGACCACTGACCACTGACCATCAGTACTCCACCTCCACCACCGAGACCGGCGCGAATTCCTCGAGGTATTTCTTCGACTCCAGCAGATCGAACTTCGGGTCCAGCGCTTCCAGGCACAGGAAGAACTTGTCCGTTGACGCGCCATCGCGGAAGTTCGGCGCATTGAACAGCGGGTGATACAGCTCCGGCAGTCCGCAAAGCGCCAGCATTCCATAGGCCGCCGAGAGTCCGGCCCACAAGATCGTCCACTCGTACGCGGGGACAAGAAACGCGGGCCACGAATACGTCGGCCTTCCCGCGACATTGATGGGAAACGCCAGCGTCGAAATCCACGTCTCCAGCGAGAACATCGCCACGCCGCCCATCAATCCGCCAATCAGCGTCAACAGCGGCACCTTGTTGCGCGTAAAGCCGATCGCCTCCGCCGCTTCTTCCAATGGATACGGCGAGTAGGCGTCCAGCCGACGCCAGCCGTCCTGGCGGGCCTGCCGCGCCGCGCGAATCAGGTCGCCCGGAGTTTCGAATTCGGCCAGCAGGCCGTATGTTCCTTCGCGTGGGGGCATCAGTCACCAGCCTCCGCCGTCACCTTCGGCTTGATCTTTGCGCCCGGCACCATGGTCCGGATCTCCGACATCGGAATCATGGGCAGGAAGCGCACAAACAACAGGAACAGGAACGTGAACAGCGCCACCGTTCCGAAGTACGTCATGTAATCCCACTTGGTCGCGCGGTATGTGCCCCACGACGACGGCAGGAAGTCGCGGTAGAGGCTCGTCACGATGATCACGAACCTCTCGAACCACATGCCCGTATTGACGATGATCGAGAGGATGAACATGAACAGCATGTTCGTGCGCAGCCTCCGCGACCACAGCGTCGTCAGCGGAATCGCCAGGTTGCAGGTGATCAGCACCCAGTACGACCACCCCATCGGTCCGAAGGCGCGGTTCCAGAACGTGAACGCCTCCCAGTGGTCGGCCGAGTACCACGCCATGAACGCTTCCATCCCGTACCCGTAACACACAATGAACCCGGTCGCCAGCATCACCTTGCCGCAGTTATCGATGTGCCGGTCCGTCACCAGATTCTCCAGGTGATAGAACTTGCGCAGCGGAATCGCCAGCGTCAACACCATCGCAAAGCCCGAATAAATGGCGCCGGCCACAAAGTACGGCGGGAAGATCGTCGTATGCCAGCCCGGCAGCACCGCCACCGCGAAGTCGAAGCTGATGACCGTGTGCACCGAGAGCACCAGCGGCGTTGCCAGGCCCGCCAGCAGCAGCGAAGCCGTCTCGTACCGCGCCCAGTGCCGTACCGAGCCCCGCCAGCCCAGCGAAAGCATCCCGTAGAAGTACTGCGAGAGCCTGGTCTGCGCACGGTCGCGCATGGTCCCGAAGTCCGGCACCATGCCCAGGTACCAGAACACCACCGAGATCGTCGCGTAGGTTGAAACCGCGAAGGTATCCCACATCAGCGGCGACCGGAACTGCGGCCACACCTGCATGGTCAGCGGCAGCGGCAGCAGCCAGTATCCCAGCCATGGCCGGCCCACGTGGATCAGCGGGAACATCGCCGCGCAAACCACCGCAAAGATCGTCATCGCCTCGGCAAACCGGTTGATCGAATTGCGCCAGCCCTGCTTGAACAAGAGCAGAATCGCCGAGATCAGCGTCCCGGCGTGCCCGATGCCGATCCACCAAACGAAGTTGATGATCGCAAAGCCCCACGCCACCGGCTGCGAGATCGCCCAGATCCCCACGCCCTTCAGGAACAGCCACACCAGGGCCACCAGCAGCATTGTGGTGCCCGCGCCCGCGATCCCGAAGATCGCGAACCACCCCAGCGGCGTATGCGGCGTGAGCACAATGCGCGTGATCTTCTCGGTAACCGAGAGGAAGCTCTGGCCAGGCGCGATTACCCGGTACTCGCCCGTCGCCGGGTCGATGCGCCTCTCGTCGACTTTTACTTCGCTGGTTGCCATCGTGAACTTTTAACCCTTCGCCGGATCGAACTCCACCGGCGCCATTTCAAGATCAGGATTCATGTTCAGGACCTCGGCCACGTAGGTCGTGCGCGGCCGCGTATTGATGTCGGCAATCACCTGGTAAGTGCGCTGCTGCGCCCTTAACTTTGCTACCCGGCTGGTCTTATCATTCAGGTTGCCAAACACGATCGCTTCGGCCGGGCAGGCCTGCTGGCACGCCGTGATGACCTCCCCGTCGCGGATCTGCCGGTTCTCCTTGTCCGCCGTGATCTTGGCCTCTTCGATGCGCTGCACGCAGTAGCTGCACTTCTCCATCACCCCGCGCGAGCGCACGCTCACGTCCGGGTTGCGCATCAGCTTCAGGCTCTCGGTCTCATAATCGGAGTACAGCAGGAAGTTGAACCGCCGCACCTTGTACGGGCAGTTGTTCGAGCAGTAGCGCGTGCCCACGCACCGGTTGTAGACCATCATGTTCAGGCCTTCGGGCGTGTGCAGCGTGGCGCCCACCGGGCACACCTGCTCGCAAGGCGCGTTCTCGCACTGCTGGCACGGCATGGGTTGCAGGTGCCCGCGCGGCGCCGCCAGGTCGCCCTCGAAGTACGTGTCGATCCGGATCCACTGCATGATGCGCCCGATGCGCGCCTGCTGCTTGCCCACCACCGCGATGTTGTTCTCCGCATAGCAGCTGGCGATGCAGGCATTGCACCCCACGCAGCTGTTCATGTCGATCGACATGCCCCACTTGTACCCTTGCGAGTAATCCCAGTTGGCGAACAGCGAAGTATCCGCGCTCGGTGTCTCCCGCCCCTCGCCCTCGTGCGCAAAATCCGGATTCTTCTTGAACTCCTCGAGCGTGGCGTACCGCACGATCGCGCGCGGACCCAGCGCCTCGTCGGCCTCGAGCGAGTTGTCCCCGTTACCCTGCTGCCCGAACATCTTTCCGCGATGATCCTGGTAGTGGCTCTTGGTGATGGCCACGCCCCACTTGCCCGGCACCTGCCGGATCGAACCAGTCGCATAGAACGGCGCCCACGTATTGCGCACCAGGTAAGCGTTGAATCCCAGTCCGCCGCCCACGCGCCCCGCGAACTCGCGTCCGTAGCCCAGGTACACCGTCACGGAGTTCTGCGGATGCCCTGGCATAGCCACCACAGGCGCCTTCACCTTGCCCTCGCCGACAGACATCTCCACAATGTCTTCTTCCACCACGCCCAGCTTGGTGATCAGCGCGCCCGGCATCAGCGACCCGTTGTCCCAGCTCAGGTTCGTAACGGGCCTGGGAATCTCCTGCAGCCAGCCCACGTTCGAAAATCGCCCATCATATATATGCGGCTCGGGCCGGAAGATAATCTCGAGCGAGTCCTTCGGCGCCGGCGCGGGCACGCTGCCGCGATAAGCCGCCTCTACCGTCATCTTCGCCGTCTTATCGAACGCCGTCCCCTCGATCCATCCGTCGTGCAGCACCTTGCGCCAGCCCATCTCAAAGTCCCCGCCCGGCGCAACTTTCGTGATCGTATCCTTCCAGGTCTCGCGCACCAGCTCGTATGCGCTCAGCATGGGCTGGTTCAGGAGCACCTGCAGCACCTCGTGCGCGCTCTTGCCGCCGTAAAGCGGCGCGATCATCGGCTGCACAACTGAAACCGTTCCGTCGTAAGCCCGGCAGTCGCTCCACGACTCCAGGTAGTGCGCCGAGTTGATGTGCCAGTGCGCAATCTGCCCCGTCTCGTCCAGGTGCGACCCCAGGTGCACGACCGTGTTCACCTTGTTGAACGCTGCCGGAAATCCCAGATCGGCGGGCGCCGTATAAATCGGGTTCGCATCCAGCATCACCAGCCAATCCACCTTGCCGGCGTTCATATCGGCAACCAGCGCCTTGAAATCGCCAAACTGATCGCTCGGCAGCGGATTCACTGTCTCCGTCGAAACAAAAACCGTCTTGCCCACGTTCCCCAGCGCACCGTTGATCGCCATCGCCAGCGCATACACCGACGTGTCCTGATAAAGCCCCGGCAGCACCGCGCTCTTGCCAGGGTTCGACTTCAGGTCCTTCACCAGCGCCGCCAGAAACTGCTGCTGATCGTAAGTCCACGCATACGCCGGCGGATTCGCCCCCGCCACCCCCAGCGCCTTCGCTAGCTCCGCCGTGAACGCCGGAATCTCGCTCGCCCGCAGCCCCAGCCGGTGCTCAGCCTTCATCCCCGTCGTCGCGGTCGAGCTTTCGATCGCGTACAGCCGGTTCATTCCCTCTTCCGGCCGCTGGCGCCGTGCCGCGTACTGCCGCGTCAGCTTATGGAACCCCGGGTACGCCGCGCCCGAGATAAAATCCGCGTCGAGCGAAACCAGGATCTCCGCCCCGCTCAGATCGAACTGCGCATTGATTCCCTTCTCCGCCCACGTCCCCGCGATCGCCGGTTCATACTGAACCAGCTTCGCCTTGGGGTACGCCGTCTGCACCGCCTGCCACTGGCGCGCCAGCGTTGGTGAAGTGAACATCGCGCTCAGGAAGTAAACTCCCGTCCCATCCTTCGTCGCAGCCATCTTCGCCGTGAACGCTTCAACGAAGTCGCCCCACTCCCGGTTCTCGCCGCGATAAAGAATATGCTGCGACCGGTCCGGATCGTACATCCCCAGCAGCGTCCCCTGCGACAGCGGATCGCTCCCGCCCTGGTTGTACGGATGCTCCGGATTTCCGTCCACCTTGATGGGCCGGAACTCCGAGCTCTTGATCAAAAGCGGCACCGCGCCCGTCGGGAACGGGTGCGCCGTGGCAAAGTACATCGGCTCGCCCAGCACCAGGTCCGCCGGCGCCTTCACATAGGGATAAATCGTCTCCTCGGGCTGCTTGGTGCAGCCGGCCAGCCCGGCGAGCGCCATCGAAGCACCCATCAACTTCAGAAAGCCGCGCCGCGATACCGGATCTACCCACTCCTGCGCCGACGAGGGAAACTCCTGCTCCACCGCCGCCCGGAACTCCGGCGTGTCGGCCAGCTCATCCAGCGAGCGCCAGAATTTCTTCCCTTTCACGCCCTTCAGCTCCGCGCGCACCGCCTCCAGGGTCATCGGCCTCTCGGGCGTGTTCGCCTGGATCGTCGCCGGAGCGTTGTTTTTGTCCTTATCCACGGCATTCCCCGTCTGGTCTTCCGCACTCTTCGCGGATCGATTCATCTCGTGCCCACCCATCTCGCCCTTACCGGTGGCAGGTGTTGCAGCTCGTAATCTGCTCCGGCGTCTTGATCTTGTAATGCACCAGCAGGAAACGTCCCAACGCCTCCTGGTCGGTGAACTTCTGGTAATCCGGCGTCGCCGGCATCGTCGCCGCGCTTACTTCACCCACCACCCCCGTCGCGGGCGTCGCCGGCAGCTCCAATGCGGCCATCTCCGGCCCGTTTCGCGTCGGATCCTGCGTCGTGCAGCTCACGCTTTCGGCCGTCGGAATCCCCGCCTTGTTCGGCACCGAAGTGCACCACACCGGGTGGTCGCCGGAGGGCTTCTTCCAATCCATGTTGTAGATTTGCGCCGTCGGCCGCAGGTTCTTCGCCGGGTTCCGGTGGCAGTCCAGGCACCACTCCATCTGCAGCGTGTTCTGCTCGTACATCAGCGGCATCTCGTCCACGTGCCCGTGGCAGGTCGCGCAGCCAATCCCCTTGTTCACGTGAATGGAGTGGTTGAAGTACACAAAGTCCGGCAGGTCATGCACCTTGATCCACGGAATCGACTGCCCCGTGTACCAGCTATCCCGCACCGGCTTGAGCAGCTGCGCGTCCGTCCAGATCTGCGCATGGCAATTCATGCACGTCCGCGTCGGCGGAATCCCCGCGTAGCTCGACTTCTCCACCGTCGTATGGCAGTACTGGCACTGCAGCCCCAGCCCCATCACGTGGTGCTCATGGCTGAACGGTATCGGCTGGTCCGGACGCTGGCCCTGTCGCGTCACCCACGGCGACCGCTGCAGTTGGTCCAACGTCACACCAAGGGCGATGACAATCAACCCCGTCAACACCAGGCTCATCCGCGCCAGCGCGTTCGAGCCGCGGTCAAAGATTTGCGGCATGAATCAATCCCTGACTTATGTGTTAGCCACGCCCCCGCTGTGCCGGCGGTCGCCTGGCTTCTGTGCAAGTTTCGGCTTTTGACAAAACTCAACTGGGCAGGCGAGGAGCTCTGACCACCAACGACCTCAGCACCCCAACACTGCGCAAGCCCTTACGGCCTCCGAATTGCAAAAACTCGGACAGGAACGCTTTTGGTAAGCAATTGAAGTAGAAGAGCCAATGTTCCAAGCAAGTATGATTGCGGGGAATCAGATACCCCTTAGCGGCCTTTCTCGCCAGGGGTTTCAATGTTGGCAACCACGCTATCACGTCAAACCAAACTAGCGCCAGTGAAAAATTTTGCACTAACTTCGACCCGATAACATAGCCGTGTAACATCGTCGTAACAATGCCTGCGGAGCCGCGGTGCTTTGGAATCAATCCCCCAACGCCCTCCCGTCCTCCCCAAAAAACCCACGTTCCGAGGCAGCTCCTGCGCTCGGCACGCATTCAGCCTCCAGCCCGGAGATCCCGTCTACGCCCCCAGGGACTGAAGTGCCCAGCCAAAATATGGGGGCCCCGGAAACTGAGCCGCCGTGGCCCGGCCCTGCCCGGGCAGCCGCATCCGCCGGAACGACCCGCCGGCGCCACGGAACACCTCGCCCCGCCTCTGCGTAGTAGATTCTGTACATCGCTTGCGAGGGAGGTCGATATGTACTGCAGTGGATGTGGTTTGGCTCTGGCTCCGGGGCAGGCCTTCTGCCCCCGGTGCGGACGTCCCGTGGCCCCCGCCGCTCCGCCCGTCCCCGGCCTGCAGTATCAGCTCGACAGCTACGCCAGCAAGGTTCGCGCCCTCGGGGTCCTCTGGTTCATCTACGCCGGATTATCAATTCTGCTCGGTCTTGTCGGCCTCGCCTTTGCCAAAGCCATCATGTCCGGCCCCTGGGGGCCCTGGATGCACGGCCCCGCGCCTCCCACCTGGATCTTCCCTGTCATCTTCCACTTCGCCTGGATCTTCCTGGCCCTCCGCTCCGGCCTGGCCATCGCCGCCGGATGGGGCCTGCTCGAACGTACCCAGTGGGGCCGCATTGTCGCCGTCATCGCCGCCGTCTTCAGCCTGCTCAAGTTCCCTTTCGGCACCGCCCTCGGCATCTGGACCCTGGTCGTCCTCCTCGGCTACCGCAACTCCACCATGTACGACCAGATCCAGACCGGCGTCTGAAAGTGCCGTCACCCCGCTGCCGGGCTGTGCAAGGCGCCGCTCGAATCGCTCTTTGATTCAAGCTGATTTCCAGCGCGACTCTCCCGCATTCACGTGCGCCCGCGATCGGAGACCGTCAGGACGCCCCTCCGACATGGGCGCCCTGGCGCAAAATCCCTTGGGGCCCCGTCATTTCCGCTGGGTCTCGGCGCGTCCTACGAGGCGCGAATCGGAGCAACCTCGTAAAGCCGCGACCGGAGGACAGCATTGCTGACAGGCACTTCGTGGAGCAGTCTCTCCGTCGCCTGCACCACCGGATTGGCGTGAAACCAGCGCTGCACCGCGTCTCGCCGAAGCAGATTCAATACCGCCAGCAGCGCCATCCCCTGATGGTGTGCCATCCATTCGCGCACCAGCGCGGGCTTGCGCAACGAGCCAGAGTAATCGCCCGACTCGTAGAAGCCGTAGGCGCCAATCCATCCCGCGGAGGCCATGCGGCGCAGGTTCGCCAGCGCCTCCGCCGTATCGACCTCAAGAGCCAGGAAGGTCGAGTAGGGCGAGATCACGGGGCCGGCCTTCGCTTCTGCCGACAGCGCTACCTGGGGCACGCCGTAAGCGAGGTAATGATAATGTCCCGCGTCATCCCGGCGTGCGTCGCCCGACTCCGAGATTCCCCACGGCACCCCCAGCGCGGCGGCGAACCGGCGCTGCACCTGCACGCATGCGGTCTGCGTCCGGGCGATCAGTGTGCCCGCGTAGCTGCGCATCCACAGCGACGGCATCAGATACTCAAACATCGTGCCCGTCCAGGAGAGAAGTACGAACCTGCCAAACGCAAGGGTGTGATCGCGCCCCAGCCGGAACCAGCTCTGCACCGGCAGGTCGCCCCGGGCAATCGCCAAAAACGTGGCCACGCGCGCCTCCGACGCCACCAGATCGTAGCAGGCATCGTGAAGCTTGCCCGTACCCGCGTCGTAGCCGATCGAGAGAATGCGCCGCTCCCGGTGGACGAGAAATGCGAAGTCCATCGCCTCCGCCAGGCGTTCGGCGTCCTGCGCGATCGCGCGCAGGTTCGCGGCCAGCGCCCTCTGGTTGGCAAGGGCCCTCCCAAGCAGCTCACGAAGTTGCCGGGCGAGGTCCGCTATGGCCGGCCCTTCGGCGAGCGCACCCTCTGACCGCGCCAAAGAGGTGTCCAACGCCTCCGTAAAGGGAATGGCCCGATTGACGGAGAACTCCACGGAATCTTCATCGATGCGTAGTTCCCGTAACGCACGAAGCGGCGCGTACTCGGGGAGCATCCAGGGCAGATAGTCCCGCAATAGCGCCAGAATCGCCTCGATGCGGTGCAGCGTTGCGGCCGCCCACCATACTTTGCGCGGTTCTGCCGCCTCTCGCACCGCTTCAGCAACAATAGTCCGCGCGTCGGCCAGCCACGCGATCCATACTGCAGGAGGAGCGCCCGCGGCCGGCTGATTCAGATGCCTGGCCGAAGTGGTCAGATTTCCTTCCTTGTGCGCCAGCCGCCAATGCACCCATAAGCCCTCGAACAGCGCCGCCGGCACCAGCGGCTGGCGCGCCAGCTCTTTTGTCCCCGCACAAAGCGTGTAGAGCGAAGCCACCAGGTTGCCGCTGTCTACCGAAGATACAAAAGGCCCACCTCCGCCGCCTGCCTTCATTGGATCCAGCTTTTCCGTGTCATACCAGTTGTAGAGGTGGCCATTGAACTTTTCCAGCCGCGCGATGGTGGCCAGCGTACGGCCGGTGAACTCGGCGAACTCCGGCACGGTCAGGAATCCCAGCGCGCAGGCGGCCTGCCGTGCGTTCAAAAGCAATCCGATATTGGTCGGCGAAATGCGCGCCGCCTCGCTCAGGCCGTCTTCTTCTACGTTGTCCGGAACCAGGTAATGATGGCGCTCCGTGCTGAACTCATGAAAGTACCGCCAGATGCGCAGCGCCGCGAGAAGCAGAAAATCCCTGTCCGCGGCGGCCAGCCGCACGCGCTCGCGCGGCGGCCGGTTGAGCCATGCAATCACCGGGTTGGCGATCGCCCAGAGCAGCAGGACAGGCGCCGCGCAAATAATGGCCCACCGGTGCGCGGCGGCGAACCAGACCAGCACGCCGAGCCCCAACGACAGCAACGGCGTCACCCCCAGGTAGCGGTCGAGTCCGCCGCGGCGCGCGGAGTTCCTCTCCGCCTGCGCCGCCGTCTCCCACTCCAGCAGCCTCTCGCCGGTGATCAACCACCGGATCATCGAGCGGAAGATCGCATCGAAGGCCAGAAATGTCTGATGGGCAAGAAAAACCAGGTGAAGGAATGCGATGAGGCATGAGCGCCAGAACCCGGTCAGAACATCCGCCGCGCGCCCCTTCTGGCCGCTCAGCAACGCCCGCCCCATCCCAAACCCCAGCTGCGCGATCGATGGAAAGGCAAGCAGGAAGAGAGGAACGATGGTCCAGTAAAGCGGACCTCCCGGCAGGCCCAGCCACCCGGCGACGAAAAGAATCACCAGGAATGGGTCGACCAGCGAGCGGCGCAGATTGTCGAAGATCTTCCAGCGGGAGATGTCGGAGATCGGGTTCGGCACCCAGCGGCCCGATTCGTCCGGCACCCTCCCGAACATCCACAGCGCGATCTGCCAGTCCCCGCGCACCCAGCGGTGCTGCCGCCGCGTGTAGGCGCTGTAGTGCGAGGGATAATCGTCTACCAGCTCCACGTCGGTCACCAGTCCCGCGCGCGCATAAGCCCCCTCGATCAGATCGTGGCTGAGCAGGGCATTGCGCGGAAACCGGTGGTTCAGTACGGCATGAAGCGTCTCCACCTCGTAGATGCCCTTGCCCGCGAAGATTCCTTCGCCGAACAGGTCCTGATACGCGTCCGAAACCGCGCGCGTGTAAATGTCGAAGCCGCTCTGCCCTGAATAGATGGCGGCCAGGCGCGACCGCGCTGTGGAGCGGACGGTCACGCCCATGCGCGGCTGCAGAATGCCGTATCCTTCCGTGACGATGCGCCGCTTGGGGTCGATGATGGCCTGGTTCAAGGGGTGAGCGATTGCGCCCGCCAGCTTGGCCGCCATGCCCCGCGGAAGCTGTGTGTCCGCATCGAGGGTGAGAATATAACGGACTTCGCCGAGCACATCGAGCTTGCCCGCTTTGATCGGGAACGCGTCTCCTTCTCGTTGCAGAAGGCGGTTGAGGTCGAGCAGTTTGCCGCGCTTGCGCTCCCACCCCATCCACACGCCCTGGCGGGTGTTGAAGACGCGATGGCGATGGAGCAGCATGAAACCGCCGCCCCTGCCCGGGCTGTATTTGGAATTCAGTTCGCCGATCAGTCGAATGGCAAGCCCCACCAGCGGGTGCGCATCCCTCTCCCGCGGTTTGGTCACCGAGTCGGGCAGATCGGTGAGCAGCGCGAAGTGCAGATGGGGATCGCGATTGGCCAGGTAACGGACCTCGAGGTCCTGCACCAGCTCGCGCACCTGTTTCTCGTCGATCAGCAGCGAGGGAACCGCGACCAGCGTTGTGCAGTCGCGCGGAATCCCTTCGCTGAATTCGAGTTTCGGCAAAGGATCCGGGTCGAAGAACGACGTGACCGCGTTGTTCACCAGCTCAACCGCGATCTGAGTCACGGGCACCAGCAGTGCCGCAATCGTCACCACCAGCCCGGTAAAGGTGACGATCCGCGGCAGCACCAGGAAGAGCACGGCCGCCACGAACAAGATGCTGAGGAGCTGAGTGCCCGTAATATAAAAGTCTTCCGCGCGGGCAAGAACGAACTGCCGCAGCCGCCACGAGACCGGAGGATGGAAGCCCACCCGGAACGCGAGCTCTGAAAATCCCTTGCCGACAAGGTAATGCCCCACGTGAACCAGCCGCCGCTCCATGCGCGGATGCGTGGAAGGAAGGTCGCCTCCGTGGCGCGCCAGGTCGAGCGCCGTCTGCGCTACCTGCGTCTCCGTGCAGTCGGAGCGGCGGGCGATGAACGCCACGCGCCGGCGGTAAAGCTCCCGGCTCTCGAAATCCATGGACTGGTAAGCGCCCGCCGGATCCTGGTTGAGCAGCGCATCGAAGACGATGAGCGGCTCCATGAGGAAAACCCAGTCGGCGTTGCCGATGGACCGGAAGCTCTTGAGACGGACCGAGAAGGGCTGGACGGCGGCGGACTCGGGTGCGCGGCGGAGCGAACGCGCCTGTTCCAGTACCGATTCGAGCAGGACAAACTTCAAAAAATCCGCAAGCGCCCACAACTCGTCGACCGTGAGTGGGTCCTCGGCCTGCAGTGCGCCGACAAACACCTGGAATGTGGGCGCCGAGAACTCTCCGTCCACGGCACGCAGATAAATGCTTGCGGCGGCGGCGGCGCGCGGTTCGTCCTGTCGTCCTGCGGCGATCACCCGCGGAAGCCTTGCAATCTGCCCCCGCCGTTCCACGATGGACGCGACCGCCGATCGCAGCAGACGGAAGTTTGCACGGAGTTCCTGCAGCGCGGCCCGGCACGAGGCCATGCGCGGATCCTCGCTCATGTACATCGCCGGCGGCCGCGTAAGGAACTTCTCCAGCAGCTCCAGATTGCGGCGCGCTGCGCTCACGCGGCGCAGGAAGGCGAACTTGCCTGACGGCCGCGGAGCAACCGGCCAGGTTGCGGCGATGCCCGCCGCGCTGCGCGAGGACTCGAGCCGGTCCTGCGTCTTATCCTGCCCTGGCTCGGCGATGAAAAAGGAATTGGTCATAGCGCCTCAACGGTAGCTGGCGGCTTGCATCTCGAACATCGCGGCGTAGCGCCCGCCCAGCGCCACAAGCTGGTTATGGTTGCCTTCCTCCACCAGCCGCCCGCCCTCGAGGACCACGATCCTGTCGGCCATGCGTACGGTGGAAAACCGATGCGAGATCAGCAGCGCCATCTTGCCCAGCGTCAGCTCCGCGAAGCGCTCGAAAACCTCGAATTCGCTGCGCGCATCGAGCGACGCCGTGGGCTCGTCGAGGATCAGCATCTGCGCATCGCGCAGGTAAGCCCGCGCCAGCGCCAGCTTTTGCCATTCCCCGCCCGAAAGATCCACTCCGCCTTCGAAACGCCGCCCCAGCATCTGCTCGTAGCCGCCTTTGAGCCGGCCCACCACGCCGCTCGCCAGGCTCTTCTCGGCGGCGTACTCAATCTCTTCTGGAGTGTGCGGCGCGTCGATGCGGCCCACCGCGATGTTCTCCCGCGCCGTCATCTCATAGCGCATGAAGTCCTGGAAGATCACCCCGATCTCGGAGTGCAGGTCCTCCAGGTCGTACTCGCGCAGGTCCACGCCGTCCAGCAGGATCTCGCCCTCGCTGGGGTCGTAGAGCCGTGTGATCAGCTTCACCACCGTGGTCTTTCCCTGCCCGTTCTCGCCGATCAGCGCCACCCGTTCTCCGGGACTCAGCGTAAAGTTGAAGTTGCTCAGGACCCGCCGCGTCGTCCCCGGATACATGAACGACACGTTGCGGAACTCGAACCCGCGCGCGATCGGCCGCGGCGCCGGCAGCGCATTCGCCTTCGACTCCACCCGCGGCTTCATCTCGAAGAACGCGATAAGATCGGTGAGAAACAGCGCCTGGTCGGCCACACCCGACGCCGTCGAGAACGCCTGCTGGATGTTGCCCATCGCCTGCATGATCGCGGTCGTGATCAGCGTCAGGTCCCCGATCGTGTAGCGCCCTTCGATGGTCCGGTAAATGCTCAGCACGTACGCCGAGTAATAGCCCGCCTGGCCCGCAATCGCCAGCAGCCCGCTCCAAAGCAGCCGCCGCCGGTTCAGCGCCACGTCTTCCTCGTAGATCCGGTGGGCAAGCGCGGAAAAGCGCGTGGTCAGAAAGCTGCTCAGGTTGAACAGCTTCAGTTCCTTCGCCGCCTCCTTGCTTCCGCCCACCTGCCGCAGATAATCCATCTCTCTGCGCAGCGGCGTCTGCCCGAAGTTCTTCGCATAGATCAGAAATGCGAAGTGGCTCTCGCCTAGAAACGCGGGGATCACCCCGGCTGTCAGCAGAAACAGCAGCAGCACCGAGTATTTGAGCAGCACCGCCGAAAACGCGAGGGCCGTCACCGTCTGCTGGATCAGCCGCCCCATCTGCTGGATCATCACCAGCCGGTCGGTGGCCTGCACCCGCGCCCGTTCCAGCCGGTCATAGAACACGGGATCTTCGTACGCGGTCACGTCCAGCGCCGCCGCCTTGCGCATCACCTCCACGCTCACGTGCTCCGTGTAGCGGTCGGCCAGCAGGCTGTCGAAGTAATCCACCGTCCGCGACAGGACCCCGATCAGCACCGCCAGCAGCGCTTCTCCGCCCACCAGCCACCAGAAATATCCCGGCAGCGGGCGATGCAACCGGATCTGATTGACGCCATCGATGATGAACCGGCCGATGATGCCGATCCCCACGGGAAGAAATGCCACCGTGATGCGCGTGGTGATGTTCCAGAAAACAACCGACGGCCCCGACTCCCAGACAAAATGCAGCACCGGCGGAATATTCTTGAGTGCGCTCACACGGTCAGCCCACGCGCTGGGCGTACCGCGCGCCGGCTCTGCAGGTTGTCCGCCACCCCTTGCACGATCGTTGGCTGAGGACATAGCTCTCTTCCGGCCCGCCGACCTTCTGCCCTTGCGGCATGGGTGCGAACCAAGCTGCTTCCCTGAACCAAGGCATTTTGCGCCGCTCTCTGGCGAATCGCGAACGTCTATTTATCTGGTGACAATCATCTTTTACCGCTTACACAGTGCGATGCGCCGCTCGCGCCAGGCGTTGTTTCGCGGCGGCCGAGGCCTGCGTCGTCTGCGCCTGGCTCGCCGCGTCATCCTTGAAGCCGGCCAGTTCCATTCCCCGCTGCGCCTCGGGGTTCTTCATGAAAGTCTCCCATACAAATCCCGTCCGCGCATTCTCCGCCATCACCATCGTGATCCCGGCATCGATGCCGATCACATCCGTGTCGTACCAGCCCGTGAGCGGGTTGAATGCGTCCACGAAGCCGTACCGGCACCACGCCTTCGGGTACCGGTCGTGAATGGTGCGCAGCACCTGCATCGTTTCCGCCGGCAGAAACGGCAGCGAACCGCCCGCCGCGCACGGCACCACCGTGCCGTCGATCGGCCCCATCGCCGGCGGCCCGCCCCACACCACGTATCCCTTCGCCGAGTCCGACGCCGTGATCCCCCACAGCGACTCCGTGTAGTCCTTAAACTCCGGATGCAGCTCCAGGCAAAAGATCCTGTGTGCATCCGTGGCCACAATCGAGTTTTCGAAGTAGTTCGCGTACTGGTCGTGCTTGTGCCTGAAGTCGAACCACGCCTGCGAGTACTGGTGTACGAACAGCGGCGCGAACGAGCCGATGTAGCGCAGGCCGGCGTACTCGAAGGTCGTGCGCTTCCACGCCGACCACGCGTCGCTCTTCAGCGGATGCGAAGCCGATCCCATCCCCAGCAGGTACATCATCATCAGCTCGCTATAGAAGCCCCACCGCGAAGTGATAAAGCCGAGCTCCGGTGTCCACCCCATCGAGAGCAGCGTCGTGTCCTCCGAGAGCCATGTCCAGTCCACGCGATCGAAGATCGCGTGCGCCAGTTCCTCGATGTCCCGGTCGTGAAAATACTGCCGGCAGGTCAGCACCCCGCACAGCAGAATCGCCGTGTCCACTGAAGATGCCTCCGACTCCCACACCCGCTCGCCCGTATTGATATCGGCAAAGTGAAAAAAGAACCCTCGATGCGTCGGCACCTTGTGCCACAGGAACGATAACGACTCAATCACCCGCACCCGCGCCTGGTCGTATGGAATGAAGCCGCGCTTGTGGGCGATGCAGATGGCCGTCAGCCCAAAGCCGCTCGACGCGATGCTCGCCACTGTGCTCGTGTCGTTCGTGCGCACGTTGCAGCGGTCTTTGATCAGGCCCGTCTTGGGATTCGCCTGCTCCCAGAAGAAAAGGAAGATCGCCTGCTCCAGGCCGTTCAGAAATGCCTCGTCCTGGGCGGTAAGAGTGCTCGGTGCCGGCAGCACCGCCGGATGCGCCTCCTGCTCGGGCTCCACGTACAGCTGCGCCGCGCCGTCAGCCGCCGAACTCCCTAGAGAGGCCGCCAGAGATGCGTACGCCAGCCCCCGCAGCATCTCGCGCCGGGAGTAGCGTCTCCCCTCTTGCTCGCCGCATCTCTCGCCGCGCGCTCCGAATTCCCAGTCGAGTGGATTCTCCACGCCCATTCCGGCCGCGCCGCCCGGAGAACCTCCGGATGAATGCTGCGGCGATACCAGCTTGGATGCCTGCCGGCACAATTCTGGTTCTTCGCCCTCAGGCTTCGTTCCAGGCTCGGGAAGCGTCAAAATAGGGTAAAGGCGTATGCGGCCTGTGAGGTTGAAGAAAAGCATCATCTGGATGGTTGCGGGAGTCGTGGGCGCCGCGGCGGTCATCGTTCTCGTCGTGCGCTTGCGCCACTGGCGGCCGCGGTCCATTACCCTCCAGGGCGCGGCGATTCGTCTCGATGCCGATCCCCGCAAGGAGATCCCCATCGCCAATGCCACGGTCGTCGCATCGGACGGCACATCGCGCGCCGTCACTCTCTCCAGCGCCTCGGGATACTTCAGGATCACGGTCCACAACCGCATATGGCCGGCGACCACGGTGCAGCTCGCCTTCAGCGCGCCTGGCTATCAGTCCCTCGATATGGTGCTGCGCATCGGGCTGCGCACCGATCTGCGCAAGCTCTACATTGCGCAGATGAAGCCTCTGGCCGTTCCTGCGCGTCCTGACGTCAGACGTCCCACCGTCCTGGTCTCCGACATACGCATTCGCTATACGATCAACTATCAGACCGACACCAACATCGGCAGCGCCGTCAAAACCTTTCAAGTGGTCAACACGGGAAACCTGCCCTGCGCCGGCAGCGGACCGTGTTCTCCCGACGGAATGTGGAAGGCCGCGTCGGGTTCCGCCACCATCGATGCCGGTGCGGGCAACGTCTTCCGCAACGTGCGCGCCTCCTGCATCGCCGGCCCGTGCCCCTTCACGCAGATCGACGCCAGGGACTCTGCCGGCGGCGGCCAAATCGTTGTCGCCACGGCCACGGACTGGTCCCAGACTGCAACCTTTCTCGTCGAGGCCGAGGTATTTCATACAACCATTGCCTCCAGCGTGCGCGAATCCTACCCGGTCAAGTACGGCCGCGACCTTCATTTCACCCTCCCGCCCACCGCCGAAGGTCCGTCCATCGAGGCGGACATCGATGGAGCGCCTATCGTTTTTCCTCTTGGCGGCGACCTGTATTTGAGTTGGGCCAACTGCTCCTCCAGAACCGATTCCCAGACCGATAATTCGGCCATCTATCAGTGTGTCCTCAAACCCGGATACCGCTTCTGACCGTTCGAACCGCTCATTACCGTCAATCAACCTGTAATGCGCCGCGACACGCAATCGCCGTAGAATACAAACGGCGCCTCGCCCGGTGGCCATGTCCTGCTCCTCAAACCCGGGTGGGCGGCTGGGTATTCCACCTCATCACCCCGAGTCCCGCATCCAGTTGTAAAGCCTCTTCCGAAAGGAAACTTCATGCGCTCGCCGCTCAGCAACCTCGCTCCCCTGTTCCTCGTCACCGCATTGGCCTCGCCCCTGGCGATCACGGGCTGCCAGTCCCAGCCTCAAATGCAATCGCAGCCGCAGCCGCAAGCTCAGCCCCAGTCCCAACCCAGCAGCTACGTCCAGTGGGAGCACGAGACTCATCGCCCGCACGTAGACCTGAATCGGCGCAGCGCCGAAGAACAGCGGCAATACCAGGACTGGCTTCGCAGTCACAACGGGCGCCACTAAGTGCGCGGCTCCGATCCACCGGCCCGAGGCCTCTTATGAACCGTCGCGCCAGCAGCGTCAGCGAGTCCCGCCCTCGCCGGCCTGCTGACAAGAAAAGACCCGCGACCTTGCGAGCCTGCCACCTCCACGGAGTGGAGGCCAACCTGCGAGATTGCCCACAGGCGTTTCAACCCTCCGTGGCCTCGTTACGCCGATGGGCGGCTATTGCGGTTCTCCAATTGGTGTGGAGCGAAGCGTGAACAATAAGAGCCCTTTGCATTTCCGGGGTCCCCGGCGACAGGTCTTCGTCGCCGCGGTGGAAATGAAGGCCACCTTGAATGGCGCCGGAAATGCCGCACCGTAATTGGAGAACCCCCCTAATTCGCCAGCTTGCTATCTGGGCCAGTAGTGCTCTTCCGGGCACGCCCGCAGCCGCTCGGCCGCAACCTCCGGCGTAATGTCCCGCTGCGGCATATCCAGCATCTCAAACCCGACCATGAACTTCCGCACTGTCGCCGACCTGAGCAGCGGCGGCAGATAGTGTGCGTGAAAGTGCCACTCCGGGTACTCGCTCCCATTCGTCGGCGCCTGGTGAAAACCCATCGTATAGGGGAAGCTCGTCTCGAAGAGATTATCGAAACGCGTCGTCACCCGCTTCAGCGCATCGGCCAGCCCGTCCCGCTCTTCGCTTGTGAACTCAGGCATCGCCTCGGCGTGACGCTTGCTCACCACCAGCACCTCGAACGGCCACACCGCCCACCACGGCACCAGCGCCACAAAGTGCCGGTTCTCGAAGATTACCCGCCGCCCTGCGGTGCGCTCCGTCTCCACGTAATCGCACAGCAGGCAGCGGCCCGTTCGCGCCCGGTGCGCCCGCTGCGCCGCCGTCTCCGTCGCCACCTCGTCCGGCACAAAGCTCGTAGCCCAGATCTGGCAGTGCGGGTGCGGATTGCTCGCCCCCATCATCGCCCCGCGATTCTCGAAGATCTGCACATGCTCGATCCAGCCCAGTCTGCCGATCTCCTCATACTCGCGCACCCATGCGTCCACCACCCGCCGTATCTCCGGCCGCGTCATCCGTGCCACCGTCAGGCTGTGGTCCGGGTGAAAGCAAAGCACCTTGCACAGCCCCCGCGCCGGCGCCGCAACCAGCAGCGGCGCGCCCGGCGCATCGCTGTTTGGAGGCGCGTCCGGCAACAGCGCCGCGTAGTCGTTCACAAACGAGAAGACGCTCTCATACGGGGGATTTACCGCCCCGCCCGCCCGCGAATTCCCCGGGCACAGATAGCAATTCGGGTCGTAGGAAATCGCAGAAGGCGCCGTCTTCTGCGCCACTTCCCCCTGCCACGGCCGGCTGGTGCGGTGTGGCGAAACCAGCACCCAGGACTGCCGCAGCGGATTCCACCTCCGGTGCGGGTACTGCGCGTTCGCTTCCATGCCTGCTCCCCATCCGATTGTAAGGTTCCGGATCGGGAGCCAACCTTCACGGCTCTAAATCGAACGCCGGCCGCAGACTCGCGTCCATATAAAACGGCACCGAAGTGTGCTCGTGCACGATCTTCCAGGCCCCCCCGACACGCTCCAGGCACACCGTCTCCCGCATCCAGAAGCTCACGCCGCGCTCCGCGCCATGTTTCTTCCCGCTCATGCGCATGTATCCGTGCGCAAATGCGAGGTCGCCGCTGACCCGCAACCACAAATCCCGCGCTTCAAGCTCCACGGGGGTCTCCCAGCTGGCCAGCCACCGTTCCTTCCGTCCCACCTCGATCCCATCATGTGCCAGCGGCGGCTCCAGGTCGTAGACGGCCGCGTGCGGCGCGTAAGGCGCGGCGATCCCGCCCGCACTCTTGTCCAGATGGGCCTTGCGCACCCCGGCAAGCAAGGCAAGAATCTCGGCCTCATCTGTCGAGGCCGGCGTCTGCAAGGTCGCGGTGGTCATACAAACCTCCTCAGGTCTGATTGCTTCCTGTCGCTGCCATCGGCGGCTGCGCACCTGTTACAACGTTGGGAACAAGATCTCGGTGATCAGCTCCGCTTCCGGCGTCACACGGGGATCGTTCACGTAGTTCTCGATGTTGTAATCGTCGCGCAGGGGGATCTGCTTCTCCGCGGCCAGCTCGAAGGCCCGTCCCGTCGCCTCGCCGAGCTGCGAATACGCGCCCGTCAGCACAAACCGGCTGTACTTTCCGCCGGCAAACTTCTCGTACGCCACCCCCTCGGGCAGCTTCACCGGCTCCGCGGCCACTGAAACACCGGCCCGGTAAAGACCCGGCCCCGTCTTGTACAGGCTCAGGTAGCCGGTAACCTGGTTGTGCTCCGCAATCGCCGCTAGCAACCCGTGCAGCTCCTGCCAGGCTGCCGGCGCGTTCTGGGCAAAGGGCCCGGTCCTCTCCACGAACACATAGTGTGTCTCGGGCCAGTTCACGGTCTCCGGTTCCTGCGTAAGCTGAAGCGTCGAACCCTGCGCGGTCATGAAATCCTCCTATGCCGGTTGCGGTTGAAGCTGGGGAACGTACTGCATTTGACGCCGCTCCTGCGGCCGTTTGAACACGAGCTCCAGGTACCTCCGCAGATGGTCCAGATTCGCCGCCGCCACCGCGGCGCTTTGCTGCGCCTTGGCCAGGATGAACGCTCCCTGGATCACCGCCTGCGTATACAGCGCCAGGCTCGCCGCCGTCCACTCCTCGTCCGCCCCGTACATCGCCATCGCCGCCGCCACGTCTTCTTCCACCATGGCGGCATGGTGTGCAATGTACCGGTCGCACGCCTCGCGGATCCTCGGATGTGTCTCGTACACCTCCTGCACCATCGTCCCCAGCAGGCAGGTGAACTGCGGCAGCTTCCCCATCAGGATCGCCTTGCGGAAATCCACATATCCCAGAAGCCGGTCCAGCGGGTCCGCCAGGTTCCGGTACGGCGCCGTCGCAAACAGCCGGTCCGCCATCGACGAGAAATACTCCGCCGCCGCCAGCGCCAGCTCCTCTTTGCTCTTGAAGTGGTGAAAGAAACTGCCCTTCGTCACCCCCGCCACCTCGCAGACATCCTCCACCCGGGTGGCCGTATACCCTTTGGCGCGGATCACGTACAGCGCCGCGTCCAGCAACTTCGCCTTCGATGCGTGATGTTCGGCTTCAATCATGGTCTCCCAACCTCATCGAGTTAAACATACCGAGTAGTCGGTATGTTGTCAACAGTTATTTTTCCACTGCCGCCGCGCAGCTCACCTCCATGGCTTCCCCGGCGTTCGGGACGCGCCCGCAGCTCAAAGGCGCCCGCTGCGTAAAGCCATCGTGTCTCCTGGCCGATGAACCAGGCACATGAGGATTTGCAACTCATTGCTCGCGACTGTGGCTCTTGTTGCTGGTGTTTGCGTCCTGGAAGCAAACGCGCAGGCCGCAACTGCCCGGGTCGGATCCGCAAGGATCGCGCGCGTCTATGCCCGATTCGATCAGGGGCCTCTGAATGGTTCAACACCGATGCGAAACCTCCTGCTGGTCTTGCAGCCCGGTGCAAAGCGGAGGGCCGATCTTCTGCAATTTACCGCCAGTCAACAGGACCCCCACTCGCCCCACTATCACAAATGGCTCACTCCCCGACAGTTCGGCGAGCGTTTCGGTGTGTCCGCTTCCGACGCGGACGCGGTGGTATCCTGGCTCGAATCTGCAGGCATGACCGGCGTAACCGTTGCCAACGGTCGCATGTTTGTGAGGTTCTCCGGAACGGCGGACGCCGTTTCACGGGCCTTTCAGACTGAGCTGCACACATTCGATGTCGCCGGAGTTCAGCATTATGCCAATTTTTCCGCACCGGCGGTCCCGTCCGGGCTGTCCTCACTGGTCTCCGGCGTTGTCGGCCTCGATGACTTCGGGCCGGCGCCGCAGGCGGTTCGCGCTCAGCCCCAGTACGCCACGGGCCCGGGCGGGTTCACATCCCTCGCGCCCGGCGACCTGGCGGCAATCTATGACATCAACGGTCTTTACGCAAAAGGAATCACTGGCGCCGGCGTCAAAGTAGCCGTCCTGGGGCGGACTCCCGGCGCTCCGCTGCTGAGCGACTACCGTTCGTATCGGCAGACCTTCGGCTTACCCGCCAACGACTTTACCACCGTGGTCGCCTTCAATAGTTCCTCGGGCAGTACGGCGCAGAGCGACATTGCGGAGGCGACCCTCGATCTTGAGATTGTCGGCGCGGTCGCCCGGAACGCGGAAATCCTCTACGTGTGGGGCGACACCGTCGACCTGGCGGCCTATGCTGTCGTTGACTACGGTCTGGCACAGGTGATGAGCGAAAGCTACGCCGGCTGCGAGTCTCCCGATGAGGCCTTCTACCAGACCCTGGCTCTCCAGGCAAACGCCGAAGGCGTTACCTGGGTCAGCGCGGCCGGAGATTCCGGAGCCGCCGGCTGCGACGCCTCCGGTGAAGATGCCGCGCAGGATGGTCTGGCTGTCGCGCTGCCGGCGGACGCCCCCTCGGTAACTGCTGTCGGAGGGACGACTCTCGCTTCCGGCGCCTATTGGGGATCCGCGCCCGAATCCGATGGCGCCACGGCATCGTCCTACGTGCCCGAATCCGGCTGGAGCAGTTCCAGCATCGTCGAGGGCGGTGGGGGAGGGATAAGCCAGCTCTACGGAAAACCCGGCTTTCAGAGCGATTTCCTGACGTCGATCACATCGGGGCGCATGCTGCCGGATATTGCCCTCGCTGCATCGCCGGACTTCGCCCCCTATTACGTCGTTCTGAACGGCGAGGCGAACTACTTCGGAGGGACCTCCGGCGGAACCCCGCTGTTCAGCGGCATCGTCGCTTTGGTCAACCAATATCTCTATGCCTCCGGGAGCCTCCCGGCTCTTGGGCTTGGCAACATCAATCCAGTGCTTTATCGCCTGGATGAGACCGGTCCCTCGAGCTTTCACGATGTGACTGCTGGCAGCAACGATGTTCCGTGCCTCACGGGATCGCCGGACTGCGCAGATGAGGTACTCGGCTACGCCGCCGGCCCCGGATACGACCTTGCCACCGGTTTGGGCAGCGTCGACGCGGCTGCCCTGGCCGCCAACTGGACCCACGCTGCATTCACTCCCTCCACCGCCACCGTTTCCGCGTCGGCCTCCCAGGTCACAGCCGGGCAATTCGTCACAATCGCGGCAAACGTTGAGTCTGCGTCCGGACCGGTCGCCGGAAGCCCTGTCCAGTTCTACCTGACCAACCCCTTGTCCACGTGCAATCAGTCGAGCATGCTACTTCTCGCCACGGTGGCGACGAACCAGTCAGGCGCCGCTGTTTTGACCACGGACTCCCTGCCCGCCGGCGTAAATACTCTTGATGCCTATGCGACCGGAACTACTTCCGTATCGGCTGCCGCGCCCGTTACCACCACAGTGACGGTTGTCGCCCTTCCCAGCGCCACGGCTCTGCAGTCGGCGCCTGGGCCCTACCAGGCCGGACAAGTCGTATCCTTCAACGTCCAGGTCTCGGTTCCAGGCGGCGCTTCCCTCTTTGGCCCGGACCAGAACGGCGACTCCATGGGTGGGCAGGTATCGCTCTATTCGTCAAACGGAACCCTCCAGTCCGGCCCGGTGACAGTCAGCGAAGCCGGCGCTGCAACCCTCGCCACCAACGCATTGGGCGCTGGCGATAACGGGTTCTATGTCATATACAGCGGGAACTGCTACATCGCGTCCTCTCAATCCCCATCGGTTGACCTGAACACCTCCAGTGCTTCTTCCCTCGCGTCCACGACTACGTCACTTACCGTCAGTCCCACTCAGGTCGATCAGGGCGGCAGCATCACCCTGACAGCAACCGTGACCGGCTCATCGGACAGCACAGCTCCGACAGGCACCGTTACGTTCCTGTCCGGCGACGCCCGTCTTGGAACAAGCCAGCTGAATTCCTCGGGAACAGCCGTCTATTCGTATACCGGCGCCGATCCTGGAACCTCCCAGATTACGGCCGCGTACAATGGCGACGCCCACTTCGCCGCCTCCACCTCGCCGGCGGTCTCGCTGACAGTGGCGAGTTCTTCCTCTCCGGACTTTACTCTTGCGGGTCAGGATGCGGTCACCGTGTCCACCGGATCCTCCGCCACGGTGCAGCTCGAGATCACTCCGGAAAATGGGTTCAGCCAGGCCATTCAGCTCTCCTGTGCCGGGCTCCCCGATGGCGCCAGTTGCTCGCTGCCGGGCTCGGTGACCCCTACCTCGCCAATCACGGTCACCATGACCGTTTCAGCCACCGCTGCCTGCACTGCGCTCGGACTGCCCTTCGGTATGCTCTTAACGTTCTTCGCCCCCGGCAGAAACCGCAAGAGCTGGCCCACGTTCATTCTGTTTGGAGTCTGTACGGTCTTTCTGGCAGGGTGCGGTGGAGGAGTGTCCGGCGCCGGCTCCGCTGCGTACTCCTCCAAAACTTATCCAGTCACGATTACAGCCACCTCCGGGGCGATCACCCGCCAGTACCAGGTCAACGTGACCATCGCCGAATGAAGCTGCGGCGGCTAGGCGCTTGCGTACATCATATGGTGGTAGGTTTCCAGTTCATCCTGGAATATGTCCCAATACCATGGGCGACAAAGATTAGCGCAGAGTTGAATGTATGGACTCGAGTGGGTGTCGGTACAGAAATAGACCTTCGTGTCAACTCGTCGATTGCATATTCCGCAGACCGGGACCCGCTCCGCCGGGTCTGGCTGAATCCCCTCGTGGGGAAGGGAGCCTGAAGAAATGCTGAGCACAAGGAAAATCAGGATTCTGACTGTTGACGACCATCCATTATTAAGAGAAGGAATCGCAGCCGTGATAAATTTTGAAGATGACATGTTTCTGATCGGGAACGCGTCAGATGGCCGTGAAGCCCTCGAACTCTTCAAGAGGCACCAACCGGATATTACGCTTATGGACCCGCTAATGCCGGAATGAGCGGCATTGATGCGATCTTGGCCGCCATGCAACGGGATTCCTGGTTGCATGATCGCAGGAACAAGTTGTCCTGACCGCCCTTAATTGAAGTCGTCATGGAACGCACCGCCGTTCGCCTTGACGAGGACAAGGACATTAAGGAAGATTTGCATGTCGATTTGTGGCTATCGCCAAGCGAAACGATATACGATCGCATTGCTTCTTGCAGTCACGCATATGCTCCTGACGGGCTGTCATTCCAAAAGCTTGTCAACAGAGCCATCTGTCGAAATCACGCAAATACCTCCGGCTGGCCATGGTGGTCCTGACCAAATGGTCCTGATTGGGGGGCGGGCGACCGGTGTAAAACCTGGAGAGCAGATCGTATTATATGTTTACAGCAGGCTTTGGTGGGTCCAGCCATTTGTAGATCATCCGAATACCGAAATACAGCCTGACTCCTCGTGGCACAATTCGACCCATTTGGGTTGGCAATATGCTGCGCTTCTGGTAGAGCCCGGCTATCATCCTGCTTCAAGACTGGCAAAACTGCCGGACGTGGGTAATGGAGTGGTGGCAGTTACAAGTGCACCGGGAAAGCCGGCAATACCGACTGTCTCGAAAATCATTCATTTCAGTGGGTATGATTGGCGCGTAGAAACCGGAGGTAATGGCAGGTTAGGCCACGCAGATTTTTATGACCCAGCGAATGTTTGGACCGATACCAAAGGCTACTTACATCTGCGTATACAGGAGCATAATGGCCTTTGGGAGGGAGGGGGAGTTAGTCTGATTCGCAACTTGGGATATGGATCCTACGTCTTTGTTGTTCAGGACACCAGCAAGCTAGGTACGGCTGCATCTCTCGAGCTGTTTACCGCCGAAGATGTCCGGACCGCCGACATACCGGGTGAAATGGACATCGATTTGCACAACGGGAGCCTTACAGAAAACAAGAATGCGTGGTATATCATTCAACCTTTTTACATCCCCGAGAATTTGGCACGCTTTACTGTCCCAGGCGGAGTCTTGACTCATACTTTGCGGTGGGAACCTGGACGTGCGTCATTCAAGACGGTTCGAGGCTCGACAACCGACCCGCATGCTCCGATGGTTGCGGGACACATCTTCACATCAGGTGTTCCCATTTCAGCCAAGCAAACTGCTCACATTGACTTGTATCTTCATCATCGTTCGAATGACTCACCTCCCAAACAGGAGGAAATTGTGATCGAGCGATTCGAATTCTTCCCCTAAACGAATGATGCCATCTCGCCGATTCTGCAGAAACCTGATGCTTGGTCTCGCTCTGCTGCACGCGGGAGATGCGGCATTCTCACTTGACCCGTCCAGGCTCGTCTCGCAGTACGTCTATGACCATTGGGGGGAAGGCGGAAGCTTTATTGGGGGCGCGATCTATGCAATCGCGCAATCGTCGGACGGCTACCTTTGGATTGGAACCGAGAGAGGCTTGGTTCGTTTTGACGGTTCGAACTTCACGCTGATACAGCGGCCGGTCCATGACCAGCCCGTCGGCTTGGTTCGAGGATTGGTCTCCGACGCGGATGGAAACCTTTGGATTTTCTTCGAAGGCCCCCGGATTATTCTCTATCGTGATGGAAAGTTTGAAGATATTTACCAGCGATTCGATTTGCAGGACATAACTTTTACGACGTTTGCTCTCGATCAGCAAAATCGTATTCTCCTCGCGGGACTCGAAGGACAGATTCTGCGATACAGCCACAGTCGGTTTGAAACTGTCGTAGCCGCGGACAAGAGTCCCGGCACTGTGCTCTCAATCGCGGGTACGCGGGACCAGAGTGTTTGGCTAGGAACGAGAGAATATGGTCTGTTTCGTTTCCAGAACGGTCATCTCTCGCAAGCAGATACGGAACTTAGACGCTCGAGCATCAATTGTTTATCTCCAAGCAACGATGGCCGAATCTGGGTTGGGACGGACGATGGTCTCTACCAGATGGAACCCGGGGCGACAAGAGTAATCGCTGTGCCTTCTCTCAAAGGTCTTCGGATTTTTGCGCTGAAGACAGATCGCGACGGCAATCTCTGGGTTGGAACAAACCATGGAATTGTTCGAATCACTTCGCTCGGAACGGTGTCTCTGGAATTATTTGATCGAAAAGTCATCCATGAGGTGAGATCCATTTTTGAAGATCGTGACGGCGATATCTGGTTTGGGGGTCCCGACGGTATCGAAGTGCTACGCAATGGGATGCTGGCATCCTGTTCCGCCGCTTATGGCCTTCCGGCGGCTGGCGGCGGACCAATTTACATCGATCCCGAGGATCGAGTATGGTTTGCACCATTTGCCGGCGGACTATTTTTGATAGAAAAAGGCCAAGCCAGGCATGTTACAGTCGCAGGTCTTGAAAATGACGTTGTGTATTCAATCAGTGGTGGTGGAAATGAAGTGTGGGTCGGCAGGCAGAGTGGGGGACTAACGGATATTTCGGAGAATAATGGTTCGTTTTCGGCCCGCACTTACACGACTTCTGACGGCCTTGCACGAGGAAGTTTCTATTCAGTCTACCGCAGTCGAGACGGGACGATTTGGGCCGGAACCGTTAGCTCCGGTATCAGCGTACTAAAGGATGGAAGGTTTACCGACTACTCGGACGCAAATGGACTACCATCCAATGCCATTAACTCAATTGCTGAAGGATTTGACGGTACGATCTGGGTCGCGACTGCGGATGGCTTGGCCTCTTACCAAAATGGACGCTGGAAGAATTATTCGGTTCGCGATGGACTGCCGTCACCCTCAGTGAGAGCCGTTTTTGAAGACCAGGCGCACGTGCTTTGGATTGCAACGGCCACGGGCCTTGCGTATTTTACTTCAGGGAAGATAACAGCTTTAGGAGATTTACCAGAGATATTGCGAGAGCCAATCTTTGGTATTGCGGAAGATTCGATGGGCTATCTCTGGTTCACAACTTCCGATCATGTGATGCGCGTCAACCGGGAGAGACTCTTAGCGGGTACCCTGCTCGAGACCGATCTCCAAAGCTTCGGCGCCGAGGATGGGCTAAAGGGCACCGCAGGCTTCAGCCGCGACAATACGATTGTTGAAGATCGCACGGGGCGCATTTGGCTTACGCCACGCGAGCAAGACGTATTCCAATATACCGTCGCCGGCTTTCTCAACAAGCAGGCGGCCGCAGAGCTGGGTATTACTGAAAACACCTTCCAGGTGCATCGCGGTCGCGTGATGAGAAAGATGAAAGCGGACTCTCTTGCAGATCTTGTGCGCATGTCTACGCGCTTGGAATCCCTAGGCTGCTTCGTGCGAGAGAATGAAACCTCGACGCAACCGTCTATGGCTGTTCCTAATAGGCAAGCACACGAGAATTGGACAAGTAGAGGCTCCTTGCTACAAATGCGTGATCCATGTCTGACCAAGAGGACAGGTCCCGCACCCGACGGAGCGGGGCGGGGGCTTATGACAGCCGAATACCCTCCCAGGCAAGAATCCGTTTCGCACACTAGGGCGTCCGCCTTGACCTGGCCTAATGCAATTCGTCGGCCCTTTTGATCGAGAGCATCCGTCTTGACATTAAGATCCTTTTTCTTGAGCTTTCCAGAAGGCGCATTGAATTTGCCTGATTTGCAAAACACCTTGCTGAATCACGTCAGCTAGTCGCGTACAGCAACACTAGTCTAGGTGGGTTTTGGATGAAATGGAGGTTAAGAAATTCATGTACAAAGCGAAAGCATTTTCTGCACACAGCTCAACATCACCTCTCGCCCGCACTTCGATTTCGCGCCGTGATCTCACCGAGCTTGATGTGCAAATCGAGATTTTGTTCTGTGGGGTGTGCCACTCGGACCTTCACCAAGTTCGGAACGAGTGGAAGGATGTGATGCCGACTGTGTATCCCTGTGTACCGGGTCACGAGATTGTAGGCCGAGTCACTAAGGTCGGGCCGGCGGTGAAGAAGTTCAAGATCGGCGACCTGGCCTCCGTTGGCTGCATGGTGGATTCCGATGGAACTTGCCAAGCTTGCAAAGAAGGAGAGGAGCAGTTCTGTCCAAGCCTCATCCTGACCTATAACTTCCCCGACAAGTACCTGGGCGGCGTAACGTATGGCGGGTATTCCGACAGCATTGTGGTGACGGAGAAGTTTGCGCTGCATGTCCCGGAGAATCTGAATCTGGCGGGTGCAGCACCGCTTCTGTGCGCAGGAATCACGACCTATTCGCCAATGAAACGTCACAATGTTACCAAAGGAGAGAAAGTGGGCGTTATCGGCCTGGGCGGGCTGGGACACATGGGCGTGAAGTTTGCGCACGCGCTCGGCGCATACACGGTGGTGTTCACGACATCAGAGAAAAAGAAGGAAGATGCTCTGCGATTGGGCGCGGATGAGGTGGTGATAAGCCGTGACGCGAACCAAATGCAGAAGCATGCGATGAGCTTCGACTTTATGCTCGATACGATCTCAGCTCAGCACGACGTCAATGCGTATCGAAGGATGGTGCGTCTCCGCAGCCGCATAGAGGCGCAAGCAGCGCAATCGTCGGAATGCTTGCAAGAACTGTGTGCCCTCTCTTTAATGAGTGATGTCTGTTTCCAGGATTCATGCTGGCCTCCTCAGGGACCTGGTTGCGTCGGTTGCACTTGAATGAGGTCTGCAGTCCGGAATTCAAGATCGGCCGCCTGTAAGAGTAATTGTGCCCGTGCGGCAACATCTTCGGAACGAGCCTGCGCGAGGGTCTTCTGGGCAGAGATCACGTCAAGCTGATTCCGAACGCCGAAATTGTAGGACTGGCGAGCGGCTTCATAGGACTGTTCGGAAGCAGCGAGCAATGCTGCCGCCGACTTCTGTTGCCGGAGTGCGGTTTGCATATTCGTGTATGAGGTGAATACTTCCTGATCTATCTGGTCGCGAAGCGAATTGAGATCCGCCTCCGCCCCGCGCTTTTCCGCATTGGCGCTTGCTAGCGCCTTTTCTCTCCGGCCGCCGTCAAACAAAGTCCACTTCATCTGGAGTCCAACGGACCAGACTTCCCCCTCGGCATAGTGTCCGGGATAGAGATCTTGCTGTCCGTAGGCACGAGCGAGCCCACCATCCCCAACAAAGCCGATAGTCGGGACATATGCCGATCGCGCTGCTTTGATTGATCCCTTGGCTGCACGTATGCGTGCGATTTGTTCGAGCAACTCTGGTCGCTGCCTGAGGGCGCGATCAATCTCCTGGTCGAGTGAATCGGGCACACTCGAAGGTATGGGAAGTTCATGAATATCCTGAATGCGAAATGTCGTCTCTGCCGGCAGTCCCATTGAGGTTGCAAGTCGTCCCTGGGCAATTTGTTCAGCACCGAGTGTTGCCTGGAGGTCATAGTCTGCCTGCTCGCGGGCGGCAGTTGCCTCCAGCAGGTCTGGGAGAGTTCCCAGCCCATTTTTCAGACGGCTCTGCGCATCGTCCTCCACCATTTGTGCATTCTTCAGGCTGATCTCGGCTGCGTCATGTTGTCCCTTTGCATTGATCAGCTGGTAGTAGGCTGCGGAAACCTCATAAATCACCCGTCGATGTATGTCATTAAATTCAAGATTTGCCCTGATCAGGTTAGCTTTCGCGATATCGACCGTCCCGCCACGGCCGCCAAAGTCGAAGATCAAATACTCGACGTGCAATGCCGGCTCGAATATGCCCAACGTCTGGCGATGAAAGAACTCGCCGATGAGTGCAGCATCGCGAATTGTCGAAGCCAGCGCGACGGCCGTCAGCGTGGGAAAGAAGGCGGATCGAGCAATGCCGACTTCAGCGGCGCGTTCCCGGGCCGTTTCCCATGCAACGCGAGTGTCAGGATTGTGCATCTCGGCAAGATCGATGAGTTCGGGCAGAGTGTAGACCTTCCCGGGATCGACATCGTATGCTGGCTGACG
>DATJMU010000157.1:0-35250 GCA_035508555.1 Occallatibacter sp. | reverse complement strand
AAGTTCGACGATGGTACGCCGATCGATATGGACCGCGTGTGGCGTATGTACGCGGAGGCGGGACACAAGGGATATATGTCGATCGAGTACGAGGGCGATAACCATGGCGGCGTGCCGGCGGAGATCGGCGTGCCCAAGCTGATCGCGCGCGTGAAGGAGCTCTGCAAGAAGTATTCGACGGTGTGAGGAGATCGAGTGGAATCCGAGTTCGTGCGAAAATGCCTCCTGGGCCCCAAAAGTGGAACCTGAGGCACTCGTAGTCGCATGATTCGCCTTTACTGCGGCGCGGGCCCGCGGACGACCTGGATCAGGTCGTCGGTGCGGATGTCTTTAGCGAAGGCCTTGCGGACATCGTTGGCGGTGAGGCGCATGTAGGTTTTGGCCGCGATCACCGGCTCGTCGAGCGGTAGGCCGATCACCGCACGCGCCAGCAGCCCTCCGGCCAGCGCACCCTCACTCGACTCGCCGAGCGGAATGCTGCGCAGGAGCAGCGCCTTGGCCTGATGCAGCTCCTCGGGCGTCACGTCCTCGGTCCGCATCTGATTCAGGTCGCGAATGACCAGCGCCTTCGCCTTGGAGACGTTCTGCGGGTCGCAGCCATATTCAACCGAGTAGCTGGTACGGGTCTTGCCCGCGTTGAGGCTTGCGCCCACGTTGTACACGTAGCCCGTGACCTGGCGCAGATCATGGTAGAGCCGCGTGGCATAGAAGCCGCCGCCGAGCACGTGGTTGCCGAGCTGAAGCGGATAGTAATCCGGACTGAAGCGGTTGATGGGCAATTGCTCGGCCAGCGTCACCGCATCCTGTGTGCGCTCGGGATCGGGCACGTTGGTGGCCGAGGTCTTGTTCACAGGGACGGGCGGCAGCGTGGTGTTGGGCTTGGGCCCAGCGGCCGTCCAGTCGCCAAACCATTTTTCGATCACGGTCTTCGCTTCTTCCGGCGTCACGTCGCCAATAACGACGATGGTGGTCAGATCAGGCCGGACGGTGGCGTCGTGATACTGCTTCACCGCGTCCAGCGTGACCTTGGAGACGGTCTCCGGCGTGGCCTCGCGCAGGTCAGGATCGCCCGGAGGCAGCAGCGCCACGTCAATGGCGCGTGCGGTGCGGTAGCCAGGGCTCTTCAGGTTGCCGGCCAGGTACTGGGCCTCCTGCCCCCGCGTAACCATGAATGCGTGCTCGGGCAGAGCGGGGTGCAGCTCGTTGTCCGCGAGCAGTTGAACGCCGCGCGAGAAGTACTCTTTGAGAACGCTGAGCGAGAAGCTGTAGCCCGCGCTCTCGTTGGCGGCGATGTCGTCGAGAGCTTTCTGGAAAGCAATGCGGTCAAGCGACTGCGTGCCGTAGGAGTAGAGGCCGTCGAGCACATCGGCCAGGCCCTCTTCACCGGCCGGGGTTTGCAGGTCGGAGTTGTGCTTCACCTGGCCCATCACGGTAACCGTGGGGCTAATCGCGTCAGTGCGAACGATGAGCCGGATGCCGTTGGGCAGCTTCGTGTCGGAGACAGGAACGTAGTTCTCCGGCGCCTTCACCTCTGCCAGCGGGCCGGCGGCCCACGCGGGCAGCGTCACCGGCTTGGTGGGAGCGGAGGTCACTTGCTCGGCGCCGCCAAAGCCCTTGGCCGAGACGGGCTGGCCGCTGGGCACAGGCTTCAGGATAGCTGTGATGGTGCTCGCGTTGAGCATGTACTCCCTGGCCACGCGGTTCACGTCGGCAAGCGTTACTTTGCGGATGGCGTCCACATCGTCCTCGGGTGAATTGCGCCCTTCGGCCGCAAGCGCGTTGGACCACACGTCGGCAAGTCCGGAGATCGAGTTGCGCTGGAACTCGGCCTGCGCAATCTCGCTGCGCTTGGCCGCGGCCACCAGGTCTTCGGGGACGCCGTTGGCCGCGTAGTTATTGAGGATCTTGCGCATCTCGTCCATCGCGCCATCGGCCGCGCCCTCGGCCGGCAACACCACCACACCGTAACCGACGGTAGCCTTGTGATAGGCCTCGGCCAAGCCGAAGGCCGCATCGAGGGCCTTGCCGGCGGGGACCATCCCGTAGAGGTCGCCGCGCTGGCTGGCGAGCACATCGGCCAGGATCACCGTGGCCGCGTAGTCGGGCGAGTCCGTGCCGGGCATGCGGTAGGCGACGAAGCCGAGGACGTAAGGCAGGTTGCTGTCGATGGTGAGCGTCTGCGACTTGAACGGCTGCAGGTCAATCTGCGGCCGCTCCGGCAGCGGATGGCTGGGAATATCGCCGAAGAGCTTCTTGATCTTCTCGAGGGTGCTCGCCGCATCCACGTCGCCCACCACCACCAGGATCATGTTCGAGGGCGTGTACCACTTGTCGTAAAACTCCTTGAGCATGGCGCCGGTTGTGGCGTCAAAGGACGGCCGCGTGCCCAGCGGATCGTGCGCGTAAGGCGTGCCGGCAAACATTGCGTTGTTCATCTGGTCGATGAACTTGTAGGTCGGGTTGGAGAGATCGCGCGAGACCTCCTGCTCGATGGCGCCGCGCTCCTGGTCCCACTGCGTCTGCGAGTCGTCCACGCCGTGCAGGCAGGCGGCCTGCGCCTGGAGCGCTACGTCCAGATCGGCGGCCGGCACCGTGGCGTAGAATTGCGTGATGCTCTGCTGCGTATCGGCGTCATTTTCGCCGCCCATGAGCGCGTAGATGGCCGCGGTCTGGTCGGCCGTCATGCCCGTGCAGCCGCGAAAGGCCATGTGCTCCTGCGCGTGCGCCATGCCGGGAAAGCCCTTGGGGGTCTCGTTGCCGCCCACCATGAAGTTGGCCTCCACGGTGACCACCGGAGCCAGCGAGTTGCGGATGATCACCACGCGCGCGCCGTTGGGGAGCGTGGCCCGCGTCACGTTGGCGGCCGTTTCGGCGCGGAGCTGCGGCATCGCAGCCAGGGCGAGGAACAACAAAGGAACGATCCGTGAGGGCTTCAAAGCTGTATCTCCTTGTGTGCTGCGATGGACAGGCAAGCTCGAACGCATCTTTCATTGTACGGTGCGCTCGCGGCGCGACCGTGGAATCGAGGGGGCCTGAGAGTTCCGGCGGCCCGTCAAAGCTTGTCCACGTTCACGTAGTAATGATCGGTGTCTACCGCGAAGTCCGCCTTGCTGAGCGGCGTCTTCATGGTCTGCCACTTTGTTGTCGTGGGATGGATGATCTGCCAGTGGTCCGGGCTCCCCACGCGCACCGGCATGGCGAGGTCCGGCACATCGGCCTTCCAGCGGTACGCGACAGTTCCCTGCCCCGCGTCGAACTTCAGCTCCAACGTCGGAATGGACGCGTGGCGCAGGTACTGGTCGAAGATGGGCGTCAGGTTCATCCCGGTGGCGTGGTTGAACCAGGCGACCACGTCCTCGGTCATGATGTTCTTGTACTTGAAGTGCTGATAGAAGCCGCGGATGAGGGCGAACCACTTGGGATCGTTGTTGATGACGCTGCGCAGGGTGTTGAGCATCAGCGCACCTTTGAAGTACTGGTCTTCGGGCGGCGTTCCGTTCACTCCGCGCTCAGTGATGATGGGCCGCTCGTTCTTGATCTTCGGCTTCAGTCCATTCAGGTAGCGGACGGCGTCGGCGTGGCCCCAGCGGTACTCGACGTAGAGCCCTTCCATATATGTGGCCCAGCCCTCATGGATCCACATGTCGGAGCGGTCGGCGGCGGTGACGGCGTTGCCGAACCACTCGTGCGCGCTCTCGTGGATGATGATGAAGTCGAACTTCATGCTGATGCCGGTCTTCGTCCAGTCGCGGCCGAGGTAGCCGTTGGTAAAGCCGTTGCCGTAGGCCACCGCGCTCTGGTGCTCCATCCCCGCGTAAGGCACCTCGACCAGCTTGTAGCCGTCTTTGGCAAACGGATAGGGTCCGAAGTAGTGCGTGAAGGCCGCCAGCATTCCCTTTACCTGCGTGAACTGCTTTTTCGCCTTGGCCAGGTCCTGGGGCAGCACATAGTAGTCGAGCGGCAGCGATCCATAGTGGTCCGAGAAGTGAACGTAGTTGCCGATGTTCAGCGCTACGTCGTAGTTATTGATGGGATAGTCGACCATCCAGTCCCAACGCGTGTAGCCGTCACCGAGGTTCGTCTTGCCGAGAAACCTGCCGTTGGAGACGTCGACGAGATCGTTTGGAATGGCAACGCTGATCTCCATGTCCTGAACCTCGTCGCGCCACTGGTCTTTGTTGGGCCACCAGATACTGGCGCCATCGTCCTCACACGAGGTCACGATCCAGGGGTGGCCGGCCGGATCCTTGCCGAAGGTGATGCCGCCAAAGCGGCCTTCGCTCTTGGGATGGCCTTCGTAGTAGAAGACGATGGTGTAGACGCGGCCCTTGCGCAGCGTCTGGGGAAAGTCGACGAAGACGGCGCCGTACTCGCGCGTGTAGCGGAGCGATGTTGCTCCGAGGAGAATCTTGTCGACCTTGAGATCGGGGTAGAGATCGAGCTGGATACGCGTGCCGTCCTTCAACATGTGGAAGCGGATGGTGTTGCTGCCGGAGATATACTGCTTCGCCGGGTCGACACGCACATTGAGGTGGTAGTAGAGCAAATCGTTGTTGGCGCGGTAGGGGCCGTAGGCACCGCGAAGAATGTCGGCGGGCGTGGGCGCGGGTGCGCTGTGCGGCGCGGGCGATTTTTGGGCATTTTGAGCCTGAAGGCAAACCAGAGAGGCAACAAACAGCGAAGTAGTGAGCAGACTAAGGCGAACCGCGCGAAAAAGCATGAAGCAAGTCTAATGCACGTAATTCGCAGGACAGGCGGAATCAGAAGTGGCGGATGGAGTCGCCCGCGCCGGGAGCGGCGTGCTCGGAGCTCTGGTCGGGGCGCTCGACGTGGCTCTCAAGGGAGCGGCTGACCAGGTCGCGCGAGCCCAGACCCACGGCGAGCGCAAGGGCGAGCACGATGCCGCCGAAGAGAATGCCAAAGGCGAGTTCGACGATGGCTCCGCCGATCTCGAGATGATCGAGGGCCATGGCCGCGGTGAGGACCAGGACCAGCCACTTGACGCCGAGGGAAAGAAAGCGCGCGTACTGCAGGTTGGCGTTGACCGCGCCGATGAGCACCGAGCGCGCCAGGAACCGCGCCAGCAACGTGCCGGCAACGAGCAGAAAGGCCGCGCCTACGATATGCGTGAAGTAAGGAAGCAGCGAGACGGGAAGCGCCGCGGCCGAGGAGTAGGAGGTGTCGAAGGCCGAGACGCCGATCAAGAGGCCGATGAGCACGCAGCCCCAGAAGGCGGCGCGCCCGGCGAGAGCTGTCGGCGCGGTTGCCGGCGTCCAGTCGGCGCTGCCGCGGTAGCGGGCCACCCGATCGTCGAATTTGGCCATGTTCAGCACCCACCGCAGCGCTGCACTGGACGCCATTCCCAGCAGCGCAAAGACGCCAAGAGCGATGAAGAACGCCACGATGCCGGGCAAAATGGCGATGAGCAGCGAAAGAACGCGTTCGAGCGACTGGTGGAGCGCGGCGGACATCTGACGCCACAGCGTGGCGTTGTTCACAGCCGGCGGCGCCTGTTCGGGCGCGGAGGTCTGGAGGATGGCGGCAAGAACGATTGTCATAACACTCACTCCTTACTCTCATTCCCTGCTCTCGATCTTGGATGCGGTGCTGCCGCGGCAGTTCGCATGTCTAGGGATTGAAGCGGTCCGGCCATCGCCAGCGAGCGACGAGGTAGGGCTTTTCGTTTGCGAAGGCCGCAGCCACCGCGTCGACGTGCTGCTCGGGATCCATACCCGAGGCCACGGCGTTGATGTGGCTTGCAACCCAGGCCAGGTAGAGGGGAATCAGTGCGCCCAGCAGATGCCCGCGATTGATAGTGCGCAATCGGTGGGCGAGCAGAAAGTCGTAAACAATGCGCGCCCACAGCGTCTCAGGCATGCGGAAGGCGGCGCCGTCGGCGAGCGAGAGGCGCTTGAGCCCAAGCAGCGCATTGGGCGGCAGAACCAGCGACCAGATCTCCTGCAGGTTGCTGTAAGCCAATCGAAAGGCCTGGATCATGGGTGCGACGTCTGCCGGCAGGTCCGTAGCGAGCGTTTGCGCCGCCAGTTGGCTGCGCGCGGGCGGCAACTGGCGCGGTCGCTGCCAGAAGGCGGCCTTGGCGTCCACATCGGCAAACAGCGATCCGGCAACGAGCGACAGTACGGCGTTGAGATCGGGATCGGATGGCTGGGGAATCGCGCGTGTGCCTACATTGACTTCGCGAATCGCCATTCCGGCGACGGCTGCTTCGCTGACCGGCCACACCAGCGCGCCTGGCTGATTGAGCCTTGTAAAGCAGTGAGCCGCGATGGAGAGGCGCTCCGCCATGCGCAGCGACAGCCCCAGATCGACGGCCAGAGGATAGCGCGCGGGCGAGCCGAAGAGAGCCCGGGAAAGGGGATAGAGAATCGCGGAGTTCACCATGCCGGCCCGGGGCGGCAGATCGTAACGCGGAAGGGCCAGATCGGCGGGCGAGGCAAGCACGGCGTTGGCGAGATTGCGCAGCCCGTAGGCGTTCAGCGAGCCGCACTCGGGGCCCAGCATCAGAACGGCCTTGGCCTCATGCTGCTGCGCCAGCGCGAAGGCGCTCACATAGTCCGCAGCGGTTACGGTCCAGGAGGGCTTACTCTCCGCGGCAGGAACGATTTTCAGCTCGGGGTGGGCCTCCTTCGCCGACTGATCCGCGGTGGCGATCACCAGATTGTCTGGCGCGGCGCAGGTGGCCAGATTGGCGAGCACGGTTTCAAGCTGGTCGGGTGGCAGCGCCGCCAGCAGGACCAGAAGCCGATCACCTGCCACTTCAGATTCGGATGCGGCGCCGGAAAGCGAATTGGTTGTCGCCATCGATGCGTTCTCGCGAGGCCAATGCCCCTCTTACAATTGCAGGATGCCTGATAGTGGGATGCCGACCCACGCAGGACGGTTGTTGAGCTCGTATTGCAACTCGTAGAGCGCTTTTTCCAACATATAAGCGTTGAGAAGCATCTGCTCTTCTTCAGGCGGAGGCACAAGCCCGGGGCGCGTAGCGATGGCAGCGCGCCACGCGTTCAGAAAGGCGTTCGACGCGGCGTTCTCCCAAGTATGCGCTCGTGCGGACGACGGCTCGCGGGGCGTATTTTGAGCGGCTTCCGACTCGAGAAAGCGATCGAGCGCGGCGCGCGCCGCGTACGAAAACGAACGCAACATACCGGCTACGTCCTTGAGAGGCGACTGCTTGTGGCGGCGCTCGCCGAGGGGCCGCGCCGGTTCGCCCTCGAAGTCCAGCAGCACGAAGTCCCCCTGCGTGGCGTCTGAATCCGCGGAAGAAGCGGCTGTGCGCAGCGTCTGACCCAGATGATAGTCGCCGTGGATGCGAATGCGGCGGCCGGCGGTCTTCAGTTGGACGATACCGCGAGCGCGGGTGAGGATTTCGCGGCGCCGGGTGAGCAGCAGGGCCGCATTGTCGGCGGTGGCGTCGTCAAGCTCGGCAAGCTTCCGCTTTAAGGCTTCAAAGGCGGACCGCGCCTGCATTTCGATGCGCTCCGCGTCGCGCGCAAGCTCTTCGGCGCCAAGCGGTTCGGCCGTGAAGGCCCGATCGTCTGTGGGCGTCGCCAAGGCGAGATGCATCTCGGCGGTCCGCTTTCCCAATAAACCAGCAGCCTGAACAGAAGGAAGCGAAGGAACGATAACGGCCGACGCATCGACCGCGGCGCCGGATGCAAGAAACTCAACGATCTGGTCGAGGAACCACTGCCAGCCGTCGCCCTGGTTTGCAACCAGGCCCTGCAACATGGCCAGAGTCGTCCTGGCGCCACCGTTGCGCGACATCGCAATCTCGCCCATGAACGGCGCGATGTGCTTGAAACCGGCGACTTCGGTGAGAAACCGGCCAATCTCCACGTCCGGGTTCTCACCCGGCTGCAGCCGCCGGAACAATTTGAGAATGAGCCGGTCGCCGTAGAGGATCGATGTGTTCGACTGCTCCGCCGTTCCCGCGCGCGAGGGCAACCCCTGCGCCGCGAGTGTTCGATCGAGCGCGCTGGAGGCCTGGGCCGCGATGTGGCCCGGCGGAAGATCGGACTGGCCCGCATCTGCGCCAGCGAGCTCCAGCGATGCGTTTCGCGCAATCTCATGCAGAAGCGCCTCGCGAAAACCTGCATCAAATGCCGCGTCGTGCAGAACGGCCGGCCCCATGGGAAACGCCAACTCGGAGAGGACGCTATTGACATGATTGGCAGCGACGGCGTCGGCATCCGCGCCGGTAGCGATCGCCAACGGAATCTGATAGAGGTCCGGAAGCCCGTCTGCGTAGGCAACCTCGACGAAAAATAGCACGGGCGGAAACCCCGCTGCCTCATCGCCGGCAGCCGCCGTATCCCGATCCGCGGAAGCCGGAAGTTCTGCCCAGTCAAGTACGCGCGCCGATTGAATGGTCCGCGCCTTGGCGCCGAACCAGCGTTGGCGCGGCAACCACGCCGGCAGTGCGGCCTGGATGGTGTTCACGCAGTGAGCGGCGAGCAGGCCCGCCCAGCCTTGATGCAAAGCCTCGGCCGCGATGCCCTCCTGCTCCACCGGCTCGGGAGCCTTCCTGGCCGCGCCAAGCATCTCTTCGTCGAGTATCTGGTCGTCGCACAACTCCATCTTCGGGCTCGCCGCCTGCAGCTCAAGCCACAAGAACGAATAGGGCGCGAGGCTCAACGCGTAAGGCGCTTCAGTGATGGTGGGAAAGGGAACATAGCCCAGCATCTCCACGGGCGACATGCCGGCATAGTGCGCCAGATCGAGAGAAACCGGCTGAGCAAAGCGGCTCAGGTTGGCCACGCATAGTACCGTCTCGTGCGTTCCGTCGCCGCGGTCCAGGTCGCGGAGATAGGCTAGGATCTTGCGGTTGGCCGCATCCAGAAAGGCAAGCGTGCCGCGGCCGAAGACCTGGAAGAGCTTGCGCAGCGCGATCATGTTGCGCATCCAGTGCAGGAGGCTTGAGGGATCGCTCTGCTGCGCTTCCACGTTCACGACCTGGTAGCCGTAGATCGGGTCCATGATGACCGGGAAGTAGAGCCGTGCCGGGTTGCATCGCGAGAAACCGGCATTGCGGTCCGATGTCCACTGCATGGGCGTACGCACGCCGTTGCGGTCGCCGAGGTAGATGTTGTCGCCCATCCCGATCTCATCGCCGTAATAAAGAATCGGTGTTCCGGGGAGGCTCAAGAGCAGCGAGTTCAGCAATTCGATGCGCCGGCGGTTGTTGTCGACCAGGGGGGCGAGGCGGCGGCGAATGCCAACATTCACGCGCATGCGCGGATCGGCGGAGTAGGCGAAGTACATGTAGTCGCGCTCTTCGTCGGATACCATCTCCAGCGTGAGCTCGTCGTGATTGCGCAGGAACAGGCCCCACTGGCAGCTCCCGGGAATCTCCGGCGTCTGCGCCATGATGTCGGTGATGGGCAGCCGATCTTCCTGGCGCAGCGCCATGTAGATGCGCGGCATGAGCGGAAAGTGGAAGGCCATGTGGCACTCGTCGCCGTCGCCGAAGTACGGGCGCACGTCCGCCGGCCACTGGTTCGCCTCGGCGAGGATCATCCGGTTGGCATACTCGGTGTCGATGGCGGCGCGCAGCCGGCGCACCACCTCGTGAGTCTCGGGCAGGTTCTCGCAGGAGGTGCCGTCGCGCTCGACGAGATATGGAATCGCGTCCATACGCAGTCCGTCCACACCCATGTCGAGCCAGAAGCGCATCGCTTTCAGCACCTCTTCCATCACCAGCGGGCTGTCGTAGTTCAGGTCCGGCTGATGCGAGAAGAAGCGATGCCAGTAGTAGGCACGGGCGCTGTCATCCCAGGTCCAGTTCGACTTCTCCGTATCCGTAAAAATGATGCGAGCGTCCTTGTAAAGCTGGTCGGTCTGCGACCAAACATACATGTCGCGGGCCGCCGACCCAGGAAGCGCAAGCCGCGCGGCCTTGAACCAGGGATGCTGGTCGCTGGTGTGGTTGATGACCAGCTCGATCATTACCTGCATGTTGCGTTGGTGGGCAGCCTCGAGGAATGCCTTGAAGTCGCTCAGGGTGCCGTACGACGGGTTCACGTCGACGTAGTTCGATATGTCATAGCCGTCGTCGCGTAGCGGCGACGGAAAGAACGGCAGCAGCCAGATGCAGGTGATGCCGAGATCCTGCAAATAATCGAGTTTCGATATCAGCCCGGGAAAGTCGCCGATGCCGTCGCCGTTCGAGTCGGCAAACGCGCGCACGTGCAGTTCGTAGATAAGCGCGTCCTTATACCAGAGCGGATCGGTTGCGCTCGCAAGCTTCTTCACTCTGTTGCTCTCCCCGCGTTAGAGAAAATATTCGAAGTCTGTCTCCACTTTCGTCTTGCGATGAATCAGCAGGATGTGCCCAGGCAGCGCGGCCGGATTCAACTGCACGAAGTTGCTAGGCCCGTGCCACAGATAGCGATCGCCGGTCAGCAGGTCTTCGGCCTCGTAGGCGCGGTCGCCGGGAATCTCCAAGTCATCGAGGGGCAGCGTTACGTGTCCCGCCTGCGTGTAATGCGAATCGAGGTTGACGACGATCACAATCAGGTTCGAGCGGTCCTCGGACTCCTTGCTGTAGCAGATCAACTGATCATTGTCCGTTGCGTGGAATTTGAGCGACCAGTCGTTTTGCAGTGCCGGGTTGCTATTGCGGATTGCGTTCACGCGCGCGATCAGGTCACGCAGGCTGTCGGCTCGCTCGAGGTCCCAGTGGCGAATCTCATACTTCTCCGAGTTGAGATACTCTTCGCTGCCGCGCCGCACGGGGCGGTTTTCCAACAACTCGAAGGCCGGCCCATAGATGCCGTAGTTGGCGCCCAGCGTGGCCGCCAGAAGCAGGCGAATCATGAACGCCGCCCGCCCGCCCACCTGCAAAAACTCCGTGAGAATATCAGGCGTGTTCGTCCACTGGTTGGGGCGGAAGAACTCGCGCACCGGCGTCTGCGTCAGCTCGGTCAGGTACGCGGCGATCTCGTATTTGCCATTGCGCCACGGGAAGTATGTGTAGGACTGGCTGAAGCCGATCTTCGCGAGGCGGTACATGATCTTGGGGCGCGTAAATGCCTCCGAGAGGAACAGCACGCCAGGATGCTCTCCCTTGATTTCGCCAATCACCCACTCCCAGAAGGGAAATGCCTTGGTGTGCGGGTTGTCTACGCGAAAGATGGTGACGCCCAAGCCGATCCAGTGCAGAAAGACGCTCTTGAATTCCCGCCACATCCCGGCCCAGTCGTCGCTCTCGAAGTCGAATGGATAAATGTCCTGGTACTTCTTGGGCGGATTCTCGGCATACTGGATGGTTCCGTCGGGCCGCTTGCGGAACCACCCCTCGTGCTCACGGACGTAAGGGTGATCGGGCGAGGCCTGGAAGGCAATGTCGAGCGCTACGGACATCTCGAGCTTCCGGGCCCTTTCGATGAAGCGCCGCAGGTCGTCGGCCGCGCCCAGCTCGGGATGAATCGCCTTGTGCCCGCCCTCGGCTGCGCCGATCGCCCACGGGCTGCCGCTGTCACCGGGCTGCGCCTCGGGCGAGTTGTTGCGCCCTTTGCGAAAGGTCACGCCGATGGGATGGATGGGCGGCAGATAGACCACGTTGAAGCCCATCTCCGCAACATAATCGAGGCGCTTTTCGCAATCGGCAAACGTCCCATGCTTTCCCGGTTCCTGCGCCGTCGAACGCGGAAAAAACTCGTACCACGAGCTGAAGCGGGCGCGTTCGGGATCGACAACGACAGCCAGTTCGCGATCCGATTCCGTTGCGAACCGCTTGTCCGGGTAGCGCAGCACCAGCTCATGCAGCATGAGATCGGTGGCATGGGTTCGCAGCTCGCGGGGCGTGCTTCCGGCGCGCAGCGCCGCAGCCCGGTCGTGCAACCATGCCGAGTCTGCTCCTGCCGCGCGCCCCGCCGTTTCTTCAACCAGTTCGGCCCCGGTCATGTAATCCACGAGCGCGTCGCTGTCGGCCTGGATGCGCTTGAGCAGATCGCGCCGCCAGGTCTCGAAGCGATCGACCCATCCCTGCACCTTGAACCCATAGCGCCCCAATTCGCTCACGCGAAAGGCGGCGGTCCACCGGTCGTTGACGAGCGGCTTCATCCGGATTTCGGTCCACTCGTCAGAGCCTTCGCGGTGCGCCAAGAGCGACGCAGCCACCGCGTCGTGGCCATCGGTGAAGATGTCGGCCTCCACGCGCACCTGGTCGCCCACCGTGCGCTTGGCGGGAAAACGTCCCCCGTCCACCTCCGGGGAGATTCCTTCGATCACGACGCGCCTGCGTCCGTCCGTTCCATTCACCGTCATCATCCCGCCTTGCCTGTTGCGGTTCATCTGCTGTTCGCGGCGACGCCCGCGGGCCGCCCCACTCCTGCACGATTTTGGAAGGTCATTGGCTCACCGGCCTCTGCTGTTGGATCAACTGCTCATATAGCCCAATCGTCTGCTTTGCAATCGCCTTCCAGCTGAAGAGATCTTCAGCGCGGCGCCGGCCCGCATCGCCCATCCGCCGGCATTTTTCTTCGTCTCCGAGCAGGTCGTTGAGCCGCGCTGCCAGGTCCCGTGCAAATTGCTCCGGATTGGTCGGGAAACCGGTCACGGCATCCTGCGCGAACGGAACCAGGCAACCTGTCTCGCCGTCCACTACTACTTCTTTGATGCCGCCCGTGGCGCTGGCCACCACCGGGGCCCGGCAGGCCATGGCCTCGAGATTGATGATGCCGAAGGGCTCGTAGACCGACGGGCAGCAGAAGACCCGCGCGTGGCTGTAGAGCTCAATCGCCTGGTGCCTGCTCAGCATCTTCTCGATCCACACGATGCACGGGTGATGGGTGCGGGCCTCGTCCACCTTGGCACGCATCTCGGCGGCAATCTCCGGCGTATCGGGCGCGCCCGCGCACAGCACCACCTGCGTATCGGCCGGCAGGTAGCGGATTGCGTCCACGAGATGCGTCACGCCCTTCTGCCGCGTGATGCGGCCGACAAATAAAACGTATGGTGCTGCCGGATCGACGCCATTATCGAGCAGGGCCTGCCTGGATGTGGTCTTCGTGTACTCATCCAGGTCGATGCCGTTGTAGATTACGTGAATGCGCTCGGCATTCACCTCCGGGTAGGCGCGGAGGATGTCGGCCCTGGTCCCGTTCGAGACGGCCACAATCGCGTCTGCGTCCAGAATCGCCGTCCGCTCCATCCACGAGCTCATGGCATAGCCGGTGCCGAGTTGCTCGGCTTTCCACGCGCGCAAGGGCTCGAGCGAGTGGGTGGTGAGCACGAACGGCACGCCGTAGAGCTTTTTGGCGAGGTAACCGGCCATCGATACGTACCAGGTGTGAGTGTGAACGACGTCAACCCCTTCGAGTGTCTTGATTTGGGTCAGGTTCAGGCTCAGGGCTTCGAGCGCGCCTTTGAACCTGGCCTCGGTGTCGTTGGTGATCTCGCTCCACGGCTCGGCGCCGCGCACGTGCAGTCGCCCCTCATCGGAGCGCTGCGGCCCCCAGCAGTGCACTTCTATTTCGATCTCTTTGGCGAGCTCGCGGCTGAGGTAATCGACGTGGACGCCGGCGCCGCCATAAACCAGCGGCGGGTACTCTCGCGTAAACAGGCCTACTCGCAAGGTCTTCGCCTCCTGCCGAGCACGATGCCAATCGTCCGAGCCGCCTTGGGGAGCGTCATTCGAGCAGCGGCGGCGCGGCATCCGTAGGCATCATAAACGGACCCTGTTTGTGGGGTCCACCGCGGGCCGGCTTCTGGCTTGGCCACTCTTGCACCTGGAATGCTAGGCTGAAGGCGTGACCCCACCCGAACCACATCTGGTCCATTGGAGACCCGCCCCATGGCCCGAGCCGGTCACGCTGCGCGGCCGCTACGTCACACTGGAGCCTCTTGACGGTGGGCGCCACGGCGATGCCCTCTGGGAGGCGATCCGCGACCACATCCAGCTCTGGAATTGGATGTCGATCGGTCCGTTCAATGAAAAAGATGAGATGATGGCCACACTTGACCGCTGGCGCGAGAGCGAGCGCGCTCTTCTCTTTGCGATTGTGCCCCAGTCCACCGGCCGGGCCGCGGGATGGGCCAGCTACATGCGCATCGGGCCCGCTCACGGGGTCATCGAGGTTGGCAACGTCGTCTTCTCGCCGGCTCTGCAGCGCAGCCGGGCCGCCACGGAGGCCATGTTTTTGATGGCGGCGCAGGTTTTTGACGAATTGGGCTACCGCCGCTACGAGTGGAAGTGCGACGCCCAGAACCTGGCCAGCCGGCGGGCGGCCGAGCGGCTCGGCTTCACTTTCGAGGGGATCTTCCGCCAGCACATGGTCGCGAAAGGCCGGAACCGCGATACGGCCTGGTTTTCGATGCTCGACCGCGAGTGGGCTGGGCGCAAGCGGGCCTTCGAGGCCTGGCTGGAGCCGGGGAATTTCGACGCGGAAGGCTGCCAGCGCCGCGCCCTGGAAGGTCTCCGCCAGGAATAGCCCGGCAATAAAAGGTTGATTCCAGCCGCTTTCCGGCCTATAGTGCCTGCATTGGCTTTCCCGCCTCCCGCAATTTGGAGAACGACGCCATGCACGATCGAAAGATGGTTCCATCGTCCCGCTTCGCATTCTGGAGCGTTCTGGCGATGCTCCTGATACTGGCCACGCCAGTAGCGTTCACCCTGCGCACGGTGCGCAGTTCCGCGTACCAGCCGCTTTCTGGCGTCGTGGCCGGGAACCCCTCGCCCCACGGCTACACCGTGAGCCTGCTCATCTTCGTTGTGCCGATCCTTCTGATCGGCTTGCTGTTCGTGCCCGGAGAACACATCTGCATTGCGCGGCGCGCATTCTGGTGGACGATCGCGATCCTCTTTCCTCTGGGCGCCGCGCTCGACTTCTTTTTTGCCCAATTTTTCTTTCAGTATCCCAACAGCGCGGCCACGCTGGGCATTCTCGCGCCAGCGCTCGGGCATCGTGTGCCGGTTGAGGAGTATTTGTTCTACTTCACGGGTTTCCTGGCGGTGCTACTGATCTATCTCTGGCTCGACGGCTACTGGCTTCATGCCTACAGCGTCTCCGAGAAGGACGATCGCCGCATCTCGTTCCGCAAGCTCATCGGCCTGCATCCGGATTCGGTCGTCCTCGGCGTGCTGCTTGTGGGTGGGGCAATCCTCTACCGCAAGTTCGCAGAGCCCGATATGGCGGGCTTTCCGGGCTACTTTGTGTTTCTGGTTCTCGGCTCGCTGCTGCCGTCGGCGGTGCTGTATTCGTCCGTCAGGTCTGCCGTCAACTGGCGGGCCCTGAGCCTTACGCTCTTCATGATTGTCCTGGTGAGCCTGCTCTGGGAGGCAACGCTCGCCATTCCCTACGGATGGTGGATGTACCGGAAAAGCGCCATGGTCGGTATCTACATCCATGCCTGGGCCGATCTCCCCATTGAGGCCGTCCTGGTCTGGATCGCAGTGACGTTTACGACGGTGCTGGTCTATGAGGCGCTCCGCTGCTGGCACGCCTCGGGGAAGGCTCCGCGGGAGGCGTTCTTCGGCCATGCCGGGCGCGAAGCTTCGCCCGCTCCCAAGCTGGGATGAAAGGAATTTGAATGTGTCCGGCCATCCCGTCCAGTCCGGCGGATGGGATAGCCGGAATGACACTGATGCGCTGCCCGGATTCTCCCTGCCGATCAGTGAGTCTTGGTTGAGCCGGCAGTGCTCATCTCAAGCTCTCGCTCGCCGTGAGACGCATCCAGCGGCTCGCCGATGCGCATCGAGTAAAACGAGCGGTGCACGAAGAAGAGAGATACAGCGAAGAAGACTGCAGCGAGCAGGTGCGTCCAAAACGCGCCGCTGGTGGCGGACATCTGCACCGCGAGCTCGACGGCGAGCAAGCCAAAGAGCGTGGTGAACTTGATGACCGGGTTGAGGGCCACGGCGGCCGTGTCCTTGAACGGATCGCCCACCAGGTCGCCCACCACCGTCGCCTCATGCAAAGGCGTTCCTTTTTCATGCAGGTCGACTTCGACGATCTTTTTGGCGTTATCCCAGGCTCCCCCCGCGTTCGCCATGAAGATCGCCGCGTAGAGCCCGAAGGCGGCAATCGAGATCAGATAGCCGACGAAGAAGAAGGGATCCAGGAAGGCAAAGGCCAACGCGGCAAAGAACAGCGAGATGAAGATGGTCAACATCCCGCTTTGCGCGTAACGGGTACAGATAGCCACTACCTTCTTGCTGTCTTCGGTGGAAGCTTTCGCGCTTCCTTCAATGTGGATATTCCTCTTGATGAACTCCACGGCCCGGTAGGCGCCGGTGGTCACAGCCTGGGTGGAAGCTCCAGTGAACCAGTAGATGACCGCGCCCCCTGTGATCAGGCCGAGCAGAAAGGGAGCGTGGAGAATCGAGAGCTTGTCGAGATTCTGGGTAAGCGAGTTGGTGAGCGCCATAATCGTGGCGAAGATCAAAGTGGTGGCGCCCACCACGGCGGTACCGATCAGCACTGGCTTGGCGCTGGCTTTGAAGGTATTGCCGGCTCCGTCGCCCGCCTCCAGCACCCTCTTGGCGCGCTCGAAATCCACCTCCACGCCGTACTGCTTTTTCACTTCCTCGCGCACACCCGGCTGCTCTTCGATCAGCGAGAGCTCGTAGATAGATTGCGCGTTGTCCGTCACCGGCCCGAACGAGTCGACCGCGATGGTCACCGGTCCCATGCCCAGAAAGCCGAAGGCAACCAGACCAAAGGCGAACATCGGAGCAGCGAGGATCACGTTGTCGAATCCCAGGGTGCTCACACCGTAGCCGAGAGCCATCAGAACGATGACCGCCAATCCCAGGTAATAAGCGGAAAAGCTTCCGGAGACAAACCCCGACAGAATGCCGAGAGCGGCTCCGCCCTCCCTGGCCGAAGCCACCACTTCTTTCACGTGGCTGGCCGTGGTAGAAGTAAACACCTTGACCAGCTCGGGAATGAGAGCGCCGGCCACGGTCCCGCAGGAGGCGATGGTGGCGAGTTTCCACCAGAGCGTGGGATCGCCACCCAAGTTAGAAAGCAGGACATAGGTAACGGGATAGGTTACGGCGATGGTCACCACGGCGGTGATCCAGACGAGCGAGGTGAGCGGCGCTTCGAAGTTGAATTGGCTTGCTTTGCCGTACTGCGCCCGGGCGATCACCTCGTTGATGTAATAGCCCGCAACGGCAGCCACCAGCATGGCTACGCGGACGGCAAACAGCCAGACGAGTAACTGCACTCCGACAACGGCGCTCTTCGCGCCCAGCATGATGAAGGCAATCAGGGCGACCTGGACCACGCCGTAGGTCTCGAAGCCGTCGGCAGTGGGGCCGACCGAATCGCCGGCGTTGTCACCGGTGCAATCGGCGATCACGCCCGGGTTGCGAGCGTCGTCCTCTTTCACATGGAAGACAATCTTCATCAGGTCGGCGCCGATGTCGGCAATCTTGGTGAAGATGCCGCCGGCCAGGCGCAGCGTGGCCGCGCCCAGCGACTCACCGATGGCAAAGCCGATGAAGCACGGTCCGGCATAGTCTCCCGGAACGAACAGGATGATGCTGAACATCATGAGCAGCTCAATGGAGATGAGCATCATGCCGATGCTCATACCGCCCTTGAGCGGAATGTCGAAGGCGCGATACGGGTTGCCGCCCAGCGCAGCGTAGGCGGCGCGCGAGTTGGCCAGCGTATTCACGCGGATGCCAAACCACGCCACAATGTAGCTGCCCGCCATCCCGAGGACGCTGAACGCAAGGATGATGACGACGCGCGCCGCGCTGAAGTGGAGCAACACGGCAAAATAGACCAGGATCACGACCGCGATGAACGACCAGAGAAGGAGCAGGAACTTGCCTTGGTTGATCAGGTAGGTTTTGCAGGTCTCCCAGATCAACTGCGACACTTCCAGCATCGATCGGTGCGCGGGCAGGCCCTTCAGGTGGACATACATGAAGAGGCCGAAGATCATCCCCAGAATGCAAAACAGGGGCCCGAACATCAGCAGGGCGTGGCCGTTGAAGCCGAAGAACTGCACCTGGGTCAGGTCCGGAAGCTTGAGGTTGGCTTCGCCGCCGGCCGGCTCCGCGGCCATCGCAAGAGTTGCGCCTTGACCGAGGAGGGTCAGTGCGGCGATCACGCCCGCGCACCTGACCCAGCGCCGCGAAATCAGGCTGCTGCACATACGACTTCCTATCGGCGCCGACCCGCTGTGGGTGAAAGGCTGCTGCATGGCCCGGGCGCCGGCATCGGAAATCGGAACCCGGTGTGCGAACAGCCAAGCCACGAGGAGCGAGAGCAAGCTCACGCCCGTAAAGAGAAAGATGCAATCCTGGACAGTCACATATCCTCCCGACTAAAGGTTTGAAGCCGATATAACGAACGGCCCGGAACGCGACCTCGCAAAGCACCGGGAAAATGTCACCGGAAGGCTACCACTCAACAACACCGCTGTCGAGTGATTGCTGTCACCGTAGAAAAACCGTGGCTGGCTCTTTAATCTACTGCCTTGGTTGACCTCGCGGGGGGCCCCGGGGGGTGTAAAGTACCGTGAAGAGGTTTGCACGCGCTCATGCCCACATCCACGCTGCTCACGCCCCGCCAGGCCGCCGAAAGACTCGGCATGAGCTACCCAGCCTTTAAGCACTGGATCCTCTCCGGCCGTATCCAGACAGTAAAGACCCCAGGGGGACACCATCGCGTGCCCCTAGAGGCCCTGCAGGAGTTCATGCCGGCCAAGATGCCGACCTCCGGTTCGCCGCGCATCAGCGGCCGCAACCAGCTTGTCGGCTCGGTGGTCGAGGTGAGTATCGAGGGGTTAATGGCCAAGGTGGTGCTGGCGATCGGCACGCAGCGAGTGACGGCCATCATCACGGCCGACGCCGTCCGTGACCTGGGGCTCAAGCCCGGCGACCCTGCCGTGGCTTATATCAAATCCACGGAAGTGATGATCGGCAAACCGTGACCGCAGGGGTCCGGGAGTCGGGAACCCGGGAGTCCGCGAACTGGTCTCAGCGGATCTCGAAGACGTCCGACGCCGCCGAAGCTGCCGCTTGCGCTTGCTCCATCAGCTTCTCCGCGACCGCGTAAAACTCAGCCGCCTGCGGGCTTTTGGGCCCGGCAAGCGCGACCGGCAGACCGCGGTCGCCGCCTTCCCGAATCGAGGGCACCAATTCGATTGCTCCCAGGAACGGCACGCCGAACTGCTTCGCGGTCCGCTCTGCTCCGCCCCGCGAGAAGATGTCGATGGTCTGGTGGCAATGCGGGCACGTGAAGTGGCTCATGTTCTCCACGATCCCCAGAACCTCCACGTTCACCTGCGCGAACATCTCCAGCGCCTTGCGCGCGTCCTCAAGGCTCACGTCGCTGGGCGTGGAGACCACCACGGCGCCGGTGAGGGGCACCGTCTGCACCAGCGAGATCACCACGTCGCCCGTTCCCGGCGGGAGGTCCACCAAGAGGTAGTCAAGCTCGCCCCATTCAACCTGCTGCAGGAACTGGCGGATGATCTGATGCAACATGGGCCCGCGCATCACCATAGGTTTGTCGCCGGGGGCAATATAGCCGATCGAGATGGTCTTTACGCCGTGGGTGTCGTTGGGCACGATGCGGTTCCCTGCTGCGACCCGAGGTTGCTGGCTCGACCCCATCATCAGCGGCACGTTCGGGCCGTACACATCGGCGTCGATGAGTCCGACCCGTTGCCCCATCCTGGCCAGGGCAATGGCCAGATTTACGGCGACCGTTGTCTTACCGACCCCCCCCTTGCCCGAACCGATAGCCACGATCTTGCCCACGCCGGGCAGCGCAACAGGGGGAGGCATGGCGTGACCATGTGCCATAAGAATCAGCTCCTTATCCAGGGGGAAGTGCTGCTGGTACGGCGTCACGGCGCCTTCGCGTTCCCCAACTCCATCTTACAGTAGCGGCAGTTGCCAGTTCCCTGCCAGCCGCAGCCCGGGCGGCACCTTGGCGTCAGCGACATGCGCGAGCACCGAATGCAGCTGCCGCACCCCCTCAATGAGGGACGCTGGCCCCGGCTGCAGGATGCAATCCGACGGGATCTCGTACACGTGGCCGTCGCGGACCGCGCTTGTGCCGGCCCACCCCGACCGGGATGCGATCTCCCGGCCCCTCACCCTCTTTCCGCACCAGGACGCCAGGATGACCTCGGGATCTCGCGCGACCACCTCCGCCGGGTCTACCACCCGGTCCTGGGCTTTGCCGCAGTTGCGAAGCTCGGGGAAGATGGGCTGGCCGCCGGCGATCTCGATCAACTCCTCAACCCATCGGATGCCGCTGATCAGGGGGCTGTCCCACTCCTCGAAGTAAACGCGTGGACGACGATGGAAGGACTGGGCGGACCGGGCGATTTCGTCGAGCCCGCGCTGGAATCCGTCGATCAGGGCGAGGCCCTCGGAAGGTTTGCCCACGAGCCGCGAGAGCGTGGCGATCATTTCGTAGATTTCGGCGATGCCGCGCTGGTTGAAGTTCAACACAGTCGCACCCCGGCGCACCAGCTCCCGCGTGATTTCGGCCTGGACATCGGAGAAGGTGAGAACGAGATCCGGATGGAGGGCAAGGATAGCGTCGATGTTGGCTTTGCTGAACGCGGCGACACGCGGCTTGCTCCTCACCTGCGGAGGGCGCTTGGCGTAGGCCGAAACGCCGACGATGCGGTCCTGCTGGCCGAGGAGGTACAGCGTCTCAACGGTCTCCTCAGTAAGGCAGACGATGCGGCGAGGGAACTCCACGGGAGACGGCGTAAGTAGCGGATCAGCGGGCATCATGCTCTGCGCAGTTGGTCAATCGACGAGAAAGAGTCTTGATTCGGGGCTCAAAAATTCGCGAGACCCGATCCCTCCAGGGAGGCCATCGTGAGTTTGGCTTGCTTGCGGCGCGCCGCCTCAGCTTCACGATACTCGCGCCGGCGCAGCGCACCTTCAAAGCGGCGCATCTCGTCGGCAGTCTCAGGGAGCACGTGAGGAACCGTCCGGCGGCCGCCCTCAGTGTCGATGGCAACAAAGACAAGGTAGGCGCTGGCGACGTGGAGGACCTCGCCCGTGCGCGTGTTCTCGGCCCAGGCCTTCACTCCGACTTCCATCGAGGTCTTGAAGGCTCGATTGACGCTCGACTTGAGGGTAATCAGGTCGCCGAGGTGGACGGGGCGGATGAAGTCGATGTGGTCCATGGCCGCCGTCACGACGTGAGTCCTGGAGTGACGATAGGCAGCCATGGCGCCGGTGAGATCGATAAAGTGCATGAGGCGGCCGCCAAGCAGGTGGCCGAGGGTGTTGGTGTCGTTGGGCAGGATGATTTCTGTCATCTCGGACTGGGTGCTGGCGACCGTACGTGCAGAGGGATTGGTTGAATCGAGGTTCATGCTTTCCTGACTCCGGTTATTTGAGCGATCCGATTTGGCTTCACCGCCAGTTACAATCGGATTGGTAGATGAATCATCGGGGTGACGAGGCGTAGCTTCAGATTCCAGTTTCGACAATCGCCCGGGGATCACGCAATTTCCGAAAGCGGAATCAAAGATTCCGGACCTCACTGACTCATGGATAAGATCGCAGGATTGAAAGAGATTCTGGCTCTCGACCCGGCAAACAGCCTGGCGCGGTACGGCATCGCCATGGAATTGGCGAGCCGGGGAGAGATCGATGCGGCGCTGAGCGAGTTCGATACGCTGCTGTCCGGCGACCCGGGGTATATCGCGGGTTACTTCATGTCAGCGCAAACGCTGGTGAAGGTGGGCCGGACGCAAGAGGCTGTGGAACGGCTGAAGACAGGCGTACGACGTGCCGAGCAGGTGGGTAACAGCCATGCCGTCAGCGAGATGCAAGGCCTTCTGGAGGACCTGACGCGGTAGCGTGCCGGTGGGCAGAGTGAGCTTAGAGACTCTGCAGCGGCAATGGTTTTTGTGCAACCGCGAGTAGCTTTCGGGTATCAAAATAGAGTCTAATAGAGGGATATGCCAAAATACTCCATTGTTGTGCCGTTTCATAACGAGGAAGAGAACGTCACCGTGCTCTATGCCAGGCTGAAGCAGGTGATGGAGCAGGTGGGAGACAGTTTTGAGCTGGTTCTTGTGGACGACGGCTCGAGTGATCGCACCTACAAACTGCTCGAAGAGATTGCAGCGGTCGATAGCCGGGTCCTGGTCGTCAAGTTACGTCGCAACTTTGGGCAGACGTCGGCATTGGCAGCCGGGTTCGACCATGCGTCGGGCGAATTCATCCTGGCGATGGACGGGGATCTGCAACACGATCCGAACGATATTCCTGCGTTTCTGGAGAAGCTGGACGAGGGATACGACGTGGTTTCGGGCTGGCGCAAGGACCGGATTGATAATTTTGTCATGCGGCGCATCCCGTCACGTTGCGCCAACTGGCTGATGGCCAAGCTGTCTGGCGTCGAGATTCATGACTTCGGCACCACGTTCAAGGCCTATCGCCGGGAAGTTATCCATCGCATCGCATTGTACGGGGAGATGCATCGCTTCATTCCGGCCCTCGCGAGCTGGTATGGCGCGTCCATCTGCGAGATTCCTATTCACAATGTGAATCGCGAACGGGGCAAGAGTCACTACGGCATCGGGCGCACATTCCGGGTCTTCTTTGACCTGATGACGATCCGTTTTCTGCTCAAGTACATGACCCGACCGATGCATTTCTTTGGCGGGTTCGGCGCCATGGGAATCGCGGCGGGGAGCTTCATCTCGGCCGTCCTGCTCGGCATGAAGGTTCTTGAGCCGCATCAGAACGTGATGGACCAGCATGGTCCCTTGTTCGTCATTGGGGCCGTTCTGATCGTGGCGGGAATCCAGATGCTGGCGATCGGACTGCTTGGAGAGTTGCTTGTGCGTCAGTACTACACGACCCAGCATCGGACTCCCTATGCCATCGACAGGTTGGTGAGACTGAACTCTGCGGAGGAGCAGAACCTGCTGTCCGAGGGCCAGTCAGGGATGTTTTAAGCCGGTCCGTCCAGCCCGTTGAGGATAACTCACGAGGTTGTCTCTTCCATTGGGCTTGAATACCCTGTACATCGACGGTTCTTTGTAACGGCTGCCGGCGCCGTGCGGCTCGGGCGTTAGATTGGTTACGCCGGGGCTGGCTATCGTCGCCCTCGATTCCCCGAAGCCCCCTCCGAGTAGCCTCCCCCGCACTTGCGTCATCCCCCCTTCAAGATGCATTCTTGGCTGTTATGAAAGCAATCCAGATTCATGAGACCGGAGGGCCGGAAGTACTGCGGCTCGTGGAGCTGCCGATTCCGCAGCCGGGGCCGGGGCAGGTGTTGATCCGGGTGGAGGCGGTGGGGGTCAACTTCGTGGAGATCTACTTCCGGAAGGGTACCTATAAGGCAGCGTTGCCACTCACGCCGGGAAGCGAGGCGGCGGGGACGATCGAGGAGCTGGGCCCCGGGGTGACGGGGTTCGCTCCCGGGGATGCCGTGGCGTCGACGAGCGTGCTGGGCAGCTATGCCGAGTATGCGCTGGCGCCGGCGGCGCAGCTGGTGAAGGTGCCGGAGGGACTGTGCCCGGAGAAGGCTGCCGCGGCTATGCTGCAGGGGATGACGGCACACTACCTGGCCCACTCGACGTTCCCGGTGAAGGCCGGGGATACGGCGCTGGTTCATGCCGGCGCGGGAGGCGTAGGGCTGCTGCTGACGCAGATGGCAGCACGGCTGGGAGCGCGCGTGATTACGACCGTCTCGACCGCCGCAAAGGCGGAGCTGTCGCGGGAGGCGGGGGCCTCGGACGCAATCCTTTATACCGAGCAGGATTTCGTGGCGGAGGTGAAGCGCCTGACCGATGGCAAGGGGGTGGACGTGGTCTACGACTCGGTGGGCAAGACCACCTTCGAGGGGAGCCTGAGCTGCCTGCGGCCGCGGGGGATGGTGGTGTTGTTCGGGGGCGCGAGCGGGCCTGTGCCGCCCTTCGACCTGATCCGGCTGAGCAGCATGGGATCGCTGTTCGTGACACGGCCGACGCTCTGGCACTATATCGCCACGCGGGCCGAGCTTGAGTGGCGGGCGGGCGATGTGCTGGGATGGGCCGCCAAGGGTGAGTTGAAGCTGCGCACCGAGCATATTTACCCGCTCGCGGAAGCGGCACAGGCCCAAACCGACCTGGAGGCGCGCAAGACGACGGGCAAGATCCTGCTGGAGCCGTAATGGACAGTGGTCAGTGGTGAAAGAACGGGGACTGAAGGATCTGGCAATCGTTGTCCCAAGGTGAGAGCTGGCGAGCGATGGGCGGAATCTCAATTGGCGGGAGCGATCGGGTTTTTGTATTGACGGGCGCGGGGATCAGCGCGGAGAGCGGGCTGCCGACGTTTCGGGCATCGGACGGGCTGTGGGCTGGGTACCGGATCGAGGATGTTTGTACGCCGGAGGCGTGGCAAAGGAATCCGGCCGAGGTGTGGAAGTTCTACTCGGCGCGGCGCGAGCAGGGGCAGAAGGTACAGCCCAATCCGGCGCATTCCGCGCTCGCCGCACTGGAAGCGAAGCTGGGAAGCGATCGCTTTTTCCTTTGCACGCAAAACGTAGACGACCTGCACGAGCGGGCCGGATCGGTCAATCTCCTGCACATGCACGGGGAGTTGGCCAAGTCACGGTGCGAGCGCGAGTGCGGGCGTGAGCCTGTGGAAGACCACGCGATTTACAGCAGCCTGGATGAGGTGGGCCGGTGCCCCTGCGGGGGACGGATGCGGCCGCACATTGTCTTCTTCGGCGAGATTCCGCTGGAGATGGACCGGATTCAAGACGAGATTGCCAGGGCGACGATGATGGTCGTGGTCGGGACCTCCGGATCGGTTTATCCCGCGGCGAGCTTTGTGCACTGGGCGCGGCAGCGCGGTGCGCAGACTGTATACGTTGGCCCGGAAGCGCCTTTGAATGCGGCGGCGTTTACACACGTGGTGGAAGGCAAGGCCGGCGAAGTGATGCCGGGGCTGTTCGAGGTGCAGCAGTGAAAGCGGGCCGGCAACCTGGCAAGCAGGCGAGTTGGCGGAGGCTGGTGGCCTGCCGGACGCTGGTTAACTGGATTGCTTTGCGGTCCCCTTATTCGCGGGTGGCGCGCTCTCAGCGCGGGATTTGACAAACTCGCTGCGGCGGAAGCGGAGGGCGGTCCAGTCCTCGTCGATGGCGATGGAGCGGACGGTTTCAAAGCCCAGGGCGTTGAGCGCCGACCAGCCGGTGTCGCGGTTGAAGTCGCACTTGTATTTCTTCGAGGTCCCTTTGGGGTAGGCGAACCAGACAGCGGCGTCTCCCTGAGCGCGGCGGGCCACCTCCGGCGCGAGCGCGTCGACCTCGGCCTTGCGGGTGACAAAGGCGAGGAGGAAGCCGGTTGCGGGGACCGAGTCGAGATGATGGTGGATGGTGAGAACGGGCAGGCGGGCCAGCTCGGGCTGAAAGCTCGAGGGGGCGTTGAGGACGACGATCTGCTGCCGGTCTTTGAGCTGGAGCTTCTCGAAGATGGTTGCCATGGAATCCGATGGTAGACCATCTGAGGAAATAATCGGCAAAGCGGGGCAAAGAGCGGGCTTTTTCGGGTCAAAGATTGTTAATGAAATGTTAATTCGGTAACCATCTGGTTACTGAATTATTTTGCCTAAGCTGTTTATTTTCAACAAATCCACGTTCAAAATTGCACCACCCAAGGTGCAAACTGTGAGACCCTCCCCTCCCCCCCGAGGATCTTCTCTGCTCGTTGGGACGATTTTGTAGGGAATTGCGCCAAAGATTCGTCTGCCTCATGCCAGGATTATGCGCCGGGGAGCGGTAATTACCGGCAAAGCCGGGGGCCCGACTGGGCGCGGAGATCCTTGGCCGGGAACCCGGGGAGGACAAGGCTTGGCGCGGAAAGGAGGTAATTCTTGCAGGAGGGTGAACCGCGGAGTTGGTAGAATCGGGCTATGACGACAGTGGACATTCTGTACCGCTACGCAGTGCCGCCGACCGAGGCGGTGGCGCGTGCGCTGGGAAGCGCCTCGGACGTTTATGGGATTCGGAAGGTGGTCTTTGACCATGCGGCGAAGACGCTGCGGGTGGAGTACGACGCGACGCGTCTGAACGCGGCGGCGGTGACGAAGCTGGTGCGGGAGGCGGGGTTGACGATCGCCGAGGAGCTGCCGATGATTCCGGCGCCGGCAGCACCGGAGGCGGCACCGGCTGCCTAGGCGGCGCAGATTGCGCCGCGCGCTGGAATCCTGATACTCTGTCGAAGGCGCAGGCGAATCCGGCCTGTGTTCCAGCCTTGACAGTGCGCCCGTAGCTCAGCTGGATAGAGCGACTGACTACGAATCAGTAGGTCGGGAGTTCGAATCTCTCCGGGCGCACCATAAAATTCACTAAAATCAAAACGTTATAAGCCAACCTGAAATCGGGACGCATGTTGTCCGGGTGCTTCACCGTCACCTCTTTCTCATTGGGCGTTGCCGTCACCATTCTTCCCCTCCAACGCGAATCTTTATGTCAACTCGTGCCACTTATGCCTAAGTGGACTCACTTAAGATTATCTGAATCAAATACGGCATACCGCCGCAGCAAAACGGCCACATTTGCAAATATTTCTTTTCGTGCCCACCTGTAACGCTTTGCAGAGAATCGAGTTGAGCACGAAAAAATAAATCTTCAATTGTGGCGGATCTCGATTACTAGCACACCAAAAGTGACGCGCAAACGCGATGGCTCAGCGTGACGTAAGCCTGTTTATTTTCTATTACTTGACACAGAAACGAGAGAGGCGCACACTGTCTTTTCACCACAACTGGAGGTCAATGCCCAACGGAGGGCCACGAATGACCTACCAGAAAATCAATGTGCTCACAGAGCTGCGGAAATTGGCGGATGGGAAACCCAGAAAGGCCCGGCAGCAGTTATCGCGGGCTGTGCAATCCGGCTTGTCGAGGATGGGTTGCGGGACCGGGACGCTGAGGAATTGGAGCGGCTCTACAAACTTTCAATCGGCCAATCCCATAGCTGCTATTCCCGGAACAGTTCGGTTTTAATCGGCAGTCCGACTTTCTGATAAACTTGCCCGTTCACGATAATCTCACCGCGTAACTTTGCCGCACGCTCCGGGTCTTGGATGCAATTCAGGCAGTCATCAATATGGCCGTGCTTGCCGTCTCTGTACTCAAATTCCTCACCGCACTTTCGGCAGATTCTTTTCATAGCGCACCAACCTCCCAAGCCAATCTGACGGCGCATTTGCGGTAATTGTAGCGCGTGTGGGCCGTCCCGACATAGACAAGTTCGAGGCCGCAATGATGAGGACCCGCCGTAAGAAAGGCTTTTTCGTGGGTTTCGATTTTTCGCGGGATGCGCTGACAGAGATTGATGGATTTTTCCGGCGCGAACACACCGTTATTGTCCCGCTGACCGTGCGTGAGATTCTGGATGAGCAAATTGCGCAGAAACTTGCGTGAGAGCTATTCCTTGTTCCAAAGTTTTCCCTGGTTGCTTCGGACGTGCTCAACGTCAATGACGGTAGGAATAGACCGCTCCACTTTCAGTTTTCCTTGGCCGGTGCGATGGGCTGTTGTTTGGAGATGTACTCGCAAGCGGTCACCCTCAGCGAACGCTTCTCCAGATTCGATGCGCTTCCAGAAGTTGTCATCTTCTATACGCGCATCAAAGGAAGTGCACCCGTCGCTGAAATGCCATGCGAGATTGCGCCGCCAAGCAGACTTTTCAATGTCCAGTTCGATCTCTTCATTTCGGGTGAGGTCTTCAATCTCGGCCTCATCAGCGGCCACTAGGTCCTTCTTTGAAACGCTTTCAATCACTCTTCCTGCCCGTCTCGTTTGGAATTGCTCTATGCCATCCTGATGCAAAGGGTCCAATAGCTTGCGGAGTTGTGATTGGACTTCGGGGTCGTTGTAGAGGCGTATTAGCTCCGCAAGCGTGAGCAGAGTCTTAAGGTCTTGTGGAAGGTCCTCGGGTTTCTCGATCCTGCGACCTTTCAACATTCGGAACAGATGAAAGACGGTGACTCCGCTGATGCCGCCGAATCCAAGAAACTGCATCAGATTGGCAAGGGCCGTTGCAGCCTCGCCCGAAAGCAAATGCTTAGCGGCGATGACCGAATCTATGAAGATGTGAACCGGGACGATGAATGAGCCCGATTCAAACTCGCGGTCTACTTCAACACTGATAGTGACCGAATCGCCATACAGAAGGTCCTTGACCCGCTCTATAAGAAGGGCCTGTCCCCGGAGTCCCGCTGCAAGAGATAGCATCGGCATCTTGCCCTCTTGCAACGCAGGTCCCTCATAGGCAATCTGTAACTTTTCAGCCGTAATCTCTTGCATAAGATGCCTGATTGGTGGCTAAAGCGATTTGAACAGGTAACCGCCTGTCCCCGCAATGAATTACTGCAATCGCCGTTACGAGAGGCAACATCGCAGCCGCGCCCGGTTCCGTGGCCGGGCTGCCCACGGCGATACACTAGCCCGTATGGACCACTGTTCAAGGCCGCTGGTGCCCGAGAGCCAAGCGCGGGCACAGGAAGCGGAACAAGACGGTTTTCTCGACACGCTGGAGGGCCTGCTACGCTGCGAATGCGGCGCGCACGTTGGGGCAATTCGCAAACCTCACATGGACGGACCAAAGGGCGGCCCGTTGCATCCAACTCTCCACTACCCGGCCAAGCCCACCAAGCCTTACAGGAGCGGAAAACGCGGCCCGTCAAAGAGCAGTGGACGTTAAATGTGATGGCTGTTTTGGTGGCTGTTGGACTTGGAATCTGATGCCATCATGCGTGACATCCTGCAAAGTTGATACGCGCTGTAAATATTCTATTTATTAGGCTTATTCTTCGTTCTGCAACGATGCGTGACATCCTGCAAAGTAGCCAAAATCCGACTACGAATCAGTAGGTCGGGAGTTCGAATCTCTCCGGGCGCACCACTAAATTCACTAAAATCAAAACGTTATGAGCCAACCCGAAATCGGGACGCCCGGCTTTTGTTTCGCGTGTCACCGCCGTGTCACCATCGCGCGGGGCCACCGACGGAAAAATGCTCGCCGCTCGCTTGGAGATCATCCTTGTGAAACGGCTGGCCGTGCACGGGAATCCGGTGCGCTGGAACCCGCACAGGGACGATCCTCCGTCTGAACAGCGGTTTTCGTCCGGGCTGCAATGTTCAGTCCCGACTTTGCGCCGAAGAGATTTGGGCCCTCCACGGGCGCGCGGGGTAAGTGCCGGCTACTCAAAGACCAAAGGCCGTCGCGGCATGGCGTGTGGTATTGCACCAGCGGGAGCCGCTCAGTGAGCGACTCCGCGATTGGGCACTCGTGGACCAGGCGGCCATAGGATGGTGTCCGGCAAGCCCGTTTACCGGAACTGATTGGGATGGCCGTATTCAGCTCCCAACTGGGGGGCTGTGGTATCTCCAAGTGCGAGGGACCAGGGGCACCCTCAGTTGTGGTTAGCCGGTATCACGCGTGATCCGCCCGGGGGCGTCGGTTTTCTTTCAGAGCGCCCCGTTCCAGGATCAAACAGAACCGCATAAACGTCGACATCGAGTCTGGTATCTTTGCGATGTTGGAGAGGTGGACAGTTGGAAGACCATCTTCTGGCAATGCTTCGCGGCCAACTCACCGACATCGTATTTGGCGCAGTCTTTCTGTTCGCCGGATTTGCAGCTTGCTCAATTGCTGCCGTCCTTCGGCGGAGCGGCGTACGCCTCGTCACCTGGCTAGGAATATGGAGCGCGATGTATGGAATCGGACTCCTGTTTCGGTCTACGGCTGTCATTGCGGCTCTGCCACTCGTGCTTCAGACGACCGTCCCCTACGCGAACGTCCTGATCGCGTACGTGCTCTCTATCGCTGCCATGCTGGCTTTCCTGGAACTAAGCCGGGGTGGAATTCGGCCTCTGATCAAGATCCTGATTCTTGCCGAGGTGGTCGTCGCTGTTGCCGGAATTTGCTGGTTTGCAGCCGGCGGATCATCCGAAAAGTTCATCCCCCTCCATAGGCTTCTCTCGGATTGCGGTCTTCTTCTCCTCATAGCGATCGTTATCGTCAAGAGACTGTCTGACAGGTTCATGGTTCTCTTCAACCGCCGCGTTCTAGCGGCAGGCACGCTCGTTCTTGCCACCGAGGCTCTGTGGTCCAACGTGCTGCGCCCGGTGCACATCCAGCAATCGGGCCTCTCAAGTCATCTGGCTTTTGGGGTGTTCCTGCTTTCGTTCGGGTATGTCGCCGTGCAGATCATCCACGCCAGCGAGCGGCGTTTGCTGGCGATTGAAGACGAGCTCAAGGTTGCCCGGGAACTGCAGTTCTCGATCCTTCCGGCAGCTGTTCCCGAAGTCTGCGGTCTCCGGATCGCGGCTGCCTATCGGCCAATGACCGCGGTCGCTGGTGACTTCTATGAGTTCATTCCCGTAGACAGGAAGCGGGCGGGGTTCCTTGTGGCGGACGTCGCCGGACATGGGGTGCCGGCCGCGCTCATCGCCTCGATGATCAAAGTGGCGATGCAAACCGTGATGACCTGTGCGGATCAGCCGCGCGAAGTATTGTGTGGCTTGAACCGCGTCCTCTACGGACTGCTACGCGATCGATTAGTCACTGCGGCCTATCTTTGGGTTGATACCGGGAGTTGCAAGGCACTGTATTCAGCGGCAGGGCATCCGCCCCTTCTGCGGTGGCGGGAAGGCAAACTGGAGCGCATCGAAAACAACGGTCTGTTGTTCGGAGTCACGCCGGAGGCCGATTACCCTGTTTGTGAGCTATCGATTCACTCCGGCGACCGCTTCCTGCTGTACACCGATGGCGTGATTGAGCCCCAAAATGCCAGCGGCGATTCCTTTGGCGACCGGAAGCTTGAGCAAGTGATTCGCGACAATCAATCCCGCCCGTCTTCTGAGTTGTGCCAGCAACTGCTCTCCGAGATAGGCGTTTGGCAATCGGCCTCGGTGTCCCAGCACGATGACATCACACTCATTGTCATCGACGTGGTTTAGTCATGGCGGATGCCTGCGGGCCACGACGCCCGAAAGACCGGCCTAGGAGCGGCGGGGGATTTCGATTGGATAGTGGGCTAATTATCGTTCTCGGCTGGCAACTTCAGGGCAAATCACTCGACCACCATGATTGTGTGCGCCCTGCCGGTCACATCTCGGCAAACGGGCATGGCGCTAATCGATGAAGGGATGCATCCTGGAGGTGGTCGGGAGCTCTGTGATCCGTTCTCGGTTTATGCCCAATCCACCGAGTCACTCGTGCACTGAAACCCGGGTTCCGGTCGTATCGCCGACGAGCCGGCCGGAACGATGTCGATGCGTGGTTTGGAGTGGGCAGTTGGCACGGGTAGATGGATCGCAACACCGTCGAGTCATTTCCCGCCTTTATCCAGAATTGGCTGCATCAGTTTCTGAAGACCGGCGAGACTGGGCCACACGGGCCCCTGCTGAATCCGCGGACCGAGTTCCTGAACCCGATTGGAACCTGGATTGTACGCTGGCCATCCGGGAACCCCGACACCGCCCGGATCTCCCGTTTTCGCAAAGTTTGTCCAATACCGTCGAAGGGTCTCGCCGAATGCCTGCTGGCCGCTTACGAACTCCCAATCGTGTGGAAAGCTCTCGCTTAGAAAATCCAGCTCCTCGCCGTGACAGGCTCCGAGCCGTGCCCGCTTGCCGGCGTCGGCCCACGTGAAAAGGTAGAGATAAGCGGGCTCGCCGATGCGCGCCATAGAACGCGCCATGGACCAGGCTCCGAAGGCGAAGGTGGCGCTTTGTAGCCTCAGATACTGTCCGGCAACTTCGCCATTCGATTGGGCCGGCCACAGGCGGAATTCCTGTGCTGCATAGGGCCCGGTATCGGCGCGCAGGAAATCCCAATACGAGGAGAGCGTCGAGGGGCCCGGACCGAAGACGGTGGCCTCGTCGGCATTGCTGCCGACCAACACAGGAATCTGTGCCTGCCTGCTTTCGGCGAAGATCGTGGCCGGCTGTTCAGGAATTACCCATCCATCGACAACCGCATCAAAATCAAGCTCGGGATCGCGCCGCCAGGCATTCAGGATTGCACTGGCAGAGATATGACGGAGTTTCTCGACCGCCTGAGAGCCCAGGCCCACGCCGAGATCGGCCGCCAGTTTTGCACCACTGTCTTCGCCTGTGCCAGCGATCTGATTGAAATGAATCGGCCGGCGGATATCCTCGATCAGTGTGCTCTCGCAGTCTCCGCTCTCCATGATGGCGCGCTGGAAGAGTCCACGCGCGAGCGGTGAAGCCATCATGAGGCAGACGTCGAATGCTCCGGCGGATTGACCCATCACCGTAACGCGGCCAGGATCGCCGCCGAATGCAGCAATGTTCTGCTTCACCCAGTGCAATGCCTGGATCTGATCGAGAATTCCGTAATCGCCCGACGAGTGGTGCGGAGACACCGCGGTCAACGCGGGGTGCGCAAAAAAGCCGAACGGGCCGAGACGATAGTTTGCCGTTACCACGATGACTCCCCAACGAGAGAGCGGTGCACCTATCCTGTCGAGCTGGCTGTAGCCGCTGCGATTGGATCCGCCGTGGAAGTAGACGATGACAGGAAGATGCGCCGCAGGCGAGAGCTGGGGCGTCCAGACGTTAAGGTAGAGACAGTCTTCGTTCCAGACCGGATACGGCAGCCAGCTCGCCGGCAGTTGCGGACAGGCAGGCGCGAACGTCATCGCCTTGCGCGTGCCAGTCCACGCTCGCGGAGACTGCGGCGGTTCCCAACGCAGATCTCCGACCGGAGGAGCGGCGTAAGGAACACCGAGAAAGGCCGCGCCGCCGCCCAGGGAACGAGTGCCCGTCAGAATTCCGGTGGAGACCTTCACCTCGGGAGCGTTCGAGCGGAGCTGGGCGCAGGAAAGGTGCCGCCCAGCCAGCGCGATGATGGCTGCCCACAAAAGCCACGACCGGCGCGATGATGAGAGCATGACGTCCTCCGGTTACGGTTGCCTGCGCGTGTATTCACCGCGAAACGCGGTCGTCCAGGTCTTGCCGTTATCGGAAGACTTCTGCCATATCTGCTCAACATGGTTATCGCTGATCCGCCTGATCGTCACGCGATTGAGGATGGTTGCTCCCTGCTCGCCGCGGCTGGGTCCGGTGAATTCAGCCGCGCCGGGCGACACCTTGCCATCCACGAACACGTGCACGCGGCCTTCGTTGTCGGCGAAGAATCCGTGCCACTCCCCGTCATCGGCGCTGTAACCGAAGAGGTTTTCCCCGAGATGTCCGCCACCGCCGCCCCAGCGCTCCACGATTACACAGTTGCCAAGCTCGTGCGTGACCTTGCTGGTTGCGTTCGCAGGCCCGCCAGGCGCGGCAACTGTCCAGCTTCCCAGCCAGAAATCGAGCGCTTTGCTGGCTGGGTCCGTGGCGCAGGGCGAAGCTCCGGCAGCGGCGAATCCACGCGGCGCCGCGCCTGACCATGCTGCTGCAAAGAGCGCTGCGCTCAGTGCGGCTGTGATCCGAGATTTCTTTGCCGATTTGTAATTCATTCTCTTGTTCCTCCTTTGTGCCGGTCGAGTGCGCTGCGCCGGACTGATATTTTGTTCAACCCCCGATATGGCTGGCCCTGTTGCCGCCGCCATGGATCTACTGCGGCCGTCGTGCATGAAAACGGAAAAAGCCGGGCGCCTTCTCGACCCGGATCGCCTCAAACCCGGCCGCGTCCAGTCGGGCGGGAAGGCCGTCCGGGTCGACCGGAAGAAAGGTGTCACCGATGTGAAGCATTGCCATCCATGCGCTCGGCAGGCTGTCGCAGCCCACCAGTTGGCCACCGGGGCGCAATACTCGTTGGGCTTCGTGCAGCAGTTGGTCCTGCAGTTCGACAGAATGCACATGATGCAGCATGGTGAATGCGGCGCACCCCGAGAAGGACCGATCGGGAAACGGCATGGATGCCGCATCTCCGGTTACCACTCTGGCGTTTTTGCCGCGCATTCGCATACGCAGAGATTCGGCGAGGTGCGGATCTGTTTCTATGACCGTCAGTCGCGGATATCTCGAGCACAGCAGGTCGGAGGTAAGGCCGGGCCCCGGTCCAATCTCCAGCACGTCGCCGCCGAGTTCGGCGCCTTCAAGGATCCACGGCACTCGCTGCTCCAGCGTGCGGCGCCAGCGGGGCGAACTGCATAACCAGCGGTGAAGGCGATTCATATGTGGGCTCCCGCGGATTGCTCCCGGCAACTTCAGAATAGGAGCTTTACACCGCGGCGCACATTCGATATTGTGTCAATGAGTGTCGAAAAAGCGGCAAACCGCGGCTTTCGATCGCCTGCCCCGCAGCAGCGCGCAGATCCTCACTTTGACCCGGAATTATCCGGCCGGCCATGTGATCCCCCTGCACTTCCATCGTCGCGATCAGCTTGTCTTCGCTTCGCGCGGGGTGATGACGGTGACGGCGAGCCACGGCGCATGGGTTGTGCCGGTTCATCGCGCGGTCTGGATACCCGAAGGGACTCCGCACACGATCGCAATGTCCGGCAATGTCGCCATGCGAACTCTCTACTTCAAATCCCGTCTCACCGAATCGCTGCCGCGGGATTGCTGTGTGGTCAACGTACCCGCTTTGCTGAGGGAACTGATCCTTCACGCCTGCGACCACAGTTCTCTGGGGCGGCGGGTCGCCTGGCAAAGCCATTTAATCGACGTCATCCTTGACCAGCTTCGGGTGATCCGGATGGCGCCTCTACAGCTTCCTATGCCGGAGGATCCACGGGCTCTGCGCGTCGCCGAGGTGCTTTTGGCAGATCCTGCGGATTCCAGACCGCTTGACCGCATCGCGCGCAGCAGCGGTGCAAGCAGACGCACCGCGGAGCGCCTCTTCGCCGCGAATACGGGAATGACCTTTGGCAAATGGAGGCAGCAATTGCGTCTCATGCATGCGATGCGACTCTTAGCGCAAGGCGCGAAGGTAACATATGCGGCGCTCGAGTCCGGATATAGCACGCCCAGTGCGTTCATTGCTGCCTTCCGCAAGGCGCTTGGCTCAACCCCAACTCGATACTTCGAAGATCCTGCGGGCAATCCTTCGACTCACCACCCCCAAACTGGAAAGCGTTTGGGGCCCCGTTCGCTCAGGATGACAGCTTGTTTTTAATGCGAACTTTGGAGACAGGATACTGGTTTCCCGATACAAGATCAGGCTGGACGAGTCCTATGAGAGGGGATGTCAAGGAAAGAATTTCCCCCCGTCCTCTCCGAGAGGTGATGGATGTGGTGATTTGCATCCAGCCCGATCTGAGATCTGGAGAGGCTTTGTGTTCGCGACATGCTTCTCACAGACCAAGGCA
>DATJMU010000156.1:0-14792 GCA_035508555.1 Occallatibacter sp. | reverse complement strand
GCAGCTCGTCGATGAAGAGGATGATCTGTCCCTGCGACTCTTCGATTTCCTTGAGGACGGCTTTGAGGCGGTCTTCGAACTCGCCGCGAAATTTTGCGCCGGCGAGCATCGAGCCGAGGTCGAGCGAGATGACGCGCTTGTTGCGCAGAATCTCGGGCACGTCACCGGAGACGATGCGGCGGGCCAGGCCTTCAACGATGGCGGTTTTGCCAACGCCGGGTTCGCCGATGAGCACAGGATTGTTTTTGGTGCGGCGCGAGAGCACCTGCACCACGCGGCGAATCTCTTCGTCGCGGCCGATGACGGGGTCGAGCTTGCCGCGGCGGGCGAGTTCGGTGAGGTCTTTGGCGTATTTTTCAAGCGCCTGGAATTTGCCTTCGGGGTTCTGGTCGGTGACGCGCTGCGAACCGCGAACGGCGGTCAACGCCTTCAGGATGGCGTCTTTGGTTGCGCCAAGCTCAACCAGCGCCTGGCCGGCGGCGTCGCCTTTGATGTGGGCGACACCGAGCAGCAGATGCTCGGTCGACACGTATTCATCTTTGAAGTTTGAGGCTTCTTTGAATGCCTGATCGAGCACGCGGGTCAGCGGCTGACCAATGCCCGGCTGATTCGATGCGCCGGCAACGCGAGGCAATTTCTCCTCGTTCTGGTGCAGCTCATGCTCAAGACGTTCAATCGGCACACCGATCTTTTCGAGCACAGCGGGGATAACGCCCTCGCGGTCCTCGACGAGAGCGAGCAGCAGATGCACGGGCACGATTTCGGGGTTGCCGAGCTCGGTGGCGCGGTTGCGCGCGGCCTCAATTGCCTGCTGCGATTTGACGGTGAATTTGTCCCAACGGATAGCCATGAAAAACTCCAGTGGTCAGTGGTCAGTGAACAGTGGTCAGCGACCGGCTTGTGATTGCCGGCAATAAGGTGCCACCGACAGAAAATTATCTTCTTGTCTTCCAGTCTCCCGCAACGGGTCGTTCGCCAGCATTCAGCGGCCGTTACAAATCAGCCGGGAGCGGGCGACAAAACCCGGGCTCCCGGCCAAAGAAACTGACCACTGATCACTGACAATTGTCCACTGCTTTTACGCCGCGATGTTGACCTTGATCTGCTTGGGCTGGGCTTCGGGCTTCTTCTTGAGCTCGAGCTTCAGCACACCGGCCGTGTACTTGGCATCAACATGCTCGGTGTCGACCGTAGACGGGAGCGTGAAGGCGCGGAAGAAGCTGCCGTAGCGGCGCTCGATGCGGTGAAAGTTCTCTTCCTTCTCTTCCTTCTCGAACTTGCGCTCGCCCTTGACGGTGAGGGTGTGGTTTTCGACGCGGACATCGAGGTCCTTCTCTTCGATGCCGGGGGCTTCGAGCTTGAGGACGACCTTTTCGGCATCCTCATAGATGTCGACGGGGGGTACGAAGCTGGCGGTAGCCAGCGGGCTGTCGCCCTCATTGAAGTCGCGGAAGAGGGAGTTGACGCGGTTTTGCAGTGCGATAACGTCGCGGAACGGGTCCCAACGAGTGATAGCCATGGTGGATTCCTCCAGGTATGGATTCGGGATGATGGGGCACGGGCCTTTGGGCCTGGCCGCTCAATTCATCTGACACAAACTATAGCACAGATGATTCATAAAATATGAGTGGTTTACGCTAATATTTTGTTAAATGTGATAATTTGTTCAATTTCAATTACTTAATCGATTTGTCAAAGATTCCCTATGGCCTGCGCTGCCCCTACAGGCTCGGAGACACGTTTGGACCTTGAATCCCCACGCTGAAGCGCGGGGCCAACCATCGCTGCGCCTACGGCGCGGCCAAAAGGCCGTAACCGGACGCGAACGGAACAGGTTAGCGAGAGTAGCCCATTGAGCGCGGAACCGGCTTAAGCCGGTGAAGATTCTAAACAGTTTAAAGGCAAGCTGCTTAGGAGCGTCCGACGGCCCTTTCCGGGTCGTCGCTCGTGGAAGAAGCTGGCCGTGTTTCTAAGGAGAAGCGGCCGGACCGAAGGCGCGCGCCGCAAACGCCCGTTACAATAAGAGCCGCATGGCGTTAGCCTTCGGACTTCCCTCCACCCTCATTAATTGGCGCTGGCTGTGGCTGACCGCGGCTGCGTTCCTGGGCGGCGCGCTCAACGCGGTGGCCGGAGGGGGAACGTTTCTGCTGTTTCCGGCGATTCTGGGCATGGGGGCGCTGCCGGTGGCGGCGAACGCGACCAATACGGTGGCGCTGTGGCCAGGGCAGCTTACGTCGATCGCGGCCTACCGCGAGGATGTGCGCAAGAACCTGCGGCTGGTGTGGCCGATGGCGCTGGCGGCGTTGATGGGCGGCACGGTGGGGGCAATGGTGCTGCTGCGCACGCCGCAGATGACTTTCCTGCACCTGGTGCCGTGGCTGCTGCTGGCGGCGGCGGGCATCTTTGCAGCCAGCGGGCCGGTGACGCGGTGGCTGGAAAGACGTAAGGCGACGACCATCGCTCCGGCGCACAGGAGGCGGCTGCCAGTGTTTCTGGCGACGGTGGCGCTGGGGTTTTATCTGGGCTACTTTGGCGCGGGCTCGGGGTTTCTGATCATCACCATGCTGTCGCTCTTTGGCTGGCAGGACCTGCACGAGATCAATGCGCTCAAGGTGGTGACGACGACGATGGCCAACGGCGTGGCGTTTGTGATCTTTGTGATTCACGGGCAGGTGATCTGGAGGTACTGCCTGCTGGCGATGGTGACCTGCGCCATCGGCGGGTACGGCGCGGCGCGGTTCGCGCGCAGGATTCCGCAGCAGATTCTGCGAACCATAGTCGTGGCGATCGGGCTGGGGATGGCGGTGTGGTTCTTCTTCAAACAGTGATCAGGGATCAGTGGTCAGTGGTCAGTGGTCAGTGGTCAGTGGTCAGTTGTCAGGGGTCAGTTGTCAGGGTTCAGGGTGCGGGTGCTCGCTTCAAGCCGGGCGCGGCGGTGACGGTGGGCACGCGCATTCGGTCGGATTCCTGTTATTCTGCCGGGGAAGTTTCTGCTTATATGCCATTTTTCAAGCTCATCCCAAGCTGGGCCATGGACGCGGTGGGCTCCACGGCCGCCGTGTGCACGACCGCCTCCTTTCTACCCCAGCTCATCCGCGTATGGCGGCGCAAGAGCGCCAGCGACATCTCCCTGGCGATGTTTCTGCTCTTCAGCTTTGGCGTGGCGTGCTGGCTGGCCTACGGCGTGGGCATCGGGTCGGCGCCCATCACAGCCGCCAATGCGATCACGCTGGCGCTGGCGGTCGCCATTCTTGCCCTCAAGGTTCGTTACGACACCCGGGATGCGGCAAAGCGCGAACCGTGATCCGGCCGGCGCGGCGAGCGGCGAAGGCGTACAGTCCTCTAAAATAGACGCATGAGCCACGAAGGCATCCGCTTTGCCAGCCGGGAGGAGCAGGAGCGCGACGAGAGGCAGAATCAGCCGCTGGCGCGCATCGCCGTCACGCCGGAGAAGGTGCGCGTCCTGCTTACCGAGGGCAAGGGGCTGGAGATCGACTGGAAAGACGGCCATCGCAGCGCGTGGAGCTTTGCCTGGCTGCGGGCCGGCTGCCCCTGCGCCACATGCGTAGAAGAGCGGGAGATGGAGGGCCGCCGGCCGGGACAGCCCAAGGCAAAGCCGGCCGAGCTGCTGCCCATGTACACGCCCCCGCCCAAGCCGGCGAGCGTGCACCCGGTCGGCCGCTACGCGCTGCAGTTCAACTGGGCCGACGGCCACTCGAGCGGGATCTACTCCTGGGAGTATTTGCGGCGCAACTGCCAGTGCCAGGAGTGCCGGTTCGCGGCCGCGGAGACGGCCGGCGTGCCCAACTAAGACAGGCTCTAGGACAATTGTCCGCGAAAAATCTGCCCCTTGAGACGCAGGTCAAGGCCGTTCTTTGCTGATGAAATAACTCACGTTCTCACGCGCAAGCGGCCCAGGCTCCAGCAATGTGCGTTCTTCAATCCTTTGAATTGCCTTTACGGCCTTTTCCATGAAAGGTGCTTCCCGGTTATGACCGATCGCCGCAGTTTTCTCGCTGGCGCTTTTGCCGCCGCTGCCGCCGCGCGCTTGCGCGGCCTCGCTCTTCCGACCGCGACGGTCGATCTGACCGGCGCACCGCGCGCGATCCCCACGCCCGATCAGCTTGCCTGGCAGGATCTCGAGATCGGCATGTTCCTGCACTTCGCACCCAACACCTTCCAGAACAAGGAAAAGGACGATCTGTCGACGCCGCTGAGCTCGATCGATCCCGACATTGACACCGACAACTGGGCGCAGTGCGCGGTGAACCTGGGGGCGAAGTACGTGGTGATGGTGGCCAAGCATGCGGGCGGGTTCTGCATGTGGCAGACAGAGACTACGACCTACAGCATCGGGCATACGGCCTGGGAGCATGGGCATGGGGACGTGATGCGCAACCTGGAAGCTTCGTGCCGGAAGTACGGGCTGCGCATGGGAGTGTATCTTTCGCCGCGCGACGAGAACTTCGGTGCCGGCACGGGCGGCGTGTGCAAGGACCCGGCGAAGCAGGACGCGTACAACGCGATGTACCGGGAGCAGCTGACGGAGGTGCTGAGCCGCTACGGGCGGATGGTCGAGGTCTGGTTCGACGGCTCCCTGGTGGTGCCGGTCTCGGACATTCTGGACACCTACGCGCCCGACGCCGTCATCTTTCAGGGGCCGTGCGCGACCATCCGGTGGGTGGGCAATGAGGATGGCTTTGCGCCGTACCCACTGTGGGACGCCGAGAGCGTGGCCGAGGCGCGCAGCGGGGTTTCCACGGCCATCGACAGCGACCCGGACGGCGGCGCGTGGGTGCCGGTGGAGTGCGACGTTTCCATCCGTCGGCCGTACTGGTTCTGGAGCACCACCAATGTCAAGAACCTTCTGACGTTCGACCAGTTGCTGTCGGTCTATTACCGGTCGGTGGGCCGGGGAGCGCAGCTCTTGCTGAACGTGCCGCCGAACCGCAACGGGCATATCGCCGATGAGGATTTTGCGCGGGTAAAGGAGTTCGGCGCGGAGCTGGGGCGGCGGTTTGGGCGGAGCGCCGGCGAGACGGCGGGCACCGGCAACAGGCTCGAGCTCAATCTGGCGAAGGCCGGCCGGGTAGACCACGTGATCCTCGAGGAGGATTGCCGGTTTGGGCAGCGGGTGCGCGCCTTCCGCCTGGAGGCCCGCGCGCAGGACGGCTGGACCGCGCTTTACACCGGGAGTTCGATCGGCCACAAGCGGATTGTGCCGGTGGGGCCGATCACATGCCCGGCGCTGCGGCTGGTGGTGACAGAGACCCAGGGAGGGCCGCACATCCGACGGTTTGCGGCGTTCGACACGGGCGCTGCCCCGCCGGCGGACTGGGACGCGACGGCGGAGTTCTGGGCGCCCGATACGGCAGGAAGCTGGGACCACTACCAGTTCAAAGTGGACCTGACCAAGAGCATTACGGCGGCGACGCAGTACCGGGTGCGCTTCATCCCCACCGGCGGCAGGGTGACGGGGATCAGCCAGGCGCAGTTGCTGCTCAACGGCGCGCCGGAGCCGGACCTGGTGCGCAAGGACCCGTCGGCCAGCGACGCGCTGATCCTGACCATGACGGAGATTGGGCAGAGTACCGTGCTGAGCGGGAGCGTTGAAGGCGCGGAGCGGGGAACCATCCTGCTGGAAAAGCTGTGAGGAAGTCCGTCAGTTCAGAAGGAACTGTTTCTCGAGCCGGTCGAGGAGATCATCCGTCGAATCGCAAAGGCCGGAGTGCATGGGCGACATCTGGATCAGCGTGCTGCGCTCGGCGGTGAGCCAATGGAACCGCTCCCGCTGCGACAGGCTCGCGATGGGGCCGGCGGCCTGATCCCCCTCGCAGATGCGCGCGATGGCGCGCAGATGATCGCGCACCAGGCCGGCGTCAACTTCGGGCCAGAGCGCCTTGAGGCGCTCCTCGTTCAAGCGAATCCGCGCGGCCAGGTAACGCTTTTCAAGGCAAAACACAATCACCCCGGCGTTGATGAACTCCTGCCGTTCCACGCGCGGCACCACGCGAACGATCGCATAATCAAACGAGGCGGGCATGGGCGCGGATCGCCTCCTGTTCGAAGATATGCGAAGCCCGCAGGCGTCGCAGGAAAAAGTCGACGTAGGCGGCGCGCATCTGCGCGGCATTCAGGCCCGGGACCACTTGCTCCAACCACACGTCCGGAACCTGTCGGGCGAGCTCCTCGAACACCTGCCCGGTGAGGCGGGCGTGGGCCTCGGCGGCCGCCTGTTCGATACCGGAGGCCCAGGGCAGCAGGATATGCTGCCGGATCTCGGGGAACGGCGACTCGATCCTGGCCGGCATGGTGGCCCAGTCGTGATGAAAATAGAGCGCTGCGCCATGGTCGATGAAGTAGAGCTTCCGATGCCAAACCAGCAGATTGGCATTGCGCGGGGTGCGATCGACGTTTTGGGTAAAGGCATCGAACCATACCGCCAGCGAAGCGACCTCCTGCGGGGCGCTATCGCGCGCAGCGGGGTCGAACATCGCGGCACCGGGCAGAAAATCGAGAGCCAGGTTCAAGCCCTGGCTCTTTTTGACCAGTTCGCGAATCTCGGCGTCGGGTTCGTTGCGGCCGAGGGCCGAATCGATCTGGACGAAGACGATCTCGGGAACAAGCAGGCCGAGGGCGCGGCCGATCTCGCCTGCCAACAGCTCCGCAACCAAAGCCATGGAGCCCTGGCCGGCTCCGCGAAACTTGACTACATAGAGTCCAAGATCGTCGGCCTCGACCACAGCGGGCAGCGATCCCCCTTCGCGCAAGGGCACCACATAGCGAGTTGCGCGCACGGTCTGGAGCATGAAGCTCTTAGTGTACGGCGCGGGGTCGAATCGCCACCTCAGAACCCCCGTGTGTGCAGATAAAACACCACGCCGGAAGCGACGATGCAGTAGATGCCGAACCAGTGCCACTTGCCGGACTCGAGCCAGCTGCTGAGCCACTTGAGGGCGAGCAGGCCGGCAAAGAAGGCGAACACCGCGCCCAGCAGGCTGGAGACGATGGAGGCATGCAGGTTGATGGGCGCGCCCGTGCCGGCCGAGGCGTGCGCGGCTTTGATCAGGCGGTGCAGCTCCATGGCATCGACGACGGGCGTAATGATGACGGCCAGGGCGAAGCTGAAGCGCTCGGCCGTGTCCTTGGCCGCGCCGGTCATCATGCCGATGGAGATGGTGCAGCCGGAGCGGGAGAAGCCGCGGAACGGCAGGGCGAGTCCCTGGAAGATGCCCATCCAGCCGGCCTGGCGCAGGTCGAGCGGTTCGGCAGAAGACTTGAAGCCGGTGATCTCCTGGCGGCGCTCGACGAGGCCGGAGACCAGGATGAGAATGCCCACGGCAAACAGAGCCGGGCCGATGATCTGAAGCTGGCCGAAGAGCATCTCGATCTGGGCTTTGGGCGCGCTGTGGAAGTAGGTCTTCTCGATGAGGACCTTGAGGGCCTCGCCGATGGCGCCGGTAAGGAACGTGGCCCAGAGGGCCTGCACGAAGAACCGCCAGAAGGTTTCGGCGCTGGAGAAGTAGGTGCGCATCCACATCCGCCAGAAGTAGACGATGACGGCAAACATGGTGCCGGTGTGAAGCATGACCAGGAGCAGCGTCATCTGCGGAGCCGTAGGGTTGAGGCCCATCAGCTTTTCCGCCACCACGACGTGGGCGGAGCTCGAAACGGGCAGGAGTTCCGCAAGACCTTGCACAATGGCAAGAAGGATGATTTTCCAAAGCGCCATGGAGACAGTGTAACGTCAGTGGTCAGGGATCAGTGGTCAGGGGTCAGGGGTCAGTGAGAAACCCTTGGCAGCAGGCAAATATCATGATGAGGAGAGTTCAGGTCGCCGGGCTGAGAGGACACGGATGAAGATTGGCTTTTTGGGATTGGGCAAGATGGGAACGGCGATGGCGCTGCAGCTGCTGGGGGCGGGGCACGAACTGCGCGTGTGGAACCGCAGCGAGGAACGCACCAAGCCGCTGATCCGCGAAGGCGCCATCGCGGCGGGGACGCCGGCGGAGGCAGAGCTGGGGGCCGAGGCCGTGATCACCATGCTCTTTGACGATGCGGCCTATGAAGACGTGTTCTTTGGCACGGGCGGATTGATGGACGAGATCTCACGGGGCACGCTGCACATCTCGTGCTCGACGATCAGCGCAGCCATGAGCGAGCGGCTGACCGCGGAGCACGCGCGGCGAGGCCAGGAGTTTGTGGCGGCGCCGGTCTTTGGGCGGCCGAACGTGGCCGCTGACGGGCGATTGTGGATCGTGGCCGGCGGCGCGCAGGCTGCCGTGGAGAAGGCGCGGCCGCTGCTGGAGGCGATGTCGCGCGGAATTACGGTGGTGGGCAGCAGGCCCAGCCAGGCCCACGCGGTGAAGCTGGGCGGGAACTTTCTGATCAGCGCCATGGTGCACTCGCTGAGCGAGGCGTTTGTGTATGTGGCGGCGCAGGGGGTCGATCCGGAGGTCTTCGCCGAGACCGTAAACAGCGCGCTGTTTCAGTCGCCGTTTTATGCGGCCTATTCGAAGACGATCCTGCATCCGCCGGAGCAGCCGGGGGCGACGGTGGCGCTGGGCGCGAAAGATCTGCGCCTTCTGCGCGAGGCGGCCGCTGCGCACGGTTGCCGGCTGAGCCTGGCCGACGAGATGGCCGCAATCTTCGCCGAGGCCCACAGGATCGGCCTCGACGAAGAAGACTGGGCTGTCGGTCAGTACCGTATGGCGCAGCGGCGCGGTACCGTATAGAGTCCATGCGACCCCTGGGGCCGCCGGGAGCGCGATGCCCGAATCAGGCAATGAGTCAATTTGAAAACGAAGTGGTTTCCCGGGGGGCTAAGGCCGGTATCCTTCAAAATGCCCCACTACTCTGAGTTACGATCCCCAAAACGCGATGTTAGACTGGCGGAATCCAAGGAGTTCCCCGCCGCTCATGCGCGAATCCTCTCTGCTGGCTGCCATCGTGGTGCTGTTCCCTGCCCTCTTCTGCCGCGCGCAAAAGATCGAAGTGACGATCCCGGCGACCCAGCCGCTGACGGGCCGCCTGGTGGTGGTGTTCGCCAGGAAGGATCGGCCCGAACCGCGCTTTCAGTTGAACGAGGACTACCTTTCCGCCCAGGGTTTTGGCGTGGACGTAGAGAAACTTGCCCCGGGCACGCCGATTGAAGTGGACGCGAAGACCTTCGGCTATCCGCGGCGCTCGCTCGACGATCTGGACGCCGGCGACTACTACGTACAGGCGGTCTTCAACGTCTACGAGGAGTTCCATCTTGCGTCCGGCAAGACGGTGTGGCTGCCGCCCGACAAGGGCGAGGGACAGCACTGGAACCGCAAGCCGGGCAATCCCTTCGATAAGCCGGTGAAGGTGCACTTCGATCCCAAGGCGGGCGCTACAATCAGGCTCACGCTCGACCAGACGGTTCCGCCCATCGCGGGCACCGACGAGGACCCCGAAGTTCTGGCCAGACGGGCGCCGGCCGACAGATGGCTCAAGTACATGCGCTTTCGCAGCCCGATTCTGAGCAGATTCTGGGGGCGCGATGTCTACCTGGGCGCGTGGATCCTGCTGCCCGACGGCTTCGACGCACATCCGGACGCGCACTTTCCGCTGGTCGTCTACCAGGACCACTTTCACCCGGGGTTCGGGCCCGAGCCGTTCGTGACTGCGCAGCCCGATCCGAAGTCCCTGAACTACCGGCGCGAGAAGTACGGCTATGAGTTCTTCCAGGACTGGACCTCGGGGCGGCTGCCGCGGGTGATCATGGTCTACGTGCAGAACGCCAACCCCTATTACGACGACTCGTACGACGTGAACTCGGCGAATGTGGGGCCGTACGGTACGGCGATCAACGAGGAGCTGCTGCCGGCGATCGAGAAGAAGTACCGCGCGATTCCGGAGGGTTGGGCGCACGCGACCTTTGGCGGATCGACGGGCGGATGGGAGGCCTTCGCGACCCAGGTCTTTTATCCCGACGAGTACAACGGGGCGTGGGTGGCGTGCCCGGACCCCGTCGATTTCCACGCCTACCAGAACGTCGATCTCTATGAGGACACCGACGCCTTCGAGCGCGCGGGGGAGTTCGCCGAGATTCCGATTGCGGGCGACCGCAAGCCCGACGGGAGCATCATCGCGGAGATGCGCGGCGAGTATGCTTACGAGTACGTGCTGGGAACGCATGGGCGATCCACGGACCAGTGGGACATCTGGCAGGCGGTGTTTTCGCCGGCGGGACCGGATGGTTACCCGGCGCAGGTGATTGACCCGATGACGGGCGCGATCGACAAGAGCGTAGTTGCGTACTGGCACGATCACTACGACCTGGCGGCGATCCTGAAGCGGGACTGGCCGACGCTGGGGCCGAAGCTCGAAGGCAAGCTGCACTTTGCGGTAGGCGACGGCGATACCTACTTTCTGAACAACGCCGTGCACATGCTGCAGAACCAGCTGGAGGCGACCCGGAACCCTCACTCCGACGCGACCTTCCAGTACGGGCCGGGGATGCCGCACTGCTACACGGGCGGACCGGCCGAGTACACGATGCAGGAGAACAACGGCACCTGGGCGCAGCGGGTGTTGCCGCAGATGGTGGAGCACATGCTGGCCACGGCGCCTCCGGGAGCGGACACGAGTTCGTGGAGGTATTAACGGGACACGCCACAGCGTGAAGGGGTGGAAGACGGAACGGCGTTTCACATAGCGTGACAAGCACGGGGCCGAAGATCTCTCGATTGGCTAGGATAGAGCCATGAGTCTAAAGGGAAAGATCGTCTTGATTACAGGCGCGAGCGGGGGCATCGGCGCGGCCACCGCGCTGGCCTTTGCCGGCGAAGGCGCGCGGCTGCTGCTGGCGGCGCGGCGGGCAGGCAAACTGGCCGAGGTGGCTTCGCAGGCGCTGGAGCGGGGCGCGGAGGCCGTGCACTCGATCGACCTGGACGTGCGCAGCCGCCACGCTGTGCAGACGGCCATCGACGATCTGCCTGCGGAGTGGGCGGAGATCGAAGTCCTGGTGAACAACGCCGGCCTGAGCCGCGGGCTGGACAAACTCTACATGGGCCGCGTGGAAGACTGGGAAGAGATGATCGACACCAACATCAAGGGCCTGCTCTACGTTTCGCGGGCGGTGGTGCCGGGAATGGTGGTGCGCCGGAGCGGGCACGTCGTGAACCTGGGCTCGACCGCGGGGCTGCTGCCCTATCCCGGCGGCTCCGTCTATTGCGCAACCAAGGCGGCCGTGCACTCGCTCAACGATGGGCTGCGCCAGGATGTGCTGGGAACGCCGGTGCGGGTCACCTGCATCGATCCGGGCGCGGTGGAGACGGATTTCAGCCTGGTCCGCTTTCGCGGGGATACCCAGCGCGCGGCCAAAGTCTACACCGGCATTACGCCGCTGGCGGCCGAGGATGTGGCCAGCGCGATCCTCTGGGCCGTGAAGCAGCCCGCGCACGTGAACATCGCCCACGTGCTGATGACACCGGTCAACCAGGCCAACTCCCTGCTCTTTCACCGCGAAGAGTAACCGCAAGGCGCGTCTTAAGGTGACGCCGGCGGGGTTTGCGGGCCCGGCCCCTGCCAAAGCGTGGCCCGCAACCGTCCGCCGGCGACTGAACACTCTTTCAACGCGCCCCTGGTGAGAGTACCCTGGGGTCCCGCCGCTACGCAGCGACCGTCAGCTTCATCAGATCATTCACAATCGCGCCGGAGGCAGCGGCGTATTCGCTCTTTGGCCGGAGGGCGATCTCTTCGCTGACCTTCCGGCCGGAGCCGGCCTTGCGGACCACATCGGCGACGGCACGGTGAAAACGCGCGTGGTCGGCGCAAAGCTTCTGGAACCCCGAAGAACTCAAATGCTTGTGTCCCTCGACGCTCAACCATTGCCCCAGCTCACACCGGTTTTCCTGCCCGACCTCCGCGGCGTTCAGGCTGCGATCCGGTTTTGCGAGATACGGGGGCCAGCTTTGACCTCGGACGCACGTGCGCGTGAATTGCTGTGTCAAAATCCATTCGATCATCCTTTCGGTGCCGATTACTTGCTGCCCTATGGATCATCGATGGAATGGCCGGGAACTTAAAAAATTATACCTATATCAAGCCGCCGGAGAGCCTGCGATGGGAGCAACGACCGGCCAATATCCAGGATCGAGAAGGAAACCACGAACAACCCGGCCTGGCCCGAAACAACAGCATTTCCCCCGGCCAACTGGACCGTCGGGCTCGCCCTTCGGTCGAATGGCCGGCAACCGGCTGACAGGGGCCCGCGCTAACCGAGCGCGGCGATCTGCGCCTCGATCTGCTGCAACGCCGCCTCCAGGGCCACGCGGCGGGCCGGATGCGACGTACGCTGCGAAAGAATGTTCTCCCGCTGCAGGTTGAGTGACTGACGCCGCCGTGTCTGCTCGGCGCGATGCAGTTCCGCCGTCCGTCGGACTTCCTCGTTCACAAAGCCCTCGCCGAGGCCGCCTTCGGAAAGCTCCAGCGCATTTGCCATCTGCTCCTCCATGCGTGTACTTTCTTGAATCGCGAGATCTGTCTTTATTTTACGGTGGATTTGTGGAAAGTCGTCCCGAAAACTGGTCCTGGATACGATCGATCAAGGAGTAAGAGCGCATGCGCGCCTGGCAGATTTCTTCCTTCGGCATTGATTCCCTGGAGTTTGTCGAACGCCCGACGCCTGTGGCCGGGCGCGGCGAAGTTCTGGTGGGAATCCGCGCGGTCTCGCTGAATTTTCGCGATCTGATGATGGTGAAGGGCCTGTATAACCCCCACCTCAAGCTCCCGCGTATCCCCTGTTCGGATGGTGCGGGCGAGGTGCTTGCGGCCGGCGAGGGCGTGACGGCGTTCCAGCCCGGCGACCGCGTGGCCGGCATCTTCATGCAGAACTGGCTCGACGGTCCGCCGACCGCTGCCAGGACCAAAGGCGCTCTGGGCGGGGACATCGACGGAGTGCTGGCCGACCGTATTGTGCTGAAAGAGAGCGGCCTGGTGCGGCTGCCCGCGCACCTGAGCTTCGAAGAGGCGGCCACGCTGCCCTGCGCGGCGGTGACCGCCTGGAACGCGCTGTCCGCGGCCAGCCTGAAGCCCGGGGAAACGGTGCTGATCCAGGGAACGGGAGGCGTTTCCATCTTCGCGCTGCAGTTTGCCAGGCTGCGAGGCGCGCGCGCAATCGGCATCTCCGGCAGCGAAGAGAAGCTGAAGCGGGCCAGCGAACTGGGCCTGGACGCCTGCTGCAACTACCGGGAAAGGCCCGACTGGGACCGCTGGGCGCTGGAACAGACCAACGGCGAGGGCGTGGACCTGGTGGTCGAGGTAGGCGGCGCAGGCACCCTGGCGCGCTCGCTCAAGGCCGTTCGCACGGGGGGAACCGTCGCCATGATCGGCGTGCTCTCCGGAGTAGCGGAGGCGATTCCAATTCCTTCGATTCTGCACAAGATGGTGCGCGTTCATGGAATGTATGTGGGATCGCGCCAGGATTTCGTCGAGATGAACCGGGCGATATCGCTGGCGGCGCTTCGGCCTGTATATGAGCAGTTCCCGTGGTCGCGCGCGCGGGAGGTCCTGCGGCGCATGGAAGAGTCCAGCCACTTGGGAAAGCTGGTTCTGACCGTGGACTGACCCTCCCCCCACATGCTCGACGATTCCCCGGCACGCCGATTGCGGCAAGCCGCAGAAGCCTACCAGACGTTTGTCGCCAGGAACGCGTGGATCGACGCGGCAGCTTTGCGGCCGGCGCCCATGGCGAGAATCACGGTGGCACCGCCGGTGACAATGTCGCCGCCGGCGAAGACGCCCCGCTTGGAGGTGCGCATGGTTTCGGGATCGGCGACGATATAGTTGCGCGCGTTGGTCTTGAGATCGGGGGTGGTGCTCTGGATCAGCGGATTGGCGGTGGCGCCAACGCCGATGATGGCCACCTGCGCGGGCAGTGTGTGCTCGGAACCGTCGATCTTGACCGGACTGCGCCGGCCGCTCGCGTCGGGCGCGCCCAGTTCCATGCGGACGCAGCGCGCCGCCGTAAGCCAGCCCCTCGCGTCGCCCAGGAACTCGATGGGGCTGGTCAACATGCGAAACTCGATGCCCTCCTGACGGGCGTGCCTGACCTCTTCGGCGCGGGCCGGCATCTCGGCCTGGGAACGGCGGTAGACGAGCGAGACCGCGCGCGCACCAAGGCGCCGCGCGGTGCGCGCGGCATCCATGGCCGTGTTGCCGCCGCCGACAACCACCACTTCGCGATCGCGGCAGTCGTAGACGGGCTGGTCGTACTCGTCGGCAAGGTAGGCGCGCATCAGGTTGACGCGGGTCAGGAATTCGTTGGCGGAAAAGACGCCGTTAAACGCTTCGCCGGGAATTCCGGCAAACTTCGGCGATCCGGCGCCCGTGCCCACGAACGCGGCCGAGTAGCCCATTTCGCTGAAGAGCTGAGGGATCGTGAACAGCTTTCCAATGATGGTGTCGAGCCGGATCTCCACGCCCATCTTCTTCAGATTCTCGATTTCGGCGTCGATAATCACATCAGGCAGACGGAATTCGGGAATTCCATACTTCAACACGCCGCCGGCGACATGCAACGCTTCGAAAATCGTTACGCTCACGCCGTTTCTCGCGAGATCGCCGGCGCAGGCCAGGCCCGACGGGCCGGATCCGATGATCGCGGCCTTCTTCCGCGCGCCGGCCACGATGGGTGGCTCATCCCATCCTCTCCCCATGCCGCAATCGGCCACGAACCGTTCCAATCGGCCGATCGCCACCGGCTGCAGCTTGTTGCCAACCACGCAGGTGGCTTCGCATTGCGATTCCTGCGGGCACACCCG
>DATJMU010000155.1:0-3269 GCA_035508555.1 Occallatibacter sp. | reverse complement strand
GGGCAGTTCTTGACTGCCTCTCGAAGATTGAAAAGAAATTGAGCTGTCCCTACGTGCTGGCGCCCATGCGAAGCGGGGAAGCGTTCGGCGGCATGCCCCGCGCTTGGAAGCGGATCGTGCAAAGAGCCAAACTACAACGTGTTACGCCGCACACGCTAAGACATTCGTTTGCCTCAGTGGCGGGAGACTTAGGCTTCACCGAGTCCACCATCGCTGCAATGCTAGGTCATTCAGCAGGATCGATCACCAGTCGTTATGTCCACCACCTCGACACTGTGCTGGTTGCGGCGACCGACAAAGTAGCGAAAGCAATTCATGAAATGATGACAGATTGTGAAGACCAGCCGTGTCGGTGAAGCTACAAGCATTGTGATGAAGGGGATGGAATCTTAAAGCGTCGCAGTTGCGGCGGGACGGCAAGCCCGGAAAATTGCGATGGTGAGGATCTAATCGGTTCCGAACCTTGCCAAGGTTGGGGTCGAGGGTTCGAATCCCTTCGCCCGCTCCAAGTTCTCTTAAGGAAATGAGTTGCTTAGAACGGTCCTTCGGGGCCGTTTTTTGCTTCCCCGCCCGGCTCGGCGAAACCGGGGAAGCATGGGGGAAGCGACAGAGAGAAGATAGTAGCGGGCGCACGGCCACTCTCGGCATATGTATGGCCTCCAATGCCCGGACCCGTGCCACTCCAGGCAACGGCGCAAGACCGCCGGACAGGTTGCCGTAGTGACGGCTGCGCACGCTTGCCGAGATGACTATGGCGTCCTCCATTCGCTTCCTCGACCGCTTCTCTGCTTCCTCGCTGTCGATTTCCGCCGAGAATTGACCCGGGATTTCCATTGAGAACTGACCCGGCTTGATGATGGTTTTGGGGTCAGGGGTTCGTCAAGTTTTTGGATTTCTCCTTTGGGGGTTTGGCGGCTTTCGCCGAGCTGTTTTTGAAGCGGAAGCTGTCGTTTCCGGTTTCGAGGATGTGGCAGCGGTGGGTGAGGCGGTCGAGCAGCGCCGTCGTCATCTTGGGGTCTCCGAAGACGGCGGCCCATTCGCCGAAGCCGAGATTCGTCGTGATAATGACGCTGGTTTTCTCGTAGAGCTTGCTCAACAGGTGGAAGAGCAAGGCTCCGCCGGAGGCGCTGAACGGCAGGTAGCCCAGTTCGTCGAGGACGACGAGATCGGAGTAGGCCAGCCGGCCCGCGATCTGTCCGGCCTTTCCGTAGAGCTTTTCCTGCTCGAGGGCGTTGACGAGATCGACGGTTGAGAAGAACCGGACGCGCTTGCGGTGATGCTCGATGGCCTGAACGCCGATGGCGGTGGCGAGATGCGTCTTCCCCGTTCCGGGTCCGCCGACCAGGACGACGTTGTGGGCGTCTTCCAGGAACTCGCAGCGGTGGAGCTGACGCACGAGCGCCTCATTGACCTCACTGCTGGCGAAGTCGAAGCCGGCGAGGTCGCGATAGTTCGGGAAGCGCGCCACCTTGAGCTGGTAGGCCGTCGACCTGACCTCCCTGTCGGCCGTTTCCGCTTTCAGGAGCTGGGACAGGATGGGCAGCGCAGTCTCGAAGGCCGGGGAGCCTTGCTCGGTCAACTCGCCGACGGCTTGAGCCATGCCGTGCATTTTGAGGCTTCGCAACATGATGATGATCGCACCGGCGGCCGGATTATGACGCATGGCGCGCCTCCCTGAGGCGGCGTAGCGCGTCGTAGCGCTCGACATTAGCCTGCGGCTCGGTGGTCAGCGTCAGGGCCTGTGGCGCCCTTACCGGCGGTGGATCGATCGGTTTGCCATCGACCAGGCGGTGCAGCAGGTTCAGGATATGCGTCTTGGTCGGAGCGCCCGCCTCCAGCGCCAGCTCCACGGCGGCGAGCACGGCCTGCTCGTCATGCTGAAGGACCAGGGCGAGAATCTCGACCATCTCGCGGTCGCCGCCTGGCGTCTTGAGCATGCGCTGTTGCAGGGCCCGGAAGGCCGGGGGCAATTCGGCGAAAGGCGCGCCATTCCGCAAGGCCCCAGGCTTGCGCTGGATGACTGCCAAATAATGCCGCCAGTCGTAAACCGTCGCGCCCTTCATCCGACCGTGGGAATGAACGAAGACCCGTCGATGCTCGCAGACAATCTGCCCCTCGGCGGCGACGACGATGCGGTCTGGATACACCCGCACGCTGACCGGTCGATTGGCAAAGGACGCCGGCACGCTATAGCGATTGCGCTCCAGATGGATGAGGCAAGTCGGCGATACGCGCTTGGCGTATTCGACGAAGCCGTCAAAGGGACGGGGAAGTTGCATCAGGCTCTGGATCTCTTCAGCCCAGGCGTCGGAGATCATGCCCGGTTGTGAGCCGTGCGGCGTCTGGGTCCACAACTCCCGGCAGCGCCTCTCCAGCCAGTCGTTCAGCGCCTCCAGGGAGGCAAAGTTCGGCATGGGCTGCCAGAGCCGATGGCGCGCGTCTTGGACGTTCTTCTCGATCTGCCCCTTCTCCCACCCGGAGGCCGGATTGCAGAACTCGGCTTCGAACAGGAAGTGGCCGACCATGGCCGAGAACCGCGCGTTGACCTGACGCTCCTTGCCGCGCCCAACCTTGTCGACCGCGGTTCGCATGTTGTCGAAGACGCCCCGCCGCGGCACGCCGCCGAGCACCCGGAAGGCGTGGTTATGGGCGTCAAACAGCATCTCATGGGTCTGCTGCGGATAGGCCCGGAGAATGAAGGCGCGGCTATAGGAGAGCTTGAAGTGGGCGACTTGCAGCTTGGTCCGCTCGCCGCCGATGATCGCCCAATCTTCCGACCAGTCGAACTGAAACGCCTCGCCGGGCTGAAACGCCAGCGGTACGAAAACGCCGCGACCGCTGGTCTTCTGTTCTCGTTGCCGGGCGGCCTTCCAGTCGCGGGCGAAGGCCGCCACGCGATTATAGGAGCCGTCATAGCCCAACGCGCTCAAATCGGCGTGCAATTGCTTGATCGTCCGCTTCTGCTTGCGTGACTTCCCCGCCTCCTGGCGCAGCATCTGCGCCAGCTTGTCGGCATAGGGGTCAAGCTTGCTTGGCCGATCAGGGACGTTGAACTGCGGCTCGACGCTGTCCGTGCGCAGGTATTTGCGGACCGTGTTCCTCGACAGCCCGGTGCGACGCGATATCTCCCGGATCGAGAAATGATCCCGATATCGCCAGCGCCGGATGACGCTCAATAACTCCATGTCGATCACTCCGATGCCCCCTGCCTAGGCCAAGGGGGCGAGGTTCGAACATGGGTCAGTTCTCGGTGGAAAAACCCGTGCTGC
>DATJMU010000154.1:0-22035 GCA_035508555.1 Occallatibacter sp. | reverse complement strand
GATTGAAATCGGTCCGCGTATTGGGCGTGATCACCGCGGTCTGGTACTGGAACGGATTGAGGCTGGTGTAAGGAGGATTCAATTCGAGAGCGTTGATATCGGCGTTATCGGTGATGTCGCGGCGCTCGAAATCGAGATAGTAGGAGGTCCGCTTGTTGAGCGGGCCGCCCACGTTGCCGCTGAACATCTGCGACGAGAAATTGGGCTTGTTGTCGGAGAAAGGATTGCGCGAGTTGAGCGCTGCGTTGCTGTCGGAGTAATAGAAACTGCCGCGCAGACGGTCCGCGCCGGGCTTGGTCAGGATTTCGATACGTCCGAACCCGATGTGATCGAACTCGGCGGAAAAGGGGTTCTGATTGATGCGGATCTCGCGGATGGCGGATTTGGGCGGCAGTTGGCCGCCGGTGAAACCGTCGATATAAATCTGGCCGCCGTTGGGGCCGGCGGCGGGGCCGGCGAGGGCCTGGAGCTCGCTGGAGAGCTCATCGGGGTCGTCGGAGAGAGCGTCGAGATCTTTGCCCTTGAGAACGATGGCGTTGGTATTGGCGCTGGCTTCAGTGCTCACGGACGGGCCGCCTTCGCTGGCGACCTCGACCTGCTGCTGGGCGACCGCGATGGCCAGGGCCACGTCGACGTGTTTTGACTCCCCGGCGGCGAGTGCGAAGGTGGGGGATGTGAAGAGGGCGAAGCCGGGCATCTGGACTTCAACGATGTAGTTGCCGGGCGCGAGGCCGGTGATGGTGTAGTCGCCGGTGGCGTCGGCAGTGGCGGACTTGACGGCAACTCCCAGGGCGTTGGTCACGGTGACAGTAGCTCCGGGGACGCGGGCGCCGCTGGGGTCGGCTACGTGGCCGTGGACGGCCGCGGCGGCGGAGGAAGCGGACGCAGGGCCCTGGGCGTGGGCCGCGAAGCCCGCGAATCCGAGCGCCAAGGCGATTGCGAGATGTATAAAGCAGTGCAGTTTTGGATACACGTCACCCTCACTTGATTTGAATGGCCAGAAAAACGAGTCAATGACAGAAAAAGCCGGTAGATTTACGGCGTCCCCGCGCTCTCGGCGGCTCCGCTGCCGCTGTTCATGCTCCAACTGGCGAGGAGGTCGGAGCTTTGCGGAGCTTCGAGGAGGGGTTCTACGCCCGCCACGAGCGTAATGGCCGTTACTTCACTGGTGCCCTGGGTTGCGACGAGCATGACAGCGTCGCCTTTTGCCAGATCGGCAAACTTGATTTCGGGGGCACGGTCGAGAATCTGCTGCGAAGTAAAGGCGGCGTGCTGGCCCTCACCGCCCGGGCCTTCGTGGCGCATGCCAGCTTGTCCGCCGCTGTTTTCTTCACGAGCCATCTGGCCGCGGCCGCCAGCCGGGGCCTCACCTTTAAGCCGCGCGGCGAGGAACTGCGCCATACGCTCGGGCAGCTTGCGCATCTGAGCGGTGGCGGGAATGTCGATGGTGACATCCTTCTTGGTGAGCAGGTCCTTGACGGTGATGGTGGAGTTGGCCGGATTGACGGAAGAGATGAGCCCGGAGATGTTGCGGAAGGAGCCGGAGACAACCTCGACGGCATCCATTCCGGCGCCGTCGGCGTTTTTGGCTCCGCGCGCCATCAGCTGATCGCCGGGATGAATGGCGGTGATGGGGGCGGGCTGCGCCTCGGCATAACTGACACTGGCGGGCGCATAGCGCTTGAGGACGGTGGACGGCGTGGTATGGATGGTGATGGTCTTGGTGGAGAGGCCTGCGCCGGCGGCGAGCACGATGGTGCCGCTGGCGGGATCGACACTTTTGACGAGGCCACCGAAACCCTCAGCCCATGCCGCGCTTTCCTGTTCCTGCTTCTTGACGACGTCTTCGTGTTTGATGGCGATGATTTCAGACGCTTGAGGCGTGGCGCCGGCAGGCGTTGAGGTGCTGAGGAGCACGAGCAGACGGTCGCCGACAGCCAGGTCGCTTAACGGGATGGTGACGGCGCCGCTGAGCGAGGTCTGGCCGGGCTCGATGCGGCGTATGGAGGCGGAAGCCGGGACATCAAACTGATGGACATCGCCCGAGGCGGTTTTCACGGTGAGGGAGTTGCCGTTGACGGCGGTGATGGCGCCGAGGAACTTTTGGGGCGCCTGGGCATGGATCGCCGGTATGGCGAGGAGCGAGGTCAGCATCGCCAGAGACGCCAGGGGCCGAAAGACTGTTCGAATGCGAGTTGCTGTCCTGCCATCCATAACCAAACTCTCCACAACCAAGCTCTGTACGGGCCGAAATCCGGCTATTCAGGGTGCAAAGCTGTTCACTATTGGGGTAGACGAAGCAGTGGGGCAAAAGGTTGAACCAGGTTTTGCGGCGTGGAGCGCGGGCTTAAACGTGGCTTAAGGGATTGACAGGGAAGGGGCTGGGCAAAGCGGTAAAGGGACGGTTGGGATGGCGGATGCCGCGATGGCACGACCGCCTCAATTGGCGGTGAGCGTTGCCGTTTCGAGAAACCGGTAGCTGCCGGAGGGGGAAGGAATCACGTTGGTGAGCCGGCGGGTGTGGACGACGACGGTGTCGAGGTACCAGAGGTTGATGGAAGGAAGATCGCGGGCGAGAATCTGCTGGACCTGCATGTAATCGGCGCGGCGGCGGGCGAAGTCCCCGTTTTGGGCAGCGTCCTCGAGCAATGCGTCGAGGCGCGGGTTGGAGTAGCGGCCGCGGTTGGCGCCCCTGGGCGGGAAGCTTGCCGAAGAGAAGACGTAGGTGAAGATCTGGGGCTCTTCGTTGCCGCCGACCCAGTGGAGCGAGTACATCTGAAAGGCGCCGCGGGTGACGTCGGAGTAGAAGGTGGCGAACTCGTAGCTGCGCAGGGCGAGGGCGATTCCGACGCGGGCCAACTGCTGCTGGAGCACGATGGCCAACAGGCGGGTGTTCTGGTCGTTGCTGATCTTCATAGTGAGATGAAAGCGGATGCCGCCGGGGCCGCGCTTGTAGCCGGCCTGGTCGAGGAGCTGGTTGGCGCGGGCGGGATCGTAGGGGTAGCGCGGGACGTCGCCGGTCCAGGCCCAGTGTGTGGACGGCAGCAGGCTGACCGCGGGCCGTGCGTAGCCGCCCATGAGGGTGCGGATGATGAGGCCGCGGTCGATGGCGCAGGCGATGGCCTGGCGGACGCGCGCGTGGCTGAGGATGGGGTCGCGGGTGTTGAAGGCCAGATATTGAATCTCGGTGCCGGGGGAGTCGTCGACGGCCAGGTTGGACCGCCGGGCGAGCACGGGCAGGACGTCGTAGGGGAGGGAGTTGACTTCGATGTCGGCGGAGCCTTTTTCAAGTTCGAGGGCCATGGTGATGGCGTCGGGCACGACGGCGAAGCGCACGCGGGCGATTTTCGGCTCGGGCTGCCAGCTGTAGGGATTGCGCTCGATGACGACGTCCTGATCGATGCGCTGGCTGACGAAGCGGAAGGGGCCGGTGCCGATGGGATGGCGCCAGAAGTTGGCGCCGCTGCCGTAAGGCAGGACACCGAAGGCGACAGTGGAGAGATTGGTGAGGAGAAAGTTGTCGGGGCGGTTGAGGTGAACGACGACGCTGAGAGGGCCGGCGGCTTCGACGCGATCGATGGTGGCGTAACTGGCGGCTTTGGGCGAGATGACGGCGCCGTTGCGCATGGAGTCGATGGACCAGACGACATCGCGGGCGGTGAGGGGCTGGCCGTTGGAGAAGCGGATGCCGGAACGCAGGTGGAAGATGTAGGTGAGCGGATCGGGGTGGTCCCAACTGGTGGCGAGGGCGGGTGTGTAGCGGAAGCTCGCGTCGCGGTCGACGAGGCCGTCGAAGAGGAGCGCGTCGATGTGTTCGGAGCCTTCGTCGGTGCCGATGCGGGGATCGAGGTTGGCCGGACTGCTTTCAACGAGGAAAACGACGGTTTGCGGATTGCGATGGTCCGCGCGGCAACCGGTGAGTAGAAGGAGGGCCGCCAGGGCGAGGGCCTTACGCATAGGTGACCTGGCCGAGGATGACGGGAGCTGCGGCGCCGGTGGCAGCGGGAAGATTGCCGGGGAGACGATGCCAGGTTTGCCAGGCGAGGAGGGCAAAGGCCGCGGCTTCCTTGGCTTCAGCGGGCAGACCGAAGGACTCGCTGGTGGCCAGTTCGCAGCCGAGCAGGGTGAGCTTTTGCGCAAGCATGGCCATGAGCGTGGCGTTGCGGGTGCCGCCGCCGGAGACGATGAAGTCGACGGGGCGGCGTTGCATCGAGGGTGCTATGTAGTGTTTATAGCTGGCGGCGATGCTCTCGGCGGTAAGCGCAGTCGCGGTGGCAATAGCGTCTTCCGGTTTGCTCGCGCGGCGGCGGCAAGCGGCGAGAAACTCCGCCGCGTATTCGCGGCCGAACTGCTCGCGGCCGGCGGTGCGGGGAGGCTTCTGACGGAAGAATGGATGGTGCAGAGCGCTCTTGAGGACGGGCGCGAGGACAGCGCCGGCGGCGGCGAAACGGCCGTTGCGGTCGAAGGGTTTGGCGAAGAGTTCCAGAGCCAGCGCGTCGATGATCATGTTGCCGGGGCCGGTGTCGAAGGCGATGACGCGATGGGCCGCGGCGCCGGCGGGAATGGCGGTGAGATTGGCGATGCCGCCGACGTTCTGGAGAACGCGGCCGCGGCGGGGATGGGCGAAGAGCACGTAGTCAAGCAGGGGAACGAGGGGCGCACCTTGTCCGCCGGCGAGCATGTCGGCGGGGCGGAAGTTGGAGACGACCGGGACGCGTAGGTTTGCGGTGATGGCCTGGGCTTCGCCGGCTTGCCAGGTGCAGGCGAAGCGACGGCTCAGGTACGGCTCAGGACGGGCCTGATGGTAGAGGGTCTGGCCGTGGCAGCCGACGAGATCGAGCTTGATCTTTTGACGCGCGGCGGTTGCGCTTACAGCTTCAGCATAGGCGAGGCCGAGGCGCCAGTTGAGGCGCGCCAGTTCGGCGGTGGAGGTGGAGGCTGCGTTCATGGCGGCGAGGACGGCGCAGCGGAGGGCAGGCGGGTAGGCGAAGGCTTCATGGGCCACGAGGGTCAGGCGCGGATGCAGCTTGCCGGGCGCGATGCGGACAACGGCGACATCAATGCCGTCGGCCGACGTGCCACTCATGACGCCGGCCACGGTCATCGGCTTCGGCTTCATGCGAGGGTGTCCTGCGCGGCGGGTTGCGCTTTGGCGATGGTCTCAGAGAAGCGTTGAATGCGCTTGCGCAGAGCCTCGAATTGGCGGGCGCTGAGAGCAGGCAGCGGAGCAGCGGAGAAGGTGCGGAGGCGCTTGCGCTGGGATTCGCGCGCTCGCGCCAGCAGAAGCTTGGCGAAGGCGGAGGATCGCTCGGCTTCGGCGATGAGCGCTTCATAAGCGGCGAGGATGGGCTCGGCATGGTGGCAGATTTCGAGCAGGTTGGAGCCGGTGCGGATGGCTTCGACGGCGGCCTCGGCGATGGGCATGAACTTGAGAATGCCGCCCATCTCGAGGTCGTCGGAGAGAACGATTCCCCTGTAGCCGATGCGCTTGCGGAGGACGGTTTCGATCCAGTAACGGGAGACGCTTGCGGGACAATCCCGACTTGGCGTTTGCGGATAGGCGGCGTGATTGATCATCACCATGGGCAACTGGCCGCGCAGCGCGCGGTAGGGCTCGAGGTCATCGCGCCAGAGATCGGCCGTGCTGCGCTGGATCGCCGGGGTTTCGAGATGCGAGTCGAGCGCGCCGCCGCCGAGACCGGGGAAGTGCTTGCCGCATCCGACGATGCCGCGCGATGAAAGACCGGTGAGAAAATTGCGGGCGTAGTCGATGACGGCAGCGGGATCGGGCGAGGCGCAGCGCGTGCCCAGGACTTCCGCGGAGTCAGGCAGGCCCAAGTCGACCATGGGCGCGAGAGACGTGTTGAAGCCAAAGGCGGCGACGGCGCAGGCGATCAAGTCGCCGTGTTCCTGGCAGAGTGCGGGCTTGCCCGTATATTGACTGGCAGTGGCAACGGCCTGCGCGGATGGGATAGGCGCGAGCGCTTCGTTGAGGCGGTTGACTGTGCCGCCTTCGACATCAACGAAGCGGACACTGGAGGCAACGCAGAACGCGGTCGCTTCTTGGAGCAGGGCGCGCGACTGCTTCGCGTCGGCGATGTTGCGCTTATAGAGGATGATTCCGGCCGGCCGGATGAGCTTGAGCCAAGCGCACTCGAGGGCCGTGAGTTCCTTGCCCGAAAGACCGACGACCAGCAAACTGCCTGCAGCCTGGCGCAATGTCTGGGTCATGCTTTAGTCCTTTTTCTCCTTCAATTCGTGCTGCAGTTCTTCGAGCAGATTCAGCGCCTGGAGCGGGGTGAGCGCATTGACGTCGACTGCTTCGAGGCGGTCGACGATGCGCTGCGAGAGCGGGGTGAAGATGGTCAACTGCATGGGGTCGGGCGCGGTCTCGACCTGCACGTTTTGTTTTTCCTGCTTCTCGTGCTGGCGCAGGACGTGACGGGCGCGCTCGATAACCGCGGGCGGCAGGCCGGCGAGGCGGGCGACTTCGATGCCGTAACTCTTGCTGGCCGCGCCGGGCTCGATGTTGTGGAGAAAGACGATGCTGCCGGCAGCTTCTTTGACGCCGACACGGAGATTGCGCACGCGGGTCAGTTTTTCAGCGAGCATGGTGAGCTCGTGATAATGGGTTGCGAAGAGAGTGCGCGCGCCGATTTCGGCATGGAGATACTCGACGGTGGCCCAGGCGAGGCTGAGGCCGTCGAAGGTTGCTGTGCCGCGGCCCATCTCATCGAGGAGGATGAGCGAGCGGCGGGTGGCGGTGTTGAGGATGGTGGCGGTCTCGGTCATTTCGACCATGAAGGTGGAGCGGCCGCGGGCGACGTTGTCGCTGGCGCCGATGCGCGTATAAATGCGGTCGACGAGGCCATAGCGCAGGCTGTCGGCGGGAACGAAGCTGCCCATCTGCGCCATGAGGACCAGCATGGCGGCCTGGCGAAGATAGGTGCTTTTGCCGCCCATGTTGGGGCCGGTGATCAGGAGCAGGCCGGGGCCTTCTTCGGATGCGTTCAAATAAACGTCGTTGGGGATGAACCTGCCTTCGCGAGTCTCTTCAAGCCACTGCTCGATGACGGGATGGCGGGCGGCGGCGGCTTCAATGACGGGCTCTTCAACGAGCCTGGGGCGCGCGTAGCGACGGCTGGCGGCAAGATGCGCGAAGTTGGCCAGCAGATCCGCCTCGGCGACGGCGGTCGAGGAGCGGCGGATGCGGCCGGCGGCTTCAAGGACGAAGGCGCGCAGCTCGGCAAAGATTCTCTTTTCAATTTCGATAGAGCGGTCGTGGGCGGTGAGGATCTTGCGCTCGTAGTCTTTGAGCTCGGGGGTGGTGAAGCGCTCGGCGTTGACCAGGGTCTGCTTGCGCTCGTAGTCGGCGGGCACAAGCGATAGGTTCGCCTTTGTAACTTCGATGTAGTAGCCGAAGACGGAGTTATAGCGGACTTTCAGCGAGCCGATGCCGGTTCTGTGGCGTTCGCGGTCTTCGATAGCGGCAATGGCCTGGCGGCCTGAAGTGGAGATGGTGCGCAGTTCGTCGAGCTCGGCATCGACACCGGCGGCAATGGCTCCGCCATCGACGAGGGTGAGCGGAGGTTCGGCGACGAGAGTGACGGCGATGCGGGCGGTTATGTCCTCGAGGGTATCGAGGCGCGCGGCGAGCTGGCGCCAGAGCGCCGCGCTCATGGCATCGAGAGCGGACTTCAACGCAGGGAGACGGGCGAGACTGGAGGCGAGCGCGCGGAGATCGCGGGGGCCGGCAGAATCGAGCGAGATACGTGCGAGCAGGCGCTCGAGGTCCAGGATTCCCGAGAAGGCGCGGCGAATCTCCTCGCGGCGGACGAGATCGCCGTGGGCTTCGGCGACCGCCTCGTAGCGAGCCTCGATCGCAGTGGCATCGATGAGCGGGCGCAGGATGGTGGCGCGCAGCAGGCGCTTGCCCATGGGCGACTGGCAGGCGTCCAGGGTGCGAAAGAGCGTAACGCGGTCGTTCTGGCCGGCGAAGAGCGGCTCGACCAGTTCGAGATTGCGGACCGTGACCTGGTCAAGTTCGAGCGCGGTCGAATGCTCCTCGAACTTGAGGGAGTCGATGTGCAGCGCTTCGTTCTTCTGCGTGGTGCGGACGTAATGAAGCACGGCGCCGGCAGCGATGGAGGCCGCAGGATGATGGGCGAGGCCGAAACCTTCGAGCGAGCGGACATTCAGTTGGCGCTCGATCAAAGGAACGGCGAAGTCGCGGGTCCAGACCCAGTCATCAACGCGGGTGCGCGCGGGGATGCGATGGAGGGCATCAGGGAGTTCCGCGCTTTGGGCAAAAAGGACTTCAGCAGGCGCGGCGATGAGGAGGGCTTCGACGGCCTGGAGGCGCGCCTGGGGGCCTTCATACTCGGCGGTGCGGAACTCGCCTGTAGAGACGTCGAGCAGGGCGAGGGCGCAGAGCCGCGCGTTCGCCGGTCCGGATTCATAGAGCGCGGCGAGAAAGTTGTTCTGCTCCTGGCCGAGGCCGGCGTCGAGCGCTGTGCCGGGCGTGAGAACGCGCGTGACCTCGCGGCGAACGATCTTCTTGGTGAGCCTGGGGTCCTCCATCTGGTCGCAGAGGGCGATGCGGTAGCCCTTGCGCAGGAGCCGCGCGAGATAAGCTTCGACGGCGTGGTACGGAACCCCGCACATGGGAATCTGGCGCTCGCGATCGCGGGCGGTGAGGGTGAGCTCGAGCTCGCGGCTGGCGACGGTTGCGTCGTCGTAGAAGAGCTCGTAGAAGTCGCCCATGCGGAAGAAGAGAAGGGCGTCGGGGTTCTCGCGCTTGGCGGCGGTCCACTGGCGCATGAAGGGCGTTAGTTCGGGAGCGCTGGCCTCGGTGCGAGGGGTGGGCGCAGTGAGCTCGAATTGGCCGGGGCCCCGGTCCTGTGACCGATCCTCGCCGTCCGTTTGAGGCGAGGGTGGAACGGCGCCGGGGATTCTGTTCAACAGACCGGATTGAAGAGCGCCGCTTTGGCTGTCGTCACGGATCACGTTGACTCTAAGATTATCGTGCCTGGGGCGGAGTTTGGCGCCTGCCGGGCGTTGGCGAGGTGACCTATCCGCGCGAGCCGGCAAATATTGACGCTGCGACCGGCAAAAATGTTTCAAAAAAATCGCAACCTTTGAAAAGGCGCCGGGTTTGTTGTAATCGGCAGCCATGGGCCGTGATCCGCAGGTTGAGTAGCTGCCGCAAATTGATTCCAGCGAATGCTCCGCACGCGAACGTGCCCTGGAAGAATCTGTTTCTCTAATTGCCTGCACCGAACATGGGAGAGTTTCACCGCAGCGTGACGATGTCACGCGAGGGGAAACGTATGCGATTTCGCGATCCTGGCGCACACACGGCGGCGGGGAGCGAGGGCACTCCCGGAGCGGCGCGGGGCAGGTTCTTTCAGGCGCAGAGTGGCCAGCATGGGTCATCCTGCGATCGCTTGTGTTGCGGAGGTGCGCAGATCCAGGAGACCGAATATGCCCCGCAAACTTCCGCGCAATGGGATTGCCATTGCATGTCTTTCGCTCGCCGCGCTTCTGGCGGCGGGCTGCGGCAGCAGCATGTCCAACCCCTCAACGAGCAGCAGCAGCGATACGCCGACGGGCCAGGCCTTTGTGGTAGGGACCGATGCGCCGGCGGCGAGCGTGGTTTCGTTCAGCGTGCAGCTTGAAAGTATCGACGCCGTGGATTCGAGCGGCAACAACGTACCTTTGATCAGCGGCACACCGACGGTTGACTTTGCACGCTACAACGGTCTGCAAACCCTGCTTGACCTGAACGACGTACCGGTCGGAACGTATAACTCGGTGACGATCACGCTGGGAACGGCGACGATCGGCTACCTGAATACGTCGACGGGGGCAGCGCCGAGCATTCAAACCGAAACCGCGACGCTGACCAATTCAACGGTGAGCATCACGCTCAAGAATCCGCTGGTGATTGCCAAGTCCACCTCGATGGGACTGCGCGTGGACTTCGATCTGCGGCAGTCGATCCAGACCGATTCGAACGGCCAGATCACGGGCACGGTGAATCCGACCTTCGATGTCAGCGTGGTTCATCCGGGCGACGCGGGCGGCTACATCGACGAGTTCGTAGGCGGCGTGGTGAGCGTGAATGCGGCAGGCCAGTCGTTCGTGATTCAGGGGCCGCACGGGCGCCAGTTGACGGTAAGCGTCAACGGGCAGACTGAGTGGGATAACAACGAGAGCATCAACGACCTGACGACGAGCAGCATCGTCCAGATTTCGGGGACGATCGACAACGCAGAATCGACAATCGATGCAGACGAGGTCGCGATCTTGTCGCAAAACGGATTCTACGCGGGCGGCCAGATCACCTATGTTCAGCCATCCTCGGGCGCGGCCACGAGCTTCGACCTGTACGTACGCGGCCTGGAGCCCACCACGACGGGGCTCACGCTTGGCCAGATCGCGACAGTGGATCTGAGTGGGAACGAGAAGTACTTCATCTACTGGATGCATAACCCGCTGACGGAGTTCCTGTTCAACTCGTCGTCGCTGGTCGCGGGGCAGCATGTTTCGATTGGCGGCCCCGCGAGCGGCGCGGCGAACGCAAGCGCGGTAACGACCAATCGCGTGGTGCTGAAACACTGGGGCTTCAACGGCACCGTCGTGGCGGGATCGGTGAATGCGTCGCAGGGCACTTTCCAGATGAACATCAACGGATTTGCCGGCGTGCTGGTGCCGACGCCCGTCACGGTATACGTAGGAGACCATTGCGGCTACCGTTATGGATTCGGGCAGTTCACCGATATCACGGGCGGAGCCAACGTGCGCGTGGTGGGTTTGCTGCTGAAGAACCCGACCAGCGGGCAACTGGTGCTGCTGGCGCGCTACGTGGATTCGATGAGCTGACGAGCGCGACAGATCAGGAATGGACGGCAACGAGCCGGGCGCGCATGCGCCCGGCTCGTTGCGTAGGAAATGCTTCCATATATCGGGCTGACTGTCATCGGCGGAGAGAAATGAAAGTTCAGGCGGACAGACCAATTTCACGCCGCGTCCCTGCCGCTGAGTTTCGTTAACGTAATCGTAAGCTATCTATAAGTTTTACATAATAATGAATTTGCCTTGCGTCATCGGCAAAGACGGCATTTTCTGCTTGACACCTCTGCGCACCTCTCCCGATGATCTCGGCGATTGCGAGGTCAGACCGAACCGCCGCAGGAGACCGCTGCATCGGGGCCGGTACTGCTGGACGTGTTTCGCTTTACGCCCAAGGGAGAAGATCACTGGTTGCCGACTTATGCGAGCGCGACTGTAGCGCGCAAGCGTATGTCGGCGCTCGATGAACCGACGAGCAACTCAACTTCGGACGCATCATAAGTGAATTCGTTCTTTGTCTCGTCCCAGTAGCGGAGGGCGATGTGATCGTGGGGCAGGGGGAATGGGATCGTCTGCGTCTCCCCGGGCTGCAATGAGACGCGGTGGAATCCGGCCAACTGCTTGATGGGGCGCTGGACTGCTCCGCCGGCGTGCACGTAGAACTGAACGACTTCGTCACCGGCGACTGAGCCTGAGTTCTGGATGTCAACGGTCAACTGAATGGATTCGCCCGGGGAGAGGCGATCTTTATCCGTACGGAGGTTCCGGTAACTGAAGGCCGTGTAACTGAGCCCATGACCGAAGGGATAGAGTGGCTCGCCGCGAAGGTACATATAAGTTCTGCCGTGCTTGATATCGTAGTCATGAAAGTTCGGCAACTGCTCGACGCTGCGATACCAGGTGGAGCACAGCTTGCCTCCGGGGTTAAAGGCTCCAAACAGCGCATCGGCAATCGCATTTCCCTGCCGCTCGCCGGCAAAGAGCGAGCAGAGGATGGCCGGCACGCTTTGCTTTTCGTCATTGATGGCTACCGGGCAGTTGGAGTTTACGATGAGAACCGTGCGCGGGTTTGCGGCGGAGACGGCCTTGATGAGATCGTGTTGCGCGCCGGGAAGATGAAGAAAGTACCGGTCGCGGCCCTCATCGGAGAGCAAGCGGTTGTCGCCGGCGAAGACCAGGGCTACGTCGGCTTCGGACGCAGCCTTGACGGCTGCGTCGAAGAGCGCGTCAATCCTGGCGCCGGCGATGGAACAGCCGGGTGCATAGACGATTTTGACGGCAGCGGGAGGCGCAACTGCGGTTGGCAGCAGCTTGAAGGAGCGCAGATCTAGAAACTTCGCACGGCTGGCAGAGGTGAAACGGAGAAATACGATGTGTTCTCCGCTTACGCCGTGGAGCGGGGCCGTGAAGGTCTGCCACGCATCGGCGCCGCCGGTAGCGTTTATTGGCGCAGTTGCGACGGGGCTGGACGCGAGGCTATCGAGATAGAGATGGATCTCGCCGTCCGCCATGGCACGGGCGTCAAAGGCAATGGATGTCTTGCCTGCGAAGTCGAGAGGGCCATACTGGGCCCAGGTGTTGTTTTGAATTTCGGTCAGGAGCTCGCGTCCATCGTTTGAGAATCCGACCACCGGACCGCGGAAGTCGGAGGTGCACAGATATTCCCCGGCGGGAACTTCGCCGGAAAAGAGGGTTACGCCCAACGCGGCCGCGATGCCCGCGTAGGGTGAAACCAGGTGGGTTGCGCTGCCGCTGTAGCCGCCCAGGTGGCACGATCCCGCCATGGGCCCAATGACGGCGATGCTCTTGATCCTGGTCTTATCGAGCGGCAGTAAGTTGCCTTCGTTTTTGAGGAGGACCAGGGATTGTCGGGCCGCTTCCAGAGCCAGTTCGCGATGGGGACGATCCTCAAGGATGGACGGTGAAATCTGGCTCCACGGTACCGAGGCGGGCGGGTCGAATTCACCCAGCAGGAAACGGCCGGTGAAGACGCGTACCAGCGCCGCGCGGATGGCCGCCTCCGTAACGAGATTGCTTCTGACGGAGGTCATGAGGAACCCGGAGAGCGTGTTTCCGCAATTCAGATCGGAGCCCGCCTTGATTGCGAGCGCCGCGGCTTCGGCGCCGGTCTCGACGTAATGATGGGTCTGGTAGATGTCTGCGATGGCATCGCAATCGGAGACGACATACCCTTTAAATCCCCATCGCCGGCGCAGAATATCCGTTAACAGGAGCGGGCTGGCAGAGCAGGGAAGCCCCCACAAGGAGTTGTACGCGGACATCACGCTGAAGACCCCCGCCTGGGTAACGGCAGCTTCGAAACCGCGCGTGTAGTACTCCCAAAAGCTGCGGCGGTCGGGAGCGGCGTCGGCATAATCGCGGTCGGAGTCGGTGTCGTTGCAGATGTAGTGCTTGGCGCAGGCCACGGTCTTCAGATACTGGGGGTTGTCGCCCTGCATGCCGCGGATGGTCTGGATCGCGAAGCTCTGCACCATCCAGGGATCTTCACTGAAGTTCTCTTCGATGCGTCCCCAGCGGGGATCGCGAAGACCCATGTTGACGGTCGCGGGTGAGAAGAAGGTGAGGCCCCGGCCGGTCTTGTTGTGATAGGCGCGCGCCTCGTCGGAGACGGCGGTGTAGACGCGAAGGGCGAGTTCGGGATTCCAGGAGCAACCGAGGGCGATGGGCTGAGGAAACGAGGTGATGGGGCCGTCGACTAACACGCCATGGAGCGCTTCGGTCCAGTAGTCGTAGCGCTTGACGCCCAGATGGGGCAGCGCGGGTGCATTGTTTCCGGCCTGGCCGACGACCTCTTCGAGTGTCATGCGATCGACCAGTTGGGAAGCGCGCCGGCGGGCGTTCTCGAATGCCTCGTTCGAGGCCGGGCCGGAAGCGGCGGCCGGCAAAGCTGCGATGGCGCGCGGGTCGAATACGGCTGCGGCTGCAACTGCCGCCGACGCGGCAAGGAAATCACGACGAGAGATCCCGACTGGCAAGGCATCTTGCACAGGCTTTTCGAACTTCATCGATTGTCTCCACCCAGTAGTTTTTTCGGCGAATGACCGCCCGACCTTCGAATATGCAGTTTTGAGCAAATCGTTTTATTAAAGCGAGGAAAGGGTAACACGCTGCGTACGCAAGTTCAAAACCCGATCAAGGCGCGCCCAGGACCGATAGCGCCCGCGCCTTTCGGTCTTCGGAATATTCGTGGGAGAGCTCAAGAAATCGCCGGGCGGAGAGGCCGGTTATGCGCAACACGGCCAGGGCCCTGCCTGGGACGCAGCCGGTCCGGCGCAGCATCCCTACAATAGGGATACATCGATATGGCAACTGCAGAGAGCATTTCGGCAAGTCCGAGCGCGGTCAGCGACACCATGGCCGCCATCTCCACGCCGCCGGGAAGAGGCGGCATTGGGATTGTACGGCTGAGCGGGCCGCAGGCGGCGCCGATCGCGGCCCAGTTGGTGGCGTTACGTCATCCGCTAGAGCACGCACGGGCGCGGCTGGCCGATGTGCTCGATGATGCGGACGGCGCGGGCAACGCCCGCATCGACCAGGCGGTGGTTACTTATTACGCAGCGCCGAACTCCTATACGGCAGAGGACGTGGTGGAGATCGCCGCGCATGGGGCGCCCGTGGTGCTCGACCTGCTGTTGCGACGCGCGCTTGGGCTTGGAGCGCGGCTGGCGGAGCCGGGCGAGTTCACGCAGCGGGCCTTTCTGGCCGGGCGGCTCGATTTGACCGAGGCCGAGGCTGTGCGTGACCTGATCGAAGCGCAGACGCTCACGCAGGCGCGCCTGGCGGCCAGCCAGATGGGCGGTGCGATCAGCCGTCGCGTGGCTCCCGTGAAAGAGGAGCTGACGGAACTGATTGCGCTTCTCGAAGCCGGAATCGATTTTGCCGAGGACGACGTTGAGGTCGCACCTGGGGCCGAGATTGCACGCCGCATGGACGATCTGACGCCTCCGCTGGCAGCGCTGGAAGCTTCGTTTGGGCGCGGCCGCCTGATTCACGACGGTCTCACCCTGGCGATTGTGGGCCGCCCCAACGCGGGCAAGAGCTCGCTATTTAACCGCCTGGTCGAACGCGACAGAGCCATTGTGACGGCGACTCCCGGCACGACGCGCGACCCGGTCACAGAGCGGATCTCGCTCGAGGGCATTCCTTTGGAGCTCGTCGATACCGCCGGTCTTCGCGAAGGCCATGAAGAAGCGGAGCAGTTAGGCATCGCGCGCAGCCGCGAGGCGCTGGCTGACGCTTCACTGGTGTTGCTGGTACTTGACGCCACGCAGGCCCTTAACGAGGAAGAACGCGGTCTACTGGCCGCCGTCAAGGGGCGCGCGGCACTGGTCGCGGTCAATAAAAGCGATCTTGCTGCGGCGCATCCCTCTGCCGCTGAGATGGCAGGTGTGCCGGCGCTCGCAACGTCGGCTCTGACGGGCGAGGGCATTTCAACGCTGCGCAAACAGATCGTGGCGCTGGCTACCGGCGGCGCCGCGTCGGAGCCGGGCATGTTGACGACGCGGCGCCACCACCAGGCCGTCGCCACAGCTCTCGCAGCGCTCAACGACGCCGCCACGGCCAATGCGACCGGTGTCCCGCACGAGATGATGCTGCTGGATCTCTATCGTGCGCTCTGGGCCCTCGACTCGCTTACGGGACAAACTACGCCCGATGACATTCTTAACTTGATCTTCTCCAGTTTCTGCATCGGCAAATAATTGGGCTTTCGGCTAGCTCCGGCCTGGTTTGTAGATTTCATACAAATCGTTGACAATAAATAAGTAACTGTCCGAATATGTTCGGAGCACTCCGAAGACAGCCGAGGAATTTTGAGTCTCCAGCAAGTCTCCAGTGCTGTTGTATGATTATTTTTCCGTCTGGAGACTCAAAATGAGCTTAACTAATAGAGAAATAAATGCATTACGGCCATCGCTGAAAAGGTACTCCAAGCGCTTGGAGAGGGGTCTGTATATTGATGTAACTCCTGGTGGCGCAATGAGTTGGATATTCAAATACCGCTTCAATGGCAAGCAAGAGAAGCTTGTAATTGGCCGCTAACCGGACCTCACGTTGAAGAAGGCACGGGAGGCAGGTAACAAGCTGGCAGCTCAAGTGGCGGAGGGAAAATCCCCTGCCGAAGAGAAGCGGAAGCTTCGCGAAGAGGGCGTCAAGAATGCGGCGGTTCTGACCGTCAAGGCATTTGGTCAGCGTTATTACGACGAGCAGGTCGCAAAGAATTGGAAGGATCCGAGCGGCGAACTCCGTTACCTCGAGAAGAATCTGTACCCAGCCTTGGGAGATCGACCGCTGAAGGACATCACGGCCCGGGATATCCAATCAATCGTGTATCCGAAGAGAGACGGCGGCCACGCGAGCGCATCAGGGAGGCGTTGCCGTTGGCAGACGCCTGTGGGCTTGTGAATGTCGTGGGCAGGCTCGCCCTCTTGTGGGCCGAGATCGATCTGGCAGAGGGGAAGACTTCATCCGTCGCGAGCTGGCTTGCCACCGCGCGAGACAAATTTGCCCAGGACGACGATGAGGGCGGCATCGCGGATGCAGCCCGCTTGCTCGACACGCTCCGAGCGCCTGCAGAGCGATCAGGACGATATCCGAAGGTCGATGAAAGCTATGAGTTGTCGATTGGTTCATTGGATTTCTAACTGCGAACGGGTTGGAGCCAAAGGTCGACGAGTTTCGCCCTTCTGGAGACTGATCCGGCATCAGCAGCCTCGAAGGGCGGCTTAGAGACCAATCCAAATTAGGTTCAAGCACCTGCCTGGTTGTCGTCGGGCACGGTGGGCCGCGAAAGGTGCCCTGCGTTTAACGCGCTGCGAATGATTTTCCCTACGCCGATCCGACCGTGAATCTCGATCTTCGACATCTGCCTGAAGAATCCTAGTGCCTTGCCGCCGCCCATGAAAGGGGTTCCGACGCATATTTCTATCCGCGGACGGTCCGGCGAGACCTTCGAACGACTTCAATGAACCTGTAATTGTCGGGCATGGTCGCACCTGATATTGTGAGCGCACTGGTCGCGAGAGCGTGTCTTAATCCATGCAAATCAGTCAAATTCGACAAGCAAACGCAAGCGAGGTCCAAACCGGCGAGCATTCCGGGCTGGCATATCCGATTGTCCGTTTTCGGAAGGGCCAGCTTCGAAACGTCGAAGATACCCTCGCCGTTGAAGAACCGCTCGAGATTCGGCTATGTCATGGACCGATCGGCGCACGGCAGACCAGGTCTTTATCGGTCACCATGAGGACACCTGGAAACGACTGCGAACTGGCCGCTGGATTCCTTGCCACAGAAGCGGTAATTCGCGACTCTGCCGACATCCAGTCAATCGATTGGATTGCCTGCCAACCCTCAGCGCGATCCGCAACAGCCCTTAGTGTCAGTCCATCAGGGTACGGGCGGACCTCCCGTTACAACACGCTTCAGGTAGAGCTCCATCCGGACGTGGTGGTCAACAGCGCGACGTTAGAGCGAAATTTCTACACCACATCGAGTTGCGGGATCTGCGGGAAGGCGTCGCTCTTGGCGCTGCGAACCGTGTGCCCCCCGAGAACTCCCGATTCCTTTGCGATCGACTCATCGCTCTTGTGCGGTCTCCCAGCAAAGGCGCGCTCATCGCAAGGTCTGTTCGAGATAACTGGTGGGCTTCATGCATCTGCCCTTTTCGACTCACTTGGCAGTCTGCACTCGATCCAGGAGGATGTTGGGCGCCACAATGCGGTCGATAAGTTGGTCGGTGCCGAGCTGCTTCGAGATCGCATGCCGTTGCGTGATCGGCTCTTGTTTTTGTCGGGCCGCGCCAGCTTTGAACTCCTGCAAAAGGCGCTCATGGCCGGCATCCCGATGGTCGTATCAATAGGGGCCCCGTCAAGTCTCGCAGTCCACGTCGCCAGGGAGTTCGATATGACTCTTGTCGGATTCCTCCGCGACCAGCAGTTCAACATCTATTCCCGGCCGGAGAGAGTCCGCTTTGCAGGGACAGAAGGGAAAGCGACATGAAATTGAGGATTAAAGGGAACTCGATTCGTCTGCGGGTCTCGCCTTCCGATCTGACTGCATTGGCCGAGAACGGCAAAATCAAAAGTGCAATCCACTTTGCAGACAGCCCCGCGGCAATGTGGTCCTACGGCATTGCTCAGCATTCTGCGCCGGCCGGACCCAGTATTGAATTCGCATCCAATGGAGTTACTGTGTCGGTCGCCGCTGAAGAGCTGAAAAGATGGGCGAATTCGGAAGACGTGGGAATCTTCTTTTCGCAGAATATCGGCTCACAAGGAATACTTGATGTTCTTCTCGAGAAGGACTTCGCCTGCCTGGATCGGAGCGATGAGGAGAACTCCGACACTTTCCCAAACCCAAATGAGTCATGCGCAGTGCGGTAATCCCACAAGCAGTGCGCTACGGTGTGGTCATGGAACTGGGGACTTAGCTCTTGTTAAGTCCCCATGTGCGGGCTCTCTGTCTCGCCATTTCTCCATGCGTTGCTTTCTCTGGCGTAAACAGCTGCTGCCGCGCGTCACTAATGCAGCCTACACTTTATCGCTTATCGGGGAAGCGCGCGTTCTCGGCGATCATCCGAGGAGACGGGCCTGGCTGGCCCACTTCGCGCGCACTAGCCGATCGCACTTCATAAGCACATAACGAGCGAATTCACCGCCCGCAAAGCAATCGCGCTACGCAGACATATAGCAGAAAGCGTGAATATCCAAGCAACGAAATCATGTCTACGCTATAGCCAATAGGACGCGAAGTGAAGAAGTTGGTCGGTCCAGATCAACACACTTTGGCTGTTGCACGGCTCTGCCCCATGCGTCACGGAGGTCCACAGGAGTGAACAACCTACTCGCAGCGCGGTCACAGATGGGAATGTCGCTTGCATTTCACATCATCTTCGCGGCAATCGGCATCGCTCTTCCTTTGATGATGGTGATCGCCGAGTGGAGGTGGAGAGCCACCAAGGAGGAGGCCTATCTTCAACTCGCGCAGCGGTGGGCGAAAGGAACGACCATCCTGGCTGCAGTTGGAGCCGTCTCAGGTACGGTGCTGTCTTTTGAGCTTGGCCTATTGTGGCCCGAGTTCATGCGCTCCGCAGGAGCGATCATTGGGATGCCGTTTTCCCTCGAAGGATTTGCCTTCTTTCTGGAAGCAATTTTTCTCGGCATTTATCTCTATGGTTGGAACAAGATTCCCTCATGGTTTCACTTTCTCTCAGGTGTGATCGTCGCACTCAGCGGGTTGCTCTCCGCCATGTTCGTCACCCTCGTGAACGGCTGGATGAACACGCCGACCGGTTTTGTTCTCGCCGACGGCAAGTTTACGAATATCCGTCCATTTGCCGCGATGCTCAATCCTGCGGGCGGACCGGAAGCAGTGCACATGATACTGGCAGCCTATACGGCCGCAGGTTTCGCTACCGCGGGAATCCATGGCTGGCTCTATTTGCGCCGCGGAAAGAATCGCTTCGACGAAGTGGCGATAGGGATCGCCTTGGCAGTCGGAGGCACTGCGGTCCTTCTACAAGGCGTGAGTGGCGACGCGTTGGCCCGAATGGTAGCGGCCACTCAACCCGCCAAACTGGCAAGTCTGGAAGGCCAGTTCAGAACCGAGACCGGAGCCCCCCTTCGCATCGGGGGGCTTCCTTTCCCCAAGGAGCGAGTGACAAAGTATGCTATCGAGATCCCGGACGGATTGAGCCTTCTGGCTTTTCACAATCCAAACGCCTTAGTGAAGGGACTCGATCAGGTTCCGGAAGCGGATTGGCCTGATGTTCGGATTGTTCATCTCTCTTTCCAAACGATGGTTGGTTGCGGAAGCATTCTTTGCGGGTTTTCTCTCGCCGCGTTTTGGCTACATCGAAAAAGAAGACTGTTTTCCCGCCCAGTCGTTCGCCTCATTGTTCTTCTGAGCCCGCTCGGATTCGTAGCTCTCGAAGCCGGATGGATGGTGACTGAACTCGGAAGACAGCCCTGGATCATCTATCACATCCTGCGCACGCGAGATGCAGTCACATCTCTGCCGAACATCTCGATCACGTTCACCGTGATGACAATCACCTACCTGATCCTCGGAGTCATCACCACCTGGCTCCTCGGAAAGCACGTGATCGCCTCGCCAGAAACCCGCCTCATCGAGAAGGAGGAGACTGTATGAGCTCTGTGAGTCTACTTGCAGGGGCAATACTCGCCAGCCTCGTGATGTACTCGCTTTTGGCGGGCGCCGATTATGGAGCAGGCTTGTGGGACCTTCTGTGTCACGGTCCCCGGCAATCAGAGCAAAGACACCTCATCGAACAAGCCATCGGACCGGTTTGGGAGGCAAATCACGTTTGGCTGATTCTGACGATCGTCCTACTGTTCTCGGGCTTCCCGGACGCGTTTGGCGCTCTCTGCGTTGGGCTGGCAATTCCATTGTTTCTCGTTCTGCTCGGGATCGTCCTTCGTGGCTGCTCTTTTGTCTTCCGGTCGTATTTCACGGGGGAAAGGCGGACCCAGCTCTATTGGGGAAAAGTGTTCTCCATTTCAAGCAGCATGACGCCACTTTTTCTCGGAATTCTCATTGGATCGATCTCGTGCGACAGCGTGATCATCCACGGAGGAGTGAGTGAGAACGGGTTCCTGAAGACCTGGCTTCTTCCCTTCCCGCTGTCTGTCGGTATTTTGGCAGTTTCTCTTTTCGCCTATCTATCTGCTTGTTACCTGGCAGTGGATGCAGGTAACGCAGAGCTCCGGGACGATTTCCGGCTTCGGGGGCTGATTGCCGGTCTCGTTTCGATTGCAATGGCCGTCATCACCTATGTCATCGCGGGAAGCTCGGCTGTGGGAATCCGTGAGGAGCTCTCAAATAGGCCAGTTGCCTGGCTCATCGAAGTTTGCGCTCTGGGCTCGATGATTGTGGCCTTTCGCGGGCTCTTGCTTCGCCGGTACCAGCAGGCGAGGATTGCCGCTGCAATTCAGGTGGCGCTGATTGTTGTCGGCTGGGGAATTGCTCAGTACCCATATCTGATTCGACCGGGCATCACGATCGCAAATAGCGCCGCTCCCCGTAATGTCGCTGCCGCAATCGATGTTGCACTGGGTTGTGGCGCTATCGTTCTGATTCCTTCGCTGACGATGCTCTTCGCAATTTTCAAAGGAACCCGGGGAGTGACCCAACAGGAACAGGCCGGCGACTGAAAGCGCGCAATATTCATCGAAATGGAGTGCAACTACGATGCTTCCACTTATCCTCCGCGATCGCCTCACACCCGCGTATGGTTCAGCGGTTGAGCATGAGTTGATAGCAAAGAGCAAAAGAGGAGATCATGCTGCGTTTGCTGAGTTGGTGCGGAGAAACTCTCCGGTTGCTCTGAGGGCGATACGCCGCATGATGTACAACCAAGCCGACGCGGAGGACGTTTTGCAGGAAACTCTGCTCAAGGCATTTGCTAAGCTCGCGTCGTTCGACGAACGATCAACTTTTTCAACGTGGCTGACCCGCATCGCGATCAACAACGCTCTCATGCTTTTGCGCCGAATGAGGTATCAGCGTGAGGTCAGCCTGAACACAGAGCCTGGTGAGGGCAACGACTACATCGCGCATCCGGCCCTCACAAGTGGAACGGACCCTGAGAAGACGTACATGCGTACTCGCTCTGTCACGATCGTCAGAGATGCAATCGGCAGACTGCCAGGCCCATTAAAGCAGCATGCCGAGTGGCGTTGTCTCGAAGAAAAGCCGCACAAGGAAATCGCCTCATCCCTGGGGATAACTCTGGCATCGAGCAAGTCCCGTGCCCAGCGTGTAAAGCGTCGGCTATTCAGGATCCTGAAGACCACCGAAGGTGGCCGGGCAACGGGCAGAGCGGGCGCACGCTGAGCATGCGCGGATGGTGGGAAAACGATGAGAGGAGGCGTGACGAAGGTGACTCTGCTGATTGGCATGCTTGCTTACAGATCTGTTTGCGCACAGAGTACGTCATCTTCTCCGGATAAGCCCTGGCATTCAAAGGCCGAAAGAGGTGTTGCACGGGAGCTTGTGGCGAATCGTCAGCCAGCATACGATGTCGATCCCGGGAAGGTCTACACTCTGCCCGAACTCATCGATCTTGCCGAGATGCACAATCCTGACACTCGCGTTGCATGGGAAACGGCCCGGGAACGCGCCGCTGAAGTCGGCATTGCTCGA
>DATJMU010000153.1:0-23591 GCA_035508555.1 Occallatibacter sp. | reverse complement strand
CTCGAGCCTGTGCAGGGCGGGATAGAGGGAGCCTTGCTCCACCTCCAGAAGATCCTCAGAGGTGCGCTCAATGACTTTGGCGATCGTATGGCCGTGTGCATCACCGCCGACAAGTGTCCGCAGGATCATCATGTCCAAAGTGCCCTTGAGCATTTCATTCTGTGGCTCGCTGCTTTTCCGCACCGATCTCTCCACTCGGACTTCTATGGGAAAGAATCATATACCAATCGAACTTCTATGGGAAGAGCAAAAATTGAGCAAGGCCTCGATTGAGGACTCCAGGCCAAATCATGTTTCCAGATCGCGCCGGCCTGGAAACGCATGGCGATGATGCGTTAAGTTGTAGCATAAATTGTCTGGGAGGTGGCCAAACGCGCCATGTGCTCGAGAGCGGAGGTCGGATCCCCAGTTCAGTAACGCGCGACAAGGGCTTATTGGAATGTCGCTTTCGAGTTTGAGCAGGAAATTCTGTATTTTCGGCCTCGCGGCTACCGCGCCGGGTTGCATCACCGTTCTCCCCACCACTCCCGAAAGCACTTCAAAGGTGAATCCCAAGGATGGTCTGAGCTATGAATGGATACCGCCTGGCATCTACTATACGGGCTGCCTGCCTGGCGACACGGATTGCTACGGCCTCGAACGGCGCCGCGAAAAGATGACGATCGCCCGAGGATTCTGGATCGGCGTCACGGAGGTGACCCAAGCGGCTTATATGCGCGTTATGCATGCTGCCCCCTCGCGCTACAAGGGCGCTGACCGCTCAGTGGACAGCGTTGGGTGGAACGATGCGACAACCTACTGCAGCCGGATCGGCATGCGATTACCTACAGAGTCGGAGTGGGAATGGGCTGCCTACGGAGGGGCTCCAGGACTGCCCAAGGAACCGCTAGGAGCCTATGCGTGGTACGACCCGAACAGCAATGACAGCATCTTCGCCACCGCGATCTAGGTTTCCGTTGTGCCTCATCTTCCTCGCCTGGCGAGAAAGTTCCGGCCAACAGCACGACGCACCCTTGATGACACTGCTCCAATCTGCTTGCGTAGGAATGCGTCCAGCTCATTAAGACAGATTTCGCGTTGGGCAGAGGTTTGCAGGGCAGAGGTCGCGGGTCCAATAAGGGTCCGATAAGGGTTCCTCACCATGTCTCAGGGCTCCGAAAATAGCCATCCGTTCCCCCTGATTTCTATCAGTTACGGGTTTCCAATCGGCTGTCACGGCAGAGGTCGCGGGTTCGAGCCCCGTCGTCCCCGCCATTGATTCTAAATACTTTAGGCTCAATGGCGTTCTCGGGTGACAACCCACAATTCAGCCCACATTTACGCAATCGCTTCCAGAATCGTCCCCATCCCATTCAAATAGCCGCCTTGAGCCGGAGGCATCTGGTCCATGTCGGACTGAGTGTACGGAGCGGCCGGCTGACGGCACGCGCCTGACCGCATCGCCGACGCGCGCCTCCTCGGCCCGTCCGGGTCTTAGAAGGTTAGTTTCATAGCCAGTTGCACGACCCTGGGATTGTTCACGGTCGAGTTTACGGCGCCGAAGCCGTTGGCGTTGATCGAACCGTCAGAGTTCACGGTTTCGAGCGCTACATCGTTCACGGGCAATCCAAACTGCGGGTGGTTGAAAAGGTTGAAGAACTCGGCGCGGAAATTCAATCCCATCCCCTCCCGCGGCAGCGCGAAGTCCTTGATCAAAGAGAAGTCGCTGTTGACAAAGCCAGGCCCCGAGACCGGGACACGATTTGCGTTACCCAATTGGCCAGGGGGCGGGGCAACGAAACAGGAGGCGTTAATCCACTGGTTCTGGCTATGGCTGGCGCGGTAGGGATTGCAGCCGGAAACCCGGTTGGGCCGGTTCCAGTTGTAGCCGTTGCCGCCGTTCTGGAAGTAAGTTCCCGACTGGTTGTTGCTGTCGATCAGGGGATCGGGAAAACCCGAGGATATCCTTTCGATCAACGTCGTCTGCCAGTTGCCGAGAAGGGAATCCGTTACGGCATTCCAGCCATTGCCGAACATCTTGCCTCTGCCGAAGGGTAAGTCGTAAATGATGCTGCCGGTGAAACTGTTGTCGAGATTAATCTGCGACAGGCCCCAATCCAGCTTTCTCCAGTTGGGCAGAGGGAAGAACGGGGCGCTCAACAGGGAACCCAGGCCATCGGATAACCCGTTGTCGTAGGTTCGGGAATAGGTGTAAGCGAAGAGGGCGTAAAGCCCATACTTTTGCGTTTTGGTCTCGGCTTTCACCTGCAGTGAGTCGTAAGACGTGTCTCCAACATCGCCGAAAAGAAAGATAGAGTCATAGGTGCTGTAGGGCGGCAGGTACGCCGATCCGTCGGGGTTGCAACCGATGGTGTAACCGGACACCGTGCCGCAAGCAGTTGGACTGGAGGTGTTGAGACTGTTGCCGGACAACAGGATATGATTGCCGCGCGAACCGGCATATCCCGCGGTGAGCACAACGTTGCCGAACAGTTGCCGCTCGACGTTCAAGTTGTATTGACGAACCCTGCCCAGCTTGAAGTTGGTGGGCTGGGTGTAAAACGAGCCCGTAAAAGATTGAGCAGTGGGCGGCGCGAGGATGGGCTGGAAGCCGCTGGAGAGACTGATGGCAGATGGCGTTTGTCCGAGGACAGTTGCGCAGTACGAAGTCGAGAATGCGCAGCCGGCGGAGGCGAAAGCGTCGGATTCGCCGAGGTAGGGCGGATTCTGCCACAAGCCTTGCGCGCCCTGATTCCAGGCGGAGTCGTGAAACATGGCGAAGCCGCCACGGATCACGGTTTTTTCGCTGCCCAGGACCTTCCAGGCTGCGCCAATGCGGGGTTCGACGGCTGTCCAATCCATGTTGACACCCGCCGAAGAACTCACGCCGTTCTGACTGGCGACGAGGAGCTGTCCAGTGGTCAGATCGTAGTTTGCCAGACGGCCGTGGTCTTCGGTGACGGCTGTGGTCATGTTCCACGCAAGGCCGAGGTTGAGCGTGAGGGATGGCACCACCCGCCAATCGTCCTCGACGAAGGGGCGGTAGATCTTCCAGCGGCGGCCGGTTACGGTGCCGCCAAAGGTCTGGTCGTGAATGGCAAGGCCGGTGATGCCGAGCAGCAGATCGGCCTCGGGATTGCCGGGAGTGCCGGTGCATCCGGTGGCGCCGGCTGGACAGGTATAGCCGCTGAAGTTGCCTCCGTTGCCGATGATCCAGAAGCCGTCCTGGAAGGCTTCGGTACCGGTGTTCATCTGGTTGGCGCGGAGGTCGATCCCGGTTTTGATCTCATGCTTACCGCGAATCAGGTCGAGAGAATCGCGGAATGAGAAGATATTGGTTCCACCCTGGAATGGAGAGTAGCCGCGGTCGCCGAGCGCCCAGTAGCCGCCCAACACGATGGTGGAGACCAGGCCGCAACTATAGGCGCCGGGAGCGCATTGGGTTGAGGCGCCGGGGCAACCGAGGTTGGCGTAAGGGATGCCGAGTGCGGCCGAGGCGCATGTTCCATTGTCCTGAGAAAGGATGTAGTCGAAGATGCGGTTGTAACCGAAGGTGGCCTGGTTGATGGTATTCGCCGAAAAGACGTGGCTTTCGCCGATCGCCACGTTGCGCGCGTGATTGATGAGGCGTTCATTGCTTCCAAATGCATTGGACTCGGCCAGTGAAGGCGCGCCACCGGGCACCCATGAGTAAGCCTGATCGTAGCTGAAACGGGCAAAAGCGTTGTCTTTTGCGGAGAAGGTTTGATCGATGCGAATATCGAACTTGGTTTCGTTAAGCTGGCGCACCGGCTCGTTCACGTAGTTGTATCCGGCAGCGGCATCGTTGGCGTTGGGCTGTGGGTAGACGTTCATCAGCCCCTGTCCGATGCTGTTGATCAGGCTGGCCGGAATCTTGTTGCACGCGGTTCCATGGGGCTGGCTTCCGTCGGAGTTTGCCGGCAGGGGATTCCCGCTGCCGTCGCATTGGAAATAGACGTTCGGGTAGACGCTGGGGTTTGTTGACGCGCCCTCCATGTTGGGGTTGACGATGGTGAGCGCGGAAACCGGATTGCCGTAGGCGTCAGCCGAAAAATCTCCGCTGCGCATGGCCATCGAGGGAACCAGGCCCGTGAAGGGAATTCCGTGGAGCTGATATTTCTGCTCTCCATCGACGAAGAAAAAGGTCTTGTTGCGGCGGATGGGCCCGCCAAAGGCGCCGCCGAACTGGTTCAAGTTGAACTTTTCCACCGCGTTGGCGAAGTAGCTCTTGGAGTCGAAGACCTTGTTGCGCACGAACTCGAAGAGGGTTCCGTGAAAATCGTTCGAGCCCGATTTCGTGGTGACGAGCACGGTCGGTCCGGCCCGGGTTCCGTATTCAGCGGAGTAAGTGTAGGTGAGAACCTTGAATTCCTGAATGTCATCGATGGAGGAAAAAACGGCGATGCCGCCCGCAGTCAACTCATTGTTGTCGACTCCGTCAAGCAGCCAGTCGGTGCTATTGGGCCGGGAGCCGCCGACCGATAAGGAGAAGGAACCGCGGGCCGCCACTTCGCTGGCGCTGGCGGCGGTAAAAAAGCTGTTGGGGTTTGTCTCTGCCGTGGCCCCGGCGGTAAGGGTCGCGAGTTGTACGAAGTCGCGGCCGTTCAAGGGGAGCTGGGAGACTTCCTGCGAGGTAATGACCTGTCCCAGCGCGGGGTTGGTGGTCTCAACGGCAACCGCGTCGCCGGCAACCGTCACCGTGGTCACAACGGTTGCGGGCACCATGGAGAAATCGAGTTCCCGGGCCTCGTCGACCTGTAAATGCAGGTCCTTGTTCTCAACACTCTGAAATCCACTGGCGTCGACGCGCACCGTGTACACAGCGACGGGAAGCAGGGGAACAAGATAGTGGCCGGCCTCGTCCGTCTTCGCTGTGCGCTGCAACCCGGTTGTCTGCGATGTGATTGTAACGGTGGCGCCGGCGACGCCCGATCCGGACTTATCCAGAATGCTGCCTAAGATGCTTCCTGTGGCCTGGCCATGAACTGCCGGGCAGATGGCAAGTGCCCAAGCGGAAGAAACCAGCAGAAACCAGATCCAACTTCCGGTTTTGTTGCCCAGGCGCCGTTGCTGGTGCGTAGCTCTCTGACCCCTCATCGCGATGCTCATGGCTTGCATCCTTTCAACTGAGTCGGTTTGAGGTAAATTTGCACTAGCTTAACACCGTTGCAATTGAAGAAGGAAGGGTTTCTGTTGAAATCAGGCCGCCCGTTTCGACGCTTCCGCCTTTGAATCTGAAAAGCGTACCTGTTTTACACATTCGGCAGCATCGATTAGAGAGATCATCCGGCGCCAGGCGGCCAATGGGGCGGAGGGAGTGATCCTCGGCTGCACGGAAATCCCTCTGCTGATCGGGCAGGCCGACAGTCCGGCGCCGCTTTACGACACCACGGAAATCCATGCACTCGCCGTGGTAGACCGGGCTCTGGCTTGATCGATGTGCATGATGACGGTCCGGTGCCGTCATTCCTTCACTGGTGGACAGTCGCGGGCACGCGACGGTACGGGACGCGCCGCATACTCGAGCGGAGATGAAGCGGAATCGGATCTCGATCTCGAATACTCGGGCGGTATTGCGAAGGGCGCAACGATCTATCTTGTCTACGTAGGAGACGATTCCAACTCCAGTGTCTGGGATTCACTGGAATTTGCAGTCGATACCCGCATCGCTCCAATCATCAGCATGAGTTACGGGGCATGCGAACCGGACCTAAGTTCGAGCGAATACGCAACGCTCGAGGCCATCATGGAAGAGGGAGCCAGCCAGGGGCAGAGCATCATTGCCGCGGCCGGCGACGACGAGTCCACGGCCTGCTACGCTGACGTAACCAGCAGTACGACCACGATTACGACTGAGGAGAAAGAGCTCGCCGTCGACTATCCGGCCAGCAGCGCCTATGCGACGGCCATGGGTGGCACCGAGTCTCCCTCCGCCGATGTCTCGTCGTCCAATACGACTTACTGGGAATCGGCGAGCGGCAGCGACGTGATCAGCTCCGCTCTTTCTTACATACCTGAACAGGTATGGAATGACGACTCCGCTACCGCCGGGGTCGACGATGGCGCCGAATACGCTCTCTCTGCCGGCGGGGGCGGCACGAGCACGCTTACGGCGATGCCGAGCTGGCAGAGCGGGGTAACAGGAATCACCTCGGGCAGTTACCGCATGGTTCCGGATATCTCGCTGGACTCTTCTCCCAATAACGCCGGCTACCTTTACTGTTCGAGTGACACAACTGCCACCGATATCAGTGGGAGCTGCTCGGATGGTTTTCGCGACGAAAACGACGAATATCTCACGGTGGCCGGGGGTACCAGCTTTGCCGCGCCGATCTTTGCCGGCATGTTGGCTATCGTCAACCAGAAGACAAATTCAGATGGACAAGGCCTGGTCAACCCGACCCTGTACAAGTTGGCAGCGGATGCGAGCACCTATGCTTCGGCATTCCACGACATCACGAGCGGAAACAACGAGTGCACGGCCGGATCGAGTTACTGCTTCTCGGCGGGCGAATCCGAATACTCCGCAACGACAGGCTATGACGAGGCGAGCGGACTTGGCTCCGTCGACTTATACAACCTGATGACGGCGTGGCCGGCGAGTTCGAGTTCTTCGCTGGAAGCCACCACCACGACGCTCTCTGCAGCCAGCAGCGCGCCATCGTCGGGCGCGAGCGACGTCGTCACGATCACCGTTGCGCCGCAGCCGAACTCCGTCACAACCACCCCAACGGGAACACTCACCATTACTGTGGACGGCAACACGGAGACGTCGTCCCTGGCGCTGTCGGACGGCGCGGCGACTTATACATTCTCTTCGACAACTTCGGGCTCGCATGTGATCGTCGCGACTTATTCAGGAAGTTCGACCTTTGCCGGTTCCAGCGGCTCTGTGAGTGTAACGGTCGGCTCAACCTCGACTTCCGGTTCGGGCGGCTCCGCTTCTACTACAGTGACCGTGACTCCCTCTGGAGGATACACAGGAACTGTCGACCTTTCACTGACGACCACCAGCACTTATCTCGAGGACTACGCCTGTTACGACCTATCCGATGCTACCGTCAGCGGCACCAGTGCGGTGAGCGAGACGCTTACTCTTTACACTGGGGCGGCAAATTGCTCCAGTGCATCGGCGCGGGGCAGGGGGGCCGGGCTTTCGGCATGAAGATCGGCAACGAGTCGTCTTCAGGCAATGGTGGCGCAGTTACGAGGGCGGCGTTCGGTTTCCTGGCATTTTTGTTTGCGGGAGTTGTGGGATGGCGATTCCGCCGTCTGCGGCCGTTTTCCTGCGTGTTGGCTTTAGCGTTCCTGGGAATCGGAGGATCGGGCTGCAGCAGCTCGACCTCGACTTCATCGTCCAAGAGTTTCTCACTCTCAGTGTTGCCGTCAACCGTGACAGTCTCCGCGGGTACTTCAGGAATTCCGACCGGGAGTTACTCGCTTACGGTGGACGGCGTTGATAGCGCCGACTCGAGTCTCTCTGTCACAGCCACTTTGACTCTGACAGTCGACTAAGGTGGTTCTGCTCGAACTTTGCGCGATTTCTGATGGGTTTCAAGGCGGGCTTCTCGCGTTGAAGAAGCCACTTGGCACTCCTGCCTTGCTCACGCCTTGATGGAACCGCATTCTCGACACGGACTCCGGTCTCATCTGCCACGCATGCAGTCGGGACGGCGCAATTGTGAATTGCGCGTGGCCTGCGGTGGCATCGGTAGCGCAGGCTGGAGCATCGGGTGAGACGCTGAGCGCCCGGCATTTCCAATGGAGTCTCGAAAGCCGGGGATAAGCGTTTACGCACAGGGCAATCGCACTTGGACTTGGGATCGCGAACGGTAGTGGCCTCTCAAGACAAAATCTTCCCCTATCTTGAAATGCCATTGCCCTGCGTTTGCGCAGGATTTCGGCGAAGCGTTGGAGCGGATATGCTACACTTCGTTGGGTAAACGCTTACTTGCCGCACTTCTTGGCGGGCCTCTGTTCCCGGGGGGCGCCTGCGTTGAGGGCGCCGAGCGGGACGGGATTCTGCGGTGCATCGCAATCTCGCTTGACAAAAGGGCCAGTAAAACAATTTACTTAAGGGCAAACGTCCGTTTCCGGGAAGGACGAACGCTCTCCGTCAGGTTACGCATGTTTCCTATGTTCGCTGCCTCCATTGCCACCGGCGCCTTCACCTCAGTGCCGTCTGCCCTTGCCTTTGGCATGGCTCCCATCGCGCACCTGCGGGGGCTTGACATTGCGGTCATCGCAATTTACTTCGCCATGGTCCTCTGGATCGGCTTCTATCTGAAGCGCCAGTCCAACACCAGCGAAGAGTTTTTCATGGCCGGGCGCGAGATGACGGCCTGGATCGCGGGACTAAGCTTTGTCTCGGCAAATCTGGGATCGCTCGAATTGATGGGCTGGGCCGGCTCGACCTATCAGTACGGCATCCTGGCCGCGCACTGGTACTGGATCGGGGCCATTCCTGCCATGCTTTTCCTGGGCATGGTGATGATGCCCTTTTATTACGTCTGCAAAACGCATTCCGTGCCTGGCTACCTGAAGCTCCGCTACGGCGAAGGAGCGCGCGTCGTTTCCGCCATCTCCTTCGCGTTTATGACCGTGCTGATGAGCGGCGTAAACATGTTCGCCATGGCCGAGGTGATGCAGGTGGTGCTGGGCTGGAATCTGAACTTCTCCATCGTCGTCTCTTCGGTGGCGGTCGCGGTGTATGTGGCGCTGGGCGGGCTGCGGTCGGCGATCTTCAATGAAGTGCTGCAGTTCGTCCTCATCTGGGCGGGCGCGCTGCTGGTGCCGATACTGGGACTGATCGAAGCCGGCGGCTGGACGGGCCTGAAGGCCAGGATCGCGCACAACATGGCGGCGGGCATTATCCCCGCAGGCGACTACACGCACATGTGGCGGAGCCTGGGCCACTTCTCGGCGAATCCAATGGGCATCAACTGGACGGGCATTGTCTTCGGACTGGGCTTCGCCATCAGCTTCGGCTACTGGACCACGGATTTCCTGGTGGTGCAGCGGGTACTGGCGGCCCACAACCTGCGCTCGGCAAGGATGGCGCCGATCATCGGATCATTTTTCAAGATGGCGGTGCCGTTTATCGTCATCCTGCCGGGTCTGCTGGGGCTGGCCCTGCTGCGCAATCCCAATGGGACGCCGATGATCCTGGTGGGACAGGATCACGTGAGCGCGCTGCATCCGCACAGTTACAACGAAGTGCTGCCGCTGATGATGGTCCGCTATCTCGGTCCGGGCCTGCTCGGCCTGGGAGTCACCGCGCTCATCGCCGGTTTTATGAGCGGCATGGCCGGGAACGTGAGCGCGTTTTCCGCTGTATGGACGTATGACATCTACCAGCCGCTGCTGGTGAAGAATGCGCGCGACGAGCATTATGTGGCGGTGGGGCGGTGGGCCACGATCCTGGGCGTCATCGTGTCGATCGGCACGGCTTACCTTGTCATGAGCGCTGCCGGCATCATGGATTACGTCCAGGCCCTCTTCAGCTTTTTCATCTCGCCCTTGCTGGGCGTGGTGTTGATGGGGATGTTCTGGAAGCGCGGCACCAGGGCCGGCGGCTTTTGGGGATTGCTGACCGGGACACTGACTTCGATCGGATTGTGGGCATGGGTCAAGATTGACCCGTCGGCGCTGCGTTACGTGGCCCTCTCGCGCGATGCCAAAATGATGGCGGAGGACATGTATCGCGCCCTGTGGTCCGTGGTGGTCGCGATGCTGGTCACGTTGGTGGTGAGTCTGTTCGGACGCCCCAGGCCGGATGCGGAGTTGAAAGGACTGGTTTACGGCGCCACCGTTCTGCCCAAGGAGGAGCCAGTGGCCTTTTATAAGAGCGAGTGGTTCTGGACAATCCTTGCTACGGTCTTATTGGTTGCTTTGAATATTGTCTTCTGGTAAAGGAGCCGAGCCATGCATTCGGGCGGTATTTCTATCTGGTTCTTTATCGGCGTTCTGCTTTCAGTCTACGGCGCCATGATCTTCGGCTATGGCGTATTTACTCTCGTTACTGGAGAACTGTCGAGCGTGGCCCTTGCCTACTTACATGCGCCGGTATGGTGGGGGGCGTTGCTTTGCACGCTCGGCGTCTTTTATCTCATTAAATACCGGCCCGGACGTACGGCCAGGTAAATACCATCCACGCGTTCGTTCGACGGCGCTTCGTTGCGATGCGGAAAAAGGAGTGAATCATATGGCGGCACATCGAAAAATGACCTTCGGCATTGTGGTGGGCAATCGCGGGTTCTTCCCGGACCATCTGGCCAAGACCGGCCGCGAGGAGATGATTGCGGCGGTTGAGGGTGCGGGCGCGACGGCGGTGGTGCTCGGCCCCGAAGATTCGAAGCACGGCGCCGTGGAAACCTTCGCTGAAGCGACGCACTGCGCGGAACTGTTCAAAAAGCATGCGGCCGGGATCGATGGCATCATCGTGACCCTGCCGAACTTTGGCGACGAGCGCGGCGTTGCCGACGCGCTGCGGCTGTCGGGACTGAAGATTCCGATTCTGATGCAGGCCACGCCGGACCGCTCGGACGCGATGACCATTGCCACGCGGCGCGACAGCTTCTGCGGCAAGATGAGCGCTTGCAACAACCTGATGCAGTACGGCATACCCTATTCGCTGACCACGCTGCATACGGAAAGCCCGGCGTCGGCCGAGTTCAAAGCAGACCTCGAGTGGTTTGCGCAGGTCTGCCGCATAGTGAAGGGGCTGAAGAACCTGCGCATCGGCTCGATCGGCGCGCGGCCGGCGGCCTTCAATACGGTGCGCTACTCGGAGCGCATTCTCGAAACCAATGGCATCTCCGTCGAACCCATCGATCTCTCGGAGATCTTCGGGCGCATCAACCGCATGAAAGACTCAGACGATGCAGCGCAGGCCAAGCTGGCGGCGATCAAGAGCTATGTGACGACCAGCGGCATACCCGACGATGCGCTGATGAAGATGGCCAAGCTGGGCGCGGTGATCGACGGATGGATGAAGCAAACTGCGGTGACCATCAGCGCGGTGCAATGCTGGACTTCGATGGAGGAGTTCTTCGGCGTGGTGCCGTGCACGGTGATGAGCATGATGAGCAACAACCTGATCCCGTCGGCCTGCGAGGTCGACGTGCCGGGTGTGCTGAGCATGTATATGCTGGCGCTGGCGAGCGAAACGCCGAGCGCGCTTCTCGACTGGAATAACAACTACGGCCATCATCCCGACAAGTGCGTCTGCTTCCACTGCTCGAACCTGCCCAAACATTTCTTCGCCGACGTTCGCATGGATTACCAGGAGATCATCGCCGGGACAGTGGGCAAAGAGAATACCTTCGGCACGTGTGTGGGACGGGTGAAGGCGGGTGCGATGAGCTTTGCGCGCTACTCGACCGACGACCGGCGGGGGGTGATTCGCGGGTACACCGGGGCGGGTAAGTTTACCGACGATCCGCTCGAGACCTTCGGCGGCGCGGGCGTGGCGGAGATTCCGCAACTGCAGAAATTGCTCAGGTACATCTGCAGGAACGGGTTCGAGCATCACGTTGCGGCCAACTTCAGCGACGTGTCCAAAGCGATACACGAAGCAACGGTGCGCTATCTCGGCTGGGAGAGCCATTATCATCCGGAGCTCGAAGACTGACAGGGGCGGGGATCAGGGATGAGCACGGTTCGCCTGCGGGCGTTCTCGCCGTCCCCATTATCCCAGCCCCTGTGCCTCCCTCGGTTCTAACGTCAATCGCGCGACAAGCACGATGAAGGCGGTCCATAGCAGGTCGGCGCCGAGCAGGTGCGTGACCTGCAGCCAGACCGGCGCGAGCAACAGCACATTCATGGCGCCCAGGGTGTACTGCACACACAAAAGGAGCAGCACCAGCGCGGCGAGGGCGCGATTGTTCCAGTGCTTCGAGGGCGCGAGGGCGCGGGCGATCAGCCAGAGAAAGAAGATGCTGCAGAGAACGGCGATGGTCGGGTGCGTCCAGCGCCAGCGGACCAGCCAGGCGCTCTTCGAAGAGAAGTCCTGCGCCATGGCCGCGCCCAGCGAGTGCGCGGGAAACAACGTGTCGCCCAAGGCGGCCAGCGAGCCGGTGACGCCCACGACGAGCACCGCGGCCATGCAGACGAGTGCTCCGAGTGGCTTGACCAGGCGGATGCTGCTGCGTGTAAAGCCGGCGCGCCGGGCGAGCATGTGGGCGGTGACGGCGAGCGAGGCCAGCAGCAACAGAGTGTTGGTGAGGTGCAGCGCGAGGTACGGAGCGCGCAGCGGAGAACGGCTCTCGGCGGTGAGGCCGAGCTTGACGAGCAATGCGCCGATGGCCGCTTCGACCAGTGTGAAGATTACGGCTGCGCTGACGAAGGTGCGCGCCAGATGGCCGGGTTTGGTGGTCTTGAAGATCCAGACGAGCAGGCCGACGACGGCGAAGAACGAGATGCCGCTGGTGATGCGGTGCGCGTACTCGATCATGGCGTCGACGCTGGGGGAATGCTGCACGACGGTTCCGTTGCAGAGGGGCCAGTGGTCGCCGCAGCCGGCTCCCGAGCCGGTGGCGCGGACGACCGTGCCCCAGAGAATCACGGCGATGAAGTAGGCGAGCACGGCCCAGGCAAAGCGGCGCAGCGCGGCCGAGGGCAGGCGAGCGGCGCTCACGGGGACGGAAGTGGAAGACATGACGGATGACTCCGTAGCGAACACCTCAGTGTAGAACAGGCGCGGGGTTCGGGCGGGTTCCTTTGCCCAATCATTGTTTTGAACTTGCCTTGAAGACTATCCGTTCAACATCCGCACGACGTGATTGACGATGATCAGGTCTTCAGCGGGCGGAATGACGCGGACCGTGACTGGCGAGTTCTCCGCAGAGATGGTGGCTGCGCCGCGGACGTTGTTGCGCGCGGTGTCGAGGACGATGCCGAGGGCGCCCAGGCCCGCGCAGATCTCCGCGCGGGAGGCGATGTCGTTTTCGCCGATGCCGCCGGTGAAAACGAGCATGTCGAGGCCGCCCAGCTCGGCGAAGAAGCTGCCGATCCACTTGGCAATGGTCCATGTGAATTTATCGACAGCGAGGCGGGCTTTGGCGTTGCCGTCCTTGATGGCTTCGCGGAGGTCGCGCATGTCGTTCGAGAGGTTACTGACGCCGAGCAGGCCGGCTTTCTTGCTGGCGACGACTTCAAGCTGGTCGGCCGCGGCGGAGGCGCTTGGAGTGGTCGCGGCGATCTTGCGGAGGATGAACAGGAGCACACCGGGATCGATGTCGCCGGTGCGGGTGCCGCTGATGATGCCGCCGGTGGGGGTGAGGCCCATCGACGTGTCCAGGCACTGGCCGTTGCGGATGGCGGAGATCGATGCGCCGTTGCCAAGGTGCGCGACGATGAGCCTCTTGGGGACGTCTGGCTGGAGTTGATAGACGATCGATTCGTAGGAGATGCCATGGGCCCCGTAGCGCCGGACGCCCATGGCCGAGTACTCCTCGGGGATGGGCATGTGCGTTACGACTTCCGGCATGGTGCGATGGAAGTAGGTATCGAGACAGACGAAGTTGGGCACGCCAGGAAAGAGGCGCAGGGCCTCGCGCATGATGTAGACGGCGATGGGCGTGTGGAGCGGGGCGAAGGCGGTGTAGCGCTCCATCTCGTCGATGAGCTCGGGCGTGATGCGCTGGTTTTCCTGTACCGTGGGGCCGCCGGAGACCATGCGGTGGCCGATGGCTGCCGGGGCGGGGAAATCGCTGTGCAGGGCGTCGGCGACCAGTTTGAAGGCCACGGCGCGGGTGGGCAGCGCGGGCGTCTGGTCGATGAGCTTTTTACCGGCGGCATCCTTGATCCAGAACTTGCCCAGGTCGGTGCCGATGCCATCGACCGCGCCCTCAAAGAGTCTGGTGCGCTCGTCGGCGCCGGCTTCGTAGATGGAGAACTTGATGGAGGAAGAGCCGCTGTTGAGGACGAGAACGGGTTGTGACGGCATCGGCTAGGGACCTTTCACGAATTAGCGGTGTTAGCGGTGTTAGCGGTGCTAGCGGAGTTAGTAAGAACGATCACGATGCCAGGCGCTAACACCGCTCGCTCCGCTAACTCCGCTATAGGGGCCAGCACCAGTTTTTCACCTCGGGCAGGTCGTCGCCGTGCTCGGTTACGTAGAGCTTGTGGCGCTGGATGGCTTCCGAGTACCACTGGCGGGCCGGTTCGACCTGCGAGGCAAGCCGCGGGACTCGCGTGATGGCGTCGAGGGTCAACTGGAAGCGGTCGATGTTGTTGAGCACGCACATGTCGAAGGGCGTTGTGGTTGTGCCTTCCTCTTTGTAACCGCGCACGTGCAGGCTGTCGTGGTTGTGCCTCCGGTAAGTGAGACGGTGGATGAGCCAGGGATAGCCGTGGAAGGCGAAGATGGTGGGCACCGAGGGCGGGAAGAGGGCGTCGTACTCCTCGTCGGGCAGGCCGTGGGGGTGCTCGGACTGTGGCTCGAGGGCCATGAGGTCCACGACATTGACGACGCGGACGCGGATGTCGGGGACACGCTCACGCAGCAGACAAACGGCGGCGAGGGCTTCCATGGTGGGCACGTCGCCGGCGCAGGCCATCACTACGTCCGGTTTGCCATCGTCGTTCGAGGCCCACTTCCACACCCCAAGACCCGTCGTGCAGTGCTCGATGGCCTCTTCCATGGTGAGCCACTGGGGCTGGGGCTGCTTGCCGGCGACGATGAGGTTGATGTAGTGGCGGCTGCGCAGGCAGTGGTCGGCTACCGAGAGCAGGGTGTTGGCGTCGGGCGGCAGATAGATGCGCACGACGTCGGCCTTCTTGTTGACGAGGTGATCGATGAAGCCGGGGTCCTGGTGGGAGAAGCCGTTGTGGTCCTGGCGCCAGACCAGCGAGCTGAGCAGGTAGTTGAGCGAGGCGATGGGCTTGCGCCAGGGGATGGTGCGGGTGGTCTTGAGCCACTTGGCGTGCTGGTTGACCATCGAGTCTACGATGTGGATGAAGGCCTCGTAGCAGGAGAAGAAGCCGTGGCGCCCCGTGAGCAGGTAACCCTCGAACCAGCCCTGGCAGAGGTGTTCGCTCAGGACTTCCATCACCCGGCCGGTTTGTGAAAGCTGCTCGTCGACGGGGAGGGTTTCGGCCATCCAGGCCTTGCCGGTGCCGATGATGACGTCGCCGATGCGATTGGAAGCGGTCTCGTCGGGACCGAAGACGCGGAAGTTCTTTTCGGCCTTGTTAGCCTCCATGACCGCGTGCAGCAGGTGGCCGAGGATGCGGGTGGATTCGGCGTGGGTCTGGCCGGGATGGTCAAATTTCACGGCGAAGTCGCGGAAGTTGGGGACGCGGAGAGGCTGCAGGAGCAGGCCGCCGTTGGCGTGGGCGTTCATGCCCATGCGCTGGCGGCCCTTGGGGGGCAGATCGGCAAGTTCAGTGCGGAGAGCGCCTTTCTCGTCGAAGAGCTCTTCGGGCTTGTAGCTGCGCATCCAGTCTTCGAGCAGGCGAAGATGGTCGGGCTTCTCGCGCAGCTCGCTGAAGGGGACCTGGTGGGCGCGCCAGGTGCCCTCCACAGGTTTGCCGTCGACGAACTTCGGCCCCGTCCAACCCTTGGGGGTGCGCATGATGAGCATGGGCCAGGCGGGGCGCTCCACGGACTCGCCGCGGCTCATGGCGTCGCGCGCCGTCTTCTGGATGGCGGCGATGCGGTCGAAGATGGTGTCGAAGACGGCCGCCGCCTTCTGGTGCATGATGGCCGGATCGTCGCCTTCGAGTGTGAAGGGCTCGTAGCCGTAGCCGCGCATCAGTTTCTCGAGCTCGGCGTGGGGGATACGGGCAAGGACGGTGGGGTTGGCGATCTTGTAGCCGTTGAGGTGGAGGATGGGCAGCACCGCGCCGTCGGTGGCGGGGTTGAGGAACTTGTTGGAGTGCCAGCTCGTGGCCAGGGGGCCGGTCTCGGCCTCGCCATCGCCAACCACGCAGGCCACGATGAGGTCGGGGTTGTCGAAGGCCGCACCGTAGGCATGTACCAGGGAGTAGCCGAGCTCGCCGCCCTCGTGAATGGAGCCGGGTGTCTCGGGCGCTACGTGGCTGGGGACGCCGTAAGGCCAACTGAACTGGCGGAAAAGGCGCTTGATGCCGTCGCTGTTTTGCTCGATGTGGGGGTAGATCTCGGTGTAAGAGCCTTCGAGGTAGGTGTTGGCGACCAGGCCCGGTCCGCCGTGGCCGGGGCCGATGATGTAGATCATGTTGAGGCCGCGCTCGCGGATGAGGCGGTTCCAGTGGACATAGAGGAAGTTGAGGCCGGGGGTTGTGCCCCAGTGGCCGAGAAGGCGGGGCTTGACGTCGTCGAGGGTCAGAGGGCGCTCGAGGAGCGGGTTGTCCTTCAGGTAGATCTGGCCGACGGAGAGGTAGTTGGCGGCGCGCCAATAGGCATCCATTCGGGCGAGCATTTCGGGGCTGAGCGGAGCTTGGCTTGCCGGTTCAATCGTAGCCTGTTCGATCATGGAGCACCTCGCAAGGGGATCGCGTGCTGGTTTCAGCCTAGCAGCGGGAGAAAATGCGCAAACATGACGCGAGTCACAGGGCGGTGTAAGTGTTTGGATACAAAGGGGGTTGGAGCGGATCGGCGGCCCGGCCCCAGGCGGCTTGAATGTTAAAGGAATGTGAATCAGGTAACTCTCTGGTTACCGAATTCGGCGATCGATTTGTTGATTTTAAAAGGGTTACTTTGGGAAATGCACCCAAAAACACACAAACTGTGAGGGGGGTATGGGGGGGTGCTCACTTCGGGGGCTGGCACCCAACCGGTTTGCCGCAGCAGGTAGTCCATCGCGTGGCGCCCTCTGATAGCCATTGTGCGCCGAATGGAGGAAATTGGATGCAAAGATACGGCCAAAAGTCAGGGCACGTCTGGCGCCGCGGAACCTACAGGCTCCTCGTGGCGGTGATGCTGGCGCCCCAGCTTCCGTCTTCGGTGCCCATGTCGAAGAGGATCTGGCTGGCGGTGAGTTTGCCCTTGTAGACGAGCTTGTAGGTCTGGCCCTCGTAGTCGGTGTTGAGCCAGAAGGTGAGGATGCCGTCTTCGAGTTTGCCGTCGTGGATCGCAGCCGGGGTGGTGGGAAGGCCCTCGACGGTTCCGGTGACGGCGCCGCCGGCAGCGGCGGTGAAGTGGAAGGTGAGCGGGACGCTCCGGCCGTTGAAGTCGAAGGCGCCGCGCCAGGTTCCGGTAAGGCCGATGGCGGGGGTGACCGGCACGGACTGGGCCGGGCGGGTGAGGGTGAGGGTGGAGCTCCAACTGCCGTCGTCGGTGCCGAAGGTGAAGGCGATCTGGAGGGGTGTGACTTTGCCGGTGTAGACGAGGCGGTAGGCGTTGCCCTCGTAGACGGTGTCGATCCAGAAGCTGAGGGTGTCGCCGTGGAGGGTGGCATCGTGAATCGGGGTGAGGGGTATCTTGCCGCCCTGGATGGTTCCCGTGATGGCGCCGCCGGAGACGGTTAGATCGAGGATCTGGGGAACGAGCTCGCCGTTGAAGTCGAAGGAGCCTTCCCACATGCCTTCGAGGGAGCTGGCCGTGACCGGGATGGCGCTGGCGGGCGGGCCGGTGACCTGGGTAGCGGCCTGGGCAGGGGCCTGGGCCGGCGGTGCCGGGGCAGCAGTTGAAGCGGGAGTGGGGGTCTGTGCTGACGCGGCCGCTACGCAAGCGGCAAGCAGAACTCCGGCGAGGGGAATGGTCCTGATCACGGGAAGTCCTCCGGAGCTTGCATTCTAACCGGAATCGGAGGGCACGGAGCGGCGGCTGTCGAGAAATTGCTGGAGGATGAGGGTGGCGGCGACCTGGTCGACGACGCGGCGGTGCTGCTGGCGGGCGTGGCCGGCGCGGTAGAGGATCTGGTGGGCCTCGCCGGTGGTGAGGCGCTCGTCGCAGAAGTGGAGGGGCAGGCCGGTGTGCCCGGCGAGCTGGGCAGCAAAGGCGCGGGTCTTGGTGGACTGGGGGCTCTCCTCGCCCGACAGATGCAGGGGCAGGCCGACGACGAGGCCGGCGGCGGAGAAGCGGCGGGCCAGGCGGGCGAGCGAGCGGAGGTCGTCGCGGGGGTTGCGATGGCGTTCGAGGGTGAGGACGGGCTGGGCGGTGAGGCCGAGCTCGTCGGAGACGGCTACGCCGATGCGGCGATTGCCGACGTCGAGGGCGAGAAAACGGGGCTGGGGACTCGTGCTCAGGTGTGGGCTCCGCATCCAGATTAAAACCGGTGCGGGCTCCTCTTCTGCATCGATTCGCGCCGGATAGAATCGAAAGAGAAAGAGTTCAGAGGAAGCGGCGAAGAGAAAGAGCGGAAGAAAGAGTCTCAGGTGGGAATTTTTCCGTCTTTAAGAGGTTGAAGGGTCGATAGCGGCGGATGGCGGGGAGGAGACGGAAGAGCCGGAAGAAGAGCGGTCTGCGCGCAGCGGGCGCGGCCGTGGCAGTTTTTCTGGCGCTGCTTGCGGCCGCAGCCGGCGCGGCGTGGCTGGCGCTCGTGCCCTACGGGCCGGGTTCGGCGACCCTGGTGAAGGTGGCCCGGGGAGATTCGGCTGACCAGATCGGCCAGGAGCTGGAGGCGGCCGGGGTGGTGCGGAGCCGGTTCGCCTTTGACGCGATGCGGTTCTGGAAGCGGGGAACGCTGAAGGCAGGCGAGTACCGGTTCGAGGGGCGGGCGACGCCGGAAGAGGTGTACGAAAAGATCGAGCGGGGCGAGGTCTTCACCATCGCGGTGACGATCCCGGAGGGAGCGAATATCTTCGACATCGCCGGCCGGCTGGAGGCGGCGGGGTTGGGAACGCGGCAGGGCTTTGTGGAGGCTGCCACGAGCCAGACCAGGCTGGTGGCCGACATCGACCCGAGGGCGAAGAGCCTGGAGGGGTACCTGTTTCCGGCCACGTATCACTTTGCGCCCGACGCTACGGATAACGCGATGGCTGCGTCGATGGTGCGCCGCTTCCGCCAGGTTGCGGAAGAACTGGGACTGAAGGAGAACGTACACCACGTTGTGACGATTGCATCTTTAGTGGAGCGGGAGACGGCCGTGAATGCGGAGCGGCCGCTGGTGGCGAGCGTCTTCGAGAACCGCCTGACGAAGGGGATGCCGCTGATGAGCGACCCGGCGGTGATCTACGGGCTGGAGCTGGGCGGGCAGTGGCGGGGCGCGATCTACGCGAGCGATCTGAAGCTGAACACGCCCTACAACACCTATCTGCACGCGGGCCTGCCGCCGGGGCCGGTGGCGAACCCGGGCGTGCCGTCGCTGAAGGCGGCGATGGACCCGGCGCGGACCAATTATCTCTACTTTGTGGCGGCGGGGATCGACCCGCAGGGACAGTCGCTGTTTTCCGCCACGTTGAAGGGACAGAACAAGAACGTGGCGAGCTACCGGAAGGCCGAGAAGCGGGCGGGCGGCCGATGAGGGCCTCCGCGCGGATCGCCCTGGCCGCGAGCCTGGCGCCGGCGCTGGCGCTGGCCGGGTGCTCGCTGTTCCCGACTACGCGCCATCTGCCGGTGCCCAAGGCGCCGGAACTGGTGCAGAGCGAGACGCCGGACCAACTGGTGGCGCTGGTGGATCAGCGGTGGAACGATCTCCACTCGCTGACGGCGACGGTGGACATTCAAGCCACGGCGCTGAAGGTGATCGATTCCGAGGCGACCACCTATCCCAAGGTCCGGGCGCAGATCGTGATCGGCAAGCCGGACAGCCTGCGCGTATATGGCACCTTCTTCGGAGTCGAGGCCTTCGACATGGCCAGCGATGGGGAAGACTTTACGCTCAAGATTCCTTCGAAGGGAGTGGCCTACGAGGGTTCGGATGCGGCGAAGGGCACCTCGAAGAACACCTGGGAGAACCTGCGCCCGCCTTTCTTCTTCAACGCCATGGTGGTGCGGGGCGTGGATCCGGGGAATCACTATTTTGTGACCACCAATACGGCCACGATGGAAGACGTGAAGAAGAAGCATCTGATCTCGGTGCCCGAGTACATCCTGAACGTCAACCGGGTGAGTCCGGACAGTCCCCAGGAGACCGCGGTGCGGGTGATTACGTTTCACCGCGACGACATGCTGCCCTACGAGCAGGAGATCTACGACAAGGATGGGAACCCCGAGACGCACGTGACCTATGGGACCTACGCGAGCTTCAACGGCGTGCAGTACCCATCGGCGATCACGATCCGGAACCCGGAGGCGGGCATCGAGCTTGTGCTCACAGTGGAGGCGGTGCATGAAAATGTGCCGGTGAAAGAGGACCAGTTCGTGGTCGGGGTGCCGAAGGGGATCAAGATTGTGCACCTGCCGTGAGATTGCTGGCGGGGGTGGACGGGCGGCGAAGGTGGGGCGCCGGGGGTGGTGGAGTCCGGTGCGCCTGGGCGCTGGGCCAACCCCACCCTAGCCGCAAAGACAAAGACGCGGCGAGGGTGGGGCACCCGATGTTCATCGGTCACCGACTGCGGGCCATGAGCTTCTGATACACTCGCAGCATCTTTCCACGATGCTTTTCAAGGCTCTCAGCGCAGCGGTCTACGGAATCGACGCGAACCTCATCGACGTCGAGGTGGACTATAGCGGCGCGGTGGTGGAGAAAGATGTCTTCCACACGGTAGGGCTGCCCGACGCGGCGGTGCGCGAGAGCCGCGACCGGGTGCGGGCGGCGATCAAGAACTCGGGCTACCTGATTCCGCCGACCTTCATCACCATCAACCTGGCTCCGGCCGACCTGAAGAAGGAGGGCTCGGGGTTCGATCTGCCCATCGCGGTAGGGATCCTGGGCGCGTACGGGGCGCTGAAGATGGACGACCTGAGCCGGTTCCTGCTGGTGGGCGAGCTGGGGCTGGACGGCAGCGTGCGGCCGGTTGCGGGGATGCTGCCGGTGGCGATCCTGGCCAGGGAGAAGGGAATTCCGAACCTGATTCTGCCGGCGGCCAACGCGGCCGAGGCGGCGGTGGTCGAGGGCGTGAACGTCTACCCGGTGTCGTCGCTGACCGACGTGCTCGAGCTGCTGAACAGCGCGGTGGTCGGGGTGATCCAGCGGGAGCCCTGCCGGGCTTCGACCGAGAGCCTGCTGAGCGAGCTGCACCACTTTACGGTCGACTTCTGCGATGTGCGCGGGCAGCAGACGGCCAAGCGGGCGCTGGAGGTAGCGGCGGCGGGCGGGCATAACATCCTGATGATCGGGCCGCCGGGGTCGGGCAAGACGATGCTGGCCAAGCGGCTGCCGTCGATCCTGGCGCCGCTGACCTTCGAAGAGGCGCTGGAGACGACCAAGATTCACTCCGTGGCCGGGGTGCTGGACGCGGCGGCCGGGCTGGTGACGCAGCGGCCGTTCCGGGCGCCGCACCACACCATCTCCGACGCAGGGCTGATTGGGGGCGGGATCGTGCCGCGGCCGGGCGAGGTCTCGCTGGCGCACAACGGCCTGCTGTTTCTCGACGAGCTGCCGGAGTTCCCGCGCAACGTGCTGGAGGTGATGCGGCAGCCGCTCGAGGACCACACGGTGACGATCGCGCGGGCGTCGATGTCGCTGAGCTTCCCGGCGCGCTTCATGCTGGCGGCGGCGATGAACCCCTGCCCGTGCGGGTACTTCAACGACCGGGCGCGGCAGTGCCTGTGCACGCCGCCCATGATCCAGCGCTACGTGGCCAAGATCTCGGGGCCGCTGCTGGACCGCATCGATATTCATATCGAAGTGCCGGCGGTGCAGTACAAGGAGCTGCGGGGCGGGGCGGCGGCCGAGGGTTCGGGAGAGATTCGCGCGCGGGTGATGGCGGCGCGGGCGCGGCAGCGGGCGCGGTTCAAGGCGCATGGCGAGAAGATCTACGCCAACGCCCAGATGACGACGCGGCAGATCCGGGCCTACTGCGAGCTGGGCGCCGACGGCGAACGGCTGCTGGAGCGGGCCATGCAGCAGCAGGGGCTGACGGCGCGGGCCCACGACCGCATCCTGAAGGTGGCGCGAACGATCGGCGACCTGGAGGGCGCCGGGCAACTGACGGTGGCGCACCTGGCCGAGGCGATCCAATACCGGACACTGGACCGCAGCTACTGGGCTTGAGAAAGGCAGTGGACGGTGGTCAGGGGGCTGCGGCGCGGCTGGATTCAAGCTGTCGTGATCGGAGGTATTCACTTCAACCAAAGCCCTTGCGCCCCAATCTGCTGTGCCGGGCAGCTTCTTCGCTTTCCATTACTTTGGTTTCTTAACGATCTCTAATTTGGGACCGATAAACCCATAGACTGTATGAGAAACCTCTCATGCACGTCGGGAAGGTTGAGGTCACCGTGCAGGAGATTGTCTTGAAATCTGGATGGGATACATTTCTCATTGCGGCGCCGTTTATCGGGCTGCTGCTGGCGACGGTCTTCCGCCTGGACGAGGTCTTTGCTTCGAACAAGCGGGAGGTGCGGCGGCGGAGTGCGTTATGCGGGACGGACGAGAACGGGGAGCCGTTGTTTTCCGATCCGGACGGGCGCTTGTGGCGCTCGCCGCGGGCGGGGAGCGGCTCGTAGGGTTCGGGGAGTAACCAGGATGATTCCCCTTGCCGGAGAGGTCGCGGACGGGGCCGGCGGACGGGGCCGGACCGGGAGCGAAGCGGCGCGGATTTCGGAGGGATGGACCCTTCTAACTTGATGTCGTTGCTGGGTTTACGGCGCGCGCTTTGAAGTGGACCGGAGGCCGTCCCGGATATCCCCACTCCCAGGAAAAAATGATTGACCTTGCGGCCTGCCCGTTATACTCTCAGTGTAGCCATCCACTAAGGGCAGATTGCGCTGCGCGATCGGATGTGCCCGTCAGTCATTTCCAGCATCCAATGTTTGTACGGCGATTTGAGTGATGCTCCGGCGTGGAAAGCGCCGGAACTGGAGATCCTGAACGAGCAAGTTCCTGCCGCTGTACTCTGTATTCCCGATTAGGCTATCGTTCTGCTTGAACTCACCCCCGAGCGTGCGACAAGATTTTGAACTGGACGGCGGGATCGCGCGTCTAAGGGTGTGAACGACAATTTCAGGAGCGGGCATGGGTTACAGGAACCGCTCCGGCTGCACCGGCGGCGCCAAGCAGTACCGTCCGGGCAGGTAACACCAGAAGGAGTTATTGCTATGCGTTCCGATTTAGTATTTGGGGCACTCTCTCATGTGTCCAACCGCTATCAACTGTGTCAGCTGGCGAGCAAGGCAACCCGCAAGCTTCACAAGCCGAACACGCGTCTGCAAGACACGACCAACGATGTACTCTGCCGCTTTCACACGACCAACCCCGGAACATTGGCGTCTGTAGACGCGCAGGTTTCGCAGCCCATGGAGCGGCGCCGCGCCGCCTAGGGCCGATTGACCTGCATGGACGAGGCTGACCACTGATCCCTGAGGCCGTCTTGCGAAAGAGGGCCTCACTTCCCCGGTATCTCAATTGGCAAACGAGTTGGGCCAGGCTGTAACCAGCGGCTTCGGAGCCAGTCATCATCCGAATCCGTTTCCGCCATCTTCCAGGAGCACGTCCCCCCCTTTCCATCCTCACTCACATCCCGCCTTTTCGCAGGTGAACATGACCATTGCCGAACTCAAAGAGAAAAATATTACAGAACTGAGCCGCATCGCGCGGACACTTGAAATCCCCGGAACCAGC
>DATJMU010000152.1:0-20115 GCA_035508555.1 Occallatibacter sp. | reverse complement strand
CGGCGAAACCATTGCCGCCTACGTGGCTTCAAAACCCGCGGATCTGCAGGCGGATTTTGCGCTCGTTTCGGACACGGAGCTGTTTGCGCCGGGCCTGCCCACCCTCTGTGTGGGCCTGCGCGGCATGATCTACACCGAGATTGAGGTGCGCGGCGCCAGGTCGGACCTGCACTCGGGAATGTACGGGGGTGCGGCGCCGAACTCGTTTGTGGGGCTGGTGCAGATACTGGCGCGGCTGAAGGACGAGGACGGGCACATTCTCATTCCGGGGTTCTACGACGAGATTGTGCCGCCGAGCCCGGAGGAGTTGGCTGCGTGGCGGAGCCTGCCATTCGACGAGGAAGAGTACCGGATTCACGAGGTGGGATCGCGGGAGCTGGTGGGCGAGGCTGGCTACAGCGTGCTGGAGCGGACGTGGGCGCGGCCGACGCTCGACGTGCACGGGATTCCGGGCGGGTTTACGGGCGCGGGCGCGAAGACGGTGATTCCGGCCAGGGCGCTCGCGAAGGTGTCGATGCGGCTGGTTCCGGCGATGACGCCGGCGAAGTCGTTCGCTCTTTACAAGGAGTACGTGGAGTCGATCGTGCCCGCGGGTGTGCAGGTGGATGTAAGGCTGATTCACTCCGGGGATCCCTGCCTGGTCCCGGTGGACAATCCCTACATCCAGGCGGCGACCCGCGCGCTCAAAGAGGTGTGGGGCAAGGACACGGTGTTCATCCGGTCGGGCGGTTCGATTCCGATTGTGGGGGACTTTGCCCGGCACCTCGGACTGCCGAGCGTGATGATGGGATTCGGGCTGCCGGACGATCAGATCCATGCGCCCAACGAGAAGTTCAACCTGAAGAACTTCGAGCTCGGAATCGAATCGCTGATCCGGTTTATGCAAGAGGCCGGGAAGTGAATGAAGCCGGCGGCAGAGGAACGAACGCCGCCGGATTTGTCCTGGCCGGTGGCGAATCCAGACGAATGGGCCGGGATAAGGCGCTCATACCGTTCCGTGGACGGCCGCTGGTGACATGGGCGCTTGAGACGCTGCGGGCGGCCGGCCTCGAAACCAGAATTGCCGGCGCGCGGACGGCCCTGGAGGGTCTTGCGCCGGTTGTCCCTGACCCTGAGCCGGGACTGGGGCCGCTAAGCGGCGTTTGCGCGGGGCTGGCCGTGACGGAAGCGCCCTGGGGCGTGTTTCTCCCGGTCGACCTGCCCCTGCTGCCTGCCTCATTGATCGCGTTTCTGCTGAATCACGCCCGGATTACAGGACGGGCCGTGACCCTGCCCTCGGTGAATGGCTTTGCGCAGACGTTTCCAGCGGTAGTGGAGCGCGCCGCGCTGCCGGTGCTCCAAGTCGAGCTCGCGGGTGGGAGACGAGGTTGTTTTGCCGCATTCCGCACGGCCGCGTCTGCGTTCAATCAGGAGGTGTCGGTGGTTCCGGTTGAGTATTGCGTCCAGGCAGGCCATCTTTCGTGCCCGTATGGTTTGCCGGCGGCGTGCTGGTTTGAGAGCGTGAACACGCCGCAGCGGCTGGAATGGGCGATGGCTCTGGCGGCCAAGCCGGCGGGCCGGGCGAGATTCGCGTAATCTGAGAGTGAATGGCGGATTCTTCTTCCCATCCTGAGCCGCTTCCCGAGCCGCACCCCGAGCCATCGGAGCCGATCGCTGCCGGGCTGGACGCTCTCGCCGATGACGGAGACGGCGCCGAGCCGCCCGTCGAGCCCCCTGAGCCTCCGCGGACGGAAGAAAGCCGCGGCGCCGCGGCGCAAGAGCCGATTATCGTCTTCAGCAACGTGTCGATCTCGTTCAGCGGCCGGCCGGTCCTGGATGATGTGAGTTTTTCGGTAGAGCGGGGGCAGACGCTGTGCATCCTGGGCCGCAGCGGCGTGGGCAAGTCGGTTACGCTGCGGCTGCTCATGGGGTTCCTGGAGGCGGACGCCGGATCGATCCACGTGGAAGGCCGTGAGCTGATCGGGATGAAGGAGCAGGAGCTGCAATCCATCCGGCGCCGCGTCACCATGGTCTTTCAGAACGGCGCCCTGTTCGACTCGATGAGCGTGCGCGAGAACGTAGCGTTTCCACTTCGCGAGCGGGGCGGGCTGGATGAGGATCAGATTCTGCAGATCGTGGACCGGCTGATCGGATTGGTGGGAGCCGACGACGTGACCGAGGCCCTGCCCGCGAGCCTCTCGACCGGCCGCAAGCGGGCGGTCGCGATGGCCCGGGCGCTGGCGGCGCAGCCGGAGGTCGTGCTCTACGACGAGCCCACCACCATGGTGGACCCGCTGATCGCCCGGCGGCTGGGCAGCCTCATCCAGCGGCTCAAGAAACAGCTCGGGTTTACGAGCATCGTGGTGACCCACGACATGCGGTTCGCGGAGCGGCTGGCGGACACCGTGCTCTTTCTGCACCAGGGGAAGGCGCAGTATTTTGGACCCCTCGAAGGGTTCCTGACCTCGCCCGACGAGCACATTCAGCAGTTCTTGACTCTGGACGCCTACATATTACCCTCGGGGTGACGCGTTGATCATTACTTAACTTCGGCGGTTACGATTTTTCTTGCCACGATCCGGCTGTTGGGAGATGCTATTACCAGCAGGTTACCTTCGGGTATACTTCCAGCAAAGGCAAGGCGAAGAGCGGTAAACGCGGCTCTTCAACGGCGGTGAGGACTGGTACAATTGCTTTGTCTTCATCGTCTTTCGGCAGTGGAGGGGTGGAAAAGGCGCTCTTGGGGCCTCGCTCCCCCATGGTTGAATGGAAGTAGCAGTTCATCCACCTGTAAGCGTCCCGGGGACTCTCGCTGTGCATTCTACTCCGGGGTGAATTGAGCAATTTCGACCGCTTCGGCATTGAACGACCCTGATTAACGGTTATCTTCACTGGCGAAACGCGGCAAGACCGGGAAATCAACCGGACGCGCAGCATCCGAATAAACTGCATCAAATAAGTTGGGCCTTTAAGTATGAAGGGCGGAGGGTGGCGCTGACAGAGAATCAGCGGCAGGAGATTCCCTTATCGTCCCTCATCGCAGACCGGTGACGGCTGCCTAATCCCGAAACGAGATTGCGTTGCGGTAACTTTATGGCGACATCGGATTTTTGGCAAAGGGTCTCAGCTTCTGTCTCAGCATCGCCAGATTGGGCCGGTGGCGAAGAAGGCGCTCGCGGTTTGCAGGGCACTGCGACGCTTTGGATGGTGCTGGATGCAATCACTATCCTGGGTGCGGCGGTCCTGGCCACCCTCTTCCAGTCCCGCGTCGGCATGGTCGCAAGCGCGAAGGACTTCTGGCACGGCACCCTGATTCACGGGCGCTCGATGTGGCTCTTGCTGGGCCTCCTGTGTGGATTCGGGTTTGTGCTGGTGGTGACGAGCCGCCGGCTGCATCTTTACGCCCCGCAGCGGATCAGCAGCTTTCTCCACGAACAGCGCCTCAGCGCCCAGGCCTGCTTTACCTCCGGCCTGCTCCTGACGGGCACCCTCTATCTCCTGCATCTGAGCGACATACCTCGAAGCATCGTGCTGTTGACGGTAGCCCTGGTCACGGTGACGCTCGGCCTGCGGCGGCTCGTTTACCGGGTGCTCCTCTACCGGCGTTTCGAGCGGGGCCTGGGGACTCGGAACGTGCTGATCGCGGGGACAGGCCCGGAAGCCCACGCCCTGCGCCACCACCTCGACAGCATTCGCCACCTCGGGTATACATTCAAGGGCTTTATCGAGCTTCCCGAGCCGGGAGGGCCGCGGGGACTGGGGCTGGCGGGCGAGGTCGTAGGCAGTATTGAGACCCTCTTTACCCAGGCGCGCAAGCTTTTTGTGGATGAGATCTTCTTTACCAGCCCGTGCGAGCGGGGCATCGTGCAGACCGTAGTCGATCAGGCACGCGTGCAGGGCGTCGATCTGCGCATGGTGCCGGATATGTACGACGGGCTGGCGTGGAACACCCCCATCGAGTACATCGGGCAGTTCCCGACCATTCCCTTGCACTGCGGCCGGACGGACGAGATGGGCTTTGCCCTGAAGCGGCTGCTGGACATCGTCTTTTCAGGCCTGGTGCTCATCGCGCTTGCGCCGGTCCTGCTCGCGATCGCCATCGCCGTCAAACTCGATTCGCCGGGACCGGTCTTCTACCTTTCCGAGCGCATCGGCAAGAAAGGGCGGGTCTTCCGCTGCCTGAAGTTCCGGACCATGGTGCGGGATGCGGAACGGCGGCAGGCCGAGATCATGCACATGAACGAACGGGACGGGGTGCTCTTCAAGATCACCAACGATCCGCGCATTACCCGCGTCGGCCGGTTTCTGCGCAAGTACTCGCTCGACGAGCTGCCCCAGTTCTTCAACGTCCTGCGCGGCGACATGAGCGTGGTAGGGCCACGTCCGCCCATCGCCAGCGAGGTCAAGGAGTACAAGCTGAGCCACCTGCGCCGGCTCGACGTGACGCCGGGCATCACCGGATTGTGGCAGGTCCAGGGACGGCAGGACCCGTCCTTCGACAGCTACGTCTCGCTGGATATGACCTACATCGAGAACTGGAGCATCTGGCTCGACCTCAAGATCATCGTGCGGACCATCGGCGTAGTGCTGGCCGGGACCGGGTCGTAGAAGGCCGGCGGAGCCGTTTCTCGATCCCGGCCTGGCCTTGGCTCAGGGTTGATTGCGCCAGAGCAGCGGAACGTAGTAGGCATCCAGGTACCAGGAGAGCGCGAAGAGCAGCGCCATTCCCGCCAATGCACAAAAGAACAGCTTGACCGGCAGCGTGGCCGTGAGCGCGGGCGGCGCGGCGCCGTGGGCGCGCGCGGTGAGCGTGAACAGCAGTCCGCTCGCGAAGCAGACGCACGCCGTGAAGGCGATGCGGAGCAGGGAAGCGATGAGGCGGTCTTCCCAGCGGGTTCCGGGGACAAAGAAGGCGCCCATCATGAGCTGGCAGAGGGCGAGGATGCTGAGGAAGAAGGAGCCGACCTTGCCGAGTTCGAGGAGCATGGCTGCCTCCCTGCGTTGAGCGCAAAAAGTTGCCGAGATTATGGTACGCGGATTTGCGACGGACCGGCGCTGCTTTCGGCATTTTCGCGCCGTCCGCGTCATAACGGTCCTCCACCGTCGTTGCCGACCCGCGGGGGATGAAACTGTGCCCCATCCATCGGACGTCTTTGTTTTTGTCCGATGGGTGGGAGTCCGTAGAATTCATCTCTTGTTTTGTTGCACTTGCAATTTTGTTTCTTATCAGCCCTCCGCCGTCGTTGTCGACCCGCGGGGGATGAAACTGTGCCCCATCCATCGGACGTCTTTGTTTTTGTCCGATGGGTGGGAGTCCGTAGAATGCATCTCTTGTTTTGTTGCACTTGCAATTTTGTTTCTTATCAGTCCTCCGCCGTCGTTGTCGACCCGCGGGGGATGAAACTGTGCCCCATCCATCGGACGTCTTTGTTTTTGTCCGATGGGTGGGAGTCCGTAGAATCCATCTCTTGTTTTGTTGCACTTGCGATTTTGTTTCTTATCAGGGCACGGCCTCCGTCGCGCCGCAACCGCAACCAAACCCGCGTTGGGCTTCAGCCCCTGTTGGACAGGTGCTTCCAACTGACCCACTCCCCGCCATCAGGGCAGTGCCTAATCCCATTCGAGTCCCGCATCGCCCCGCCCGCGGGTGTCCTCAGTCATTCACTCGCAGCGTAAATGTCTTGTCATCCTGACCGGTGTCTGGCCGGTTTTTGGGCCAGGCGTAGCCAAGGATCTGCGCTTCGGGACTTCGGCCCATGCAACGAACTTCGGACTCCCCGCGCTGGAAATATTTTTTCCGGCGTTCTCATTATATGCCTTGACACGTATATACACTTTGCGGTATATAAGGAGTGTGGAATCCGCCTTCGAGATCATCGCCGAACCCAACCGCCGCGCCATCCTCGGCCTCCTGCTCGCCTCCCATCAGTCCGTCGGCGAAATCGAGCGCCGGCTTTGCATGACCCAGCCCGCCGTCTCCAAGCACCTGCGCGTGCTCCGCGAGGCCGGCTTCGTCGAATCCACCGTCGACGCGCAGCGCCGCCTCTACCGCCTCCGTCCCGAGCCCCTCCAGGAGATCGATGCCTGGCTGGCTCCCTTCCGCCGCTTCTGGTCCGGGCACATCGATGCGCTTGAGCACCACCTCGACCGCCACTTCCCCCGCGTCAGTCCATCCCCTAAACCCCCAACCCGCCCAACCCGCACCAAAGCAGCACCGGCCCGGAGAAAAAAATAGCAACGCGGCATCGTCCGCCCATCTCACCATGCGAGGAAACCCATGAAGATCAAACTGACCAGCATCTACGTCGACGACCAGGAGAAGGCCCTCCGGTTCTATACCGATGTGCTCGGCTTCCAGAAGAAGTCCGACTTCAGCAACGGGCCGTATCGCTGGCTCACCGTGGCTTCGCCCGAGGACCCCGACGGCGCCGAGCTCCAGCTCGCCCTCAACAACTCCCCCGCCGCCCAGGCTTACCAGCAGGCCCTCTTCCAGCAGAACCAGCCCGCCGCCATGTTCTTCACCGACGATCTCGCCGCCGACCATCAGCGCATCCAGGCGGCCGGCGCCCAGTTCACCATGCCGCCCACCGACGTCACGGCCTCTAAAATCGCCATGGTCAACGACTCCTGCGGCAATCTCATCCAGCTCACCCAGCTCATGCGCTGGCAGGGTTGACGGAGCCGTTCGATGACCGATATCACCCCCTACGCACCGGGCCCCGCCACTGGCGCACAGGTGCTCAGGAACGGCGGCAGATGGACGCTCATTCTCACCCGGGAGCTGCGCCACGCGCCGGAGAACGTCTGGCAGGCGCTCACCGACCCCGCGCATCTGCGCGAGTGGGCGCCCTTTGAAGCCGACGGCAGCCTGGCCACCGTCGGAGCCGCCGTCCGGCTCACCTGGGCGGGCACCGGCCAGGTCACTGAGGCCACGGTGACCCGCGCCGACCCGCCCCGCGTGCTCGAATACCAGGATCTCCGCTGGCTGCTCGAGCCCATCCCCGTCGGCACCCGCCTCACCCTCTGGCACAGCATCGATCGCCGCTTCATCGCCTGGGGCGCCGCCGGCTGGCACATCGGTCTCGACGTCCTCGACCGGCTTCTCCGCGGAACCCCGATCGGCCGCCTCGCCGGTCCCGGCGCCATGCACTTCCCCGGCTGGCAGCAATTAGTCGCCGAGTACGCTCGCCAGTTCGCCGTCGAGGCTCCCCACGCGCCGGCTCGTCCGGCCCAAAAATCCTAACCCGTCAGGAGGAACATCCCCATGGAATCGACCCTGCGCAACCCGGCTCTCTTCGCCGTCCCAGTCACCCCCAAAGCCGCCGCCATTGCCTACTGGACCGTCACCGCGCTCTTCTGCCTGGAGATGAGCTTCACCGCGTACTACATGCTCTTGCCGGCAGGGGCGCAGGCCATCGCCCGGCTCGGCTTCCCCGCCTACTTCCGCGTCGAGCTCGTCTGGGCCAAGTTCGCCGGCGTGGCCGCGCTGCTCCTCCCCGTGCTCCCCGCGCGCCTCAAGGAGTGGGTCTACGCCGGCTTCGCCATCAACCTCGTCTCCGCGCTCGTCGCCCACTTCTCCATCGGCGACCGTCCGCTGTCCTTTGTCCCGTCCACGCTCACCACTGTGCTCCTGGCCCTCTCCTACTGCTTATGGCGCCGCCTCCAGGCCACGCCCGCCCACGCCTGATCGCACTCCCGGGATGCCCGTTGACCTGTGCACAGCATGAAAGCAGCCTCAACGCATGGAACGCGTGATCCAGGTTCGCAACCTCCCGGATGCTCTTCATCGCGCCCTCAGGGCCAGGGCCGCCATGGCCCTCTCCGGCTATCTGCTCGCGGAGCTCCGCCAGATCGCCGAGCGTCCCGCCTTCGCCGACTTCCGCGAGCGCCCGCATAAGCGCAGACCGCCTTCTGTCGCTCCCGACTCCGGCGCTCTCCTGCGCGCGCAACCGGCCGCGCGATCATCGTGCTCGGCGGTCGCCGGCTGGCTGCTGCAAACTCCGGCCGGGCAGCTCATTGAACAGCGTATCGATGCGCATAACGGCACACTGAAGGCCCGCCATCACCGCCGCGCCGTCAGTTGCAGCCCCTCGTGCGCCTGCCCTACTCCGCTCTGCTCGTTCCGGTACATCTCCACAAAGTCCAGGTAGTTCTGCGCGTACTCCCGGATCAGCTCCCGGTCCTTATCGCCCAGCTCCCGCCGCATCTTCGCCGGAACCCCCGCCCACAGCGTCCGCGGCGGCACCACCGTATGCTCCGGCACCACCGCCCCGGCCGCAATAATGCAGCCCTCGCCGATGCGGCTGTTGTTCAGCACCGTCGCCCCCATCCCGATCACCACCATGTCCTCCACCACGCACCCGTGCACCGTGGCGTTGTGCCCGATCGTCACCCACTCCCCCACCACCACCGGGTACAGGTTCCGCTGCCCGTGCAGCACCGCGCAGTCCTGCACGTTCGAGCACGATCCCACCCGGATCGAGTTCACGTCGCCGCGCAGCACCGCGTTCATCCACACTGACGCGCGCTCGCCCAGGATCACGTCGCCCGTCACCTGGGCGGAGACATCGACGTAGCAACTGGCCGGCACTTGGGGAAGCTTTCCCAGAAAAGGGCGAATCATCGCAGTGACCTCACACCAGGATTCTATAGCGCCTCTCCGCAAGCCGTGCGCCGGCGCCAAGTCGCGCAGCCGCCCGTCTCTCCGGAATAGCGCACGCGGCCTTCCGCAACTTCCCCTTGACGCGCCCCGTTCCATCTGTCACATTATCCATGTGACAGCTCTCCGCTTCCAGCTCAAACCCGGCGAGCCCATCGTGGACCAGGTCGTCTTCGCCGCCAAAAAAGCCTTCATCAGCGGCGAATTCCAGCCCGGCCAGACCTTCCCTTCCGTGCGCGCCCTCGCCTCCGCGCTCAAGATCCACCCCAACACCGCGCACAAGGCCATCCAGCACCTCATCCAGGAGCGCTGGCTTGAAGTCCACCAGGGCATCGGCACCGTCGTCGCCAAGCGCCCCGAGCCCCGCCGCGGAGACAAAAAGCGCCTCCTGCAGGAGCAGGTCGAACAGCTCGTCGTCGAAGCCATGCGCGTCGAGCTCGACCTCCAGGGCCTGCTCGATGCCGTCCAAGACCAGTGGGCCAAACTCGAAAATCCGCGGGAGGTCGTCACCCGATGATCCGCATCGAAAATCTGCACAAGCGCTTCCGCCGCCACGACGCCATCCGCGGCATCAGCTTCACCGTCCCCGAAGGCAGCGCCTACGCCCTCATCGGCGCCAACGGCGCCGGCAAAACCACCACCCTCAAAATCCTCATGAACATCCTCCAGCCCACCAGCGGCGCCGTCACCCTCCTCGGCGTCGATTCGCGCCGGATTACGCCCCGCGAGCTCAACCGCATCGGCTACGTCTCGGAAAACCAGCAGATGCCCGAGCGCCTCACCGTCGACCAGTACTTCGCCTATCTCCGGCCGTTTTACCAACGCTGGGATCGCCAGCTCGAGGCCTCGCTCCGCGCCCAGTTGCGTCTCCCCGCCTCACGCCGCATCGGCGAGCTCTCCCACGGCATGCGCATGAAGATGGCCCTCGCCTGCGCCCTTCCCTTTCGCCCCGGCGTGCTCATCCTCGACGAGCCCTTCAGCGGCCTCGATCCCCTCGTCCGCGACGAATTCATGGACGGCGTCCTCGGCCAGGCCGGCGAAACCACCATCCTCATCTCCACCCACGAGCTCGGCGAGATCGAAGGCGTCGCCACCCACGTCGCCTTCCTTGAAGAGGGCCGGCTCCTCTTCGACGAGCCCATGGACCAGCTCCGCGAAAGGTTCCGCGCCGTCCGCATCGTCTTCGACCATCCCGCCCCCCTGCCCCAGCAGCCGCCGCCGGACTGGTTCCACCTCGCCGCCGCCGGCAACACCCTCGAGTTTATTGACGCGCAGTTCTCCGCCCGCGACTCCCACCAGCGCCTCAACGCGCGCTTCCACGGCATCCGCAGCATCGATGCCGAGCCCGTTCCCCTGCGCACCATCTTCACCTCCCTCGCCCGCGCCGTTCGCAGCGCCGCCTGAAAAGGAGCCTCCCATGATCTGGCACATCTTCAAAAAAGACCTCAGGCTGCTCTGGAAGTTCGCGCTCGCCGTCGCCATTCTCCCCTTCGCCCACGCCGCCGTCCGCTTCCGCATCGGCCACGAATTCGCCGAGGGCGACGTCTACCCCGCCCTCCTGCTGCTCTTTGAGATCATGCTCTACTTCGGCGCGGCGACTCTCACCGCTACCCTCGTTCATCTCGACGGCCTCGTCAGCGTCCGCCAGGACTGGCTCGTCCGTCCCATTCGCCGCCGCGATCTCCTCGCCGCCAAGCTGCTCTTCCTCGCCCTCGCCGTCCAGTTGCCTCTCTTCCTCGCCAACCTGGCCGGCGGCCTCGCCGCCGGGTCTTCGCTCTCCGTGGTCTTCTCCGCGGCCTTCACTGAGAATCTCTACTTCCTCTTCGGCTTCGCGCTGCCCATCCTCGCCTTCGCCTCGCTGACGCGGAACATGACCGAGGCGCTGGGCGGCGCCTTCGTTTTCTTCATCGCCGTGGTCGGACTCGAGGTCTTGTTCATTCCCCTCAACGGCGGTGCCGCGCTCGGTCCCACCACCGGTACCGGCATCGCCTGGATTCCCCAGTCCGAGCGCATGATCGTCTACACCGTGGCCGCCGCCGCCATTCTCGCGCTCCAGTACCTGCGCCGCGCCGCGCCCACCTCCCGCGCCGTGCTCGGCGCAGCCGCCGCCCTCTGCCTGCTCACCCAGATCCTGCCCTGGCGCTACGCCTTCGGCTTCGAGACCGCTCTCTCCGGCGCCGCTCCTGCGGCCCGCTCCATCGCCATCCGGTTCGACCCCGCGGCCGGCAAGTATCAATCCCCCGTCCCGGACGACCCCGCCCAGCCCCGCCTGCAGATGGGCGCCTCCGGGCTGCGCAGGACCGACTACGTCGCCCCCATCTATCTCCCCATCCGGATCGCCGGCCTCGGCGCCGGCTCCCTCCTCAAAATCGACCGCGCCTCCGTCCATCTCGTCAACCCCGGCGGCAAAACCGGCCAAACCCTCTCTCCCGGCACCGATCCCCTCGACTTCTCGGTGTCCGGCGAGACAGCGGACGGCTCCGCCCCGCTCCCCTACTTCGAGCCCCTCCGCATCCCCAACACCGTCCTCGAACGTATCAAAAACACCCCCGTCGCCATCCGCGTCGACTACTCCGCCACGCTCTTGAAGCTCGTTTCCACCAACGTCTTTTCCCCCTACGACGCAGATCGGCGCATCCCCCACATCGGCTGGTGCCAGACCAGGCTCAATGACAGCCGCACCACCGTCCAGCTCCGCTGCCTCTCGGTGGGCAATCCGCCGCAATGCCTCACCGCTTTACTCGAAGACCCCGCAACCGGCGTCCACAACCCCGCCATCCAGGGCTGTCTCAACGACTACTCCCCCTACTTCGGCCGGTACAAACCATCCGACCCGATCATGGTCGGAGGAGCCAACTTGCGCTTCCGCGACGAGGCGGGCCTGCTCCACTATCCGGTCGGCGCCTCCCAGCTCGGCAGCGCCCAGGTCGTGCTCAGGAGCTACGCCGTCGTCGGCCACTTCAGCCGCAGCCTCGTCATCCCCTCCATCCGCCTCGCCGACTGGGCCGCCGACTGATGCGCCCCCTCCCCGGTCCCCGACTCGCCGCCGCTTTGCATCCAATTTCCCCCTCCCGGCGCATAATCTTCTCATAGGCCGGCATCATGAATTCAACCTCCGGAATCAAAGAAAAAGCGAAACAGCATGTACCGGAATGCGGTAAGCAAAGGGCCGATCTGTACCCCCCAGGGGAGGGTCTCACACAGCCCGCATCATTTTTGGTGCACTTTGAGGTAGGTAACAAACAAAATCAACTACTTGCAAAATTGAATTCGGTAACCACTCAGTTACTGGATTCACACTTCTTTAACAATCGCACACGCGATTCTAAACGAGTTATCCTTGATGCCCGCTGCCCTTTTCCGAAGTCGCGCCGTACGCATCGGACAGAATGTACCATATCGCGGTCCAACCGGTGCCCCTGGATTTTCTTGAGGGCCTGTCAACGAGCCTTAGCAAACCCGGCAGAACCCCAGCCCCATGAGCTGCGCCGCCTTGCCCAGCGTCGACGCCACATGGCCCAGGCCCACCGCGCAGTGGTGCGCCGGACCCTGCGCGTTCCACGCCTCCACAAAGCCCCGCGCGCCCAGCGGGAATCGATAACGGCTGTTGGTGTTGCCGATCTCCAGGATCGGTCCCGCCACGCACTCGCCCTCCGCGGCCACCAGCTTGAACCGCCGCTCCGCATCCTCGGCGACGGAGAGCAGCGTCACCGGGCCGTGCTTCACGCTCATCTCCACCGAGAGCCCGCGCCCCACCTTGCCGTGATACACCTTGAGCGGCCGCACTTTGGTCTTCCCTTCCGCAATCGCGAAGTGTCCCGGACCGTCGTGCCCCATCAGCACCAGGTCGTCGTTAAAGTCCATCACGTAGTACTCCGTGAACGAGCCGCCGGCCCCCAGCACGTCCATCATCTTCATGGCGACCGCGTTCTTCACCTCGTACTCGCCTGCCACCGGAATATGGCGCACCGTAAGCAGCGACGTACCCAGGATGATGGAGCTCATCGTGTCTTCATTGGCCGCATTGCCCGAGCCCTTGTAGTAGTACGCCAGCGCATCCAGGTCGTACCGCGCCACCAGGGCATCCAACGCCACGGAGGTCCGCGCGGCGCGGCGCAGCTCTTCCTCCGCACAATCGGGCTCCACGTCGAAAACCTCGCCAAACTCCCCGGCGCGGCGCGACACATCCTCTTCGCTCGCATCCGCGCGCAATGCGCTCAGCTCGTCCACCTCGAGGATCTCTGCATGGATGCCGAACGCAATCGAAAGCAGCGTCACGTCGGTCATAATGTCGAGCATGCCGCTGTAGTAATGCCCCAGGAGTCCCACCCGCGCCGCAGCCATCGCCGCCCGCACGCGCGCGGCCTCCAGCCACTCCTCGATTTCGCGCCAGCTGGCCTCATCGTCGAGCACGCCCGTGACCTGGTGGAACGGAATCTCTGCCCGCCGCAGCAAGTTGGCGATCTCCGGCACCGGACACGCGGAACAAAACGCCAGCCACTCGCCGGTCATGGCCGTGCGATCCTGCAGGGCATTGAAGGTTCCATAATCGATCGCTGGCTCGGGCTGCAGATTCAGCACAATCACCGCAACCCCGGCGCGCTGTACCAGGGGCAGCACGGTGTTCGAAAGCGCGTAAGTGGTGACGTAAAGAAACAGCACGTCGATATCTTCACGCCGGCACTCGTGTCCTGCTTCACGCGACCGCTGCGGGGTATCCACCAGCCCCAGGTTGATCACCGTAACACCGGGCCGAGAAAGCCGGCGGGCAAGACGCGCCACATAGCCTTTCAGCCGGTCTTCGAGCCCTGCAAATTGGCTCCAGTAAGCCTCCAGGCCGATGCCGCACAGGCCGACGCGCAACGTTGGTTGACTCATCATTCGCTTTGTTCCGTTTACCAGGCCACCACCGCCACCGCGAACGGCCCCAGCTCGATCGCGCCGTTTACCGGCTTCACGCTCTGCGCCGGTCCGTCGCCGGTGGTTTCGTCCACAACCAGGGCGCCGGCCCCTGCCGCATCCGGGATCGGAATATCGATAGCCCGGTCCCGTTTGTTCGCCAGCAGCAGCCGGCGGCCCGCCGGCGTAACAAACCCCTGCGCCGCCACATCGTGTGAGCCGATCTCCGTCTTCACCAGTTTGTCGCCGGGATGGAAGGAGTCCTTGATGAGCTTCAGTACCCAGTAGCGCGCATTCGGTTTGTTCTCGATCCAGTCCATCATGCTCACGCTCGGAAACTGCGTCGGATAGCCCACCAGTTGGGACATTCCCGCAATGTCGATCTGCATCCGCGACAGCTCGATAAATAGGTAGGCATACAGGGATCCGCACGCATTCCAGTAGCCATGGGGTGGCGGCTCACTGTCCTTCGCCGTGTTGTCCGTCGGCAGAATCACTCCCAGCTCGTCCAGGTCCGTCTTGGTCTCCGGTGAGAGCCGCTTCCGGATCGCCTCCACGTACCGCACCGTGTTCAGAAAGCCGTTTGCCTGGTCGAAGAACGTGTACTGCCAATCGTCGAGCGTCTCCCCCGGCGATGGCGAAGCGTAAAAGTGGTAGGAGATGTAATTGATTGGAATACCCGGCTTGTGGTTGGCGTGATTCAGAAAATACTCGAACCAGTGCGGATTCGCGCTGGGGTCGGCCAGCGCCAGTCCCATGAACTCTGTCGCGGGAGACACTTCATGAATTGCGCTCACTATATCGTCGTAACGTTCCGTGTACTGCTCGGGAGTCATCGCATGCTCGAAATCCACCTCGTTCAGCACCTCCCAGATGCGAAGCTTGTAGTGATAGCCCGACTCGTGCCGCACCCCGTCCTCATCGGTAAATCCACCATCCACATACCAGCTCACAAGCCGCGCATAATAGGCGCCCAGCTCCCTGCCGCTGGGGTCGCGGAGTTCCGTGCCCTGCGTGTAGTGCCAGTCCACCTGATCGGGACCGTCGGGATAGGTCACCGGCTTTTCCGTCTTGAAGAGCCAGGCAGGGATCGTGGAGAAGTTCATCACGGTCGCGTGCCCTTCAGTCGCGGCAAAGAACTCCTTCGTCATTGGATCGATCAAGCTGAAATCCCAGAAAGTCTTCTGCGCTGTCGGAGGCTTCAACTCGGCGACCGCCAGCTTCGGGTACGGCAGCCAGGGCACATAACGCACATCGTCCGCGCCCAGATCTTTCACCGCCTTGTAAGCCGCCGCGGCAAGTGGCCGCCCGGGCCGCAGAGGCGGATTGACCACCACCTGCAAGGTCGGCGTCGTCTTCGACACCACCGTCACCGTGTCCCAGTCGATCGTCAGTTTCGGCGCCTGTTGGCCCCACGCTCTGCCGCCTGGAACAACCGTAGCCAGCACCGCGCAGAGTAGAAGCAACGCTGGTCCGCGGACTCGCTGTCCACGTAAATAGGAGAGCCTCATGATATGAATCTCGCCGGCGCCCGCTCGCGGCGCCGGATGCATCAGAACCCCGGACAACACCATCGCACCTCCGAGCCCTCAGCCTTGGCTCCAGTGACACAGATATGGAACTCATGTGACCTCACCGTGTACATATGCTGCCAGGGTCCTCCATCCAGTGTAGTCCGCCGCAAATCTCATCGGTTATGTTTTGTATCAGGGCACGACTTCAGTCGTGCCGAGACACGCCTGTTTCGAAGATTGGGGCCTTAGCCCCTGCTGTCATCCGCTCTGCCTGTCTGCTGAATAACATCCCGTATTTCCGGCGGACCACACTAGAGGCTGTTATTGACTCTCCCACGACCGCGCGAAAGTTAATAACAGCCTCCAGGACCTGCCTAACTCGCAACTGCCCCGGTACGCTCTCCATCGTGCAGGCGCTGGTCGGCGGATGCGGAAGCATCCCCTGAAACCGCATAGGCCACCGCTGCGCCGATCAAGGCCGGAACGATATACGCGTGGCCGCCAGTCGCCTCCGCGACAAAGACCACCGCCGCGAGAGGCGTCTTGTATCCCGCCGCCAGAAACGAGGACATCCCCACGGCCGCATAAAGCCCCGGTGAAGCGCTGTGGACAATCGACTGGGCGAATGCCGTGCCAAGGCTGCCGCCGGTCAGAAACAGCGGAACGAACATGGCGCTCACCCCGCCGGCCGCCAGCGTGCAGAGGGTTGCAGCGAGCTTGAAGACAGCGAAGGTCACCAGTTGCGCCGATCCATGATGCTGATTCAGAATCTCGCCCACGGCCTCATAGTTTGGACCGAGAGGGATCAGCTTGCCCGGGTAGATTTGGAGAAAGATCAAGCCGCATACGCCCGTCAACAAGCCGCCCGCCCCAAGCTTGATCCAATGCGGCCCGCCACAGCGCACGCACCAGCTACGCGCGCGCCGGAAGACCATCACGAACGCCATCGCCGCCAGGCCCAGAATCAATCCCAGCAGCGCGCTCCAATAGACGTCCGCCCGCGTATACGACCCCGCCCCGCTGAAGTCGAACAGCGGCGCTGCGCCAAGAAAGAAACCGAGCGTCACAAAGGCCACGACCGACGCAATCAGGGAAGGAACCAGCGCTTCGTGTGCGAGATCGTCGCGGTACGGCATCTCCAGCGCAAAGACAATGCCGGTCAGCGGAGCCCGGAACACCGCCGACATGCCCGCCGCGGCGCCGCATATCAGCATGATCCGGCGATCGCTCTCGCGCAAGCCGAGCCGCCGTAGCCGCGTCCACAGCCACGAGCCCACCCCACCCCCTCCATAGATGCTCGGCCCTTCCAGTGCGGCGCTGCCTCCCAAGCCGACGGTCGCAACCGCGGCGACGATCTTGGGAAAGAAGGATCGGAGATCCAATCTACCTTCATGCTCGTGGTAGGACCGTATCACCTCTTCCGTCGAATGCTCATTCGGGTCGCGGGTAAAAAATTGCATGGCGAGCCCCGCTGCCAGGCAGCCCAGCGTCAACCCCGGCACGATCGCCCAGTGATGGTCCAGGTAATAGCGCAGAACCACTGGCCACAGGATCCGCAAGATGACGACTGCTATCGCCGTGACCGTCGCGCCAGTGACGACGCCGATCGCGGGAGCGATAATCAGCCACTTGCGCAGATCGCGCGCGTAGACATCTTCCAAGTCCCGCTGCATTGACGTGAGGAGCCTCGAGAACCAGGAATCGCTCCATATCCAACCCCCTAGTCTCCGCAACACCACACTCCGCTTAGCGGCCATGAGACCTCGTCCCTTTCGATCCGCGGCTAGGGTTCCTTCGGCGAGCAGGATCCCGCTGGCCTCCCGCGGACTGACGGTCGCTCCTTGCCGCAGTGCGCCGCCCCGAATCCCCGTGCTTCAGAAACCCCGCGCGTACCCGCTGGACCTCTTCGTAATGCATGCGGCTCAATTCGGCCAGAATCCTCTCACCTCGCGCCGTCAACGAAACCACCACCTGCCTGCGGTCGGAGTCGGAGCCCTTTCGGCGCACCAGGCCGCCCGCCGCGGCGCGCTCCACCAGCCCCACTACCGAGTTGTTTCTCTCCTGGAGAAACTCCGCCAGCTCGGAGATTGTTGCTCTCCCGTCCTCCGTAAATCCGGCGACTCCGAGCATCAGCTGGTGCTGTTGCGGCGTGATGCCGCTGGCACGCGCCGCTCTTTCGCTGAAACGGAGAAAGCAGCGCAGGTTATAGCGAAACCAGGCCAGGTCTCTGACGATTCGATTGTTGCTTTGCTGCACCATGCACTTGTCGGGGCGGAGCTTATCTCGTAAAATCCATCACATAGATCGTACTGCGATCTTTATTATATCGCAATGCGATCTTTTAACCGGATGTATCGGAAGTTCGGCTCCACTGCGCGGTTCCCATCGCGGCGTGGTCGATTCCTGGCAGGGATGCGCCGTCCACCGGCTTTGCGCGCTCAATCAGTAGCGCCTGAACCGCGGCAAGTCAACGCCCGTGCCTGTCTCCCAGCTGCTCCGTCAGAAACTCCATGAGCGCGGCTGCGTTGTTCCGCTCGATCTGCTGGGCGCTGTAAACAAGGGTCACCGTCCCCCGGCGCGCAGCCTCAACAAGCGGCCGCCACGCTTCCGTGTTCTGTCGAAGTTCATCAAAGTAACGACGGCGGAACTCATCCCACCGCGTCGGATCATGATGATACCAGTGCCGGAGCTCGTTGCTGGGAGCCGCTTCCTTGAGCCACGCATTGATGGCGAGAGCGGACTTCCTGATGCCTCGCGGCCACAGTCGGTCCACCAGAAACCGGTCCCCATCGGCAGCGTCAGGCGCCTCGTAGACACGTTTGATGCGGATCATCGCTTGCTTCGCCTTGCCGGAAAAGTATATCCCACTCGGGACTTAGCCCGAACACGCGAAGGACTTCACCGGAATTCGCCGAATGCCCGTCAAAGCCGTGAGAGCTTCCGCTCATCGTTCTTGATTCATGCACCTTCCCTCTGTCAAAGCGCAGCCCCGGATCGTCTGAATGGGCCCGCATAAGAAGCCGGGGTTCGCAGCGCTTGATGGCCAGTCTGAAGTGCGCGGAGCCGCCCGAGCCAGCGATGTTGATATCCGGGGCTATCACCATGAAATCCTCGACTCCGGCGGCATTGACAGCGGTTGTGGTAACCTTTGTTCTGCAAGTTGCGGATGGTAAAAGGAGCTTCAGCGTCCGATCCCCGCTATCCTCTCCGGCGCGTGATCCGCGCCTTCCCACCAGGTTGCCGCCCAGTGACCCGCCAGGACGCAAATCTTCCCGCCGCCGACGCGCTCCCGTTGTCGCTGCCCGCCTGGCTCACTGCCTTCGAGCCTCGCCGCGGCCTCCGCAGCGGTCACCTCCAGACCATCGTCGGCAACTTTCTTCCCCGGCCTCCATTTGCGCTCCACGCCGTCGCCGAAGAGGTGGAAGTCGATCCGGCCGACGGCAGCCGCGTCCTCTGCCATTGCCACTGGCAGCCGCCGAACATCCGCGCCGCCCAACTCACCCTCATCCTCATTCACGGACTCGAAGGATCCTCCAGTTCCCGCTACATTCAAGGCGTCACTGCCCGCGCTTTCGCCGCCGGATGCAATGTGGTCCGCATGAACATGCGCAACTGCGGAGGAACCGAGCTCCTCACGCCCACCCTCTATCATTCCGGCCTCTCGGGCGACCTCGCCGCTGTCATCCGCCACTTTGCTGCGCGCTTCACTCTGGAGCGCGTCGCTCTAGTCGGCTACTCCATGGGCGGCAACCTCGCGCTCAAACTTGCCGGCGAGTGGGGCGCCCGCCCGCCGCTCGCGGCCGTCGCCGCCGTTTGTCCGGCCATCGACCTTGCCCCCAGCGCCGACGCCCTTCACGAGCCAGCCAACCGCGTCTATGAAATCCACTTCCTCCGCGGCCTGATGCGCCGCTTTCACCAGAAGGCTCGGCTCTTCCCCGCAATCTACGGTGCCTCCCGCGTCGGCCGCATCGGATCGATCCGCCAGTTCGACGATCGGATCGTCGCTCCCTACTGCGGCTTCCGCGGCGCGGATGACTATTACTATCGTGCCGCCAGTGCCCGAGTAGTAGACCAGATCTCTGTTCCCACGCTCATCCTTTGTGCGCAGGACGATCCCTTTATCCGCCTCCTGCCCCACACCCGCGCCCTCCTCGCCGCCAATCCGCACGTCGCCCTTGTCGAAACTCGCCATGGCGGCCACTGCGCTTTTCTCGGCCGCGCACCTGGCGATGAAATTCATTGGGCCGAGGCCGCCGTCCTCCGCTATCTGCAGACCGTCGCGTCCGAATCGTCCATTTCCGCCGCTCCCCTCGTGTCGCGGCTACAATAAGAGAGCGCGGGCGAGTAGCTCAACTGGATAGAGCACCGGCCTTCTAAGCCGGGGGTTGTGGGTTCGATTCCCGCCTCGCCTACCATCCAATCCCCACTTCCCTTATTTTCAAGTACATAGCTGCATTTCGCACCCCCTTTTCCACCTTCAACCCCCGGCCGAAAAATGTGGAAAACGCCAAAAAGCGTGTACAAGAATTCGCATCCGGGCGACGCAGAAAATTGAGTCTGACGTTGCACGCACACAGGCTACCACGGGATCTCGGCCCGCGTGCTGAATATACTCAATTCTGCCAGTAAATATAGTCCAAGCCTGCCGGCGAATATAGTCGCTTGCTGCCACCGATGACACTCGAATCCTGCCACCGTAGATTTGGTGATGTAGAGGCAACCTCATCCCGCCGGAGGCGGGTTCAGATGTTGACTACTGTGTCATCTCCGGATAGGCGGTCAACCGCCCGCGCCGAGGAAAATGGGCTCGTCACCGCTCAGTACCTCGTGAATTCCCGGAAAACGTTCGAAATGCCAACTTTCGGGTACGATCAAATGTTAATGAGCGCATTCGCGAGGTTCCACGAATCAAAGGTCCGTCCGGTCCTAATAGGTCGCTGGATTGAACCTCGAGTTATTCCGCGCGAAGGGCCTGCGATGGGTTGATCCGGGTGGCGCGGAGTGCTGGAAACCAGGCAGCGGTGAGAGTCATAACGGCAAGGACCCCAATCGCGATGGCGATCG
>DATJMU010000151.1:0-59466 GCA_035508555.1 Occallatibacter sp. | reverse complement strand
GATTGCCTCGCTGATCCACTTCGCCGATGGGGGGTCGGTCACCCGGAAGTACATTTTCGAGCTCGGCTGCGAGAGCATTGCGCTGGCTTCCTTGCCGTAATGGGCTTCGATCTGCGCCGGGTTCTGGAAGCCGAGCACGATGGGATTACCCCACTTGCGGCTTTGCGTCAGCGCCGTGTGCAACACGGGCAGCTTATGCAGGTCGGCCAGCTCGTCGATCACAAGCCAGGTTGGGTGATGGTGCGGCTCCGGCTCGTTGAGCAGGCGCATGACGAGCCAATCGAACCAAACGGAGATGAGCGGCCGGAGCGGCTGCAGGTAGCTCGGAAAGCTGGTGATGAAGATCCATCCCTTCCGCTCCCGCTCCCATGCCCTGGCCGTCCACTTCGACTTTGTTTTCTCGACGGGCGGCAGGTAGCGGAAAGCATTGGCCACCATGCCGAGCGCGCTCAAAACCCCGCTGCGCTGCGCCGGCGCGAAAGCATCGATCAACTCCTGCATCTCGGTGCCCTGGACCTTTTTCTCGATTACGCTGGGGTTCGACATCCACGCCACGAGCTGCGCCGGGCTGGGGCCGAATGTACAGAGGTAGGCAAAGATCTTGCGGGGCGCGTCGATAAAAAACTGGTTGATGTCGTTCTCCGGGAACAGAGACGCAGCCATGGTTTCTGCCTCCGCCATGTCCTCCACTTCATCGACGGGCGACCAACAGGGGCAGCGGGTATCAATCGGATTAAGCACGATGTCGCCGCGTTTTTCGTCAAAGAACTGCTGCAGAAAACCCGCCGAAGAGTCGTACACGATGGCGTTGTCGCCGCGGGCCTTGACCTCCAGAAGAATCTGCCGGATGGCCGTTGACTTGCCGCTGCCGGTGTCGCCGATCATGGCGAGATGCTTATTTTCGGCCAGCGCAGGAAGGCGGACGACGGTGCCCTTCTTGTTCACCACGAGGCCCAGCCCATGCGATTGGAACCGATCGGTGAAAGCCTTTGGCTCCAGCATCTCCGGCCCGCGCAGACGGCGGCCGTAGCGGAGCCGCCTGCGCCGGGCAACGTCCCATCCCGCCGTAAAGCAGAGGCCGATCGCCAGCAGGCCAAGCGTCGCTTCGATTGGCCGGGAAAAGAGCAGAATCGGACTGTGGCCGTCGTACACCCATCGGGCAAGGTAAGCACGGAGAGCCTGGTTGCGGTACATTCGCGCGGGCTCCCGATAGAGTCCGTTAGCGCCGTTGCTGAGGGCCAATGGCGAGAGTTCCAGCGGAATGGTCTTGCCACCGGGCAGCACGGTTTTGCCCGGCTCCACATCGTTGTCGAGGGCGGGCCGGAGCTTTCCTTTGCCGTCGAGAACATAAAGCAACTGGTATTTGCCTGTGGGGCGGATTGCCCCCGCCATTTCAGTCCGAATGTAGTAGGGCAGGTAATAACGCTGGAGCGGAGTGAGACGAAAATGGAAGCAGAGCCACATCAAGAGGCCACAGAGAACCACGCTCCCGAAGACGGCTCCCCAGGTGTAAACCGGCCCATGCGGAGGCCACATCGTGGACTCGTTACGGCCCCATTTGTAGATATTGGACATGGGATTATCCCTCCTCCTGCCCACGGCGGGCGAGCAGTTCGCGCGCCTTCGTGTGCTTTGTTGCATGGATCTGTTCGACGAGTTGACGGAACTGTTCGGCGCTCATTTTCTGGCCCGACACCAGCGGCTGCAGCGCGTTCATCACGAGAAGTTCAAGGCCGACCAGCTCGGTGAATGCGTGCATGGCGATCTTCTCTTCTGCTTCAACGCGCACTTCGCGCACGATCACGTCGCGGACCCATTCGCCTGGCGCTTTCCCCGCCGCCTCTGCCGCAGCGATAACCTTCTCTTCTTCCTCCGGTGTCAGCTTGGTGCCAAGGCTCCGGGAGCGTGTAGTCCGTCCCCGCAACCGCGATAGCTCACTTCCATTCGTCACTTCATCGGTCTGCATGATTCCTCCAGTTGCCCGTTTTCAACGGTTCCTCGCGGATAATCAAGGTTCCTCGTAAGCAACCTGAAACTCGTAACCACCCGCGAATTCAACTGGTTCCCTACAAGGAACCAAAGTTCCTCGGCAGCACCCTTTTAGGGGTGGAGTGTCGAAATAAACCCGGCGCGTAAGCGACGAACCGGATAGCTGACTGCTACGACTGGTTGCGCTGGCGCGGATCATGGGCGGCCTCGGGTGATTTGGCGGTCTTGGCGGAGCCATTGGCAGCCTCGGGAGCCGAACCATTGACGCCAGCACTACGCACGCGAAGGCTAGAGGTGACGCGGGCGGCTTCTGGAGTCACAAGGAATTCCTGGAAGTCCTTGTCCTTGGCGAAGACATAGCCGAGCGCCTTGTCAACAACCTCGTCAGCCGAGGTCTTCATGAAGGCGGCATATTGGTCGATCTGGCGGGCGGTGGCGTCCTCAATGCGGACCGTGGCCGAAACGTAATGGCGGGTTTGAGCAACATCAAGCAGTGGCACAACAGACCTCCTTGGGTCGGGAATGGATTTGGGAGAGTTTTCGAATGGCCAGGCGAAGCCGGACCAATTGCGCTCGGCTCAGGTGGGCAATCACGCGGTACTCGGGATCGGAAGCCGGCACCGATGTACTCGGCAAAGCCGGCCTTGAGCCGGCCCACTGCCGCAGGGTTGCGAAGGCAAATGCCGAGCCCATCCGAAGTGCGAACGCAGGCGATGAGCAGCAGTTCCCGATGTCCACAAGCCTGCATTGGTACGACATGAGCATCACTTCACCCCGATGATCGGGACCTGGGCCGGAGCGAACTGGGCGGGGAATCCGCCTCGCTTGCCGGGTTTCAAGCGGCGGCATGGCGCACCTCATGGCGGAGATTGGTCCGGCTCTCTGTTTCGGCAGCCATTGCCTGCCGGATAGTCAAGAGAACTTCAATCGCGTGCGATTGGCATTCGGAAGCGGAAAGTTCAAAGCGATGGCGAGCCTCCAGCATCGTGACGATATCTCCGGAGGGAAAGCCTTCGGCGAGCCAAAGCCGCGCCGAGGCGGTGTCCACAATTCGCCGCGCTCTCGTTCTGCCGTAACGCCGGGCCAACTGCCTTGTTAGGGTTTCGACCTCTGCGCCTTGCTGAATCGCCCAAAGGGTAGCCGCGCATTGGCTGTTCCAGCCACAGGTTTGCGATGGCGATTGGATCGGCTTAGCAGATGGCATGGTGTCCCTCCAGGAGTGCCGATTGCGCTGGTTTCCAGGCCGCTGAATCGAGGAATGGGAGGGAGTATTGCGCGGCGCTCCTGTACGCATCCGGCCCGGCGTCGTATACCAAATCCGTTTCAAACCGCTGAGCGGTCCGGTTGTAATCGGCCACCTGCAGCACTTCGCGGACAATGCGACGGCCGCGCTGCCGCTCCAGTTGGATCACATAATCGACGGCTCCTCCAATCTCCGCCTCCACGTCGGCAAGGAGAGTCTGTGGATGGCTGCGCAGGACAAGATTGGCGAACCGCCGGAGAGCCCTTGCTGCGGAGTTCGCATGAATGGTCGCAAGAGACCCGCCGTGGCCGGTGTTGAAGGAGTCGAGCAGCGTGCGTGCTTCCGTGCCGCGAACCTCGCCCACGATGATCCGGTCGGGACGGAAGCGGAGCGAGGTTTTCAGGACGGCATCGAAATCCACGGGCGCGTGATGCGTATCCGTCTGCGTTTCGATGGCGACGATGTTCGGCTTCCGGATCTGAAGCTCCCCCGTATCCTCGATGATGAAGATGCGGTCGGAGTCGGGAATCGCCTGGCCAAGCACATTGAGCACCGTGGTCTTTCCGGTTCCCGTTCCGCCGCTGATGAGGATTGTCTTTCCGATCTGAATCTGCTCTTGAAGAAACTCGGCGAGGGCTTCGGTGAGCGTGCCCCGTGTGATCAGGTCTTCAATCGTGAAATTCCGGCTGGTGAATTTCCGGATAGTGAGCGCCGGAGCCGGGCCCACAAGATTCGGGATCGCCGCCGCAAGCCGGCTGCCATCGGGCAGGCGGGCGGTCAGAAGCGGGTTGTCATCATCGAGCTTCTTCCCCAGATGGTTGGCGATTACCTCAAGCCCGGTGCGCAGCGGCGCGGCGTCAAAGCGGATGCCACGGGCCGGAGTCACCTCACCCTCGCGCTCGATCCACCAGCTTGAGTCGGGATTGCCCATGATTTCGCTCACCTCTTCGTCCAGCAGAAGCGGCTCGATGGGGCGCAGGAACGGAAGAATCAAGTCAAAGCCCATTCATTCTCCTTTCCGACTGCCGCACGGCAGTGGCGCGCCGGAGTTGCGTTGCCCGTTCCTCGGTTCCCTGATAACGCGCAATGGGGACGTCCCTATGCCCTCTGAATTCGTCGTTCGGGTTCTCGCGGGAGACACGCTCCAAAACAGAGAGCATTAGGTCGCGTGTCATACGTCCTTCCGGTGTAGGGAAGTCCTCATAGTCCAGGTCGTATCCATTCCATCGTTGCGTGCATCGCTGGATCACCCATTGCCGCTCTGTCTTAATCTGCTCGTGATTGATTGCACCCATGCTGCCTCGTCCTCGTGAAATTCCCTAAGTCAAAAGTTGGTGTTAAAGAGGCGGCCTAAGCCGCCTCCTCGTCGGGGTTGAACTCAGTGTCCGCGTCTTCTTCCGGGCCGGCCTTCTCGGCTCGGTCGAGCTTCAGGATCGAGGTGGCGCGGACTTCCCAAATCCGATGCCTCACGTCCTTATGCTTTTTGTCGGCGAACTCCCGGCTCAGCAGCTCGCCATCGACTGCCAGATGCGCGCCCTTCGTGATCTTCCGGGCGAACTCGCTCAGCTTGTCCCACGCGATCACGCGGTGCCATTCGGTGCGGTTGACGTACTCGCCGGTCTTCTTGTCCTTGTACGAGGACTGTGTCGCCAGCGACAGGACTACGTAAGTCTTCTGGTTCTTCGTGCTGCGGACTTCGGCGTCTTTCCCGGTGAAGCCGATGAGTGAAACGTTGTTGCGGTACATGATGATTTCCTCCGTGTTTAAGCTCCCGATCTGCTCAGGGCACACCGGGCGGAGCCTCGCGCAGGGCCCGGCTCCCAAGGCCAAGACGCGCTTTCTGGAGCAGGGGCCCAAACTTGTTTTGGGAGAGGAGTCCGGAAAGCAGAGCGGCGCCGTGCCGCCAGGGCGCCGGACAAGCCCAAAGCGGTGCCTGAGAAGAGGCGGGTGCCAAACGGAAGGACATTGCTCCGAAACACGTTGCTCGCCGCATCGAACGGGAATGCCGATACCGACCGCGCAGAACCGAAAGACGGCTGCTCGCGCCGCACAGACCAGAATCGCAACAAACCGGCGATTGCCACGCCTCGAACCGCGGCGCCCCAAGCTGCCCAGCCCGGGACAAATGCGCGCGTACTGACGGCCGGGTCGTTCGCCGTGGTGAGCTGGCAAAAGCGGCATCGGGTTCTGGAATTCTGCGTCATGATCCTTCACTCGAATGCCTGGTCGGCGCGGAAGTGGACGATAGTCAACCCGAGGGGATTGACGGCCAGTTCCTCGTTCTTCACCTTGTCCCGGAAAACGTAGGTGACGCTGGCCGTCCACTGCTCCCGCCTGATCACGGACTGATCCGTGGGGTTGTTGAAGATCTTCTCGAACTCGATCAGGGCTGAATAGGGCGGCTGGCTCAGATTGCCGAGGATGACGTTCTTCACTTCCACATCGACGAAAGGGAGCGAGCTGTCTTTGGCGTAGTCGGCGATGGTATTGTTCCTTTGTTCCTGGTCGATCATGGCACGCTGCAACTGGCCGTTAAGAAAGTAAAGGGCGTTGGCCTGGTCCCGTTCGATGGTGAAACGGTCGCGGCCGAAGTAAAGATCCGCCCAGCGCGTGAGGTAGTATCTGTTCTCCACTTCCTCGGGACGGTATTTGAAATTGTGATAATCGATCGCCTGCGCCTGCCCGATGCCATTGACCCGCACAATCAGCGGATGGACGTTGGCGAGCGCCGCCTGGCTGCGCCAGACCAGGGCGGCCAGAGCGAGGCAGACAACTGCAAGGACCAGGATCGTGATCTTCAGGTAGGTGTTCATCACTAGCGGATCGCCGTACTGTTCGAGATAGTGTTCGGCCGCGCGGGTGATCTCCGGATCTGGCTTTGTCATCGTTGTCATATCAAACGCCTCCACGCTAGAACATCCGCAGAATTGCTGCGGTCAGAATCCCGCCCGCGCCAATTCCATGCCCGCCGATATGGCCAGAAAACAGCGAGGCCGTCATCGTTGGGATCTTGAGCAAAATGAAGCCCGCAACAAAGCAGAGGATGAGCAGACCTGGCATGAGAGTTACCAGGTCTTTTGCATCGTTGAAGTGCATCGCGCCACTAGTAAGGTAGGTGATCAAAAGGTGGCTCAAGACACTGAGAGTCGCGGCAGCTACAACTTTATAGAATTCAAAACCTACGAATGCCTTGAGCCATCCCCAAAAGAGAAATTCAGTTTTATTGAAGACCATCCAGGGAATGAATACCGGTCCTACAAGACCGATGATTGTTGCACCGATGGCTCCGTATGCGATGATGACGCCAATGATGGCGGTGAGAACGGAAAGGATGATCTGGACAGTGTAGGTGCAAAGCAAGGTGTAGGGTTCTGTAAGTGAAGGAGATGTGATCCCGGTTTTCGCGATGGCGACATGGATCGTGTTCTGCACCTGCTGAATTGAATCAGTGCCGATATAATCGACAAGATTGCTTGTGCCGCCCCTGACAAAACCTCTCAATGAATAGCCAATTCCCGGGATTGCGCTGTCGTAGAACTTTACGAAGCAGTAGGCAAACGTGATGAGAAGGAAGAAGCTCAGGAAGCTGCCGACGTTGAAGCCCCTTCCGCCGTGAGCCGATGCAAGCGCTTCCTGAATCCCGAACCAGACCAGCATGATCGTGGCGAGCGCAAGCACCATATGGAGGCCGATAGCGTCCACGGAAGGTGATACCGTCGTGGTGAGGTGGTCGCAGCCGTTTTTAATCAGGAGCAGAAATTCCATAATCGATTACCTCTGCTTAGTAGTGGAAGGCCCATTGCATGCCCGCCCTTGATTGCTGGGGCGTGACGCTGTCGAAGTTCCGCTGATAATCGTTGGCCGTGACGAAAAGCGACTTTAGGTTGTCTTGCTGTACTTTCTGCCCGACGAGCTGCTGCAATACTGCGGCCTGAAGAATCTGGTTAGTTTCCTGCTGCGTGCGCAATTCGATTAGGAGCGCCTGGTTGATGCGCTGCAGCGTTGCCATTTGCGTGTGCTGCGCCGGATCGGAGGAATGCGAAGCGGCTTCGAGCGCAGCAATGTCAGCCTCCCGCTGCGCTGATTCTGCCCGGATCGTGCCGATGGTTTGGAGACTGCTGGCGTCCACAGCGTTGTCAAGATCGACGCTCGCGCCTTGCGCGGCGATCACCTGCTTGGCATCGGGACTGAGCGCGCTGTATCCCGCGATCCTGCCGGGATCGGAGATGCTGACCGATTGTGTCGCCGTCATTGCGCCATAGCCTGTGGAGGCGGCGTTGACCCAAGCCGCGGAGTTTCCGTACGTGTTTGCCGAGTACTTCAGTGCAAACCACTCCTGGCGACCCAAATTGCTGTAGGAGGTGTAGAGCGTCTGCGGGAGCGAGGCCATGCGCATGGCGAGGTTGTAGTTGGCGATCACATTCTGCGCGGTCTGAACCGTGGTCGTGTAAAGATGGTTCGCCTCGGCGATCTGCTGGAGAGCGTGCGCGGACTGAGTGGGGTCATAGACGATCCCGGAACCGAACTGAGCGTGCGCGTGCAACACTCCAAGCATCGCCGCAAGAACTGCGGTCGCTATCGTGATTTTCATTAGCTTTTCTCCGGGCTGTTATTTCTTTGCGCGTTCGCTTTGGAGGCGTGCGGAGAGCGCATCCAGTTGCTTCAATTCGCCAGAACATTTTGGACTGAGTGTTGGTGGCACTTTGAGGTAATCCGCCGAACAATCTTTCTGGAATTGCGCTCCAAGTTGGTCATACTGCTTTTGGAGGTCGGCCACCTTTGCCTGATGACTGCGGCAACCGGTAAACGCAAAGGCCAGACCAAATCCGAGTGCGACGCGTATTGCCGTCCGCTGCATGCGTTTCTCCTTCAAAACGACTGCGGTATCGTGTGGGTCTCGTACACAGGCAACAACAAGTCCTGCATGAAATAGATCTTGATGCGGTGCCCCTCGCGGACCGTGATCGAGGGCGGAATATCGATGAAACGGTCGAGCACGCTCATCGCGGACTCGGAGATGCTTGCGGAGGCTCCGGTAGCGAATGCCTGCGTCCCGTTGGTCGAAATGATGCCGCCGCCTTCCTCGATCTGGCCCGCGCCTGCGATTACGCCGAGCGCAATCGAGGTTCCAAAGATTTTGAAATAATGGTTGTTGACCTTGCCTTTCACTCCTTCGGAGCCTGACTGATCGAGCCCCTGGAACTGGTCGAGGTCCACGGAGTATCCGTCCGGCATAATCATGCGGTGAAAGACCAGGGCCATCCGGCGCTGATGGCCGATTTCCGGTGAGCCGATCGCTCTCGCTTCGCCCAGTACAACGGTTCCCGACGGGATCAGCACATGCTGGCGGTCGTGCGAGTAGACGGGGTTCGACACGAGGACTTTCACCGGGCCGGCGGCGTCGCCATTGAGCCGATTCATCAATACCGTGTCCAAAGTCGTTCCCTCATAGATCACATAAGGTTTGCCGGTCGCCGAATCGATGTTGACCTCCGGCCTGCGCTGATCTTGTGTCTGCGTCGCCGGCGCCGATGGAGTTGCCGGCGGATCGTCGGCCGCTTGCGGTCGAATCAGGCTGCTTGCAGACTGATTCTGAGCTGTCAGAGAAGAAACGGCACTCTGTTGTGGGCCGGTAACGCCTGCGCTGTTGACCAAGGCAGCAGAGGACGGTTTCTGTGAAGGCTCGACCGGCGCCTGTGTGTAGACAAGGTTAGATGCGAAACGGGAATCGTAGGATAGCTCGCGGTCCCTGGCGGCGAGCTGCTGAGCTTCCTGCTGGGCAGGCGACAGTTGTTCCTGCGCATACCCGGTGGGGGCGTGCGGACAGGGCTGGCCGGGAACGCACGGGTTCGGTTCACCGTTGGGGCCGTAGGCGGCAGCCGCGGCCTGCTGCGCGGGAGTCATATTCTGAGTCGGCGGGTCCGCGCCGTTCGTACCCTGCTCCGGCATCCTCTGCTCCTCCGCCGCGGTATCGCTTTTGAGTTCCTGCTGATTGCTCTCGGTGTTGTCCTGGGAACCGGAGGAAGCAGTCTGCTGCGAAGCCGTGCTCTTTTGCGCGCCGAGCTTCTTGCCGGTGCCGCTGAAAATCACCGCGGCGATCACCAGAAGCACGGCGCTCACGTAAAGCCACGGCTTTAGGTTCTTCGGCAGCACGCCCTGCGGATCGGGCTGAGCCTGACGCACCTCAGTTTCCGCTGGCCGTGTGTTCGGCGTGTTCGTCATCGGTTCCGGCATACTCGCCCCCCTTTCACCCCTTGCGCGAAAAGTCCATACGCTTTTTGCCCAACTCGACGTATCCCGAGTCCATCACTTCGGGGATGATGTAGGTCCCGTTTTCGAGCTGATAGGTCACCAAATTGGGTTTGCCGTCGCGCACGTCATAGATGGAAAACTTCTCCTGCGCGTCGGTCTTGATGTAAGTGAACTTGTCGTCGTGGTAGATGGCCTCGATGTCGAACGGCGCTTCGTTCGCGTGGAAGGTGTAGTCGAATTTGAGCGAAAGCGGGTAGGCAGCTTTGTATTGGTCGATGGTTTCGGCGACGTGGGCTTCGAGCGCCGTCACCTCTTGCTTCGATTGCTCCAGTTGCGCTGCGGGCACGAATTGCGGCGGATCATCGGCGGCTATAATCGAGGAGCGGTCGGCGGGGTGAATGATCACTTTCAGGTCCGGCGGATCGTCGGCGTTTGCCGAGACGTCGGTAAGAGTGAAAGAGTAGATGTTGTTCTTATCAGTTATCAGGTTGAGATTTGAACTGATGTCCGCTTTTGCCGGATGCAGGAAACAGAAATTGCCCACGATGTTCACGATCCAGAAATTTTTGTCGCCAACTGCTGCTTCCATGATCTTTTCTGTGGGCGGCAACTCGATCAGCGTCGTATATTTCAGCTTGGCGTGAATTGGAACGATGTCGTTGGAGTGATACTGAACGACACGCGCGGAAGCATCCTGCGCCCGGACCGTGAACGCGGGAAGAACGAGAGCGAGCCACGCGACGAAGATGAGTTTGCGGTTCATACGAGCACTCCTTCTTCAATAGAACTGGTGGTGGTGTCGGACACCGATAGCGATTCATCGGACCCTGCAGCGAGGCGGCGCAGGCCCTCGGCAAAGCCGTATCGCCTGAAGTACCTCGATCTCTTCAGGTTTTCATTGGCGCCGTTGGCGGCAATCCAGTAGAGAACGGGATCGGCGGTGAGGCGCACTTTCTTCGAGCCCTGGGGCTGGCAGATGACCATCTGGCCGGGCGGAATGAGTCCACCGATCAGGTCGCATTCCATCGGGTTCAGATGGAATGCCTCGGCGTACACGCCGCGGTCCATATCGGGGTTGGCGAGGAAGATTTTGGTCGGGCAGCTCTCGGTCACTACCGGCAACAATCCCGATTCTTGTAATTCTTTGAGTGACTGTGTGGCGAGCACCATGCCGGCGCGGTGCTTGCGCCAGGTCTTTTGCGCCTGCACGATGTAATTGCGAATGATCTTGTTGCGGAAGAAGAGCCATGCTTCGTCCATCAGGAACATCTTGGAAATGTCCAGCCGCGCCGGATCGCTGATCCGATTCGACGCCCGGTGGAGGATGTAAAAGAGCAAGGGTTCCAGAAGTTCCGGGGAATCTCCCCATCCGCGGAAATTGAAGGTCTGGAAATCGCTGAAGGTCAGCGTATCGGCGCCGTTGTCGAACAAGAAGCCATATTGGCCGGCACGGGTCCAGCGGTAAAGCCGATCACGCAATTCACCGACGATGCTGGCGAGATTCGAGACCGTGCGTTGGTCCGGCTCCAGCACATACATCCTCTCGATGGCGCTCCAAAGTTTCTGCTCCTCTGTGAAGTTCATCCGGTAACGCTCGTCCCGGCCCTCGATCAGAACGCGGAAAAAGTTGAACAGAAATTGTAGGTTTTCGGGCGTCGGATCAAGCGAAAGCGGATTGATGGTAAAGTCGCGTGACTCGCGTCCGACGTTAAGATAGGTGCCGCCGAAGACAGCCGTGACGCACTCGTATCCGCCTCCGATGTCGAAGATGTACGTCTGCGGCTTGTACTTCTGTGCGTTCTGAATGACGAAGACAGCAAAGAAACTTTTTCCGCTTCCGGTCATTCCGAGAATCAGCGCGTTGCCTACTTCGCCGCAGTGCAGGTTCAGGTAGTATGGCGTCTGATTGTCCGTTTCCATGACGGCCAGGTACTCGCCGCCCAGGTACGAATTGACCTTCTCACCCGGCAGGATCGTGAACAGGAAGCTCAGGTCGGCGTAGTTGGTATTCAGCACGTACAGCCTGCGGAGATTAAAAGCGTAGTTGCCGGGCACGATGGCGAAATAGGCGTTGAGTTGGTTGTACGTCTCGGCAATTGCCGTACCGTCGCCGTTGGTGAAAATGCCGGCGAATTCGCCCACGAGCAGGTCCACCGCGCGCCGGTCTTTGCCGTAGAGCACGATGGTCAGCGAAAATCCACCCAACTGCTGCCCGTCACCCAGAGCGCGCAGACAGTCGCCCAGATCTTCGATGTCCGCCTGCTTCGATTCGTCTACGAGCACGTCGCGCGGGTTCACTTTCGCAGGGTCATTGCCAAGCTGGGAGACGAAGCCGGTTTTCGAGATATTGAAGTGCCGGCGACGCTTGTTCACTTCCTTGCGCGCCACGGCGGCCGGCAGCGGCATCCATTCGGAGACGGCGATGAAGTTGGCGGGGATTTTCAGGAGCGCATCGAGCGTCAAAGGGCGCGTCTCGCCAATGGCCTCCTTCATGGTCAGAATGCGAACATAGTCGTCCCCGACGCGAAGATGATCACGCTCGGATCGTATCTCGGAATTGACGATCTGATCGTGGAGGAATTGCGGATGCTTCGGCTCGCCGGCAATGCGCCAGGCATCGTAGTTGAGCAGCCTGCGAAAGAAGCGGAACTGGTCCTTCCAGTCCAGCACCTCGATCCGCATGAGGTCGGCAAGCTGGCCGGCGAATGCTTGGACACGTTGTTCAAGCCGCGCCAGGCCGCGCTCGATCTGGGTTCGCAGCAGAATCTTCATGCCGCGGTTCGAGAACTGCGCCTTCAGTTCGTTCAGGCCCCCGGCGGGATCGTGGAAGAGGCGCTGGAGTGCGGCGCCGATGCCGGTCTTTGATCGCGCGCCTTCGAGGAGGATGCAGTAGTAGATCTCGATCTCGAACAGCCGGTCGGCTTTTTGTCGAAACAGCTTCCGGCGGAGGTCCTGGCCGGTCTGCACGCGAGGATCGTCGTAGCGGGCGAACGGGATCTCCGGGTTATTGGTCTTGAAGAGGTACTGGTAGACGTGGAAACCGGACTCGAAGTTTTTGAGCGCGGCTTCGAGGCGCTTCACGTTGTGCTCCTGCTCGTCGTAGTCGAGGCTTTCGTAATCGACGCCTTGGACGCGTAGCACTAGCCCCAGATCGCCGCTCTTGGTAAGAAACGCAGTCTCATTCCAGAAGCCATACAAGTTGATGTAGTCGCCGTAGGCGGCGGCATTTTTCCACGATTTGAGGACTCTGTCGAGGCGCAGCATCACCGTACCTCCACGCGTGCAATCGTGTGTTTCGCGGGGTCGTAGCGCGTCTTGTACCGTTCGGATCGGGCCAGAATCTTCAGGAATGCGGGATCGGTATTCGTGACCCAGTGACCGAACGCGAATCCGCCAAGGAATACGACGATTCCGGCCAGCAGGCTGTTTAATAGATTGAAGGCCCCGACCGCCGTGACGCAGACGAAAAAGAACAGCGTACGCTCGACGCCCAGGTAGGTGAGGGGCTTATGCAGGCTCTTATAGACCCGGTTGCGTCGGCGTGTTGTCGCGCTATTCTGCATGGAAGGGCCTCACGGTTCACAAACGTGATTGTGTTTTTTCGCGGCTCTGAAGCTGTCGGCGATCAGATTCCCCAAAGCCAGCTCAGAACATTGGCGGCGAGCACCGCGATGCCAGTCCCGGCTACGATCCCTGCGATCGCTCGACGACTGCCCGGCTCTCCGTGGGCGAACTGGTAGCCGCCAATCACGATGGCGATCAGGCTAGCGACCTTGGCCACGGTGCCGGTGAACAGATTCTGCAGCGCGGTGAACCCGGTATCGAACGGCGAGCCACCAATCTGGGCCGAGGCCATTGCCGGGAAGAGAACGAGCAGAAAGAAGAGGGTGACGGATTGGCGGATTCGGTGCAGCCACTGCCATAAGGCGAGGCGGCTTCGCGAAGTGAGCTGGAAAAGGACGTTCATCGGAACCTCCGGCGGCCCGTTGCAGGCCGCGTTATGCCGCAACTCTGCCCCGAAACGCCTTTCCCGATCAAATGACGAATACGCTCGATGTGATGACTGTTTTGCATCACGGCGACGAGGACCATCAACCGTGAGTACCAAAAACGATACACTGGTGTCTGATATGAAGAAGCAAAACATCGGATCGTCGTTTGATAGTTGGCTGAGCGATGAGGGCATCTGCGAGGAAGTCACTGCGGCGGCTCTCAAGCGCGTCTTGGCGCGTCAGGTGGAATCCGCGATGAAAGAGAAGCAGCTTTCAAAAGCTGAGATGGCGCGTCGGATGCACACAAGCCGCGCCGCACTTGACCGGTTGCTCGATCCTGAATACGACGCCGTGACCTTGAGCACGCTCAGAAAAGCGGCTTTGGCCGTTGGCCGCGGAATCCGACTGGCGTTGGTTTAGATGAGTTTTGTCAGTAGTACCACTCGGTGATCGTAAGTCCGAAGTCTTCGGCTACACTCGTGCACGGCCACGAAGACGAGTCCTCTGCTGGAGGCGTAGGGACACTGAATTGTAGAGTTCGTCCTCGAGTGCCTCCAGCGTGACGGTGACGGCATAATCCTGCCGCTCAATCTCAGCGGGGGCCCATTTTCTCTGGGAGCGTACAAGCAGCCAATATGTGTCGCCGTAATGGGCCGCGCCCCGCTCAAATTCAAAGCTCCCCACCTGCAGGGTGCTCGTGTTGCGCCTGTAAGCAGCGCCCCGCGGCCGTCCCTTGGGCTTGAAAGGAACATTAAATGGATGTGGAATTGCGTCTTCTGCTTCCTCCCCTGGACCAACAGCTTCAAATGCCGCGATGACTTCGGGAAGAGTCTTGCCTCGTATCATTTGGAAATTCATCAGAATTCCCAAGTAGTCCATTCTGCGACGGCGCACAGGCGGGTCAAACGCCAATGTCACCCGAATCCTCTTTTTCCCGGGCGCACCTAGAAACTCGTCTGTAATAGGGACGGCGTATACGGCGAACGTGTCGATCCCGATGGTTCCTTGTGCGACCATTGTGACCCGATGGTTTGAGGAAGTTAGTGCGTTCTCAGGGGAGATTCGGCCGTACCCTGCTACCCTAAACACGGAATCCTTGTCACCTGGGAACAGAGCCTCGACTTCTGGTGGGACCCTCGCGGCGGATGCGAGAACGGCACGCACGAGATTCGGATGCGGCTCCTTGTTCAGAAGGTTACGAAGTTCGTTCCAAACCAACGCCGCCGATCTAGCGACGAGGGGCGCAGCTAAGCTGGTTCCCACGTCAAAGCGAAAAAGCTGTTGGAGCGGCTTATGCGACAGCGACATGACGGATGTCCCTGCATCCTTGCCAATTCTTCGGAGATTCCCGGTTCCGGCGAAGACGGCGTTTCCTCCGTATTCAACAAATTCAGGCTTGATTGCTCCATTTACGCCGTGCCCGCAACGAGTAAACGGGGACGGGTGGTCCTTTCGGGCAACGGCCCTGATTATGTCGTTTGCGGTTGTTCCGTGTCTCAGCGCGGCCCTGTCGTGCTCTGCCAGGGAACCAACTGTCACCGCGATTGCTGCAGTTGACGGATCGCACAAGCGTGCCGACTCGGTCAATAGATGGGCAGGATAATGTCTCACCAGTGCCTCGGCATCATTGCTCCCTATCCCGAAAATCTCAATTAAGTTGCCGGCTGAAATTACCAAAAGGACCTTCAGCTTTCGGGCCAGTATGTCCATAGCTTCAGCCCAGACAGTCTGCCGGTCTATTCCATTCGTAAACGCTGGGTACCCGGTACCGATGGAGAGATTGAATACTCGGCAATTGTGAGGCGCCCGGTAGAACTGCATGATGGCTGCTTCGATTTGATTGACGATGAGTTTGTCGTCGTCGAATCGATTGTTTGCGTCCAAGACGCGCACGCTAAAAAGTCGAATAGGGGACGCGAATATACCATTGGAATAGCACGCTCGCACGCTCCCGAACACTGCGAGGCCGCCTACCATTGTTCCGTGGCCATGTTCGTCCGCTGGCGTTGTTGTGGACGACATTTCTGACGAAGCACCGGCGACGTTGCGAGCGAGAAGCGGATGGTTCGCTGTCAGACCGCTGTCGACGATGCAAAGCCGGGGCCCGTTTGGGTCTGGTGCCGGGGTCGGTTGAAAGTCACGGGCCGTAACATTTCTTACTTCGGCAAGGTTGAGTTCCGGGACGGGGGGTAACTCGATCTCGGCGATCGCATCTAGACCGAGCAGTGACGAAAGGAGCGTGCCGGAGGTCCTCACGCGGGCGAGACAAAGATGATCGCCAACAAAGTGGTCTAGAACCATGCCCTCCGTTCGTGCGCCGGAGGCGACTAGGTCGCGGAGCTCCTGGAGCGATGCCGTTGCCAAATCGCGTGTTCCCCGATGCCAAATCTCGACGTCCACGACATACAAGTGGTTCGGTTGAATCGCATCTCCGGTATCTCCGATCAGTTCTCTTAGGTGCGGTCCAATTCGGTCTTCGCGGCCCCAAAGTCTCAGCCCTTCGGGCTCGATGTACTCGAAGAGGTCCCATTTGGTACTTTTGTAACGTTCACCAGTCTTTCGGTTGATCCCTGGGCCACGGATGTAGGCCTCGATGGCTGCCCGGAATTCGTTTAGTTCGACCTCGTCGCGAAACCCGATGACTGCGCGGTCCGGTTCAATGCTGACCGGGATGATATTAACTTCTCTTAGTCGAGTAGATATCTCGTCGACCACCGCGCCCCTTGCGAGCGGAATGCGAAAGATTAGGTGCGGCTGAATTTGGGGCGCAACTGCTTGGGCTAGCCCTATCTCGTTTTCGAGCTCAGTTAGCCTACCGGAAAGGGAGGGGCCAAACTCTCCGCGCACTCGCGGCGGCGGGGGCGACGGAGGAGCGGGTCTGCGACGACGATCGAAATGTCTGTCCTCCGCAACAAGCTGCAAGTGAGGATGGCGGTGGACTATAGTTGGAGTTCCCATGGCCCAGAAGACCTTACTCGCCGATTCTTCGACTCAGAGCCCGCTGCAGATTGAGGCGCCCTTCCTGCAGCTGTATCGCCTGCTCCAGAATGCCTCTGTTAACGCTCTTATTACCGCTCAGTAGACAAATCTTCGTGGCGTCCTGTGCAACCCGCATCACCTCAGCGTGGGAGGACCCGCTCAATACCTTCGCAGAAGCTTCCCAATCGACTTCCGATGTTCCAACTTGACGGAGATGACGTTTTAGCAATTCTTCGATTTGAGCCACGGTGGGAGATGGGAACACTATAACCTCGTCGAATCGCCTCCAAAGTGCGGGATCGAGCATGCTCTCGTGGTTCGTGGCTGCGATTGTTAAAGCGTCTCCACGTGAACTGTCAAGCATCTGCAAAAATGCGTTCACCACTCGCTTCAGTTCTCCATGTTCCTCCGCGTCATCTCGCTTCTTACCGATCGCGTCAAATTCGTCAAAGAGCAACACCATCGGGCGAGATGCTGCAAAATCAAACACGCGCCGAAGGTTTGCAGCCGTTTCTCCCAAATATGACGAAATGACAGCGTCGAATCGAACTAAAACGAGCGGTAGGTACAACTCCTTCGCAAGAGCCTCCGCCGCCATAGTCTTTCCGCAACCCGGAGGGCCGCAGAATAAGACTTTTCGTAATGGGCTGAGGCCATAGCTCATCAATACATCTCGTCTGCGTTGTTCGTTGATGACCCGTTCGAGGGGAAGCCTAACGGAGTCATTCACGACCATTTCGGTCAGGGAAACGGTAGGCTCGAAGAGTTCGAGTAAGAGGGTGCCTTTCTCTTTGTCACGCGGCAAGTCGGAGCCCGTTGGGCGAAATACCGTTAGTGTCTCTAGCTTTGGTGAGGGCGTGCCGTTGCCGAAGATTCTTTCCAAATCATCAGCGAGCTTATGATGGCGTTTGCCTCGCTCTTCGCTGATGTATTCAGTCAACGCAGCACGAAATTGCTGTGCATCGCCTTGAGCGTGCGCCGTGACGAGCTTTCTAATCGCGCGACCGGCTGTCATTTTCTTCTCTCTCGGGGTTCGTTGAGCCGCAGACATGATATCGCTTTAGGGTACCAAGCGATGGAATGTCGTTGCTATTGCACCACAATCGGTGCAACTTGAACAAGAGAAATCCAAGCACTGGCCTCATCGTAGGTACTGTTAAAGTGAGGCTTTACGTCTGATAAGCATACGCATGCGGCATCGTGGAATTCGCACTAGCACGTCGGGCCGCCAATCTACACGTAAGCGGCCAGGACCGACGATTCAATCCTTTCGCGGAGCTGATCGAGCCGTAGCGACTTAAGGTACTTCTCGGTGGTCGCGATGTTCTTGTGACCGAGCATTACCTGCAGGCTGCGGATATCGACAGACTGGAGGATGTTGGTGGCAAACGTGTGCCGGAATTTGTGTAAGTACCAGTTTTGGCATCGCGGGGATTTGTCGCACTTGTAGGTACGCTTTACCTTGCCAAGCACGCCTTTGCTGAGCGCATAGACGGTGTATTCCCCTTTGCAGTGCCCGCAGTTCACACCGGCGCGGAGCGCGATCTCCTTGCACAGTTCGAGCAGATGCCCATCGGGGTTGTCGCCTCTGCCATAGTCCGGCCGCGTGGGATGCGGCGGCGTAGGAAATACTAGGAGAGAACTGCTCGCCTTCTTGCGCTCGCGCAGCGCCGCGATCAGCGACATGGGGACGGGAACGGTACGCTCCTCGTAGCTCTTAGGCGTGAAGTCATGGGCCGGCTTGGCCGAGACACCGAGCTTGCCCTCTTTCCAGTGAATGTCCGACCATGCCAGCGTTGCCACTTCGCGTTCACGAAATCCGGTGCAGAGGAAGACATGAAAGATGAGTCGCTCGTCCGGATCGCAGGCAGCAAAAAACGCCTTGAGTTCTTCCGGCTGGTAGATCTCGATCTTCTTGTCGATGGTTTTGGGCCAATCGCCCTTCTTCATTTCAATCGCCGCACCCTGGCTGCGCATGGCGTTGAGCATGATGATCACGCGCCGGTTAATGGTTTTCTGATTAAGCGGCTTGCCGTCCACAATTTCCTTGCGCCCCTCGACGAATAGGCGCATGGCGTCGCTGCGATCGAGCTCGGCGACATAGCGTTTGCGGCAATGGCGACGGAACCACTCCAGTTCCCGGCTGTACTGGCGGAAGGTCTTGGTTCCTTTGGTGGCTTCTACTTCAATCAAAAAAGATGCGATGGCCTCGTCGATTGTGCGACTCGCGTTGGGCGCATCATCAGCCTCATCAGGGTCAGGCTCAATCTCGCCCTTGAGCAGGGCCAGTTTTGTGCGCCACTCTTCCCGCGCCACGCGGGCATCGGTGCCGACGGCGGTCTGCCGGCGTCTTCCGTTCTCCTGGTAATCCAGATAGAACGTGCCTCCCTTCGAACTGACTTGGTGCCCGTTCAATAGAATCAATCGGGGGTCGGGGTTCCCCTGCGCGTCGCGGGCGACTGCGACGAATTGCCATTTCCCATTCAGCTTGCGATACTGTTTAAGGTTTACAGGATGACGCTTGGTCTCCATTCCGTCCACTCCTTGAGTGCAAATGTTCTTGCTAGTGCGAGTGCTAGTAAGTGCATTTTTGGTGTTTCTGACGGATTGAATTCTAGCATTACTGCTAGTATGAGTGCTAGTAAGCAGGAAAATTGCTGTAAACTATTGATTCAAAAGGCGCTATCGTCTAGGGGTTAGGACGTGAGATTCTCAATCTTAAAACCCGGGTTCGATTCCCGGTAGCGCTACCAAATCGCAAAGCATCTCCGAGTATTCTCCCATCCAGGTTCATGCAGATTGGCGAAGGACGACGAGTGACAATGAGCTCACCGCTTTCAGGGCAATCTTTGTGGCGTGCGGATTGAACTGGCTGCCTTCGATGCCGGTCTGAGCATCGCCGGCAGAGATTAAGCTCTGGACAGCGCCCGGCGGCTGACCGCGCTTGTGGCACGATCCATATACTGAAGTTGACCCGCGATGCGCCCCGAACTGGCCCAGGCAATCGATCTTTTGCGCGGCAACGCGCCCGAAGATGTTGAAAAGGCGATCGGCCTGCTGCAAAACACGGTTTACTCCTTCAGCATGAAGGTCTGCGGCCACCCCGAGGATGCCGAAGACACGATGCAGGAGGTGCTGTACCGTTCGCTGAAACACTTGGCCAAGCTGGACGAACCGCGGGCGATGGCGGTGTGGCTCTACACGGTGACGCGGAACCGCTGCTGGCGGATGCGGCGCAAGAGCACTCACGCTCCCAGGCAGACGCTCTCGCTGGACGAGCTGATGCCCGACGATGCGGAGATGGCGCAGTTGCTTGCGGACACCTCGGAGCAACCGGAAGGGCATCTGCTGCGCAGCGAAGAGCACAGATTGCTGCACGAAGCGGTGCTTCGCATCCCTCCCCAGTTGCGGATTGTGCTGGTGCTCCACGACATGGAGGAACTGAGCACGGAAGAAGTAGCGCAGATTCTGGATCTGCAGCCGGGCACGGTGCGCGTGCGGCTGCACCGGGCACGGCTGAGTGTGCGGAAGGAGCTGCAGCGGCCGACGGAAGCGCCGACGCAAGCAGCGCAAGCGGTAAAGACGCCGCCGCGGCGGTCGAGGCGCAGGCAACGGCAGCGGCCGCATGAATGCAGGGAGCTGTTCGCATACCTTTCGGAGTATCTGGACGGCCGGCTGGAGGCGCCCACACGCGAGAGCATGCGCGGCCACATCGAGGCCTGCTCGTCGTGCGTGGCGTTTGTGCGCGACCTGCGCGCAGCGGTCGACCGCTGCCGTTCTCTTAAAGCAGATTGCAACCCCGCCGCCCTGCACCGGTTGCAGTCGGTGCTGACACGGGAGTACATGAGACTGCTTGGGATTCCCGCTTTGGAAAAATCCGGGACAAAAATGTAACGAATTGCGCAGGGCGCGGCTTCATTCGGGTAAACGCAGCCGAAATGGAATGCGGACACGATGAAGCTAGAACCAATCCCTGCGATTTTTCTGTTGATTTTGTGCGCGGCACCTGCCGGCGCGCTGGCCCAGTCGCCGCCGATGACGCTGCGTCAGGCGATTGACCGTGCGCTGGGTGAAAACCCACAGGCCACGATTGCAAAGGTGAATGAGAAAGATGCTACGGCTGCCGCCGCTTTGGCGCGGACGCAACTGATCCCGCAGCTCAGGTTTACCGAGGACATCTCGCGCGGGAACGATCCGGTGTATGTGTTCGGCGAACGGCTCCGGGAGCGTGAGTTCACGCAGAGCGACTTTGCGTTGAATGCGCTGAACCGGCCGCAGCCCCTGGGGAACTTTTCGTCGCGGTTTTCCGGCTCATGGATGGCCTTCGATTCGTGGAAGACGGAGAAGGAAATCCGCGGCACCGACCTGGCCAAGAAGAGCGCGGCGGACTCATCGAAGGCGGTGAGCCAGCAGATCGTGCTGCGCGTGGTGGGCGCGTATCAGTCGGTGCTGTACGCGGAGCGCGAAGTCGGTGTGGCCGAACACGAGGAGCAAACGGCCGAAACGCTGTTGACGCAGGTGAGCGGGAGAGTGAAGGCAGGGCTTGCCGTAGATTCGGACAGGATGGCGGCCCAGGTGAACATGGCTGCGCGCAAGGAAGAGCTGATTGCGGCGCGCGGCGACCGCGACGTTGCATGGGCTGAACTAAGCGCGGCGATGGGCGTTCCGGATCTTCCGGTCACGCAGCTGAATCCCATTGAGCCGCACACATTTCCTTCTTCGTCGCTCGATGACGAGCTGGCGCTGGCTGCGAAGGCACGGCCCGACCTGATGGCGCTGGGCGATGCGCAACGGGCGCAGGGCGAGGCGGTGGAGGCGGCGCGGTCGGAGTTTGGACCGCGGGTGAGCGCCTACGGCAACTGGGAAGAGGACCGCGGGTCGCTTACCAGCCCGGGCGGGAACAACTGGGTGGCAGGAGTACAGATCAGTGTGGACATCCTGCCGCTGGGCAAGCGGGATCAGCTCGCCCGCGCGAGCGCTACGAAACAGCGCATCGACGCGGAGCTCAGGCAGCAGCAGGAGCAGGTGCGGCTGGACGTAAGCCGCGCGCACATTCATCGCGAGACAGCAGAACTCTCGCTCGAAACGGCGCGGGCAGCGATGGACCAGGCGGCCGAAAGCCTGCGGATTTTGAGGAACCGCTACAACGCGGGCCTGGCGACCATTACCGATCTGCTGCGCGCGGAAGATGCGGAGCGGGGAAGCCAATCGAATTACTGGCACGCCGTGTATGGCAACGCCATGGCTTACGCACAACTACTTTACGCGGAAGGGATGCTGACTCCCGATGCGGCGGAGGGATTGCAATGAAGATGCTTTGGGGAGCGAGCTTGCTGGCCGCATGTGTGGTGGCGATAGCGGGCTGCCATCCAGGCGAATCGGCCCAGCCAGCAACCGTGGAGACAGCGGCAGCGCATGTGGTGGAGAGCCGGCAGACGCAGGTTCCTGTGGGCGTACAGACCACCGGCACGGTACACGCGCGGGAGACGGCCACGATCTCCGCGCAGGTGATGGGGCGAATTGAGCAGGTGCTGGTGCGCGAGGGAGACACGGTGCGCGCGGGGCAGACGCTGGTGGTGCTGGATGGGGCAGCGCTGCGGGCTTCTTCAGAGCAAGCGCAGGCCGCGGTGACCGCCGCACAGAACCAGGAAGCGGCGGCCGAGAGCAGCGCCGGTCTGGCGGCGAGCACATTGGCACGCTACAAGCAGCTTGAAGCCGAGAAGAGCGTAAGTCCGCAGGAGATGGACGAGGTGACGCGGCGGGCGCAGGCGGCCGAGGCACAGCTTGACGCGGCCAGGGCCGAGGTTGAGGCGGTGCGGGCGCAGGCCGGCGGCGCAAAGACCATGCTGGGTTATACGCGGCTTGTGGCTCCGTTTGCCGGAGTGGTGACGGCGCGGATGGCCGATCCGGGAACGATGGCGGCGCCGGGCATGCCCTTGTTGCAGGTGGACCGGGTGGGACCGCTGCAGTTGCAGGTCACGGTGGATGAGTCGGCGATCAGCACAGTGCGCATGGGCGTGAAGGTTCCTGTGAATATCGACGGCGCTTCGCAGGCATTGACAGGAGTTGTTGCCGAGATTGTGCCGGCGGCCGATCCGGCCAGCCATAGCTTTCTGGTGAAGATCGACCTGCCTGCGTCGCGGCTGTTGCGGGCGGGCATGTTCGGAACAGCGGAGTTTGCAAGTGGAAGCAAGGGGGTGATTCTTGTCCCGCGATCGGCGGTGATCGAACGCGGCTCGCTCGCGTGCGCGTACGTGCTCGACGCTCGGGGCGTGGCGCAGCTACGATTCGTGACGCTGGGCGCGGTGCATGAGGATGAAGTAGAGGTGCTTTCGGGGATTGCGGCGGGCGAACGGCTGGTGGATGCGCCGGAGGACAGGGACTTTGCCGGCAAACAGGTCGTGAATGGGGTTCGGCCATGAAGCAGCCACTGGGAATCGCGGGAAAGCTTGCGAAGGCGTTCCTCAACTCGAGGCTGACGCCGCTGTTTATCATTACGTCGCTGGCGATCGGCATCTTTGCGGTCGCGGTGATTCCGCGCGAGGAAGACCCGCAGATCCTGGTGCCGATGCTCGACATCATTACGGCGCTGCCGGGAGCATCACCGGCCGAGGTCGAGAAGCGGGTGACGGCGCCGATTGAAATGCTCGTGCACCAGATCTCCGGCGTGGAGTACGTCTATTCGACATCGAGTCCTGGGCAGAGCCTGGTGATTGTGCGCTTCCTTGTCGGCACGCCCCAGGAAGACGCGCTGATCAAGGTATATAGCAAGCTGTATTCGAACTTCGACCTGCTGCCGGAAGGGGCGTCGCGGCCCATGATCAAGGCGCACTCGATCGACGATGTGCCGATCCTGGCACTGACGCTCTGGGGCGCGCATTACAACGGCTATCAGCTTCGCGCCATCGCCGACGAGATACAGCACGGCATCGAGCAGATTCCCGATGTGTCGGAGACGAGCGTGATCGCCGGGCTGCCGCGGACGATGCGCGTGGTCCTGAGCACGGCCAAACTGAATGCGTATGGGCTCTCGCCAATGGCGATCGTGCGACACCTGGAGGCCGCAAACGCCAGGCTGCAGGCTGGAAGCTTTGCGGAGAATAACAGCGAGATTCGCGTAGACGCCGGCGATCTCTTCATGAGCACAAAAGATCTGGAGTCGGTGGTCGTCTCCGTAGATCATGGGCGGCCCGTGTATCTGCGCGATGTGGCCGACAAGATCGTCGATGGGCCTGCTGAACCCACGAGCTACGTGCTCTTTGGGACCACGACAGCAGGTTCGCGCCAAACGCCGGCGCAGTACCCTGCCGCGACGATCACGGTGGCCAAGCGCAAAGGCACGAACGCGACGGACATTGCCAACGCGGTGCTCGCGAAGGTGTACCAGATGCAGGGCGTGACGGTGCCCCGCGACGTGAGCATCACCACGACGCGCAACTACGGCGAGACGGCGAAGGCAAAGTCCGACGAGTTGCTCGAGCATCTGCTGCTGGCCACGCTTTCCGTCACGTTTCTGATCGCGCTGTTCCTGGGCTGGCGCGAATCGGGGGTGGTGCTGCTGGCGATTCCGGTGACGCTGGCGCTGACGATGTCGGTCTTCTATTTCCTTGGCTACACGATCAACCGCGTGACGTTGTTCGCGCTGATCTTTTCCATTGGAATTCTGGTCGACGACGCGATTGTGGTGGTCGAGAACATCGTGCGCCACTACCGATTGCCGGAGAACCGGAACCGCGCGTGCAGCGATGTGACGATCGGGGCGGTGGCCGAGGTGGGGAACCCGACGATTCTGGCCACGTTTACGGTGCTGGCCGCGGTGCTGCCCATGGCGTTTGTGCGCGGGCTGATGGGACCCTACATGCGTCCGATTCCGGTGGGCGCTTCGGCGGCGATGCTGTTCTCGCTGATGGTGGCGTTTGTGGTTTCACCATGGGCGGCGATGCGGCTGCTGGGCCGGCACCTGGGAGGGACACATCTGCTGGAGCCTGAGCACGAGAACTGGCGGACGCGGCTTTACCGGCGCGTGATGACACCGCTAATCGATTCGGCACGCAATCGCAAGCTGTTCTTCATCGGCGTGGCCGTGCTGCTGATTGCATCCATTGCGCTGGTGCCGCTGAAGCTGGTGCGCGTGAAGATGCTGCCTTTCGATAACAAGAGCGAGATCCAGGTGATTGTGAATATGCCGGAGGGCACGCCGCTGGAGCAGACACTGCGCGTAACGCAGGCGCTCGGCGAAGAGCTGGCGCGGCAGCCGGATGTGCTGAATTACCAGGAGTACGCCGGGACATCTGGACCGTATAACTTCAACGGGCTGGTGCGCCACTACTACATGCGGCGTCTGCCGAGCCAGGCGGACATTCAGGTAGACCTGTTGCCCGCCAGCAAGCGCCATCAGCAGAGCCACGAGATTGCGAAGCGGTTGCGGCCGCTGCTCGACGCGATTGGAAATCAATTCGGAGCGCGGATTCAGGTGAACGAGGTTCCGCCGGGGCCGCCGGTGCTGCAGACGCTGGTTGCGGAAGTGTATGGGCCGAGCCTCGATGGACAGATTCGCGTGGCCAATCAGATCAAGTCGATCTTCGAGCACACGCCTGGGGTGGTAGACACGGACTGGTACGTGGACGATCCGCAGCCGCGGGTGACCATCGGCGTAGACCAGGTGAAGGCGGCGGAGAGCGGGATCGCGGTGGCGGATGTGGCTCATGCGCTGGCGCTGGCCACGTCGGGAATGCAGGCGGGGCTGCTGCACGACCCGAATGCGCGGGAGACGATTCCGGTGGAGGTCGAGATCGACCGGGCGGACCGGTCGTCGGAGGAAGGGCTCGAGAATATCAAGCTGCCAGGCGCGAACGGGACGATGGTCTCGCTGCGCGAGCTGGTGACAATCGACCGCGATACGATTTCGCAGAACATCTACCACAAGAACCTGAAGCGCGTGGTGTATGTGACGGGCGACGTGGCAGGCGCGGAGGAGAGCCCCGTGTACGCGATCCTCAAGATGAACCAGCAGCTCGATTACCTGACGCTGCCAGCGGGGTACACCCTCAAGCGATATAACGCAGAGCAGCCGAAGTCAACCGACCACTACTCGATGAAGTGGGATGGGGAATGGCAGATCACAATCGAGGTCTTCCGCGACCTGGGGATTGCGTTCGCGGCGGTGCTGGTGCTGATCTACGTGCTGGTGGTGGGGTGGTTCCGGTCGTTCGTGGTGCCGTTGATCATCATGGCGCCGATTCCGCTGACGCTGGTGGGGATTCTGCCGGCGCACGCGATGATGGGGGCATTCTTCACGGCTACGTCGATGATCGGCTTCATTGCCGGGGCGGGGATCATCGTGCGGAACTCGATCATCCTGGTCGACTTTATCGAGCTGCGCTGGCGGCAGGGGGTGCCGCTGGCCGAAGCGGTGATCGACGCGGGGGCGATCCGGTTCCGGCCGATGCTGCTGACGGCTGCCGCCGTTGTGGTGGGGGCGAGCGTGATTCTGACCGATCCGATCTTCCAGGGGCTGGCGGTATCGCTGATCGCGGGGGCGGTGGCTTCGACGTTTCTGTCGTGGCCGACGATTCCCATTCTGTACTACATGGCGAATGCGCACCGGAAGCCGGAGACGGTGTGCGAACCGACTCACGAAGGAGAGGGGCAATGACGGTTGAACGTGGATTGCGACTGATGGCGGGCGTGATGGTGCTCGTGTCGCTGGGGCTTGCTTACTACTTCTCGCACTACTGGCTGTGGCTGGCGGTGTTCGTGGGGCTGAACCTGCTGCAGTCGGCGTTTACCAACTGGTGCCCTGGGATGGCGATGCTGCGGGCAATGGGGCTCACGGACGCGTAGCGCGGACCTTTGGCGCTGAGGTGCGGCGGGCGATGGCAACGCGGGGAATGCCTTGCAGGTCAGGGGTGAACTCGATGGCGATGAAGCCGGCGGCGGCGAGGCGAGCGCGGACGAGCTCTGCCTGGCCGTGGCCGATCTCGAGCGCTACGTAACCGCCAGGAATGAGGGCGGCGAAGGCTTGCGGGATGAGCGCGCGGTAGACTTCGAGGCCGTCGGGGCCGGCGAAGAGGGCAAGGGACGGTTCGTGGTCGCGGACTTCGACGGCTAGAGAGTCGCGGTCGAGGGTTGGGACGTAGGGCGGGTTCGAGACGATCAGGTCGAAGAGCTCGTCGGCGACGGGAGCGAGAAGATTACCGCGGAGAAAGCGGATGCGGTTGGCGACCCGGTTGCGTTGGGCGTTTCGCTGCGCGAGGTCGAGGGCTGGGGCGGAGAGGTCGGTGGCCGTGAGGCGCGCGTTGGGCAGATGGGAGGCGAGGGAGATGGCGATCGAGCCGGAGCCTGTGCCGACGTCGACGATTCGCGGCGAGACGAAATTTGCCGCAAGCTCTATGACCTTTTCGACGAGATGCTCGGTTTCGGGGCGCGGGATCAGGACATCGGGCGTGACGTAGAAGGGCAGGCCGTAGAACTCGGTTTCGCCGAGGATGTATTGGATGGGCTCGCCGGCGAGGCGGCGGGCTATTAATTCCAGGAATTGCGCGGACTCGGCTTCGTCGAGGACTTCTTTCCAGCGGACCAGCAGTGCGGCTCGCTCGATGCGCAGGACGTGAAGCAAGAGCAGTTCGGCATCGCGGCGGGCGCGGTCGGGATGCGGGCCGGTGCGGAGACGGGCTTCGCCTTCAGCGAGCCATTTTTCGAGCTTCATGATTTCAGGCGGCAGCGCCGGCCTTCAATTGTTCGGCCTGGTAGTGGGCGATGAGGGCGTCGACGATGGGCTGCAGGCGGCCTTCCATGATGAGATCGAGCTGATGGAGGGTGAGGCCGATGCGGTGGTCGGTAAGGCGGTTCTGCGGGAAGTTGTAGGTGCGGATCTTCTCGCTGCGGTCGCCGGAGCCGACCTGCTGCTTGCGCTCCTTGGCGAGCTCGGCGTTCTGGCGCTCCATCTCCACCTCGTAGAGGCGGGAGCGCAGGACGCGCATGGCTTTCTCGCGGTTTTTGATCTGGGATTTTTCGTCCTGGCAACTGACGACGGTGTTGGTGGGCAGGTGGGTGATGCGGACGGCGGAGTAGGTGGTGTTGACGGACTGGCCGCCGGGGCCGGAGGAGCAGAAGGTGTCGATGCGGATGTCTTTGGCCTCGATCTTGATGTCGACTTCCTCGGCCTCGGGGAGGACGGCGACGGTGACAGCGGAGGTGTGGACGCGGCCCTGGGTCTCCGTGGCGGGGACGCGCTGGACGCGGTGGACGCCGGACTCCCACTTAAGTTGGGAGTAGACGCGGGCGCCCTCGATGATGGCGATGACTTCCTTGTAGCCGCCGACGCCGGACTCCGACAGCGAGAGGACTTCGACCTTCCAGCGGTGCTGCTCGGCGAAGCGGGTGTACATGCGGAAGACCTCGGCGGCGAAGAGGGATGCCTCGTCGCCGCCGGTGCCGGCGCGGATTTCGAGGATGACGTTCTTTTCGTCGTTGGGGTCCTTGGGCAGGAGGAGGACCTTGAGCTGCTCTTCGATCTCGGCGATGCGGGGCTCGAGGGCGGCGACCTCATCGGCGGCCATGGCGCGAATGTCCGCGTCGGTTTCGGCGAGCATGGCGCGGGCGTCGGCGAGGCCCTGGCGGGTCTGCTTGAGCTCGCGGTACTTTTCGACCGGGGCCTCGATCTCGCGGAGGGCTTTGGCGGTCTTCTGGTACTTTTCGTGGTCGTTGAGGACTTCGGGCAGCGCAAACTGGGCTTGCAGGTCGTTGAAACGCTGCTCCATCTGGTCGAGGCGGTCGATCATGGGGTCATCTCCAGCATTGTGTTATCTCCAGGACGAGACTCTCTCCCGGGCGGGAACGGGGCGCAAACCGGGGAGATGCTTTGTTAATTCGGTAACTAAATGGTAAATGAATTATTTTTCTAAGTTGTTCATAATAAACACTTTGTCGATTTGGCCCGAAAGATGCGATTTCCCGTCGCTCTGCGTATAAGTTATTGATTGCAAGCCGCTTGGGAGCGAAATCACTGTGAATCACAGGAAAAGGGGGGGGTGGGGGGGGTACAGAGGGCGAGATTCTCCCCATTCGCAGGGCACGGACGGATTGGAGTGCGAAGCTCATGGGTGATCCAAGGGTCCATTGTGCGCCGAAGAGGGGTAATTCTCTGCAAAGGGCGGGCGCGGGCGGGTCTTCGAAAGGACGAGCGGAGGGGGTGTGCGGCGGGCGCCGCTAGAGGAGGGCCGAGATGGGGGCGTGGAGGGCCATGGCTCAGAGATTATTTTAGCGCGAAATGGCAGAAGTCAGAGAAATGGGTTGACGATGCGGACGCCGTCGACGATCTGGCAGTGTTGCAAGTCTTCCGAGAGCAGGAGGCGGCAACCGGACTGCTTTGCCGCGTGGAGGACGAGAGAGTCCCAGAAGGAGAAGCGGTAAAGGCGATGGAGGTCGATGGCGGCCAAAACATCTTCAACGTCTGGTTGAAATACCTGGAAGCGCGCGTGGAACTCGACTTTGCGCCGCGCAAGGCCGGCGTCGAGTTTGAGTTTGCCCGTGAGGGATGTGAAGCACTCCTGAAGAACCTGAATCGATACGACACCGGTGCGGTGACGCCGGTGCTCGACGATCAACTGTTGAGCTGTCTGCTGCTTCACGGGGTCGATCGGGTCCTCGGCATAGACAAGGATGTTCGTGTCGAGGAACGTGCGCGGAAGCTTAACGACTACTTGCGAGGCCACTTCAGCCGGTCCTCGTAGAGTTCATCGCGATTCCATTTCCAGGGCTGGGGGCTTCCCTGCCCCACAAGGCCTAGGAACTCCTCGATGTCGCGCTCGACATCGTCGTCGCCGGCAACGCTGGCGAGGTGGTCGCGAATCTCCTGATTGACGCTCTTGCCGACGGCGCGGAGCTTTTCGCGGGCGCGCTCGACGATTTGCTCGTCGATGGAGAGGGTGATGTTCATTTGCACAGTATATGTGCGCACGGGTTATGTGTCAAATCTGGGACGGAACGGAGGTTTGCCCGAGCTTCGTAGAATTCGCAGCGGCCCTACGGGGCGCGCGGGCCGATTCGGGCCGTATTCCCAGGGTTTCGTCCGCTGCGACGGACTCCACCCTGGGCTATTCTCGTTCCTTCCCTCCGGGAAGGGGCGTCGTCCTGCGCATTACAAATGTGGCCACATGTTGAATGCATACAATCAGCCAACAACCTAGGGCATGATTGGGACCTGTATGTTCGATTGGTGGCCGGGGCCGGAGTAGAGGGTGATGGTCTCGGGCTGATAGGCGCTGGGCGGGGCGGTCATGATGTTGGGGACGAAGGTCTGGGGGTTGCGGTCGTAGAGGGGGAACCAGGTGCTCTGGATCTCGACCATGACGGTGTGGCCGGCTTTGAAGACGTGATCGATGTCGTGGAGGCTGAAGCGGTACTCGTGGATGGAGTTGGGCGCGAGAGGCTGGGGGTTGTCGAAGCCCGAGAGATAGCGGCCGCGGAAGATTTCGGCGTTGGTCATGAGCTGATAGCCGCGCATGGAGGGGTTGGGATCGTCGGCGGGGTATTCATCGATGAGCTTGACGACCAGGTCGTTGTCGGAGCCGGTGGTGGCGGCGTAGACGTCGGCGACGACCTGGCCGGCGAGGGTGAGGTCGTGCTGGAGGACGGGAAGTGTCCACACGGCCAGGTCTTTGCGGTCCGTAACGAAGCGCTGATCTTCAGTAAGCCAGTCGTACCACTGCGAGCCCTGGGAGTAAGTGGGCTGGATGGGGCGTTGACGGTAGGGCACGGGGTCGGCAGGGTTACTTAGATAACTGGTGCGGGCTAACTCGGGCGGGGCGGCCCAGGATAACTTGCCATCGGCGGCGAGATACAAGCTCGTGGGACGAGAGTCTTTGGGTGGGAACTGGGAGTAATACTTCCAGGTGTCGGAGCCGGTCTGGTAGCTGGCGGTGTTTTGTAAGTCGAAGCCGGAGGGGTCCGCGCCGGGAGGGTCCTTGAGATAGTGGGCAAAGAATCTAGCCTCGATCTGGCGGCGGTACTCGTCGCCGATGGGCTGGCCGTAGTCGAGATTGCCGAGGTGGTTGGAGGACGAGTACCAGTAGCCGTGGCGCCAGGGGCCGAGGACGAGGAAGTTATCGTGATCGACGTTGTGGGGTTGTAACTTCGCGTACTCTTCCTGGGGGCCGTACATATCCTCCTGGTCGTAGTAGCCGCCGACGGTGAGGGTGGGGACGGCGACCTTGTCCAAGTGCCACTCGACGCCGCGGGAGCGCCAGTAGCTGTCGTAGGCGGGGTGGTCGAGGAAGAGCTTCCAGGTGGGAAGGAGTTTGGAACCGGACTGTTTGACGTCCTGCTTGAAGTTACCGCGGCTGAGAAAGAAGTTATAGCCGTCGACGGGGACGCCGTCCTTTTTGCCGTAGCTTACATCGCTGTTTTCTTTGTTGGACTCCATCATGAGGATGTAGTCATAGCCGTAGCTCTGGCGGAAGGCGCCGTTGTGGAAGAAGTCGTCGCCGAGCCAGACGTCGATCATGGGGGCCTGAGGGGAGATGGCTTTGACGTGGGGGTTGGGGTCAATGCCGGCCATCATGGCGAGGAAGCCGGGATAACTGGTGCCGACCACGCCGACGCGGCCGTTGTTGTTGGGGAGGTTCCGGACGAGCCAGGCGACGGTGTCGTAGGCGTCGGTGCTTTCGTCGATGGCTTTCGGATTCGCGTGATCAGCCAGGGGGCGCATCATGACGAAGCGGCCCTGGCTTTTGAAGCGGCCGCGGATGTCTTCGCAGGCATAGATGTAGCCGGAACGGGCGAGCTGGGGGCGGGCGTCAAAGAAGGAGGCGCGGGTGGTGCCGTCACAGCCGTAGGGGGTGCGGGTGAGGAGGATGGGCAGAGGGGCGACGATGTCGGTGGGACGGAGGATGACAGCGTGGAGCCTGACGCCGTCGCGCATGGGGATCATGGCCTCGGAGCGCTGGTAGTCGTGGAAGACGTGATGGACGGGCGGGCCGGTGCGGGTGTAGGTGACGCCGGGCTCATTGGAATAGACGACGCTGGTGGGGTGGCCGACGGTGTCGAGCGAGAAGACGAAGCTGGCTTTGCCGCTCTGGGTAGCGAAGACGGTGGGGGAGACGGCTTTGAGCGGGACGGGGACGAATCGGGAGGACTCGACGACGAAATGGCCGTCCTGGACGTAGAAGCTGAGGCGGGTGGCGGGGTCGGCGAGGTCGGTGTACTGGCCGGTGACCGCGTCGAGCTGGGCGGGTGGGGCGGAGTCGTCGCGGTGGCGGGCGAGGAGGGGTGGGGCGACGAGGGCGGCAAGGCAAAGAAGAGGTGCAAGGGCGCGGAGACGAGGCAACAGGACGGACCTCCTACCGAAACAGAGTAACGGATGGAGGTGAGGGTGCTGGCGGGCCCGGGGTGGTTTCTGTCCCTCAGAGGCTAAAGCGCCGTTTCCTTTTGCGGGGCTGGATGTACGGGCTAGACAGGCTACCGAAAAAAGCCCCAATTGCGGGAGAAATGCCCAGAAAAACATCCCCCGGGGGCTAAAGCCCCATTGATTCTGTTGCGCTTTTACGGCACGGCTATTGACTCCTGCATAAAGAATGCCCTTGCGCCGTCCCTATGGGACTCCGTGGCGAACTTGTGGAATCCCTTCTCCCCACGCTGAAGCGCGGGGCTAACCTACGCTGCGCCTCCGGCGCGTTTACCAGGACATTTCTTCTGCAGCAAGCAATAAAGCCGTGCCCTTTCAAAACAACAGCAAGTTTGACGTTTTCCGCAGCCTGTAAAGACCGTACCCTTCAGCTGCTTAAGCCTGCACCTTTCACCGCAAGCCTGTACCTTTCAAACCTGCCACGACTGCTAGTGGACGTGGCCGTGATGGGCGTGGGCGGCGGTCATCTCTTCGAGGGGGACGACGCAGCCCTCGATCTCGGGGCAGCCGGTGTGCTCGAACTGGATGGTGGTGTGGCTGATGTGGAAGTGGTCGCGGAGGACGTGGTTGAGCTTGAGGAGGATACAGGCGCTCTCGGAGGGCGGTATGTCGGGGATGGTGACGTGGCAGGCGAGGGCGGTGGAGTGGGAACCGAGACACCAGACGTGGAGGTCGTGGACGTTGAGGACGCCTTCGACCTCTTCCATGCGGGCGCGGATGGCAGCCAGCGAGACGCCGCGGGGGACGGCTTCGAGAAGGATATTGAGGGTTTCGCGGACGATGCCGAGGCCGGACCAGAGGATGAGGGCGGCGATGAGGAGCGAGAGGGCGGGATCGATCCAGTCGCGGCCGGTGAAGAGGATGCCAAGGCCGCCGGCGATGACGGCGGCGGTGGAGAGGGTGTCGCCGGCCATGTGGAGGAAGGCGCTGCGGAGGTTGACGTCGCGGGCGACGCCCCAGAGGAGGGCGGCGATGACGCCGTTCATGAGGACGCCGGCGGCGGCCACGTAGATCATGAGGCGGGGATGGACGGCGACGGGGCTGGAGAGGCGATGGACGGCTTCGGCGGCGATCCAGAGGGAGATGAGGATGAGGGCGCCGGCGTTGACGAAGGCGGCGAGGACGCCGGCGCGCTGGTAGCCGAAGGTCTTGGAGCTGTCGGCGGGGCGGGACTGGAAGTAGACGGCGGCGAAGCTGAGCAGGAGGGCGAGGAAGTCGGAGACGTTGTGGCCGGATTCGGAGAGGAGGGCCAGGGAGTGGGCGCGAAGGCCAGCGATGAAGGTAACGATGACGTAGGCCAGGGTGGCGATGAGGGAGATGCGGAGTACAGCGGTCGTCCGTTTGGCGGTGGGGGCCGGGACCGCGTGGACATGCATAGGGGTAGTGTAACCGGGGATGGGTATGGCGCGCTAGCTGACGCGGCCGGTGTGACGGGGATGGAGATGGCTGGTGTCGAGGGGGTCGGGGTCGGCGAACTGGGGCAGGACGGGCAGACCGGCGCGGAGACCGGACCAGTCTTCGGCGAGGACGATGCTGTTCTGGGGGTTGCCGGGCTGGTAGCGGACGGTGCAGGGGAAGCCGGCGCGGATCTGGGCGGGGTCGACGATGGCGCGGAGGGGTGTGATGTCCTGGGAGCAGTCGTAGATGACGCCGCCGATGCGGTAGTTGTAGATGAGCAGGGTGAGAGTGCGGGGGTCTTCGGCCATCCCGGGATCCTCAACAACCGGCCGCCGGGGTGGGGGCGGGGCTTCGATTTCGGTGATGTCGAGGAGCATGCCGTCGACGAGGCGGCCGGACTGAACGAGGAACTGGCGGCGGGCGCGCTCGAGCTCTTCAGGGGCGGGGCGCTTGCGAAAGACAAGCCAGAAGCCCACGGCGCTGGCGGCGGCGAGCAGAAGCGACCCGGCGGCGAACTCCCAAAGGCTTGTGTTGCGGAGGACCATTGGAGGCGGGACCGGCACCCGGAGGGTCCCAAGAATGAGGATACCGCAGATGTGAGTGGGGCGGCGGTTGGGCGCGGCGACGGCTGCCGGGCCTGGGAAGCGATGGGGAGCGGCGGATCAAAATGAAAAACGCCTGCAAGGACGGCGGCATGGAAGGGCGCAGCGACCGGGCACGGATAGGCGGGCAGCCGCGCGGGCTGGCGAAATGACCTATACTCTTTAGGTTGCGTGCGGTGGAGAACGCTGACTGCCGCACGGGTATTTTTTGGTTTTTTCCCTGGTTGGGAGAAGGATAGTGGGAATGAAGAAGAGGCGGATCCGGTCGACGACGGTGATCTGCGTGCGGCGGAACGGAGATGTGGTGATGGCCGCGGACGGGCAGGTGACGCTGGGCGACCACGTGCTGAAGCACTCGGCCAAGAAGATCCGGCGGCTGTACCAGGACAAGATTCTGGCCGGGTTTGCGGGATCGACGGCGGATGCGTTCAATTTGTTTGCGCGGTTCGAGACGAAGCTGGAGCAGCATGCGGGAAACCTGAACCGCGCGGCGGTGGAGCTGGCCAAGGACTGGCGCACGGACAAAATGCTACGCAACCTGGAGGCGCTGCTGCTGGTGGCCGACAAACAGCAGACGTTTTTGATCTCGGGATCGGGGGACGTGATCGATCCGGACGAGGCGCTGGCGGCGATCGGGAGTGGCGGAAGCTACGCGACGGCGGCGGCGCGGGCGCTGATGGAGAATACGGAGCTGAACGCGCGGGAGATTGCCGAGAAGGCGATGAAGATTGCCGGGGATATCTGCATCTATACGAACAACCACATCACTTTTGAGGAGTTGAAGAGCTAGCGGAACGCCTCCGTACGCCCGTTTGATTCATGGCTATTTATTTACCAGCATCCGCCGAAGAACAGGATCTTGCGCTGGACGAGCTGACGCCGCGCGAGATTGTCGCCGAGCTCGACAAGCATGTGGTGGGCCAGAAGGCCGCCAAACGCGCGGTGGCGATTGCGCTGCGCAACCGGCAGCGGCGACTGAAGCTGCCGCCCGACATTGCCGACGACATCATGCCCAAGAACATCATCATGATTGGGCCGACGGGCGTGGGCAAGACGGAGATTGCGCGCCGGCTGGCGAAGCTGACGAACTCGCCGTTCCTGAAGGTGGAGGCCTCGAAGTTTACCGAGGTGGGCTACGTGGGCCGCGACGTGGAGTCGATCGTGCGGGACCTGGTGGAGATCGCGATCGACATGGTGCGCGAGGAACGGCTCGAGGAGGTAGAAGACAAGGCGGAGATGAACGCCGAGGAGCGGCTGCTGGACCTGCTGCTGCCGCCTCCGCCGGCGGCGCCGCCGGGGCAGGACGGTCAACTAACGCTGCCGGGCGCGGAGAGCCATCAACGCTCGCGCGAGAAGATGCGGCAGCAGTTCCGCGAGGGCAAGCTGGACGACCGGATGGTGGAGCTGGACGTGCGCGAGCGGGGGATGGCGCCGATCGGCATTATCGCGAACCAGAACCTCGAAGACATCGAGATGAACCTGAAAGACATGCTTCCGAATATCTTCGGCGGGGGGACGAAGAAGCGGAAGTTGAAGGTTTCGGACGCCTTCGAGTACCTGGTGCAGGAGGAGGAGGGCCGGCTGATCGATATGGACTCAGTGAACCGCGCGGCGGTGGAGCGGGTGGAGTCGAACGGCATTGTTTTCCTGGACGAGATCGACAAGATTGCGGGGCGCGAGGGCGGGCACGGACCGGATGTATCGCGTGAGGGAGTCCAGCGCGACATTCTGCCGATTGTGGAAGGGACGACGGTGAACACGCGCTACGGGATGGTGCGCACCGATCATATTTTGTTCATCGCGGCGGGGGCGTTCCATGTGTCGAAGCCGAGCGATCTGATTCCGGAGCTGCAGGGGCGGTTCCCGATCCGGGTGGAGCTGCACTCGCTGACGGTGGAGGACTTTCTGCGCATCCTCACCGAGCCAAAGTCGTCGCTGACCAAGCAGTACTCGGCGCTGCTGGAGACCGAGGGCGTGCGGCTGGAGTTTGCGCCGGAGGCGCTCAGGGAGATGGCGGAGTTTGCGTTCAAGGTGAACGAGCAGACGGAGAACATCGGGGCGCGGCGGCTGCACACGATCATGGAACGGGTGCTCGAGGACGTGAGCTTCCTGGCGCCGGACGTGACGCGGCGGGCGCAGGACGACGAGGCCAGGGCGAAGCTGGAGGCGGCGATCCTGAGCGAGTCGTCGACGCCCTTGCCCTACCAGGAGCGGATGACGGCCTCGGGGCCGGAGAAGGTGTTCCTGATCGATGCCGAGTATGTGAAGCGGATGGTGGCTGCGATCGTGAAGGATCAGGATTTGAGCCGGTATATCTTGTAGGGCAATCGGGCGCAGGATAGCGTCATGGCGAACTATCGCGGTGTGTTGCACCGTTCCGAGGAGGGCTACAGCGTCTCCTGTCCCGGCCTGCCCGGCTGCTGGTCGCAGGGAGCCACCGAGGAGGAAGCTCTTGCCAACATCCGCGCCGCCATCCAGGAGTACGTCGCCGCGGCCGAAGAGCTTGCCCGCGACCAGGAGAGCCGCGTAATCGAGGTCGCCGTCGCATAGGCATCGTTCCCCCTACCGCAACGCCCTCCCTTCCAGCCTCCGCAGTGCATTCAACATCTCGCCCAGCGCCACTTTTCCAATCTCGCTCTCGAACTCCTTTTGCAGCTTGTCGAATGCGGCGATGACGCGGAGGGCGCAGCGCTTGCCCTGTGGTTTGAGGGTGAGCAGGTAGGCGCGGGCGTCTTCAGGGTCGATTTTGCGCTGTAAAAAGCCGCGGGCTTCGAGCGAGGAGACGCAGTGGCTGATGTTGCCGCGGGTGGTCGAGAAGGTTTCCGCCAGTTCGGAGGGCTTGACCTGGCGCGGGGCTTCGAAGAATAACGCCGCGAGAACCAGGGCCTCGAGGAAGTGCAGGCCGTCGGGCGCGAGGACACGGGCAGCGAGGGACTCGAAGCGGCGAGCGGCGCGGTTGACGGCGAACATGGGGCTTTCGCGGAGGAATGCGTCGATTCGCATAGGCTTGGGGCTGGCGGGGTGCGTGGGCATGGCTTTTGCAGATAGTTTATATCCTCAACTATTCAAAGCAATATCAAATTGAAGTTGCGGAGCGGGCTGGCGGGAGATCAAGCTGGGTAGGTACGAGGCCAGGAGCGAACGTAGAAATGAAATATTGGGGAGAGCGTCCCTCAGCGGCTAAAGCCGGCGTTTCGTTTAAGGCACTTACGGCACGACTGAAGTCGTGCCCTTTCAAAGCCACACGTTTTGGGCAGATTCTTCAAGCCACAACGGCCGTCCTGCTTGCAGCGGGCATGCAGCCGGTGTTTGCGCAGAGCGCAAAAACGCAGCAGAGCAATGCGCCTATCACGGGGCTATCGGAGACGATGGTGGTGCTGGGGTCGGCGGTGCCGGTACCGCTGGCGGAGTCGCCGCGGGCGGTGCAAGTTTTGCCGGTCGCTCCGTTGTCGCTGACGGCAGGGTCCGAGCAGGACATTCTGCGGCAGGATTCGGCGGTTTTTCTGGAAGAGCGCGGCGCGGGCGGCGGGCAGGCCGATGTTGTGCTCCAGGGCGGAAGCTTTGAGCAGACGCTGGTGCTGGTGAATGGGTTTCGGGTGAACGACAGCCAGACTTCGCACCATAACCTGGACCTGCCGCTGCCGATGGAGGCGATCAGCTCGATTGAGGTGCTGGAGGGAGCGGGATCGACGCTGCACGGAGTGGACGCACTGAGCGGGGTGGTGGATTTTTTGACGACCGCGCCGGATCACGACCGGGTGCGGCTGAAGGCGGGCGAAGGAAGCTTCGAGGAGAACGAGGAGTCACTGCTTGCCGATGGAGTGCATGGGCGCTGGAGTGGCCGGCTGGCGGCGGGGCGCAACTGGTCGACCGGCTTTCTCGCTTCTCCCGGCTACACAACCGTCAACTCCACCTGCAACCCGCTGCAGCTTAATCTCACCGCGCATCAGGTTTATCAGGATTGCGAGGACGACCGCGATTACCGGAACGAGGAGGCTTCGGCCGAGGGCTGGGCGGGAACGCGGCTGGGCGTGACGGACGCTCTGCTTGCCTCGGACGACCGGGCCTTCGGGGCGAACAACTTTTACGGCGATTACCCCTCGTGGGAGCGAACCAAGGGGTGGTTCGCCGGCGTGCGACAGGAACTGGGCGCGCACTCGGTGGCGGCGTTTGCGTATCGAAGGCATACGGACGACTTTGTGCTCTTCCGCAGCGATCCGGGGCTCTACGAGAACAACCACGAGGATGGGTCGTGGCAGGGGTCGGTACGGCACACGGTGGAGATGAAGGACGGCGCGCTGGTGCTGATGGGGCTGGAGGCGGATGGGGACAGCATCCGGAGCTTTAACTTTTCGGGTGGCGCGACCTCGTATGCGCTGGGGATTCATGCGCGGAACCGCGGAGCAGGATACGTGGACCTGGACTGGGCGCCGAAGAAGCGGCGGTGGAATCTTTCAGCAGGGGCGCGTGAGGAGATTTTTTCGGGCGGGGCGCAGGCGGTGTTTTCGCCGGAGCTGGCCGGGAGCTGGCGGGTGACGGACCGGCTGAAGCTGCGGGCGAATGGAGGGTATGGGTTCCGGATTCCGACGTATACCGATCTGTATTACTCCGATCCGTCGACGGTGGGCGATCCGGATTTAAAGCCGGAGTCAGCGTGGTCGGCGAATGCGGGGGCGGACTGGGCGGCTACGGCGAAGCTGGCGTTCTCGGGAACGTTTTTTTACTCGCAGCAGCACGACACGATCGATTACGTGAAGGCGGCGGCGCTGCCGGATCAATATCTGCCGGCGAGCTGCACGGAGGCGAACATCTGGTGCGCGGATAATTTGAACGGGCTGAGCTTTACCGGCGTGGAGGCGCGGATGACGTGGAGGCCGGCGAGCTCGCAGCAGGTGGAGATTGCGTGGACGGGGCTGCACGGGGCGCAGGCGGCGCTGCACGGGCTGCAGTCGGAGTATGTGTTTAATTATCCGGTGGAGAATATCCACGCGACGTGGACGGCGGCGCTGGGACGGGTGGCAACGGTGACCAACATGGTGCAGCTTGCCCAGCGATACCAGCAGACGGTGTACCCGGTGTGGAACGTGTGGGTGACGCACGGGAGGGGGCGGGTGCGGCCGTATCTGCGGTTCGATAACTTGAGCAATACGGGATACCAGGAGATTGCAGGCGTGGCGATGCCGCCGCGGACGATTACGGGCGGGGTGGCGATTGAGTTTGGGAAGTGAACTGCCTTTCGCGAGTTAGCGAGTTGGCAGGTGGCGAGTTGGCAGGTGGCGAGTTGGCAGGTGGCGAGAGAACAGCTTGTGGTCATCCCACCCTTTCCGCAGAAGCGCCGAAAGGGTGGGGCACCCGCAGTGGGTGAGGGCGCTGGTGGCTCGCGAAAAATCGTTGCGCCGGGCGCGGAATCTGGTATCGTAGACGCGTACCTCGGCAGTCCGCGACGGCTCGGAATCGGCGGACTCTACCTGCATTCTCCGGCTTCTGAGGGATTGCGGATGGAGGCGTATCGGAAGCACACCGGATGGGTGTGCCCGCGCCTCGATGCCGCGCATCTGTCCCTCGACTCCACCTGAAACTTAAGGAGAGAAGCCATGAGCAACCCGGGGAATCATCACAGGATCAACTACATCGAGTTCGCGGCTACGGATGTGGCGCGGGCCAAGCGGTTTTATGCGGCGGTCTTCGGCTGGGAGTTCCAGGACTGGGGGCCGGACTACGTGAGCTTCAGCGCGGCGACGGCGGGGATCGATGGCGGGTTCCGCACCGCGAATCCGGACGAGACGCGCGGAGAGAGGGCGCCGCTGGTGGTGCTTTACTCGGCGGATCTGAAGGCGACGGAAGAGGCGATTGTGGGAGCGGGCGGGAGCGTGGTGGTGCCGACGTTCGAGTTTCCGGGCGGGCGGCGGTTCCATTTCGGGGACGGGGTGGGGAATGTGCTGGCGGTCTGGTCGGAGTGAAGGCGGCAGTGACCGGACGCCGGCGAGAAAAAGTGCAACCTCAGGCTCGGAATGGGCTTACACTGGCCGTGGAAATCCGCCATGGCTGTTGCTCAACTGACGCTCGAGCTGCGTATCGAGCATGCCCAGTCGCTGAAGGACCGGCGGCAGGTGGTGCGCTCGCTGAAGGACCAGCTCCGGCAGAGTTTTAACGTGTCGGTGGCGGAGATGGACGAGGCCGTGACCTGGCAGACGGCGACGATCGGGGTGGTCGCGGTGTCGCGGTCGCGGGACTACCTGCACGGGCTGGTGGAAGAGGTGGAGCGGGCGGCGCGGCGGATGGCCAACGAGCTGGGGGCGGACCTGGCGGACTCGTTCTGGGAGTATCTGGAGAGCTGAGAGGCGGGAAGCATTGGGTGAGCCCTGCCCGACGTTGGATCACCCCACCCTAGCGGGAAAGACAAAGACCCCGCGAGGGTGGGGCACCCGGACAATCGGGAAGACCGGGGCATTGATCCCGGGTCTCAAAAGCGAAACCTGGGGCACCGGGCGATGGATCACGACACCCTCGGGGGTGAGTCGTCCGCGGGTTTTAGTGGGCCGCGGGGGCAGAGGCCGGACTGGGTGCGGGCGGCGGCGGGGCCGGGATGCCCGACTTGGCGTTGTAGTCGTCGATGATGGCCTTGGTGATGTCGATGCCGGGGCTGGCGTAGAGAACGGTGGGCGCCTGGTTCTGCTGCTCGGTGGCGTCGAGGACGACGCTGTAGCCGTGGGCTTTGGCATAGGCGGTGAGCTCGGCGCCGACCTTCTGGGCAACTTTGTTGACCAGGTCCTGCATGTCGGCCTGATAGTCGCTCTGGTCATCCTGTTCCAACTGCTGCTCCTGGCGCTTCTTGTCGTTGATGGCGTCAACGCGGGCCTGGCGCTCGGAGTCGGAGAGGGTGGTTTGCTGGGCCTGATAGTCCTTGGAGAGGGACGCGATCTGGTCGTCGAGCGACTTGAGAGCGGCGCGCTTGGGGTCGTACTTTTTCTGCAGATCGGCGTAGTCGCGCTGGAACTCGTTGGTCTGGCTGACGGCCAACTGGAACTGGATGACGGCGACCTTGACGGACGCGGCGGGGGTTTGAGCATGGGCGGCAAGGGCAGAGGCCAAGGCCGGCATAACAGCGAGTGCGAGCAAGCGCTTCATAGAAATCGGAGAGCTCCTTCGGATTTCCTGGGCGGATGATTGCGAATTGGCGCGCGGGCGAATCGGGATGTCCTCACATACCTCGCGGCCGTCTCACTCGGTCGCCGTTCCCGGTGGTGCAGGACGGATGCGGCGGGGACGATGAGATCGCCAGGAACTAGGTGGATTATAAAGGGGCGCGGGGTGCGAGCGTCAAACGGACACCCCACCCTAGCGGGAAAAACAAAGACCCCGCGAGGGTGGTGCACCCGGAGAGAGGGGAATGCCGGGGCACCAACTCGCGGGAGAGTTAGAAGGTGGTGGAGATGTCGAGGCGGAAGGTCTTGCGGGGCTCGTGGAACAGGTAGCGGGAGCCGTAGGCCTGGATGGCCTGGTTGTAGGTGTAGTCGCCGGCGCCGCCGGGCGGGAACATGTCGCGGGTGATCAACTGGGCCGAGCAGCTTCCCTGGTTGTAGGTGACGCCCCTGAGATTGCAATAGGGGGTTTCGTAGAGGCGCAGGGGGTTGTATGCGTAGTAGAGGCGGAAGGGGGCGTTGATGATGGGGACGAGAACGGAGATCTGCGCGCCCACCGACATGCGGGGGACGAAGTTAGTGCCGGAGATGGGATGGATGTTCTCCTGGAAGCCGACGTCCTTGCCGGGGATGCCGCCTTCGCAGGCGCCGTTGTTGTAGACGGGGCAGCCGTAGAGGGGCGATTCGAGGGAGGCGAAGCCCTCGGGGCTCTGCTTGAGCTGGTTGTGATTGACGGCGGCGTCGATGCCGAAGTCGTCAAAGAAGGCGAAGGTAAAGGGGCCGACGATGGGAATGCGGTACTCGAGGTTGGTGGTGAGGTTGGAGTCGCCGCCGATGGAGGCGATGCCGTAGACGGGCAGCGGGACCTCGATGCACTGGTTCTCTTCGGGGTTGGTGGCGTCGCGTGGGACGCAGGAGCCGTCGGGGTTGGTGAGCTGGACGAAGACGCGGCTGGGGACGTAGCCGTAGGGAGTGGCGCTGCGGATGTCGAAGCCGCGGAGGTCGTTTTCGCCGCCGGAGTAGAAGCGGTTCTGAGGCGGCGCGACGTCGCCGCCGTAGCCCTGCACATAGCCTAACTGGACGCGGACGCCGAGGACGTTATGTCCGTTGGGCGAGATGTGGAGGTAGTGCATGGGGAAGAACTGGCGGTAGGCAATGATGGGCTCGATATAGCGGACGTTGCCCCAGATGCCGGAGGCTTGAAACACCGCGGAGAAGTCCCTGCCGCCGCGGGGGCGGATGGGGTCGCTGACGGTGTTGTAGGAGTAGCTTAACGAGACAAAGCTGTTGATGATGCCGGAGAGCGCGTTGTTGCCCTGGATGCCGGACCGGAAGGCGATGGTCTGGAAGAAGGTCTGCGAGGCGGTCGAGAAGGCGCTGATGGTGGAGTTGGTCCACGAGTAGGTGAGGCCGACGCGCTGGAAGGCGTGGCGCTTGAGGGGATAGCTGATGGAGAAGTTGAAGCCGTCGGAGCCCTGGTTGTAGTTCTGGATGAGGGATTGCTCGGCGGAACTCAGGTTGACGGCCTGGCCGGTGGTGGCCTGGTAGTTCTTGGCGGCGTTGTAGTCGGTCTTCTGGTTGAAGACCTGGAAGCCGAGCTGGATGGGGCGGTTTTTGATGTAGGGCTGGGTGAAGCCGAAGAGGAACTGACGGCTGAGGCTGCCGAGGTTGGCCTGGAGGCTGAGGGTTTCGCCGAGGCCGAGGAAGTTATTGGTCTGGTAGTTGACGCCGAGGAAGGCGCCGGTGCCGCCGCTGATGCCGCCGTTCATGCCGATGGAGTTCTTGCCCTTCTCCTTGACCTTGAGGAGGAGCTCGACGGTGCCGTTGTCGGCGTTTTGAATGGCCTCGGTATCCTGATCGACCTTGAGGGGATCGAAGTACTGGAGCTGGTTGAGGCGGAGGAGGCTGTACTGCCAGAGCTGGGAGTTGTAGATCTGGCCTTCCTGGAGGAGGAGCTCGCGGCGGATGACGCGGTCGCGGGTGATGGTGTTGCCCTGGAACTCGATGCGGGAGACGTAGAACTGCTTGCCTTCGTCGATGTCGACGTCGATGGAGACGGTATGGTTCTTGTCGTCGTAGGTGACCTTGGGGATGGCGCCAAAGTTGATGTAGCCGTCGGCGCCGTAGGCCTTCTTGAGGTTGTCGAGGCCCTTGCCGATGTCGGTGGCGTTGAACCATTCACCGTCCTTGATGGGGAAGGTGGCGCGGAGGGCTTTGATGTTGAAGCGGGGGTTGTTGCCGGTGAAGGTGATGGTGCCGAGCCGGTAGCGGGCGCCCTCTTCGATGGGCATGAGGATGTCGATGCGCTTGCCCTTGCGGGGACGGAAGGTAAACCAGTTGAGGCCGCCCTGGTCGCGAATCTGGGTCTTGGGCTGCTCGACGGCGGCGTCGGCGTAGCCCTTGTCGCGGTAGACCTGGCGGACGAGCTCGGTATCCATCTCGAGCTTGGAGGAGTCGTAGGTCTGCGGGAAGAGGTCCTCGAAGATGAGGGAGTAGGGGATGCCGATGGGCTTGAGGCCGCGCATGGCGCGTCGCAGCTTGAGGGAGCTGATGTGGGTGTTGCCGGTGAACTTGATGTTGCCGACCTTGACGACCGGACCTTCCTTGATGTTGAAGACGATCTGCACGGAGGCGGGCGGGATGGTCTTGACGTCGGCCTTGACGGTGGCGAACTGGTGGCCGTGCTGGGCGAGCATCTCCTTGATGACGTCTTCAGCGTGGGAGATCTTGGTGGGGTCGTACTGGCTCTCTTCGGTGAGGTCGACTTTCTCCTTCTTGTACTGCTCAAGGAGGTCGGACTGGGTGACCGAGTTGAGGCCCTTGTAGGTGACGTCGCGGATGGTGGGGTTTTCTTCAACGAAGATGTTGAGGATGATGCCCTTTTCGGTGTCTTCGCGGGTGAAGTAGAGGTTCTGGAAGTAGCCGGTGTTCCAGAGGGAGTGGAAGTCAGCCTCGATCTGGGTTGGGTCCCAGGTATCGCCGACGTGGGTGAACATGCGGGCGAGGATGGTCTCGCGGGGGATGCGGCGGTTGCCGATGACGCGGATCTCGTAGATGGTCTGCGGAGTGGAGGGCGCCTGGGCAGCGGCGGAGGCGGTGTTGTCCTGGGCGAGGGCGAGGGGCGCAACGAAGGAAGAGACCAGGAGCAGTGCGAGAAGAGACAGGCCCGCGGCCCCAAGGCGGCGGGCGAAGAAAGTGTGCTTGATCATCACCGGGCGGCAATCCCGCGGCGAGCACAAGTACTGGTGCGGTCCAAAGTTCGGCTTCACGGGAAAAATATGCACACCCTCATTGCTCGAAAATCAGGTCCAACCTCAAGGAAAGACGATTATATTTGACGGCGGTCACCCTGCCCAAACGGGTGGGCCGGAACCGGAGCCGCAAAATCACCCTGCCCTGGAGCCGCCGGCGGAGGCGAGCCGCAGCCGGAGCGGCGAGCAGAGCCGGAACTCTTCCTCGCGACGCACAGTCCACAGTCTATCGGACCGGGATGGGCTTTGCCCCGCTTGCGGGCGATACAGGTATTGCGGCATTCTCGTTAGACGCGGCAGGGCGGCGCAGGACACCCTGAGGTCACGAGGAATTGCGGCGGGGGATCCGGAGCGGGGAGTTGACCGGGATGGGCGGGGAAGCGGCCACGATATATGGGTTTTCGGCGAATCTGCTGGACGGGACGGCGGTGGAGCTCGGGGCGTACCGGGGGCGGGTGCTGCTGATTGTGAATACGGCGAGCCGGTGCCGGTTTACGCCGCAGTATGCGGGGCTGGAAGAGCTTTATCGGGCGTACAGGGAGCGGGGATTCGCGGTGCTGGCGTTTCCGTCGAACCAGTTTGGTAAGCAGGAGCCGGGAACGGCGGAGGAGATCGGAGCGTTCTGCCGGACGAATTACGGGGTGAGCTTTCCGGTCTTCGCGAAGATCGAGGTCAACGGGCGAGGGGCGCATCCACTGTACCGGTTCCTGAAGGGACGGCGGCCGGGGTTGCTGGGGGTGGTGGGCGCGAGCGGGATCAAGTGGAATTTTACGAAGTTTCTGGTGGGGCGCGGGGGCGAAGTGGCGGGTCGGTACGGACCGTCGACCGAGCCGCAGAGGCTGCGGGCGGCGATCGAGAGGCTGCTGGGCGGGGTATAGATGGGAGACGGCTCATATGGCGGGACCGGGGCCGGAGACAAAATGTGTCTTTTGACGCGGCTGGGACGTCCTAGAAGGGTAGGGCGGCGGGTTGAGACGCCGCCTCCACATCGCCCGATCAATTACCATTGGAAATAACTTCAACGACCGGTGGAACGGGTGCTCGAGGGAAACCGTTCAGCCGCGCCATGCGATGAGCCGGGCAGCAGTCGACCAACGGCGTTGACGACGATCTCCCGATTGACAGGATCGGGGTCAGTGCCGGTAGGAGAGCAGCCCCCAAGGGGTCCGGCTCAGGAGCGAGAACCAGTCCTATGATGTGGATTGTCCGGCTTGCGCTTCGGCGGCCGTATACCTTTGTTGTCTTCGCGCTCCTGATCCTGATCCTGGGCGTATTCAGCATTGTGTCGATGCCGACGGATATCTTTCCGAACATCGACATTCCCGTGGTCACGGTGGTGTGGAACTTCGAGGGGCTGTCGGCGGAGCAGATGGCCGACCGGATCGTGACCAACTCCGAACGGGGCATGACGGTAACGGTCAACGACATCGACCACATCCAGTCGGAGTCGGTGGTGGGCCGGGGCATCATTAAAGTCTTTTTTCATCCGGGCGTGGACATTGGCGAGGCGGTGGCGCAGATAACGGCCATCATGAACTCGGAGGTGCGCTCGCTGCCGCCGGGGACGGTGCCGCCGTTCATCATCCAGTACAACGCGTCGAGCGTGCCGATTCTGCAACTGGGGCTGGCCGGGCAGGGGCTGGACGAGCAGCAGCTGAACGACCTGGCGACGAACACGATTCGCGTGCAACTGGCGACGATCGAAGGGGCGCAGGAACCCTACCCCTATGGCGGCAAGCAGCGCGAGATCATGGTGGACCTGAACCAGCAGGCGCTGGAGGCGCGGGGGCTTTCGCCGGCGGACGTGGTGAACGCGATCGCCAACCAGAACGTGATTGCGCCGTCGGGGACGATCAAGATCGACAAGTTCGAGTACAACGTGGAGACCAACTCCGCGCCGCTGACGATCGCAGGTCTGAACAACCTGCCGATCAGGAGCGTGGACGGGACGGTGGTGTACATCCACGACATCGGGCACGTGCGGGACGGCAACCCGCCGCAGACGAATATTGTGCGCGTGGACGGGCACCGGGCGGTGCTGGTGAACATCATGAAGACCGGCAAGGCCTCGACGCTGCAGATTATTCACGACGTGCGGGCGAAGCTGGCGTACGTGAAGGGGGAGCTGCCGCCGACGCTCCAGATCAAGGCGGTGAGCGACCAGTCGATCTTTGTGCGCGGGGCGGTGAACGGGGTGGTGCGGGAGGCGATCATCGCGGCGTGCCTGACGGCGCTGATGATCCTCATCTTCCTGGGGAGCTGGCGTTCGACGCTGATCATCGCGGTGTCGATCCCGCTGTCGATCCTGTGCTCGATCGTGGTGCTGTACGCGCTGGGGCAGACGATCAACATCATGACGCTCGGGGGCCTGGCGCTGGCGGTGGGCATCCTGGTGGACGACGCCACGGTGGAGATCGAGAACATCAACCGCAACCTGGAGGCGGGCAAGGAGATCGAACAGGCGATCCTGGACGGCGCGGCGCAGATTGCGACGCCGGCGCTGGTATCGACGCTGTCAATCTGCATTGTGTTCGTGCCCATGTTCCTGCTGAGCGGGGTGGCGCGGTACCTGTTTGTGCCGCTGGCGGAGGCGGTGGTGTTCGCGATGCTGGCGAGCTACCTGCTGTCGCGGACGGTGGTGCCGACGATGGCGCGGTACATGCTGAAGGAACACGACGACGCGGAGGCGGCGCGGAGGCGCACCAGCCGCAACCCGCTGGTGCGGTTCCAGGTGGCTTTCGAAGATGGTTTCGAGGGGTTGCGTCACTTTTACGTGCGGGTGCTGACGCTGTGCGTGGACCATGCCGCGGTGTTCATGATTCTGTTTTTCGTGTTCATGCTGGGATCGATCGGGGTGCTGACGCCGTGGCTGGGACAGGACTTCTTCCCGGCGGTGGATTCGGGGCAGTTCAAGATTCACCTGCGGGCGCATACGGGGACGCGCATCGAAGAGACGGCGGCGCTGTGCGATCACGTAGAGGACACGATTCGGCAGGTGATTCCGCGGGACGAGCTGGTGACGATCCTGGACAACATCGGACTGCCGTATTCGTCGCTGAACATGTCGTACTCGACGTCGGCGCCGGTTGGGCCATCGGACGCGGACATCCAGGTGCAACTGACGGCGAAGCATCATCCCACCGAGGCGTACGTGCAGAAGCTGCGGCGGGTGCTGGCGCGGGAGTATCCGGGGGTGGAGTTTTACGAGCTGCCGGTGGACATTGTGACGCAGATTCTGGACTTCGGGACGCCGTCGCCGATTGACGTGCAGGTGACGGGTCCGGACCTCTACGATAACCGGGCGCTGGCGGCGCGGATGCTGAACCAGATCCGGTATAAGCCGGGGGTGGTAGACGCGCGCATCCAGCAGCCGTTCAACTATCCCGACTGGACGGTGGCGGTGGACCGGACGCGGGCCCAGGAGGTGGGGCTGACACAGCAGAACGTGGCGCAGAGCCTGCTGGTGGCACTGAGCGGAAGCTTTCAGACGACGCCGCAGTTCTTTCTGGATCCGAGGAACGGCGTGTCCTATTCGATTGCGGTGCAGGAGCCGCAGTACAGGATCGACAATCTGGCGGAGCTGAGGAGCCTGCCGGTGACCTCGCCGAGCGCGACGGGGACGGCGAGCGGGAGTGGCGCAGCCGCGCCGGCGGCCGCGGCGACGGCGAGCGCGCCGGGAACCACGGCTCCGGGCGCAGTACCCGCAAACAATGCCGCCGGAGCCGCAGCGACAGCGGCGCCGGGGGCGCCGAAGCCGGAGCAGGTGCTGAGCAACGTGGCCGCCCTCATACCGGGAGCCGAAGAGGGCGCGGTGAGCCATTACGACATCATGCCGGTGATCGACATCTACGCGAACGTGGAAGGAACGGACCTGGGCACGGCGACGCGGGAGATCGAGAAGGTGGTGGACGCGAACGAGAAGAACCTGCCGCGGGGCTCGCACCTGGTGGTGCGGGGGCAGAGCGACACGATGTACAGGTCGTACATCGGGCTGCTCACGGGGCTGGCGTTCTCAATCCTTCTGGTTTACCTGCTGATCGTGGTGAATTTTCAGTCGTGGCTCGATCCGTTCCTGATCATCGCGGCGCTGCCGGCGGCGCTGGCGGGGATTGTGTGGTTCCTGTTTCTGACGGGGACGCGGCTGAGCGTGCCGGCGCTGACGGGGGCGATCATGTGCATGGGCGTGGCCACGTCGAACTCGATCCTGGTGGTGAGCTTTGCGCGGGAGCAGATGGAGGTGCTGGTGGGCGACGCGCGGAGGGCGGCACTGAATGCGGGTTTTGTGCGGCTGCGGCCGGTGGTCATGACGGCGCTGGCGATGATTATCGGCATGGTGCCGATGGCGCTGGGGCTGGGCGATGGGGGCGAAGAGAATGCGCCGCTGGGCCGCGCGGTGATCGGCGGGCTGACGGTGGCCACGGTGGCCACGCTGTTTTTTGTGCCGGTGTTCTTCTCGGTGGTCCATGGATGGCTGGAGGGGCGGCGCAAGACGGCGCGGGTTGGAACAGGGGCCACAGCCAGCGATGAGTTCGACGAGTCAACGGGGGAGTAGGGGAAGGAATAGGGGGAGGAGCGATGAGCGACCAATCCAAACCGGAAGCGCAAAGGGCGGAGCACCACGAACAGGCGCCGGAGCAGAAGCCGATTTCGCCGGGCGCGGCGCTGGCGGGGGCGGTAGTGGTGTTCGTGGCGGCGGGCGTGCTGGCGGCGATCGGCATTCTTGGACGCATGCACGCCAACACGGTGCTGGCGGATGAGACGGAGCAACTGGCGCCGCCGACGGTGAGTGCGGCGCCGCCCCAGCCGGGGGCGCCGGTGGACAGCTTTGTGCTGCCGGGCAACGTGACGGCGTACACGGACTCGCCGATCTATGCGCGGACGAGCGGCTACCTGACGCGCTGGTATTACGACATCGGAGCGCGCGTAACGAAGGGGGCGCTGCTGGCGACGATCGCTTCGCCGGAGGTGGACCAGGAGGTGGCGCAGGCGCGGGCCGACCTGGCGACGGCGGAGACCAACGCGAGGAATGCGCGGGTGCAGGCGCAGCGGTACGCGGGGCTGGTGCAGTCGAATGCGGTATCGAAGTTCGATACGGACACTTTTGTGACGCAGGCGGCGGCGACGGCCTCGGCGGTGCGATCGGCGCAGGCGAACCTGGAGCGGCTGCTGCAGTTGCAGGGATTCGAGAAGGTGTATGCGCCGTTCGACGGCGTGGTGACGGCGCGGAATGTGGACACGGGCCAGTTGATCAACGCGGGCACGGACGTAGAGCTGTTCCACATGCAGGCGCTGCAGATACTGCGCGTGTACGTGGACGTGCCGCAGATTTACACCGACCAGGTGCAGCGCGGGATGAAGATCGCGCTGACGTTTCCGGAGACTCCGGGCAAGACGTTCGAAGGCACGCTGGTGCGGACGGCGGACGCGATCGATCCGTCGAGCCGGACGCTGCTGGTGGAGATCGACGTGAATAACCGGAACGGTGCGCTGCTGCCGGGGGCGCTGGCGCAGGCGCACTTCCGCACCGCGCCGTACGCGCAGACCTTTATTGTGCCGTCGGAGTCGCTGATCTTCCGGCGGCAGGGACTGCAGATCGGGATGGTGGTGAACAGCAGCAAAGGGACGGTGGCACACCTGGTTCCGATCGTGATTGGCGAGGATGACGGAGCGACGGTGCAGGTGGTGAGCGGCCTCGCAGCCGATGACCGCGTGATTCAGGATCCCCCGGACTCGCTGGTCGAGGGCGAGCGGGTGACCGTGGTCAAGCCGGGCAGCGCGGCGGACAAAGGGGGCTTCTAGCGATGCGGAAGGTTCCGCAGAAGCGGGGGCGGCCGCGGAGATGGGGCGCGGCGGCTGTGCCAGCGACGCTGCTGGCTGCGGCAGTCGTGCTTACGGGCTGCAAGCCGGTGGGGCCGAACTACAGCCGGCCCAGCTTCCCCACAGCGCCGGCTTACAAGGAGACCGGCGCGCCTTCAGTGGTGGCGCCGCCGAATCCGCCGGGCGGGGGCTGGACAACGGCGAACCCTTCAGACGGAATGCTCAAGGGGAAGTGGTGGGAGATCTACGGGGACCCGCAGCTCGACGCGCTCGAGAGCCGCATCGAGACCAACAACGTGCAACTGCAGCAGGCGCTCGAGACCTACCTGGCGGCGCGGGATGCGGTGAGCGCGGCGCGGGCGAATCTCTATCCCACGCTTTCGGCGGGGCCCTCGGTGACCCATGAGAAGACTTCCTCGAACCGGCCGCTCAGCTCGTCGGCGAGCCCCACCAGTTACAACGACCTGGTGTTGACGGGCGAGGCGAGCTGGGAGCCGGACTTCTGGGGGCGCATCCGGAGGACGGTGGAGGCGACGCACGCGACGGCGCAGGCCACGGCGGCCGAGATGGCCAACGTGGACCTGAGCCTGCACGCGGAGATGGCGTCGGATTACTTTGAGCTGCGCGGGCTGGACTCGGAGACGCAACTGCTCAGGGACACCGTCGGCGATCTTGAGGGCCAACTGAATCTGACAGAACGGCTGTTCAAGGGTGGGATCGACACCGAGGCGGCGGTGGCCGAGGCACAGACGCAACTGGAGACGGTGCGCGCGCAGCTTGTGGATGTGGGGGTGGCGCGGGCGCAGTATGAACATGCGATCGGGACCATCGCCAACTATGATCTTTCGCAGTTCAGCATTCCGGCGGCGCCGCTGGCGCTGGCGCTGCCGGAGGTTCCGCTGGGGGTGCCGTCGCAACTGCTGGAGCGGCGTCCGGACATTGCCGCGGCCGAGCGCGAGGCGGACGCGGCCAACGCGCAGATCGGGATCGCAGTGAGCGCGTTTTATCCGACCATCACGCTGGGCGGCGCGGGCGGATTCGAGAGCACGCATCCGGGCACGTGGATCCAGGGGCCGAGCTCGCTATGGAGCCTGGGAGCGCAGGCGACGGAGCTGCTGTTCGACGCGGGGCAGCGGCGGGCAGTGACCGCGGAGGCGCGGCACAACTACGAGGCGCAGGCGGACGCCTACCGGAACACGGTTTTTCAGGCGTTCAACGACGTGGAGGACCAGCTTTCGACGCTGCGCATCCTGGAACAGGAGGCGGGCGTGGAGAAGCAGGCGGTAGCGGCGGCGCTGCACTCGTTCAATATCTCCAACGCACGTTACAAGGGCGGCGTGACCAGTTACCTGGAGGTGCTGACGGCCGAGGCTACGCTGCTCCAGAACCAGGTGACGGCGATCAATATCGAGAGCCGTCGGTTTGAGGCGAGCGTGGGGCTGGTGCGGGCGCTGGGCGGCGGGTGGGACGTGTCGCAACTGCCGAAGTAGAGCGGGCAGACAGGTGAAGATTGCTTCGAATCCCATAAAGCGCCGCCGGCAGGTTGGAATTGCCCTGCCGGCGACGGGTTGGCGGTTCGAGTCGAAGGTTAAAAGCTGATGCGGCCGGCGAGTTGGAGAACGCGGCCGAAGTTGCCCGAGCTGACACCCGCGGTGCCGCTCACCATCCCGAAGTTGGCGGTTTGGTTGGTGGAGGCGCCGTTGATCATGAGAGGGCCGTTCAACGTCTGGACGGTTTGCCCGCCGGTGAAGGCGTTGAACTTGGGCCCGGTCGTAACCTCGTTGAATTCCGGGGCGTTGAACGTGTTGTAGGTCTCCAGGCGCAACTGCAAGGTAACGCGCTCGCGAATGGCGAAGTTCTTGAAGAGGGCGGTGTCAAAGTTCCAGTAACCGGGCTGGTAGATGATGGTGGACTCGTTCCCGGTGTAGCCGTTCGAATAGATGAGCTGGCCGGTCGAGCAGCTTGCATTTGTGCACTCGTAGGCGCCGAGGGAGGGCCGTTCGACCACGCCGGTATTGATGTATGGAGTGGTCTGGTTTCTGCTCCTGGAACCGCTGTTGAGGTTGCCGGTCACCAGCCAGCGGTTTCCGTCGCCGCCGCCCGTCTCGTTGACGCTATCGGTGGTGGAGAGGCCGCCCAAGGTGGTTGGCAGGCGGTTGTAGTAGGTCGCGATACCGGAGAGCTGCCAGCCGTTCAGGACGGGCCTGGCGATGCTGGTCCAGGAGTTCGGGATTTTGGGAAGCGCGTAAATGTAGTCCAGGGCCAGGACCTGCTGGGGGGTCTCGGTGGTTGGGCCGTAGTTCCACAGGCGGACTGGCTGATAGGTGGCCACGCCGCTGTCGTACTCGTCGGCGAAGTCCATGGACCGCGACCAGGTGTAAGCCAGGTCGAACTCCAGGCCTGTGGCGTAGCGGTGCTGGAGCGACACCTGCATGGCGTTGTAGTTGGAGTCGTAGCCCGTGGTCCGGTAGGTGATGGTGTTGTACCCGGGGTAGGGCCGGAAGTAGTCGTCGGGCAGCGGAGAATAGGTTGCGCAGCCGGTCTTCGAGGTCTTGGAGCAGTACTGGTTCTGGGGGAGATACTCGGCGCCGTAGGGAACTTCGTTGATATTGGTTTCGCCGGTCATGTGGCGCGCGGCGTTGCCGACATAGCCGACGGTCAAGACGGTACCGAAGCCGATATCCTGCTGGACCTGGAGGCCGAACTGGATGATTTTGGTCTCCTGCGGGTTCTCCTCGAAGGCGGAACCGAAGCTGGAAGGCCCGAGCAGGCTTCCGGCAGTAGTGAAACTGTTGATGTTGCCGTAGTACTGGGTGGGGTTGAACTCGACGGGCGGGTTGTGGGTCATGTCGCCGGCCTGGCCCTGCACTTGTGGCGGATAAAGGAATTCTCCGACAAAGCCGCGAATGGCCATCTTGCCGTTGGCGCGGGGATCGTAGGCGAAGCCGAAGCGCGGCGCGAACTGGAAGCCGGCGCCATGAATGAGCGTTTTAGGAAAACCGGCGTGGCTCAGGGTGCTGATGAGTCCGTTGGAGAGGTTGCCGGTACCGGGAACGAATTTGTCGGTATACGCAGCCGGGTAGGTTGCGATGCCCGTGGTGGGATCAACCGCGTTGGCGCCCCCCGGAGCGTAGCCGTAAAGCACAGGGGCCTGACCGGGGTTATAGGTGCTGGGAATGAAGTCGGCGCCGACTTCAAGGGTGTTGGCAGGCACGATGGAGAAGCGTGCTCCGTAGTCGAGGGTAAGTTTGGGGCTGACGCGCCACTGATCCTGCGCGAACCATTCGGGGTCCAGGAAGCCGGGGAAGTAGTCGTGCCGGCCGGTGGGCTCCTGGTAGGTGTCAAACAGGCCCAGGATCGCGTTGGCGTAACCGTAGGTGGTGTCGTTCGGATTCTTGGAGTCCTGGTTGAAGCTGAAATTGCCTTCCGGGATTCCGGTTGAGGAGTGGGCCTGGAGGTAGTGGCCAGTGAGGAACTGGAATCCGAACATCAGATTGTGCGCGCCCAGAACCTTGGTCAAGCTGTCGTTGAGTTCGTATACCTGGGCGAGGTCGTTCATGGGAAAGCGCGAGTCCCAGCTATAGGACGGGTTGTTGGTCGAGTTGTTCCCTCCAAAGCTGACCGCGGGCAGGAGGTTCAACGGGTTGTTCGACGAGTAGATTTGCGAGAGGTTGTAGCCGCTGGAGCTCTTGGTGGCCAGGGCCAGTTGGGACTGGGTATAGAGCTGGTTCTCGGTGAACGACGAGTGCCCGATGGTGAGCTCGTTGAGCAGCGTGGGGCTGAAGGTATAAGTCACGTCGTAGACCCAATTGGTGCGCGGCGTGTAGTAGTTGACCTTCATCAGCCAGGGCAGCTTGTTGGCCGCGGAGTTGTAGGCGTTGTTGTTGACCTGAGAGAAGAGGACGCGGCCATACATGCGCAGTTTTTCCGTGGGATTGAAATCGATGCGGGCGATCTGCTGGTCGACCGGGTTATCGGCGGTGGAGTTAAAGATGTAGTTGTAGTCGCCCTTGGTGACGGCGGTGTTGTTAATGGCCGTCCAGCCTGGCGCCGTGGTGGCGGTCTGGTAAAGCAGCTTGACGAAGTACTGGGAGTTTGCGTTGATGTCGCCCTGGGGAATGACGTTGCCGGGGAAACAGCCGCTGTGGTTGCCGCTGGTGCCGGTGGCCGGGCAGGAGCTGGAGGGCTGTCCGGGCATTCGGATGTTGATGTATTGCGTGGCGGGGTTAGGGTCCACGATGCCCTGTTCAGGGGTTTGCGAGAAGTCGCCATTGATCTCGGCCTGAGTCGGGATGGTGTAGTCCGCGGAGACCGGGGACTGGGTGGGCCAGTACTCCTGCGAGTAGAAGAAGAAGAGTTTGTTTTTGCCAGAGTTGAAGTGGCCGGGAATGTAGACCGGCCCGCCGATGTTGCCGCCGATGGTGTTGTAGCGGTAGCGGCCGCGGGGCGTGCCCTTGTAATTGTTGAACCAACTGTTGGCGTTATAGTCTTCGTTGCGGTTGAAGTAGTAGGCGGTGCCGTGGAACTGATTGGTGCCGCTTTTGGTGACCACCTGGATGGCGACGCCGGGGGCATCCTGGCCGTACTGCGCCTGGTAGCCGGCCGTCTCCACCTTCACTTCCGCAATCGAGTCCATGTTGGGCTCGGTGTCGACGCTCTGGCCCGGGCGCGGCGAGCCGCTCATGCCGTCCAGGTCAGTGGAGTTGTAAACGTTGCGGATGCCGTTGACGTAGGGGGTGGTGGATCCGCCGAGGGACGACCCTCCTTCGGGGTTGGTGGACGTCTCCGAGACGCCGGGGATGGTCCGCAAAAGGGCCATGAAGTCGCGGCCGGCGGAGAGCTCGTTATCGATCTGGTGGACATCGATGTCTCCGGAGATCTCGGAGCTGGTGGTTTGCACCGGCGTGGTCGCGGCGGTGACTGTAACGGACTGTGAGACCGATCCGACCTGAAGCGTGAGGGTTCCGGCGGACAGGCGTCCACTGGCGGTAAGCACCAGGTGCTGCTGCACCAGCTTTTCAAATCCGGGGGCCTCGACCGTGATCCTGTAGGTTCCGGGCAGGATATTGGGGAAGGTAAAGTCGCCGTCGGACGACACCTTGGTGGTGACGGAGACGTTGGTGTCCTGCTCGGTGAGCCGCACCCTGGCGGTGGGTATGACGGCGCCGCTGGTGTCGACAACGCGTCCGGTGATGGCGCCGCTGATGGTTTGCGCGCTGGCCTGCAGCAGGCAGAGAGCGCCGGCGGCAAGCAGGATTGAAGTCAGCCTCAAAATGGACCTCATGTTGCGAATCCTCGATTCTATGTGGATGGTGGGCATGTGTTTCCGGGAGAGGCCGGATCTGGGAGAGCCCACGGCCGGCGCAGAAGTCTGTCGCGGGCGGTTTTTTGGTGATTCTGAATACGTATTCATGACAGGCTTGAATACGTATTCAATTTTGGGCAAGCCTTAACACCTCCTTCGCTCTCTCTTAACTCCTTATGCGGGGAAGATCGGCAGCCGATAGTGCAGACCAAGCGCCTGAATCTCCCTGATCCTTGCCAACGAAGCCTGTTACACCCTATCTCTCACTGCTGAGATGCCGATCGGAAAAACTTATACGCCGCGTTGACGAAGGCTGTCAAGAAAATATATCGGTGCTTCAGCCCGGTTCTGCTTGAGCGAATTTGGCGGACCTGGGCTGGGCGGCCGGCGCGATCTGACGGTGAATGGGCGGGGGTAAGGGGTGAATGGCTGCGATGCCGGCGTTGCTTGGGTGCGAGGTTTTTGGAGTACGTAGGTACGCAAGCGCGGCGGGGTGTTGGCTGGGGATTGCGCGCCGAATCATCGGGTAGTGGGGTGGACCTTAGTCCGGGCACCGGGTTGGCGCACATTTAGACTAGATAGGTTATGGCCACTTTGAAAGCTGTGCGCGGGACGCGCGATCTTTTGCCGCCGGAGACGGCGCTGTGGAACCGGATCGAGGCGACTGCGCGGGCTGTTTTTGCACGGTACAGCTTCGGCGAGATTCGGACACCAATCTTCGAGGACACGGGGCTGTTTGCACGCGGGGTGGGCGAAGAAACCGACATTGTCTCCAAGGAAATGTATACGTGGGAGGACCGGGCGCGGGCGCAAAGCGAGAAACCGCAGTCGCTGACGCTGCGGCCGGAGAATACGGCCGGCGTGGTGCGGGCGTACATTGAGCACAAGCTGGGCGAGACGGGGCAACTGCAGAAGCTCTTCTACGTCGGGCCGCAGTTCCGGCGGGAACGGCCGCAGAAGGGGCGCTACAGGCAGTTCTGGCAGATCGGCGCGGAGGTGATCGGGCCGCCCAGCGCGGGGTCCGAATCGCCGCTGCGCGACGCCGAGGTGCTGGAGATGCTGGCTACGCTGCTGGACGAGCTGGGCATCGCGGGGTGGACGCTGGAATTGAACTCGGTGGGGTCGGCGGCGGACCGGGCGCGCTATAACGAGACGCTGCGGGCGGCGCTGGTGGACGTGGCTCCGCGGATGTGCGTGGATTGCCAGCGCCGCGCCGTGACTAATCCGCTGCGCGTGCTGGACTGCAAGGTGCCCGAGGACCAGCCCATCATCGCGACGCTGCCGGTGATTGCCGATTCGCTCGATGAGGACTCGAAGGCACACTTTGGGGCGGTGACGGCGGCGCTGGATGCGGCCGGCGTGCCCTATACGCGCAATCACCGGCTGGTGCGGGGACTGGACTACTACACGCGGACCACGTTCGAGTTCACGCACGGCGGGCTGGGCGCGCAGAATGCGCTGCTGGGCGGCGGGCGGTACGACGGGCTGAGCGAGGCGATCGGAGGGCCGAAGGCGCCGGGGATCGGGTTCGCGATGGGTCTCGATAGGCTGGTGCTGACGCTGCAGGCGCAGGAGTCGGCTCAACCAGCCGCTGGCGCGGCAAAAGTGGATGCGTACATCGCGCCACTGGGCGAGGGGATGAATGCGGCGGCGCTGAAGCTGGCGCGGGAGCTCAGGCGGGACGGGCTGCGCGTGGAGCTGGGCGACGGGAGCTTCCGGCTGAAGAAGAGCTTTGAGGCGGCGGAGAAGACGGCGCGGCGGATCGTGATCCTGGGCGAGGACGAGCTGGCTTCCGGTATTCTGACGGTAAAGGACTTTGCAAGCGGCGTGCAGACGAAGGTTCCACGCGGGGAGCTCAAAGAGTTTCTTGCCAGGTGATGCTGCGTGAAGCACGCTGTCGTCGATGAGGTCAACGGATAAAAGCAAACGCAGGTCCTTCGACTCCCTTCGCTGCGCTTCGGTCGCTCAGGATGACAGCTTCGATGGGGTCGTCAGGCATTTTTGGATTGGTAAGTTTCGAAAACAAGGATAAGTGTAGTGCTCGACTTTTTAGGCAGCCTCGAACGGACGCATCTGTGCGGCACGCTGCGCGCCGCGAACGCAGGACAACATGTGGTACTGATGGGCTGGGTGAACCGGCGGCGGGACCACGGCAACCTCATCTTCCTGGACCTGCGCGACCGCTCGGGGATTGCGCAGATTGTGCTGGATAAAGAGCTGACGCCGGAGGGCCACGCGAAGGGCGAACAGGTGCGGCCGGAGTACGTGGTTGCCGCCGTGGGCAAGGTGCGGCTGCGCGATGCGGACGCCATCAATCCGAAGATGCCCACGGGCGAGATCGAGATTGAGGCGACGGAGCTGCGGGTGCTGAACGACACGCGGCTGGCGCCGTTTTCGCCCTCCGAAGAGGCCATCCAGAACGAAGAAGTCCGGCTCAAGTATCGGTATGTGGATTTGCGCCGCGCCGAGATGCAGCGGATTTTCTGGCTGCGGCACCAGATCACGCTGGCGATCCGCGAGAGTTTGAGCGAGCAGGGATTCCTGGAGATCGAGACGCCGATTCTGACCAAGTCGACGCCGGAGGGGGCGCGGGATTTCCTGGTGCCGAGCCGCGTACATGCGGGCGAGTTCTACGCACTTCCGCAGTCGCCGCAGATCTTTAAACAGATTCTGATGATCTCGGGATTTGACCGGTACTTTCAGATCGCCCGGTGCTTCCGCGACGAGGACCTGCGCGCCGACCGGCAGCTCGAGTTTACGCAGGTCGATCTGGAGATGAGCTTTCCGCGGCGGGAATCGGTATTTGCCGTGGTGGAGCAGTTTATGAAGGCAGCGTTTGGGGCGGCGGGCGTGGCGCTGCCCACTCCGTTCCCGCGGATGACCTACGATGAGGCGATGCGGCAGTTCGGCACGGACAAGCCGGACCTGCGGCTGCCGGGGCTGACGGATGTGCGGGCGGCGTTTACGGACGAGGCGCTCAGCACGCTGCAGATCGATCCGGCGCTGCCGGTGGTGGCGCTGCGCATACCCGGCGTAGGCGAGCTGAGCCGCAAGGAGCGCGAAGACAACCACCCCCTCTTCGACCAGAAGAAGGGCGCGAAGTTTATCGACGACTTCAAGCGGCTGGCGAAGAGTTTTCCCGCCTCGGCGGCCCAGGTGCGGGAGATGGCGGGCGCGGCGGAGGCAGACTTTGTGATCGTGGTGGCCGGCGACCCGGCGCACCCGGTGAAGGCCAGCGACACCAAGTTTCCGGGACGGCTGTCGGAGCGCGAAATCAATGTGTACGCGGCGGCGGGCGGGTTCCGGAGCGAGCTGGCCAAGAAGTACGCGGAGCGGCATGGGGCGTTTCGTGTGACCGAGGAAGTGGTCCAGAACGTGGAACCTCGGAATGGAACGATTGACGGCAGCAAGGCGTTTCAGCCGATCTGGATTGTGGATTTCCCGATGTTCGAGTACGACCTGGCGACCGCGAAGTGGATGCCGGCGCACCATCCGTTTACGGCGCCGTACGAGGCGGATATGGCGAACCTTGTCACCGACCCTGCGAGCGTGCGCGCGGACTGCTATGACCTGGCGATGAACGGGCTGGAGCTGGGGTCGGGGTCGATCCGCATTCACCGCAAGGACGTGCAGCAGCAAATCTTCGCGTCGCTGGGGATCTCGGACGAGGAGGCGCGGAGCCGGTTCGGGTTCTTTCTGGATGCGCTGGAGTTTGGGACGCCGCCGCATGGAGGGATTGCGCTGGGCCTCGACCGGATCATCATGCTGCTGACCGGTGCTCAGAGTTTGCGCGAGGTGATCGCGTTCCCGAAGACGGCGAAGGCGATTGACCTGATGGCCGACGCGCCGACGACTGTGACTGAGCAGCAGCTCAGGGAACTGCATATCCGGGTGGCGATGAAGAGCTGAGGCTTTGGCACTTGGTGCAGCGTTTTATGCACGGTCCAGTTCCGCAAACATCTCGCTGAGGGCCACGCGGATCGGCGTTCCCGGCACAATCAACTCGTCTTCACGGACAGGCTCCAGTCCCTTCTCCGTGGCGCGATAGGCAACGCGGCTCTCCGGGTCGACGACCCATACGTTTTCGACG